>NZ_JBQVNM010000055.1:0-19240 GCF_052436175.1 Brevundimonas sp. | reverse complement strand
TCAAGGGGGAGGGCTCCAGAGACCGCATCGCCGACGCCGTCCGCGACCACTACAAGCCGCAAGGGCCGAACGACACGGTCCCGACCGACCCGGTGACGGTGGCGGTGGCCCTGGCCGACAAGCTGGACACCCTGGTCGGCTTCTTCGCCATCGACGAAAAGCCCACGGGGTCGAAGGACCCGTTCGCGCTCAGGCGAGCGGCGTTGGGAGTGATCCGGCTGGTGCTGGACAATGGGGTGCGCCCCCACTGGTGGAGCCTACTGGGCAAAGCATTTGACCTGGTAGGAGTCGACGCCAGCCGAGACGACACGATTGTCGGCGTGCGCGAATTCTTTGTGGACCGCCTTATTGTTTCGCTTCGCGATCAAGGACAGCGGCACGACCTCGTTCGCGCCGTGTTTGGTGTGGGTGACGACGACCTTGTGCGGATCGTGCGGCGGGTGGAGGCGCTGGACGCCTTCCTGGCCACCGACGACGGGGCCAATCTGCTGGCGGGCTACAAGCGGGCGTCGAACATCCTCAAGGCCGAGGAGAAGAAGGGGCCTCTGCCCGAGGGCATGGTCGAGACCGGCCTGCCGGGCCAGCCGGCCGAGGAGACCGAACTGGCCTTCGCCGCCGCCGCCGCCGCGACCGCCGTGGACGCCGCGCTGGAGACAGAGGACTTCGCCGCCGCCATGACGGCCCTGGCCCGCCTGCGCGCGCCGGTGGACGCCTTCTTCACCGGGGTGATGGTCAACTCCGACGTGGCCGCCGAGCGGGACAACCGGCTGAAACTGCTGGGGCAGGTGCGCAACGTGATGGGCCGGGTGGCCGATTTCGGACAGATCGGGGGCTGACCCGGCTTCCTTCTCCCCTCGTGGGAGAAAGTGGCTCGCGGAGCGAGACGGATGAGGGGGTGGTTCAGCGAACGGGCTGTGACCGTCGATACCGTGTTCGATGACGCATACCCCTCATCCGGCCCTCCGGGCCACCTTCTCCCACAAGGGGAGAAGGAAGGTGTTGTCGTTGCCCCATGCCCCACGGGACGCTAAGGCTCCGGCCTTTCCGACCCGCCTGAAGATCCCGCCCAAAGAGACTCGTCCATGCACGACATCAAAGCCATTCGCGAGAACCCCGCCGCCTATGTCGCCGGCTGGTCGTCGCGCGGGGTGGAGGGGGCGGAGGCGCTGGTCGCCGAGATCCTGAAGCTGGACGGCGAACTGCGCGCGGCCCAGACGGCGGGGCAGGATGCGCTGGCGAAGCGGAATGCGGCGTCCAAGCTGATCGGCGCCGCGATGGCGAAGAAGGACATGGCCGAGGCCGACCGGCTGAAGGCCGAGGTCGAGGCGCTGAAGGGGGCGATCGCCGAGGCCGACGCCGTCGAGAAGGACGTGGGCGGACGCCTGCGCGACCTGCTGGCCAAGCAGCAGAACCTGGCCGCCGCCGACGTGCCGGACGGCGCAGACGAAGCCGAGAACGTCGAAGTGCTGAAATGGGGCGCGCCCCGCACGACCGGCCCCGCCAAGGATCACGCCGACCTGGGCGAGGCGCTGGGCCTGCTGGACTTCGAGGCGGCGGCGCGGATGTCGGGCGCGCGGTTCGCGGTGCTGAAGGGCCAGCTGGCCCGGCTGGAGCGGGCCGTCGGCCAGTTCATGCTGGACATGCAGACGGATCAGCACGGCTATCTGGAGGTGAACCCGCCATTATTGGTGCGAAAAGAAGCAATGTTCGGCACCGGGCAGTTGCCGAAGTTCGCTGACGACCTGTTTTTCGCAACGAGCACTGTCGGTCTCGTCGATTGGAACAACGTGGGAGCGCCGCCCAAGAACGAATTTATCGGAAGTCCGTTCGGCGTTTTCGAGTTCGACGCGGTCACCCAATCTAGGGATTGGTTTCTCGCTGCTCTTGAAGCCGAATATGTAGATGAGCGCCGCTACCTCATCCCCACCGCCGAGGTCTCCTTGACCAACCTCGTGCGCGAGCAGGTCCTGCCTGAGGACGAGATCGCGACGCCGATCCGCATGACCGCCCTGACGCCCTGTTTCCGGGCCGAGGCGGGGTCGGCGGGGCGGGATACGCGCGGGCTGATCCGCCAACACCAGTTCCACAAGGTCGAGATGGTCTCCATCACCCGGCCGGAGGACTCCGCCGCCGAGCACGAGCGGATGACCGGCTGCGCCGAGGCGGTGCTGCAGGCGCTGAAGCTGCCCTATCGCAAGGTGCTGCTGTGCAAGGGCGACATGGGGTTCTCGGCGACCAAGACCTATGACCTGGAGGTCTGGCTGCCGTCGCAGGGGACCTATCGCGAGATCAGCTCCTGCTCCAACTGCGGGGACTTCCAGGCGCGGCGCATGGACGCCCGGTTCAAGCGCGCGGGCGAGAGGAAGACCGAGTTCGTCCACACCTTGAACGGCTCGGGCCTGGCCGTCGGTCGCACGCTTGTCGCGATCATGGAGAACTATCAGGACGATCAGGGACGGATCGTCGTCCCCGAGGCGTTGAAGCCCTATATGGGCGGACTGGAGTTCGTCGGCTGAGATCAAATTCCGCTCATCCCGGCGAAAGCCGGGACCCAGTGCTTTCGTGAGGCGTTGCCGTTTCGAGAGGCGTTGGTGGGTGGGCTCGAAATCTCGGCCGAGGTCCTCATGCCAGAGCGCCCAAAGGACTGGGTCCCGGCTTTCGCCGGGATGAGCGGAAGAGAGAGTGTCATGAAATCATTCGCCATCATCACAGCCGCCGCCGCCCTGATCGCCGGTTGCGCCACGGCCGCCGACACCCGGGCGGTTCCGGGCTTCGACCCGGCCGCCACGACCTTCACCGGCTGGGTGCGGGTCACGGGCGGCGAGTTCCAGCTGTTCCAGGACCAGCGCCAGCTGCGCGACCGCTTCGCCAGGCCCTGCGTCTCCGGCGCCCTGCCGCAGAACGCCCAGGACGCCGCGCGCGACCTGAGCGGGACCAAGGTCGAGTTCACCGGCCGCGCCGTGGCCTGGGCCAGCAAGGGCGACCGCACCTCGATCAACCACGACGGCAGCCTGATCACCAACCAGTGCCGCAGCGACTATGTGATCGAGGCCACGGCGGTGCGGGTGTTGAGGTAAGGCTTATTCCTCCCCCGATGGGGGAGGAATGTAGATTCACAGATCATGCCTTGAGCCCGGCGCATCGGTGGGGGACAAGTCGCCCATGCGAATCCTCCTCACCAACGACGACGGCGTCGACGCCGAGGGCCTGACTGCGCTGGAGACCATCGCGCGGGCCCTGTCGGACGACGTCTGGATCGTGGCGCCGGCGGTGGAGCAGTCGGGCAAGGGCAGGGGCATCACCCTGACCGAGCCGTTGCGGGTCAATCGTCTTGGCGAAAAACGGTTCTCGGTGACGGGGACGCCGACGGACTGTGTCGTCTTGGCGTTCGGCGACCTGATGCCGGGCAAACCCGATCTGGTGCTGTCGGGGGTCAATCGCGGGCATAATGTCGGTGAGGACTGTTCCTATTCCGGCACGGTGGCGGGGGCCTTGCAGGGCATGGCGTTCGGGGTGCGGTCCATCGCCCTGAGCCAGAGCCTGGAGCGGTTCCACGACGAGGTGACCGCGCATTGGGAAACGGCCGAGACCTACGCCCCGCCGATCATCAGCCGCTTGCTGGCCCAGGACTGGGAGCGCGGCGTGGTGATGAACCTCAACTTCCCGGCCCGTCCGCCGGAACAGGTGACCGAAGTCGAGGTCACCACCCAGGGCTTCCGCCAGATCGGCGAGATGCACGCCGTACGCCGCACCGACCTGCGCGGCCGCGACTACTACTGGATGTCGTTCCGGGGTGAGAAGCAGGACCACGCCCCCGGCACCGACCTGCGGGCCATGGACGACGGCAAGATCTCGGTCACGCCCCTGCATATCGACCTGACCCATAGGCCCAGCGTCCACGACCTGAAGAAGGTGCTGGGCGGGGCGCCGCCCAAGGCGGTGGTGGCGTGAGGCGTCTGTTCATGATCCTTCTCCCCTTGTGGGAGAAGGTGGCCCGTCAGGGCCGGATGACGGGGCTGGTTCAGCACCCCCTCATATCGACGCTTGAGTCCGTGTCCGGCAGCCCCCTCATCCGTCTCGCTCCGCGAGCCACCTTCTCCCACGGGGGGAGAAGGGAAGCGATATGAACCTGCACGACGACCGGGCCGGGCGGTTGATCCTGTCGCTGCGGCAGCAGGGGGTCACCGACCCGCGCGTGCTGGCGGCGATGGAATCGATCGACCGCGCCGTCTTCGTGCATGAGCGCTTTCTGGATCAGGCGTGGGAGGATCAGGCCCTGCCGATCGACTGCGCCCAGACGATCAGCCAGCCCTATATCGTCGGCCTGATGACCCAGGCGCTGGACGTCCAGCCGCGCCACCGGGTGCTGGAGATCGGCACCGGCAGCGGCTATCAGTGCGCGGTGCTCAGCCGACTGGCCCGCTATGTCTATTCCGTCGAACGCTATCGCAGCCTGCTGGTGGAGGCCGAGGCCAAACTGCGGCTTCTGCAGATCGACAATGTCATCACCCAGCATTCCGACGGCGGCCTGGGCTGGCCGCAGCAGGCGCCCTTCGACCGGATCATGGTCACCGCCGCCTCTCCGGGCGAGCCGACGGGGCTGCTGAAACAGTTGAAGCCGGGCGGGGTTCTGGTCGCGCCGGTGGGGCGGTCCTCGGTGCAGATGCTGCACCGCTACACCGGCCAAGCCGACGGCAGCTTCCGCCGCGAAAGCCTGTGCGAGGTGCGGTTCGTGCCGCTGGTCGAAGGCACCGCCAAGGAGGGGTGACGGGCGCGCCGATCCCCTGACGTTTCCGTTGTTAACCTCATTTCGGTTGGCTTGACGGGCCGGAGGGGGCAAACCTCGCCTGTTGGGGGGGGCGGATGAGGCAGAGGAGATCGCGCGTGGCGGGATATTGGATTCGAGGCGTTCTGATCGCGGGCGCGGCGCTGACGGCGGCGGCCTGTTCATCTTATCCGACCGAGCCCCGCTATTCGACGCGCGCGGACGGCGTGTCGCCCGGGCCCTATGCTAGCCAGCCCGCCTATCCGACCCAGCCGACCTATCCGAGCGAACCGCCCGCACCGGTGGAATCCCCGCCGCCCCTGACCGCGCCGATCGGCAGCATCGAGGGCGGGGCCCTGCCGTCGCCGAGTTCGCCCTACAGCCCCGCGCCGAGCCAGACGTCGCCGGCCCCGGCCTTACCCGCGCCTGTCGCTTCCGGAGCGAGGCCGGCCGCGCCGTCGTCGTCCGCCGTGGCGGGGTCGCGCTATGTGATCCAGCCCGGGGACACGATCTCGGGCGTCGGGCGGCGGTTCCGCACGCCGGTCCAGACCCTGATCGACCTGAACGCCCTGGGGCCGCAGGGGACGATCCGGGCCGGACAGTCGATCCTGCTGCCGACGACGGCGACGGACATCGGTTCGGACCCCTATGCCACTGGGCCCGCGCCGGTCCCGGTGTCGACCGCCGAGGCGCCGCCGCCGCGCCCGACCTCGCCCCAGATCCCGCCGCCCCCGCCGCCTCCGATCGCGTCCCGGCCTGCTGCCCCGATCATCGCGCCCCCGGCCGCACTACCCCAGACCCCGCGCGCGACGACGCCCGCTCCGTCGGCGGGGTCCGCATCGGGCGCTCCGACCTTCCAGTGGCCCGTGCGGGGCGACATCCTGCGCCGGTTCGGACCGGTCGGTCTGGGTGAGCGCAACCAAGGCATCAACATCGGCGCCTCGGCGGGCGCCTCCGTCGTGGCGGCCGGGGCCGGGCGTGTGGCCTATGTCGGCGACGCCATCCCCGGGGCGGGTCTGACGGTGCTGATTATGCACCGTGAAGGCTGGCGCACGGTCTACAGTCATCTGGGCTCCACCACGGTCGACGACGGCGACGAGGTGCGGGCCGGTCAACAGATAGGCACGGTCGGACTGACGGCGGGCGACGGCCGCCCCTCGATCCATTTCGAGACCCGCCGCATGCAGGGCGACAACGCCACGCCGGTCGATCCCCTGACAGTGTTGCCGAGGTAGCGCATTCGCCGCGTTGCAAATCGGGACGACGAGAACTAGGTTCCGCGCCTCGTTTTCAAAGGGCGCCCGACGCGGCCGGCCCGCGTTGGAGTGACCATGGAACAGTTCCTGGCTGGCCCTTTCGGCCAGATCGTCTTCTTTCTGCCGATTATCCTGCTCGGCTATTTTCTTCTGATCCGTCCGCAGCAGAAGGCCCAGAAGGCGCATCGCCTGATGATCCAGGCCGTCAAGCGCGGCGATACGGTTGTCCTGTCGTCCGGCATGATCGGCAAGGTGACCCGCGTCGAGGAGGCCGAGGTCAACGTCGAGATCGCCCCGAGCGTCAACGTCCGCGTCGTCAAGTCGACCATCGCCGAGGTGCGGAACCGCACCGCCATCGCCGCCAACGATTCGAAGGCCTGATCCCCTCGCGGGATAGGTCGTCACGGACACCACATCATGGTTCAGCTGTCGCGCTGGAAGATCGTCGTTCTGGCCCTGTCGCTCGTGCTCGGGCTGCTGTTCGCCTATCCGAACGCCCTGTCGCCCGAAATGCGGGCCAAGCTGCCCGGATGGGTGCCCAAGAGCGCCCTGAACCTGGGCCTGGACCTTCAGGGCGGCTCCTATCTGCTGCTCGAGGTCGATGTGCCGGCCATGCGGACCAAGCGGATCGACAACCTGGTCGAGGACGTCCGGGTGACGATGCGCGAGACGCGGATCAATCTGAACAGCCTGCAGCGTGAGCCGGGCGGCGTCGTGGTGGCCTTGGCCGATCCCGGCCAGCAGAACGCGGCCTTCGAGGCCCTGCGTCTGCTCGCAGGCGGTCCGAACCAGCAGGGCGTGCAGGAACGTCAGGCCACCCGCGTCGGCAATGATCGCGTCCGCTTCGCCTATACCCAGGCGGCTCTGGACAGCATGGGCGCGACCGCCGTCGATCAGTCGATCGAGGTGGTGCGCCGCCGGATCGACAGCCTGGGCACGCGCGAACCCTCCATCACCCGCCAGGGCTCGGACCGGATCGTGGTCCAGGCGCCCGGTGAGAGCGATCCGGCCCAGCTGGAACGCGTCATCGGCCAGACGGCCCAGCTGACCTTCCAGATGGTCGAGTCGGATCCGCAGCTGACGCAACTGGCCCTTCAGGGCAGGGTGCCGCCGGATTCCCAGCTCTACCTCGACACGGACGGCGTGACGCCCCTGCTGATCAAGCGCCGCGTCATGGTCTCCGGCGAGCAACTGACCCGCGCCGGCGTGGGCTCCGACCAGAACGGTCGTCCCGCCATCGACTTCCGTTTCGACGGGGTCGGCGCGCGGCGCTTCGCCGAGGCGACCTCGGCCGAGAACATCGGCAAGCGGTTCGCCATCATCCTGGACGGCAAGGTCATCTCGGCGCCGAACATCATCGGCACCATCCCCAGCGGTCAGGGCCAGATCACCGGCGGCTTTACCATCGCCCAGGCCTCGGAAATGGTGAACCTGCTGAACGGCGGGGCCCTGCCGGCGCCGCTGAAGGTCGAGGAACGCCGCGTCGTCACCGCCGAACTGGGCGCCGACGCGGTCAAGGCGGGCGCCCTTTCCACGGCCATCGGCTTCGCCATCATCGTGGTCTTCATGATCCTGGCCTATGGCTTCCTGTTCGGCGGGGTGTCTGTGATCGGCCTGCTGCTGAACGGCCTGCTGATCATCGCCGCCATGTCCCTGACCCAGGCCAGTTTGACGTTGCCCGGCATCGCGGGTTTGGTACTGACCTTCGCCGTGGCCGTGGACGCCAACGTGCTGATCTATGAGCGGATGCGGGACGAGGCGCGGGCCGGACGATCGGTCATCGCCTCAATGGACGCCGGGTTCAACAAGGCCATGGGCACCATCATCGACGCCAACCTGACGACCCTGGTGGCGGCGGGCATCATGTTCGCCTTCGGCGCCGGCCCTGTGCGCGGCTTCGCCTGGACCCTCACCATCGGGGTCTTCACCTCGATGTTCTCGGCGGTGCTGGTCTCGCAGGTCCTGCTCGGCTGGTGGCTGAAGACCGCCAGGCCCAAGGTGCTGCCCATCGCGGACGCGCCGCTCAACAACTCGGCCAAGGTGTAAGACGATGCGTGGTTGGCCCCTTATCAAGATCCTGCCCCAGAAGACGAACTTCCACTTCGTCAAGTACGCCCGCCTGGCCGGCATCCTGTCGGTCGTGCTGTGCGTGGCCTCCATCGTCGGCTGCTTCTACCCCGGCCTGAACATGGGCATCGACTTCCGGGGCGGCGCCTCCATGGAGGTCGCCAAGCCCGCAGGGCAGGTGATCGAGCTGGAACGGGTCCGGGGCGCCGTCGGCGGCCTGGGTCTGGGCGACGTCCAGGTCCAGGGCATTGCGCGGCGCGACACCAACGCCGCCGACGGCTCCACCGCCATCGTTCGCTTCCAGGTGCCCGAGGGCCGTGACCAGACCCAGGTGGTCCAGCAGGTCGAGGCCGCCATCGACGGCGCCGTCGGCCAGGTCGCCTATTCCGGCGTCAGCGTCGTGGGTTCAAAGGTTTCCGGTGAACTCTTCACATCCGGACTGATGGCGCTCGGCCTCGCGGTCGTGCTGATGTTCGCCTACATCTGGTTCCGGTTCGAGCCCCAATTCGGCTTCGGCGCCGTGGTCGGCCTGCTGCACGACGTGATCCTGACCTTCGGCCTGATCGTCCTGATGCGTCTGGAGTTCAGCCTCAATATGGTCGCCGCCATCCTGACCGTCATCGGCTATTCGATGAACGACACGGTCGTGGTGTTCGACCGCCTTCGCGAGAACCTGCGCAAGTACAAGACCATGCCCCTGCGCGAAGTGATCGACCTGTCGCAGAACGAAACCCTGAGCCGCACGATCATCACCGGCGTCACCGCCGTCATGGTGCTGGCGGCCCTGGCGGTCTTCGGCGGAGAGGCCCTGTTCGGCTTCTCCATCGCTCTTATGTTCGGCATCATCATCGGCACCTATTCCTCGATCTATGTCGGGGCGCCGATCATCCTGCTGTGGGGCGTCAAGCGTGGTCAGGTCGAGGACGATGCCAAGCCGATCAAGCTGGGCATGGCCTCGCGGCCGTAAGGGGCCATGGCCGAGGCTGATCTCGACGCCCAGGTTCGCGCCGCCGATCTCGACCGCTGGCTGTCCAGCCGCTTCGTGGCCGATGCGGGCGTTCGCGCTGACCTGATCGCCCTCTATGCGTTCGAGGCCGAGCTGATGGCCATACCGACGCGCGTCACCCAGCCTATGCTGGCCGAGATGCGCTACGTCTGGTGGTCGGAGCAACTGGATGGAGTCTTCGCCGGCATGCCGCGCAAGGGCCATCCGGTGCTGGAGGCCCTGACCGGCGTCGTGGCGCGGCATGGGCTGGAGCGCGCCCCGTTCGACGCCCTGATCGAGGCCCATATCGGCCGGATCCATAGCGAGCCCCACGATCTGGACGCCTTCTATGTCGGGCCCATGCAGTCGGCGGTGCGGCTGCTCGCGGGACCGGGGCATGAGGACAGGGTCGTCGCCGCCGGGCGGATGCGCGGCCTGGCCCAGGTCGGGCGGTTCGAGGAGGCGCGGGCGATGCGCGCCGAGGCGAACCGCGGGCTGAAAGGCCTGCCGACAGCGGCCTTTCCTGCGGTCGCGCACGCGGCCCTGCTGAACCCGGCTCAGGGCGAAGGCGGCAAGCGGCTGAGGCTGATCCGGGCGGTGCTCACCGGCCGGATCTGAGATCAGGGCCGGCTGACCCTTTGATAGGGCTGGAACTCGCACTCCAGGCCGTTGACCATGACATAGATGACCTCGGCATCCGTCACCCCCATTTCCGTGACGATGGCCTGGCCGTCATGCTCGCCGGCGAAGACGATGTCGGTGGTCGAGGGCACGCGCGGCAGGCCGTACTTGGTGTAACGGGCGCCCCGGAACGCGATCTCTTCATTGTTGACGTACCAGGGCCGCCCGCGCGCGTCGGAGAAGCCTAGTGAGGCCCAGTCGGCGGGCCGCTCCCGGTGCTCGACATAGGCCGTGTATCGGCCCTCGGCGCTGCTGTACCTCTGCGGAAAGACCAGGGTCCGCGAGCCGGAGCGGTAGCCGCAGGTCTTCACCGAGGTGATCCGTAGACCGGGCGGCGGGGTGACGACCGGTCGGGGCGGTGCAGCGGGGGGCTGGACTCGGGACGGCCGGGCGGGCGCGGTCTGGGCGGCGGCCGATACGGCCAGCGAGACCATGAGCGGGGCGGCGAGGGCCGCTGCGGACAGGATGCGTTTCATGCCGCAACGCTCGCCCAGGTCCGGCCGGACGACAAGGTCGCAGCGGCGGCTCGTCAGATTCGGGAGGGGTTGGTCACCGCGTGTCGGGCCAGACCTTCACGTCGTCCGGCCAGACCCGCCGGTTGGGCGAGCCGGTATAGACCCAGTCCAACGTGCGCTGCATCGCGCGGGCGCCGCCTTTTGCCAGCGGCGAGGCGGAGGCTAGGCCGTGCATCTCTCGCGCCCAGTCGGGCAGTAGGTCCGCGCCGGCCTGCATGATCAGACCGGCCGCGAAATCCTCGGCCAGGCCGCCGACCTTCTGGCGCATGACCAGGGCGGCGACCTCGCGCGTGCGGGCGTCCGCCTTGAGTTGCGGGCGCATCGACTGGATCAGGGCCTCGGCCGAGGCCCGGTCGCGCGGCACGGGATCGGCGCCGAGAGCCAGGCCGATGCGGGCCATCTCGTCGACATAGGCGTCCTGATCCGCCGCCGACATGCCCGGCTGGCCATAGCGCACCCAGGCGTCGAGGAAGCTGGTGATCTCCGTCACATGCACCCAGGCCAGCAGGGCCGGGTCGCTGACGCGGTAGGGGACGCCATCGGCGGTTTCGCCGCTCAGTTTGTCGTGGATCGACCGCACCTTGTCGATCGCCGCCTGACCGGCCGTCGCATGATCATAGGTGGTCACGGCGATGAACTTGGCCGTCCGGCGCAGGCGGCCGTGCATGTCGGCGCGGAAGTCGGAGTGATCCCAGACTCCCGCCAGCACCGCCGGATGCAGCATCTGGAGCAGCAGGCCCGACACGCCGCCGATCATCATGGTGACGATGTCGCCATTGACCCGCCAGGCGACGCTGTCGGGTGGGAACAGGGCGTCGGCGCGCCGCAGGGCCGGGCGCTCACCCCGGTCGTAGTCGTTGAAGATCTCGTTGATCCTCTGGCGGATCAGGCGTTTGACCGGGTGGCTGGCCATGGCTTCAGAGAGTCAGATGCAGAAACTGGTTGAAGTCGCCGGGCTGGTAGTCGCCGAAAGGGGGGCCATCGACGAAGCCCCGGCTGCGATAGAGCCGCAGGGCCGGTTCAAAGGCGTCTCCCGCGCCGGTCTCAAGGCTTAGCCGGCTCATGCCGCGGCGCCTGGCCTCGGCGATAATGTGAGCCAGCATGGCGGCGCCCAGACCTCGACCCGCCATGTCCGGTCGGGTGCGCATGGATTTGATCTCGCCGTGATCCGCAGCCAGACGACGAAGGGCGCCGACGCTGACAGCCTCGTCGTCACGCCAGATCGTCCATACCGAGATGTCCGGATGACGCAGGCCGGACAGGTCGAGCACGAAGGCCGTCCCCGGCGGCGAGTTGGCGTGCATTCCCCGAAAATGAAGGTCGAGCAGGGCCTGGACTGAGGCGTGGTCCAGATCGGCCGGGCGGATATCGTGGCTCATGCCGCGTCCCGCCAGGCCTTCAGCGCCGCCAGACCCCGGAGGCTCATCAGCCGCTTCTTGGCGCGGCCGCGGTCCTTGTTGGGGATCTTCTTGCCGTCTTCGTCGACCCTGGGCGCCTCCAGTGGGGGCAGCAGGCCGTAGTTGATGTTCATCGGCTGGAACTTGGAGCCCTCCATGTGGCCGCCGGTGATGTGTTCGACCAGGGCGCCCATGGCCGTCTCGGGCGGGGGCGGCGCCAGATCGCGCCCCAATGCCTGGGCGGCGGCGAGGCGGCCGGTCAGCAGGCCCATGGCGGCGCTCTCGACATAGCCTTCGACACCCGTCACCTGACCCGCGAAGCGCAGGGCCGGGATAGCCTTCAGCCGCAGTTGCTTGTCCAGCAGCTTGGGCGAATTGAGGAAGGTGTTGCGGTGCAGGCCGCCCAGACGCGCGAACTGGGCGTTCTGCAGGCCGGGGATCATGCGGAAAACCTCGGCCTGGGCGCCGTGCTTCAACTTGGTCTGGAAGCCGACGATGTTGAACAGGGTGCCCAGGGCATTGTCCTGACGCAGCTGGACGATCGCGTGGGCCTTGACCAGAGGGTCGCGCGGGTTGGTCAGGCCGACGGGCTTCATCGGGCCGTGGCGCAGGGTCTCGCGACCGCGTTCGGCCATGACCTCGATCGGCAGGCAGCCGTCGAAATAGGGGACGTTCTCCCAGTCCTTGAACTCGGCTTTCGGCCCCGACAGCAGGGCGTCGATGAAGGCGTCGTATTCGGCCTTGTTCATCGGGCAGTTGACGTAGGCGGCGGCGTCTCCGCCCGGGCCTTCCTTGTCATAGCGCGACTGGCGCCAGGCGATGTCGAAGTCGATGGAGTCGGCGTGGACGATGGGGGCGATGGCGTCGAAGAAGGACAGACTCTCCTCGCCCGTCGCCTTCAGGATCGCCTCGGCCAGGGCCGGGGAGGTCAGGGGGCCGGTGGCGACGATGACGTTGTCCCATTCGGCGGGCGGCAGACCGGCGATCTCCTCGCGAACGATGGTGACGAGGGGGTGGGCCTCCAGCCGCGCCGTCACCGCCTGGGAGAAGCCGTCGCGGTCCACGGCCAGGGCGCCGCCAGCCGGGACCTGATTCAGGTCGCCGCAGGCCATGATGATAGAGTCGAGCGCTCGCATCTCGGCGTGCAGCAGGCCGACGGCGTTGTATTCCCAGTCGTCGGACCGGAAGGAGTTGGAGCAGACCAGTTCCGCCAGGCCGTCGGTGTGGTGGGCGTCGGTCTTCACGCCGGGGACGCCGCGCATCTCGTGCAGGATGACGGGGACGCCCGCATTGGCGATCTGCCATGCGGCTTCCGAGCCGGCGAGGCCGCCGCCGATGACATGGACGGGGGAGGGGGAGGTCGGGGTGTCGGTCATGGGCGCCTTCTAGCGGGCCGGAGCCGCCGCGTCAGCCGTCGTCAGCCGGCAGCAGGCGACAGGACGGAGGAACGCGCGCTATAGCGGCGGCGAAGATCAGGGATGACGGATGACGCAGACGGCGATGCAGGCTGGACAGAACGGGGCGCGCGGCGGCCTGCCGCTGGGCGCCGCCTTGGTCGAGGCCGTTCGGGCGATGCCGCAGATGATGCGCGGCGCGGGGCCCGCGTTGATCCTGACCACCGTCCTGTTGTCGGCGTCCGGCTGGCTGGCGGGGTGGGCCGGAGGTGTGGTTGGCCTGGCGGCGGCCGTCGGGGCGCTGGCGGCCTTCGGCGCCGTCACGCGGATCGGCTTGTTCGGGCTGGAGGGTGCGCGAGAACGGGGTCTGGGCCGCGGCGGTTTCCAGCTCAGGCGGCTGGAGTTCCGGCTGCTGGGCGCGACCCTTTTGATCGTCCTGTTCATGAGCATCATCCTGTCCTTGCTGGGCCTGACGGCTCTCGCCCTGTTCGGGGCGTCGGGGTTGGACGCCGGGGCCATCGAGGCGCGGGACTGGGCCCAGGTCGGGCCGCTCTGGAAGCTGGTCCTGTTGGGCGGGGTGGCCTTGGTCGTGGTGGCGACGCCCGTGGTCTTTCTGGTGCGGCTCAGCCTCTACGCCCAGGCCACGGCGGTCTGGGGGCGGATGGCGTCGCTGGCGACGACAGGGCTGACGAACGGGGCGATGATCCCCCTGTTGGCGGGTCTGGCGGCCTCTGCGGCGCCGGCTCTGTTGTGGATGGTCGTGACCTTCGCGGCCGGGTGGAGCGGGGTCGCGGCCGGGGCCGTCGGGGCGGCGCTGCTGATGCTGGTGCAGACGCCGTTGACGGCTGGATTTCTGGGGGCGGCCTGGCGCAGACTGGGACGGGAAGAGGGGTAGACGATGAACGGTGCGCGATTCTCGATCGGACAGGCGCTGACGGCCGGTCTGCGGCTGCCGGTCCGACATCCGCTAGCGGTCCTGGTCTGGGGCGGTCTGCTGATGGGGTTCACCGCCGCGACCTACGCCCTGATGTGGCCGATGTTCGAGGCCTTCCCCCTGACGCCGGGCAGCGATCCGCAGGCGTTTGAATCTCGGATGGCCGCCTCGATCGGGCCGCTGTCGGGGGTGATGAACCTGTTGAGCCTCGTCCAGATCGCCCTGAGCCTGGTCATCTGGACCGCCGCCATGCGCGCGACGCTGAATATCGGGCGGCCCGACAAATGGTTCTTCATGCGGTTGGGTATGGACGAGCTGCGGGTGGCGGTGATGATGGTGGCCATTATCGTGGGGCTCTACATCCTGATCTTCATCGTGGCCCTGCTCGGCGTGGCCGTGGGGGCTGTGCTCTACGCCGTAGGTGAAATGGCCCTGGTGATCGGGGTGTTCGCCATGGTCCTGATCGGGCTGGTCGGACTTCTGGCGATCTGGTCAAGGGTCTGTCTGCTGGCGCCGGCGTCGGTGGTGCTGGGGGAGTTCGCCTTTGTCGAGGCCTGGCGCATGGGCCGCGGCCAGACGCTGAAGCTCATGGCCCTGAACCTGGCGATCTGGCTGATCTATATGCTGGTCTATGTGGTCGTGGGCGGGATCGTCGCGGCGATCCTGATCGGCGGCTTCTTCGCCTCGGGCGCGGAATGGCCCGGCGAGCCCCAGACCGTCGGCGACATCCTGGCCGTGGTCGAGCCCATGGTGGGCTGGATCGCCCTGGCTTTCCTGCCCCTGACCCTGTTCGCCGGTTGGGCCATCGCCTTCACGGCCGGGGCCCTGACCAGCGCGGCGCGGCAACTGGCCGACGGGGCGCCGGTAGGCGTGGCTGACAGGGATGCGTTCAGCGGTGGGGAGACCTTGAGCTAGGCTGACGTCTTCGCCTTCTTTCTCGGCTTCACGTCGGCCCCGGACGTCAGGGCGGCGACACGCGTCTTGCGGCGCGTCTCGTGCCGGTCCAGCACCTCCTTGAGGTATTTGCCGGTCCAGCTGGCGGAGTTGGCCGCGACCTGTTCCGGTGTGCCGACCGCGACGATCTCGCCGCCGCCGTCGCCGCCCTCCGGCCCGAAGTCGAGCAGATAGTCGGCGACCTTGATGACATCCAGATTGTGCTCGATGACCACGATGGTGTTGCCGGTCTCGACCAGTTCCTGAAGCACCTCCAGCAGCTTCCTCGTGTCCTCGAAGTGGAGGCCGGTGGTCGGTTCGTCGAGGATGTAGAGGGTCTTGCCGGTCGCCCGTTTCGACAGCTCCTTCGACAGCTTGACCCGCTGGGCCTCGCCGCCCGACAGGGTTGTCGCGGACTGGCCCACCTGGATATAGCCCAGGCCCACCCGCTCCAGCGTCAGCATCTTGTCCCGGATCGAGGGCACGGCGGTGAAGAAGCGCGCGGCCTCTTCAACCGTCATGTCCAGAACATCGGATATGCTCTTGCCCTTGAAGACGATTTCCAGCGTCTCGCGATTGTAGCGCTTGCCCTTGCAGACGTCGCAAGTGACGTAGACGTCTGGCAGGAAGTGCATCTCGATCTTGATCAGGCCGTCGCCCTGACAGGCCTCGCAGCGCCCGCCCTTGACGTTGAAGCTGAACCGGCCGGGACCGTAGCCACGCGCCTTGGACTCCGGCAGGCCCGCATACCAGTCGCGGATCGGGCCGAAGGCGCCGGTGTAGGTGGCGGGGTTCGAGCGCGGGGTGCGGCCGATGGGCGACTGGTCGATGTCGATGACCTTGTCGAAATGCTCCAGCCCCTCGATCCGGTCGAAGGGGGCGGGGGCGTCGGACGCATTGTTCAGGCGACGCGCGGCGGCCTTGTAGAGGGTCTCGATCGTGAAGGTCGACTTGCCGCCCCCCGACACCCCGGTGATGCAGGTGAACAGTCCGACCGGAATCTCGCCGGTCACGTTCTTCAGATTGTTTCCGGTGGCGCCGGACACCTTGAGGATCTTCTTGCGGTTGACCGGGCGGCGACCCTCGGGCGGCAGTTCGATCTCGCGCTCGCCGGTCAGGTATTTGCCGGTCAGGGAGTTGGGATTGGCCATGACCTCTTGCGGCGTGCCCTCGGCGCAGATGGTTCCGCCGTGGACGCCGGCGGCCGGGCCCATGTCGATGACATAGTCGGCCGTTGTGATGGCCTCCTCGTCATGCTCGACCACCAGCACCGAGTTGCCGAGGTCGCGCAGCCCCATCAAACTTTCCAGCAGCCGGGTGTTGTCGCGCTGGTGCAGGCCGATCGGCGGCTCGTCCAGCACATAGAGGACGCCCGTCAGGCCCGAACCGATCTGCGACGCCAGACGGATGCGTTGGCTCTCGCCGCCCGACAGGGTGCCGGAACTGCGCGCGAGGCTGAGGTAGTCCAGACCGACGTTGTTCAGGAACCGCAGCCGGTCGCCGATCTCCTTCAGGATGCGGCGGCCGATCTCCAGCTGCTTGGCGGTCAGTCGCTCTTCCAGCGTCGAGATCCAGAGATAGGCCTTGGAGATCGACAGGAAATTGATCTCGGAGATGTCCGACCCATCGACCTTGACCGCCAGAGCCTCGGGCTTGAGCCGCTTGCCGTGGCAGGCGTCGCAGGGCGTCTCGGACTGATACCTGCCCAGCTCCTCGCGCACCCAGGCGCTGTCGGTCTCGCGCCAGCGACGTTCGAGGTTGGGCAGGACGCCCTCAAAGGTCTTCACCGTCTCGTATTTGCGGGCGTTGTCGTCGTAGACGAACTTGATCTTGTCCGAGCCCGAGCCGCGCAGGATCACGTCCTGGGCCTTCTGCGGCAGCTCGCGCCACGGCTTGTCCATCGAGAAGCCATAGTGAAGCGCCAGCGCCTGCAGGGTCTGGGTGTAGAGGGGCGACGGGCCTCGCGACCAGGGCGCGACAGCCCCCTTGTGCAGGCTCTTGTCGCGGTCGGGGATCACCAGATCGGCGTCGAAGGCCAGCTTGACCCCCAGGCCGTCGCACACCGGACAGGCGCCGAAGGGGTTGTTGAACGAGAACAGCCGGGGCTCGATCTCCGAGATGGTGAAGCCGGAGACGGGGCAGGCGAACTTCTCCGAAAACGTGATGCGGCGCGGCTCGGTCTCGCCCTCCGCCACCGACGCCCATTCGGCCACGGCGATGCCGTCGGCCAGACCCAGGGCGGTCTGCAGGCTGTCGGCGTAGCGGCCTTCCAGACCTTCCTTGGTGACGATCCGGTCCACCACGATGTCGATGTCGTGCTTGAACTTCTTGTCCAGCGTCGGGGCGTCCTCGATCGCATAGAACTGGCCGTCGATCTTCAGCCGCTGGAAGCCCTGACGCTGCCACTCGGCGATCTCCTTCCTGTACTCGCCCTTCCGCCCGCGAACGACGGGGGCCAGCAGCAGGATGCGCTCGCCGTCGGGCAGGGCTGTCAGCTTGTCGACCATCATGGAGACGGTCTGGCTCTCGATCGGCAGGCCGGTCGCCGGTGAATAGGGCACGCCGACCCGCGCCCAGAGCAGACGCATGTAGTCGTGAATCTCCGTCACCGTGCCGACGGTGGAGCGCGGGTTCTTGGACGTGGTCTTCTGTTCGATCGAGATGGCCGGCGACAGGCCCTCGATCAGGTCCACATCGGGCTTGCCCATCAACTCCAGGAACTGGCGGGCGTAGGCGCTGAGCGACTCGACATACCGCCGCTGCCCCTCTGCATAGATGGTGTCGAACGCCAGCGACGACTTGCCCGACCCCGACAGACCGGTCAGCACCACCAGCTTCTCACGCGGGATGTCCACGTCCACGCCCTTGAGATTGTGCTCACGCGCGCCGCGCACGCGGATGAAGTTGTGCTTTTCGGTCATGGAATCCGGAGAACGCGGGAGGGGCCGGACGGGTCCGGCGCAACGCTGCAATATGGGGGCTGGTTCGCTGAAATCAGCAAGAACATTATAGGAACTAGATGGCCGGTTGGCCAGCCTGCTGACAGCACGGTGGCGGCAGGCCCTTGATCGCTCATCGGGCGTCGCCTGTGGGGCGGCCTCCCGGGGGGCGGCTCCCTGGAGGACGGTGGTGATGTCGGGAGCGCGATACATGCCGCCCGGACAGGCGCGTCAGCCTATTGATCGAGGAAGTCCCCGGCGTTGAAGGTGATGACGCAGCGGGCGTCGCGATCGTCCGGCGTTGCGGAGCAATAGTCGGTCCCGATCAGATTGCGCTGGACCCTCGCCGTCGAGCGCCAGACCCGTCCCTCGGCGCGCCACTCCGAGCCGATCTTCGCGCTCCACGGGCCAAGCGCCGTGAACAGGGCCTGCGCCGGGACTCCGGTGCAGGTGAACAACAGCAGCTCTTCGCCTTCGTCCGCCGCCCGGCGATACAGGCCGGCCTCGATGGCCTGGGAGAAGCAGTCGACATAGAAGCGGGCGTTCACCGGCGCGGGGGTGGTCGCGATCTCGGCATAGTCGGGGGCCGCCGGCGCCGCGTCGGGCGTACTGGCGCAACCGGCGACGAGAGCGGTCGAGGCGATGGCGACGGCGGCAATACGGATCATGGCGGGTTCTCCCATGGCGACCCTCTCACGCGGCGGTGAACAGCGCCACCGTGGAAAAGGCTTGCGCACCGCACCATCCCCGACCATGTTTCGATCTTCGAGCAATCCTTGGAGGCCCGACGAACATGATCAGCACGCTGGAAATCGGTATCGCCCTTTCCCTGCCGCTGCTCGTGCTCGCCTATGTCGCTCTCCAGCCCAAGCCGAAACCCGTCCCCGTTCGCATTCGTAACGCTCAACAGCGTCGCCGCCCGAACTCCTGACGACTGCACCCTTTTCCAAAATCTGACCCTCGCCTTCGGGCGGGAGCGCACCGGCGTGGTCGGTCGGAACGGCGCGGGCAAGTCCACACTGCTGCGCCTGATCGCGGGCGAGACAGCGCCCGCCGAGGGCGCGGTGACGCAGATGGGGGCGGTCGGCGTCCTGCATCAACGGCATGACCCCGCATCGGGTGAGCGGGTGGCCGAGACCCTCGGCGTCGGGCACGCCATGGCCGTCATCGACCGGGTGCTGGCGGGCGAGGCCGAGGACGATGACCTTGAGCGCGCGGACTGGACGCTGGAGAGCCGGATCGCGCCCATGCTGGCGTCGGTGGGTTTGTCCGGTCTCGATCTGGACCGGCCTACCCAAACCCTCAGCGGCGGCGAACTGACCCGACTGCGGCTGGCCGGCCTGATGCTGGCCGGGCCGGACCTGCTGCTGCTCG
>NZ_JBQVNM010000054.1:0-19252 GCF_052436175.1 Brevundimonas sp. | reverse complement strand
GCTTCAAGCAGAAGCGCGCCCTGCTGGACCAGCTGGACGAGGCCCATAGCTTCGACCTGCCGCCCAAGATGGTCGAGGCCGAGTTCAACGGCATCTGGCAACAGGTCGAGGCCGACAAGGCCGCCGGTCAGCTGCCGGAAGAGGACGCCAAGAAGTCCGACGACGAGCTGAAGGCCGAATACAAGAAGATCGCCGAGCGCCGCGTGCGCCTGGGGCTGGTCCTGGCCGAGATCGGCCGCGCCAACAACGTGCAGGTCACCGACAACGAGCTGAACGCCGCCATCATGCAGGAAGCCCGCAACTATCCGGGTCAGGAGCGTCAGGTGCTGGACTTCTATCGCCAGAACCCCAATGCCGCCGCCCAGATGCGCGCCCCCATCTATGAGGAGAAGGTCGTGGACCTGATCTTCGGCAAGGCCGAGGTCACCGACACCCCGATCAGCAAGGACGAGCTGCTGAAGGAAGACGACGAGGGCTGAGCCCCGTCGGTCGGCGACCCGCGCGGGCGTCGGCTAAACAAACCGTAATGCCCAATCGCGCCTCGGAGGCTGTACAGGGAAACCTGTCGCGCTTCCGGGGCGCGACGCGTTTCGGACGGGCGCGCTGAGCGTGTTCGACGAAGCGCCCCTCGTTGCTGAAGGTGACTGACGATGTCTGTTCTGGCTGGCCTGATTGTCGCCCTGACCCTCACGGGCGCTGTCCAATCGACGCCGTCGGCGTCTCCCCAGGCCAGACAGGGTTCGGCCCAGGACGCGGTGACTCAGGTCGATGACGTCGAGGTCACCGCCCGCCGTCTCGACGAGCAGGTGCGCAGCTTCGTCAATGAGGTGGCCACGCCGCCCTATGGCCGCAATCTGGCGCGCTGGGACCGCAAGATCTGCGTGGGCACCGCCAATATCGGGCCCCGCTATTCCCAGATCATGATCGACCGGGTCTCGGCGACCGCGCAGTCGCTGGGTCTTGAGGTCGGCGAACCCGACTGCCGGCCCGATGTGATGATCGTCGCCAGCGCCGACGCCGACGCCGTCGCCCGCCGGATGGTCGACGAGAACCCGACCGGCTTCCGTCCGGCCCAGAGCAGCACCGACCGCGGCAGCGCCGCCCTGCGTCATTTCCAGCAGTCCGACGCCCCGGTGCGCTGGTGGCATGTCAGCCTGCCCGTGTCGACGGATACGGGCGACATCGCGGTTCGGTTGACCGGCGAAGAGGCGCCCGTTCTGGCCGTTCGCACGGCGTCGCGCCTGCGCGCCAACGTCCGCGACGACCTCGCGAAGGTGCTGATCATCATCGACGCCAACCAGATGGGGCAGGTCTCGTTCGGGGCGTTGTGCGACTATGTCGCCATGGTGGCCCTTGCCCAGATCGACCCGGAGGCCGACACGCGGGAGTTCCCGAGCATCCTGAACGCCTTCGACGCCTCCAGCGGCGTGACCGCTTTCACCGACTGGGATCGCGACTATCTCAAGGGTCTCTATACCGCGGTGCGGGACCGCGCGACGCCGGGCCAGCAGGTCCGGGACATCGTGCGGGAAGTGGTGGACACCAGTTCGGCCCGTCAGCGCGCGGCCGAGGCCCCGCCCGCCAACAACTGATCCGAAACGGCGTCGCCCCGTCTTGCCACATTGACGGGGACGGGGGACAAACACCCGTCGTCGGCTTCGGAGCGTGAGCCATGTCCTGGGCTGGGTTGATGGTCGCGGGCGCTCTGGCGCTGTCGGGGCAGCAGGACGGTTCCGGCGCGCAGGCGCCTGACACCGGGCCGGTCACCGATCTGGGCGAGATCCGGGCCGACGCGACTCTCGAGCAGCGCGCCCGAACATTTGTGCAGGAAGCCGTGGCGCCGCCCCGGGGCCGGCGGGCGGCGCGCTGGAACAGGGATGTCTGCATCCGCGTCGCCAATATGGACCCGCAGTACGCCCAATTCATGATCGACCGCATTTCGGACATGGCGGCCGAACTGGGCCTGAAGCCCGGCGAGCCCGGCTGCCGACCCAACATCATCATCGCCAGCACCAATGACGGCCCGCTGATGGCGCAAGCTCTGGCGGGGTCCATGGAGGCCGACATGCGGCCTGTACTGGGCATCTCCGATCGCGGTCGGGCGGCTTTTCAGGCCTTCCAGACGTCGGAAGCCCCTGTGCGCTGGTGGCACGTCAGCCTGCCTTATGACGTCGATACCGGAGACCTGGCCCTGGGCATGATGAAGGTGCGGCAGGTGTCGAGGCTCCGGTCCAATACGCGAGAAGATCTGGCCCGGGTGATGGTGATCCTGGACGTCACCAAGATCGGCAGAGTCTCGTTCGGAGCGCTGAGCGACTATGTCGCCATGGTGGTGCTGACCCAGGCGGACCCGGATGCGGAGACCTCGACCTATGACACCATCCTCAACCTGTTCCGCACGGATGACCGATCCGCTGTCCTGACGGACTGGGACCGGGACTTTCTGACGGCCCTGTACAGCGCCTCGCGGGATCGGCCCCGGCAGTCGACGCTGGCGCGCGAAATCGCCGGGCGCATGGCGGACGGGCAACGCAGGCCGGATACGACGGTCGACCAGCCCTAGCCACGCCTTGCGCTACGGCCTGTGCAACGCGATATCTGAACTTCAGGGCCGCCGGTGTTGAGTCGCCGGGCCCGTATCAATCGAGAAAGCCCCCTATGCGCGACCCCATCGAACTCATGAACATGAACCTCGTCCCCATGGTGGTCGAGCAGTCCAGCCGGGGCGAGCGGTCGTTCGACATCTTCTCGCGCCTGCTGCGCGAGCGGATCATCTTCCTGACCGGCCCGTTCGAGGACGGCATGGCCAGTCTGATCTGCGCCCAGCTGCTGTTCCTGGAATCGGAGAACCCGAAGAAGGAAATCTCCATGTACATCAACAGCCCCGGCGGTCAGGTGACCTCGGCGCTCGCGATCTACGACACCATGCAATACATCAAGAGCCCGGTCTCGACCGTGGTCATGGGCATGGCCGCCTCGGCCGGTTCGCTGATCCTGACGGCGGGCGCACCGGGTCAGCGGATCGCCCTGCCGAACGCGCGGGTCATGGTGCACCAGCCCTCGGGCGGATTCCGGGGCCAGGCCTCGGACATCGAACTGCACGCCGCCGACATCCGCTACACCAAACGCCGCCTCAACGAGATCTACGTCCACCACACCGGCCGGACGTATGAGGAGGTCGAGAAGACCCTGGACCGCGACCACTTCATGTCGGCCGAAGAGGCCAAGGCCTGGGGCATCGTCGACCACGTCTATGACAAGCGCGAGCAGGCCGACGCCGACGGTGTGAAGACGCCCGGCAACTGATCCGGCTTCGATGAGAACGGGGAGGGCGCGTCCTGGCGGCGCGCCCTTTTCTTTTGTGCTAGGCAGCCCCCCATGCAGATTACGAGAGACCAGCAGGGCGTCATCGAGGTTGAGGGCGAGACCTATGAATGGGTGCTGCGCCGCCAGCCGCGGCCCGTAGGCGGCAATGTCTGGGAAGGCGTCGCGGTCTCGCTGCGTCACACGGACTTCAAGCGCGAGGCCATCGTGCAGTTTCCGCCGCCGCTGAAGCCCAACGGTCGGCCCGATGTGGAGAAGCAGCGGGTCGATCTGGACGCCGTGCGCAACGCTGTGACCGCGGCCATCGAGGCGGGGTGGGACCCGGCCTCGCGCGGCAAGGCCATGGTCTTCGACGTGGACGCCGACGGCCGCTGAGTTCGACGTTCAGGGCCGGGCGGTGAAGACCCTGAAGCCCAGCTGTTCCGCCGCCGCCAGCATTTCGGTGTCGCCCGAGGTGTCGCCATAGGCGGCGATGATGCGGACGTCGTCGCCATAGGCGGCCCTGAGCCGCCGGACCTTTTCCTCGCCGCGACAATTCGACCCGGTGAAGGCGCCGGTGACGCGATCCTGGCCGTCGAAGGCCATGTGGGTGCCGAGCAGGTTCTCCGCCCCCAGGCGACGGGCGAAGGGGGCGACGGTGATCTCCGGGCTGGCGGTGACGATAACGCGATGGACGCCCTTCATGCCCCAGTCATTCCAGCAGGCGAGGGCGTCGGGTCGCATGAAACCGCTCCAGACGGCTTCGGCATAGCGGTCTGCGTCGGCCGCGACAGTCGCCCGATCGACGCCGCCGAGAAAGGCCCGGACCGCGTCGGCCTTGATCCGGCCCCGGTCGCGGTGGCCGAGATAGGCCAAGGCGGCGGGGACAAGCTTCACCATGCCCATCGCCCATGCCAGCGGCCCCGCGCGCCATTTCAGGAAGGCGGTGAAGCTGTCGTGGGTGGTCAGGGTGCCGTCGAAATCGAAGGCCACGACCTCGCGCGCGCCGTTCGTGCCGAAGATCGTCAGGGTCTGGCGTTCCGGGGGCGCGCTTCCCATGTCACTCATCCGCCGCGATCTCCCGCCAGTGTGCATAAGTTCAGGCCCATCACGAACTGCTCAACCGGGCGGGGTTGTGGCGGGCGTCTGGATGGTTGATTGTCATTTTTTGAAGAGTTTCGCGTCCATGATGGACGAATCGGCGCGAAGCAAGCGTGCCGTTCCGTGGACCTCTCCGGTCTGCGGTGCGCGTAAGATTGAGAAGGGTCCATGACCAAAGCCGCCGGCACAGACGCCAAAAGCACCCTGTACTGCTCCTTCTGCGGGAAGAGCCAGCACGAGGTCCGCAAACTCATCGCCGGCCCGACCGTGTTCATCTGCGACGAATGCGTCGAGCTGTGCATGGACATCATCCGTGAAGAGCACAAGATCGGTTTCAAGAAGACCTCGGACGGGGTGCCTTCGCCGAAAGAAATTCGCGACGTCCTGGACGACTATGTCATCGGCCAGAGCCACGCCAAGAAGGTGCTCTCGGTCGCGGTGCACAATCATTACAAGCGCCTGAACCACGCGACGAAGAACAACGACGTCGAGCTGGCCAAGTCCAACATCATGCTGATCGGGCCAACCGGCTCGGGCAAGACGCTGCTGGCCCAGACGCTGGCGCGCATCATCGACGTGCCCTTCACCATGGCCGACGCCACGACCCTGACCGAGGCCGGTTATGTGGGCGAGGACGTCGAGAACATCATCCTCAAGCTGCTCCAGGCCTCGGACTACAACGTCGAACGGGCCCAGCGCGGCATCGTCTACATCGACGAGATCGACAAGATTTCGCGCAAGTCGGACAACCCCTCGATCACCCGCGACGTGTCGGGCGAGGGCGTGCAGCAGGCCCTGCTGAAGATCATGGAAGGCACGGTCGCCTCCGTGCCCCCGCAGGGCGGCCGCAAGCATCCGCAGCAGGAGTTCCTGCAGGTCGACACCGCCAACATCCTGTTCATCGTCGGCGGCGCCTTCGCCGGGCTGGAGAAGGTGATCTCGGCGCGTGGAGCCGGGGCCTCGATCGGCTTCGGCGCCAAGGTCAAGGAAGTCGACGAACGCCGCATGGGCGAGGTGCTCAAGGAGGTTGAACCCGACGACCTGATGCGTTTCGGCCTGATTCCCGAATTCATCGGCCGTCTGCCGGTGCTGGCGACGCTGGAGGATCTGGACGAAAAGGCCCTGGTCACCATCCTGACCGAGCCGAAGAACGCCCTGGTCAAACAGTACAAGCGCCTGTTCGAGATGGAGAATGTCGGCCTGACCTTCACTGACGACGCCCTGAACGCCGTCGCCAAGAAGGCCATCACGCGCAAGACCGGCGCGCGCGGTCTGCGCTCGATTTTGGAAGGCATCCTGCTGGAGACCATGTTCGAACTGCCCACCTTCGAGGGAGTCGAGGAGGTGGTGGTCAACGCCGAGGTGATCGAAGGCAAGGCCCAGCCCCTGCTGATCTACTCCGAAGCCTCCAAGAAGAAGGCCGACGGCGCGGCGTAAGGCCGGTCGTCATCGCGACATGAACGAGGCCCCGGACCGCGCGTCCGGGGCCTTTTCATTGGGACAAGAGACGCCATGACCCATCCCTCCGATGATCCCGACTTCGATTCGGGCGGCTATGATGTCGACGACTGGTCACGGCTGAAGGCCTTCACCGGGCGGGTGGCGACGCTGGAAGATGTGCAGGCGAAACGCGCCGTCTTCGCCCTGGACGACACAGAGCGGCCGTTTCCGCTGGACATGGACCTGCCTCAGCCGGTGATCTGGTGGGAGGAGGACGGGGAACAGGCGGCGGTGGCCGTCCAGGCCGAATGCCATACCAACGCCGAGGGCGATGAGATGGAGGTCGTGGGCCTGATCCTGCCGGACGGCGGGGCGGCGGTCGCCCTGATGGAGGACATCGACCTGGTGGACGATACGGACCCGACCTGGCGGGCGCTGGTGGAGGGGGCCGTGGACGGGGTCGATCCCGACGGGGACGACTGACTGGTCAGCCCTCCCAGCGCACCAGAGGCGTGTCGGCCCTGAGATACAGGGGGTGTTTGGGGCTATTGTCGCCATTGGTTCCGAAGCACCAGAGGTCGCGGCCGTCCTCCCGCAAGGCCGCGACGAGCGCCTTGCCGGCGGGGGCCAGGGCCTTGTTCAGCTTGCCATGGCAGAGGACGACGCGATCCGCGCCGGCGGCCGCCGCGCGGATGGCAGGCAGGTTGGCGGGGGAGGAGGCCTCGACGCCCGGCGCCAGCAGCATCTTCGGATCGGTGGCGCGGTAGTCGCCGACATTGGCCTTGACCATGGCGTCGAAGCCCTCGCGCCGGGCGAAGCTCCACTCGCGGGCGCAGGTGGGGTCGTTGACCGTGGCGTCGGCGGTGGACGGGTTCATGCCGATGAACAGGATGTAGCGCTCGGGGAAGGCGTCGCCGAGCCAGCGCCGCATCAGCTGCCGATAGCGGCCATCAGGGCTGAAAGTCGCGTCGCCGTTGACCCCGGGCATCAGGGCGAGACGGACCTTGCCGCCGGGATCGTGGAGGTGCTGGGTCATCGGCGTCTCACGCGTTCATGAAGGCCGTGACGGCCGCATAGTCCGGCAGGGTGTGGTGGGCCCCGGCGGCCGATAGCCGGTCGCCGTGCCCGTCGCGGATATGGCCGCCCGCCAGCAGTCCGACGACGGTCATCCCCGCCGCGACGCCGGCCTGAACGCCCGGGATGCTGTCCTCGATGACCAGGGTCCGTTCCGGCGCCGCGCCCATCTCGCGCGCCGCGTGAAGGAACAGGTCTGGGTGGGGCTTGCCGCGCGTCACATGGACCGCGCCGCTGTAGATCGGCCCGGCGTGCTCCATCGCTATGCCCATGGTCCGCAGGCCGAGTTCGATCCAGTCGGGCGGACTGGAGGAGGCGATGCAGCGCGCTTGCGCCAGTTCCGCCATGAAGGCCGCGGCGCCCGGCACCGGCGTCAGGGTGGTTGTCGCCCGCTCGTGGCACAGCCGGGTCCAGTCGCCGAGGGTGGTGTCGGGGCAAGGGCGGCCCAGCCGGGTCTCGATGTCGGGCCGACAGTCCAGCCAGCGGCGGCCCATGTAGCTCGCCAGGGCCTCATCCAGCGTCGTCGGCAGGCCGATGCCGGTCAGGACCTCGGCCATAGCCTGATTGTTCAGCAACTCGCTGTCGGCGACGACCCCGTCGTAGTCGAGGATGACGAGGTCGAACCGGCTCATGCGGGGGCGTTGGCGGCCTTCTCGGCGACCTTGGCCGCGTCCCACAGGGCGTCCATCTCGGTCAGGTCGGACTGATCCGGGGTGCGGCCGTCCTTCGCCAGTTCGGCCTCGATGAAGGCGAAGCGGCGGGCGAATTTGGCGTTGGCGCCGCGCAGGGCGTCTTCCGGCTCGACCTCCAGCTTGCGGGCCAGGTTGGCGACGACGAACAGCAGGTCGCCGACCTCCTCGCGGGCCTTGTCCAGGTCGCCGGCGGCGATCTCGACCTTCAGTTCTGCGACCTCTTCGTGGAGCTTGTCGAAGATCTCTTCGGTCGAGGGCCAATCGAAGCCGACGCGGGCGGCGCGTTTGGTCAGTTTGGCGGCGCGGGCGAGGGCGGGCAGGCCGACGGGGACGTCGTCGAGCACGCCATGCTGGGCTTTCGCCTTGCGCTCCTCGGCCTTGATGTCCTCCCACCGGGCCTTCTGGGACCAGGAATCGGCCTTGGCCTGTTCGTCCGCGAAAACATGGGGGTGGCGTCGAGTCAGCTTGTCCGACATGGCCTCGGCCACGTCATCGAAGGCGAACAGCCCGGCTTCCTCGGCCATGCGGGCGTGGAAGACGACCTGGAACAGGAGGTCGCCCAGCTCGGACTTCAGCTCGGTCATGTCGCCGCGCTCGATGGCGTCGGCGACCTCATAGGCCTCCTCGATCGTATACGGGGCGATGGTCTGGAAGGTCTGGGCCAGGTCCCAGGGACAGCCGCCGTCCGGGTTCCTGAGGCGGGCCATGATGGCGATGAGACGGTCGGTCGAGGCGGTCATGCGGTCTTCGCGGCGGCGGCGTCGCGGGCGTCCAGCTCGGCGCGGATGGCGGCGTGACGGGCGGGGGTGAGAGGGTATTTGTGCAGGGCCCAGGCGGCCAGGGCGATCAGGGCTGCGGGGGCGGCGACGAACATGACCTGAAGCATCAGCAGGGAGGTCGGGCTGTTGCCGCCCGCCGGGGCCACGGCTTGGAAGCCGACCCAGCCGAGCACCGCATAGGGGATGAGGGCGAAGACGTGGCCCAGTTTGGTCGTGGCCGAGAGGATGGAGAACATCAGCCCGGTCCGGTCCACGCCGGTCTCCAGCCGAATCTCGTCGCCGGCATCGGCCATCATGGCGCGCAGCAGGAACAGGCCCGCCGCATAGGGCAGGCCCGCGACGAACATGGCCCCGGCCGTCAAGGCGAAGGACCCGCCCGGCAGCAGGGTCGCGCCGAAATAGAGGCCGGCGAAGATCAGGCTGGCGACGATCAGGGCCTTCGCCTTGCCGATCTTCGTGGCCAGCCAGGCCCAGATGGGCGAGCCGACCAGACCGCCGATGAAATACAGCAGCATGAAGATCGAGGCCTCGGTCCGGCCGTAGCCCTTGATCTGGTCGAAGAAGAAGAAGAGCAGGGCGCCGGTGATGCCCGGGGCGATGCCCAGCAGCAGGTCGGCGACCAGCAGTTTCGACACCGTGGGCCGCTTCAGCAGGTCGAAATAGGCCTTGAAACCGCCGTGGGGCGTGTGGCCCGCATTGACCGGCTCGGGCACCACGAACAGGGCCAGGCCGACGGTGATCGGCAAGAGGGCGATGATGGTCCAGCCCATGATGTGGACCCCGGCGACATAGTCCCCGAGCCCGGTCTGCACGACGGCGGCGGGCAGGATCAGGATGGCGATGACGCCGATGATGTTGAACGCCTGCCACCAGGCATAGACGCGGCTGCGCTGGTCATATTCCGGCGCCAGGACGCTGGCCCAGCCGAGCTGGCCCAGGGTGCCGACCGAGAAGCCGAGGTAGAGGACCAGCAGCCAGATGAACAGGTATCCGGGCCCGGCGCCCGGCTGGACCATGACGAACATCATGAAGGCCGACAGCATCAGGATCGGCGTCGAGGCGGCCATCCAGGGCCGGTAGCGGCCGAAGCGGGTCTTCGTCCGGTCCATGGCCGCGCCGATGAAAGGGTCGAAGACGATGTCGATGGCGCGCACCGCCATGAAGACATAGCCGACCATGGCGATGTCGATCCCGACATGGCTGGCGTAGAACTCCGGCAGGGTGACCGGCAGGGCCACGCCAAAGGCCGCCAGCGGCAGGCAGACGGCGGAGAAGGCGGCCAGCACCGCATTACTGCGGCGTTTCGGGGTCGCGGTCATCGGGTCGGGTTCCTGCCTCGGGCCGGATGAATCGGTCCCGGCTCCACCATCGCAGTTTTGGATGACGGGCGGGAGGGGCGTGTGGGCAGATGGGCCTTGATCCCGACACCGGGGTGCGGCCTTCTGGGCGGATGCTGCTTCGCTTGCTCGCTACGTTCATCGCCGCCCTCGTGTTGACGACGGCCGGGCAGGCGCAGGCGCGGACTTTGGCCCAGGCCACCGACTGCACCGGGTCGGCGGACTGGGGCGAGGCGGCCCTGGCCAACGCCCTGAGCCTGACCACCCTGAGCTGGACGCCGTTCAATCAGGTCGAGACGGGCTGGGAGACCTATATCCCGATGCTGCAACAGGAGATCGGGGTCCGGTGTGATCCGGCCAGCGGGGCCTTCGCGGCCGGGCTGGCGGGATTTCAGTCGCGCTACAACCTGTCGCCGACGGGCGTGTTCGACGCCGCGACCTTCATGGTGTTGAAGGGGCTTCTGCAGGAGCGGCGGCCGTTCGTGATGGCGCGGCTGCGAACCGAATGTCCGGAGCCGCCGCCGTTGAACCAGCTCGCCTATCTGTCACCGGAGGAGGAGCATGCGGATCGGCTGACCCGCCTGCTGCGCCGGGACGTTCTGGACGCCTATCGCCGGATGGCGGCGGCGGCGCGCGCCGAGGTTCCGGCCATCGCCGCCGACCCGGAGCTGTTGCAGATCTTCTCCGGTTTCCGCGATCCCGAGGCCGACGCGGCCCGATGCGCGGCCCAGGGCAATTGCGACGGGGTGCGCCGCGCGGTCTGTTCTTCGCACAGGACGGGGACGGCGGTGGACCTGTTCGTGGGCAAGGCCCCGGGCCTGGGCGTGGATTCCACCGCCCCGGCGAGCCGGCTGCACATGAGCCGGGGACCGGCCTATCAGTGGCTGGTGAGAAATGCGGGGCGGTTCGGCTTCACGCCCTATCTCTATGAGCCCTGGCACTGGGAATATGTGGGGGGAGGGCGATGACCCTCGCTGAGCATCTGCGGCGGCTGCCAGACTTCAGCGGGCGGGACAGGCGGGGCGCATTCTGGCCCTACGTCGGGGTGATCGTTGCGGGCGGCTTGGTGGCGATGGGGTTGGCGATGAGCGCCTTCGTCATTCCGGTTCTGCTCGCCGTCGAGGCCGGCGATACGCCCAACATCCTGGTCGTGATGAGCCCATTTGGCCTCACTGTGCTGGCATTCGTCGGATTGCTCGCGGCCACAGTGGCAAGGCGGCTGCACGATCGTGGATTGTCCGGCTGGTGGGGCTTGCCGCCAGTGCTGCTGTTGATGGTCGGTGTGGTGGCGTTCGGCATGGAGATGAACGCCGTTCTTGCGGGTGATGACATCGAGGACGAGGTTTTCGCCGGCCTGTTCGCCCTGCTGTTCCTGGTGAACGTCCTCTACATCGCCAGTCTCGCGGCCCTGACGATCCTGCTGTGCATGCCGGGGCAGCCACGACCAAATCGCTACGGGCCGCCCCCGAAATGAACCAACGCGCCCTGACCGCCGGCGAAACCACCCTGGCCTGGTCGGTGTTCGGCGAGGCCATCCGGCTGGAGACCGTCCGCATCCTGTCCGCCCCCTGGCCGCTGACACGGGCCTTCGTGCCGGGGTGCTGGTTCGGGCGGGACTGGATCGTCTGGCCGGGAAAACAGGTTCCGGCGGACGCCTCGAAGGCGGCGCTCGGTGTGCAGGCGCTGTTGATCCATGAACTGGTCCATGTCTGGCAGGCCCAGCAGGGCGTGAATCTGCTCGTGGCCAAGATCCGGGCCGGGGACAGCGCCGCCTCGTACGCCTATCCGCTGGAATGCGCAGACTGGACGGCGCTGAACATCGAGCAGCAGGCCAGTCTGATCGAGCATCGGTTCCGCCTGGCGAAGGGCGGCCGGGCGCCTGCGGATGCGGCCTTCTATGACCGCCTGTGCCCATTCCCGAAACAGAGCGTTTCGCCTCGCGGCCTTGCATGAATCGACGGGCGCCCTAAATCGCTACTGACGCTGTTACGGAATGGCGGATTTCGACTTAAGGAGCGCCCCATGGCGAAGGTTCTGGTTCTCTATCATTCCACCTATGGCCACCTCGAGACCATGGCCAAGGCCGTGGCCGAAGGCGCGGGCTCGGTCGAGGGCGTGACCGTCGATATCAAGCGCGTGCCCGAGACTGTGCCGGAAGAGCTGGCGAAAGCCTCCCACTACAAGCTCGATCAGGAGGCGCCGATCGCCACTGTGGACGACCTGAAGGACTATGACGCCATCATCGTGGGCGCCGGCACCCGCTTCGGCACCGTGGCCTCGCAGATGCGCGCCTTCTGGGACCAGACCGGCGGGCTGTGGTTCTCCGGCGCCCTGATCGGCAAGGTGGGCGGGGTCTTCACCTCGACCGCCACCCAGCACGGCGGTCAGGAGTCGACCATCCTCGGCTTCATCCCGACCCTGCTGCACCACGGCCTGGTCGTCGTCGGCCTGCCCTACAACTATCAGGAGCAGATGACGCTGGAGGCCATCCACGGCGGTAGCCCCTATGGCGCCACCACCATCACTGGCGGCGACGGCTCGCGCCAGCCCTCGGACATCGATCTGGGCGGCGCCCGCCATCAGGGCCGGCACATCGCGGAGATCGCGAAGAAGCTGCACGGATAAGACCATGACGCGCCAGCCCGCCCTCTTCTTTGGTCACGGTTCGCCGATGAACGCCCTGGGCGGTCCCTACGGACCGGTCTGGCGCGCCGTGGGTGAAAGCGTGGGCAAGCCGAAGGGGGTGGTCATGGTTTCCGCCCACTGGGAGACCCGCGGGCTGGGCGTCACGGCCATGGAGCGGCCAAAAACCATCCATGATTTCGGGAACTTCGGGCCGGAACTGCAGGCGATGCAGTATCCGGCGCCGGGGTCGCCGGAACTGGCGGCGCGGGTCGCCGAGCTCACCGGGGCGATCCAGACCGACCAGTGGGGTCTGGATCACGGAACATGGTCGGTGCTGGTCCACGTCTGGCCCGAGGCCGACGTGCCGGTGGTGCAACTGTCGTTGAACCGCGATCTGACGGCGCGCCAGCATTATGAGCTGGCGCGTAGTCTGAGGTCGCTGCGTGACGAGGGCTATGTCATCGCCGGGTCGGGCGACTTCGTGCACAATCTGCGGACCTGGAAGCGGGCCGAGGGCGCTGAGCCCTATGGCTGGGCGACGGACTTTAACGAGGCGGTCAAGGCGGCCTTCATGCGGGGCGACCACGATGCCCTGATCGACTGGGTCGGACTGGCCGAGAACGCCCGGATGAGCGTCCCGACCGACGAACACTACCTGCCGGTCCTCTATGTCGCAGCCCAGCAGGAGCCGGGCGAAACCGTCAGTTTCTTCAATGATTCCATCGACGGCGGCTCGATCTCCATGACCGGGGTGAGGATCGGCTGACCGGCGATCAAAGCATCGGACTTGCGTTCGGCGCCCGTATCTGCGCCTATGCCCGCGTCAATATCTAAGCGTCACGCCCCACTTTCGCGCACGCGCTGAGTTCTGGCCGATCCATTTAGACCTGACAGGCCCGAGGGATGTTCCCTTGAGCCAAACGCCAACAGGAGGTCTCAAAATGGCTACCGGCACCGTGAAATGGTTCAACTCCACCAAGGGCTACGGCTTCATCCAGCCGGAAGACGGCGGCAAGGACGTCTTCGTCCACATCTCGGCCGTTGAGGCCGCCGGCCTGCGCGGCCTGGACGACAACCAGAAGGTTTCCTACGAGCTGGAGCGCGACAAGCGTTCGGGCAAGGAATCGGCTGTCCAGCTGCAAACCGTCGGCTAAGCCCCTCTCGGATCGCCTGTGAAAGCAGGCGGGCCGGACAGGTGACAAAATTCAGGGCGGCGGTCGCGATGACCGCCGCCCTGTTTCGTTTTGGCTGGAGAAGCGGGCCGATCAACCGGCGGCGTCGGCCTCGGCCAGCTTCTGGATGGCGACGTAGTCGGTCTTGCCGGTGCCGAGGACGGGCACCTCCTTCACCTTAAGGATCTTCTTGGGCACGGCCAGTTCGGGGGCGCCGGCGTTGCGGGCCCATTCGGCGATGTCGGCGACCTGGGCGGCGTTCCAGTCGGTGACCAGGACCAGCTTCTCGCCCTTGCGCGCATCGGGGATGGAGACGACGGCGTGACGACCCTCGGGCCAGGCGCCCTGGGCCAGACCCTCGACGGCGGTCAGGGAGACCATTTCGCCGCCGATCTTGGCGAACCGCTTCACCCGGCCGAGGATGGTGACATAGCCCTCGGCGTCGATGTTGGTGATGTCGCCCGTGTCGTGCCAGCCGTCCTTGAGCAGGTCGAGCGCCAACGGGTCGTCGCCGGAGATATAGCCCTCCATGACGTTCGGTCCGCGCAGGAACAGGCGGCCGCCGCCGGTGATGCCCTCGACCGACTCCAGCCGGTATTCCATGCCCGGCAGGATCTGGCCGACGGTGCCGGGTCGGTTGCGGTCGGGGTGGTTGACGGCGACCACGGGCGCGGCCTCGGTGGCGCCATAGCCCTCCAGAAGCTCCACCCCGCCGAACTTGGTGTTGAACATGGCCCGGGTCTCGTCGCGGACCTTCTCGGCGCCCGCCACGACGAACTGGATCGTCTTGAAGTCGTCGGGCTCGGCGACACGACCGTACTGGTTGAGGAAGGTATCCGTCGCGAACAGGATCGAGGCCTTCACCTTGGGCAGCAGGTCGGTGATCTGTTTGGCGTGGAGCGGGGAGGGGTATTCGAACGCTTTCATCCCCTGCAGCAGGGGCAGGATGACCCCGCCGGTCAGGCCGAAGCTGTGGAAGGTGGGCAGGGGATTGAACATCACCCACTCGGGCTTCAGCTCGATATGGGCGGCGATCTGGCGGGCGTTGGCGACCATGTTCTGCTGGCTCAGCACCACCCCCTTGGGCGCGCCGAAGCTGCCGGAGGTGAACAGGACCACGCCTGGGTCGGACATTTTCGTGCGGGCGCGGAAGCGCTTCGGCGCGATGCCGGCGGCCAGGCCGAACAGCTTGTCCTGAAGGCCGATGGTGGCGCGCACGTCGTCCAGCCAGGTGATCTCGGCGACCGTACCGAGTTCGGCGATGAGGTCGTCCAGCTTGGCCTGCTGGATGAAGCGCCTGGCCGAGAGGATGCGGGTGACGCCCGCCGTGGACAGAGCGGCCTTGAGATTGGTCTCGCCGGCCGTGAAGTTCAGCATCACCGGCACGCGGCCGAAGGCGTGCAGGCCGAAGAAGGTGACCACCACGCCCATGGACGACGGCAAGAGGACGCCGACACGCTCGCCATTCTTGGTCATGGCGGCGATCTTGCGGCCCAGGACGAAGGCGGCGCGGATCAGGCCGGTGTAGGTCAGGGGCGTGCGGTCCTGATCCTCCAGGATTTCCTTGTCGCCGAACCGCGCCCGCGCCGCGACGAGGGCGTCGAACAGGGGCAGGTCATACAGGGCGGGGTCGAGCGTTCTGGAATAATGGTCCGCAGCCAAGCCTGTCCTCCTTCGGGGCGTTCGGCACGCCCTCGCGTTGAGCCGGGGAACCTAGAGACCTCGCCCGGGAATGAAAAGATGCGTTACGTGGCGTGAGGTCACGTCTCGGGGAGGCGATGTTCATGCACTGAAACGAGGCGTGGCTTGCCTTTGGCGTCGGGACATCCGACATACCCGTCTTGCCCCAAGGAGAGCGTCCGCCCGCGATGGTCACGCTGATCGACACGCTGAAGAAGACGCCGGCGGAACTGCGTCACCCGGAAAAGCAGAATCGGCCGGAGTCGGTCGTGCTGAAGAAGCCCGACTGGCTGCGCGTCAAGGCGCCCGGGTCGGGGCAGTACAACGCCACGCGCGAGATCGTCCGCTCCAAGGGGCTGGTCACCGTCTGCGAAGAGGCGGCCTGTCCGAACATCGGCGAGTGCTGGAGCCAGAAGCACGCCACCCTGATGATCATGGGCGACACCTGCACGCGGGCCTGCGCCTTCTGCAACGTCAAGACGGGCCTGCCGCAGCCGCTGGATCCGGAAGAGCCGGGCAAGGTTGGGCTGGCGGTTCAGCAGATGGGGCTGAGCCATGTGGTCATCACGAGCGTGGATCGGGATGATGTTTCCGACGGCGGCGCCGCCCACTTCGCCGAGGTGGTGCGCCAGATCCGCCTGCAGGCGCCCCAGACGACCATCGAGATCCTGACACCCGACTTCCTGAGGAAGGACGGGGCGGCCGAGGTCATGATCGACGCGCGGCCGGACGTCTTCAATCACAACCTCGAAACCGTGCCGCGGCTCTATCTGAAGATCCGGCCCGGCGCGCGGTACTTCCACTCCTTGCGCCTGTTGCAGATGGTCAAGGAGCGCGATCCGAACCAGTTCACCAAGTCCGGCATCATGGTCGGTCTGGGCGAGACCAAGGAGGAGGTCATGCAGGTGATGGACGACATGCGCTCGGCCGGCGTCGATTTCATCACGATCGGCCAGTACCTCCAGCCGACCCGCAAGCACGCCGCCATCGACCGGTTCGTGACACCCGAAGAGTTCAAGGCCTATGAGGCCATCGCCCGCGCCAAGGGCTTCCTGATGGTGTCGTCTTCGCCGCTGACACGGTCGTCGCACCATGCGGGGGACGATTTCGCGCGGTTGAAGGCGGCAAGGCAGGTTCTAGGTTCTAGGGGCTAGGTTTCAGGGAAGAGCGAGCGGACTCGATCTCACCAGCATCTCTCCCTACGAAGACCCAGACCTCCCTAGACCCTAGAACCTGAAACCTAGCCCCTCCCTTGGCCATCCACCGCGTCACCCGCGTCCTGCCCTATGAGCCCCACCAGCTGGCCGAGCTGGTGGCGGATGTGCGCGCCTATCCGGAGTTCGTGAAATGGGTGACCTCCATGCGCGTCTGGAACACGCGGGAGGAGGCGCCGGGCGTGAGCCTGCTCGACGCCGAGGCCCAGGTGGGCTTCGCCTTTCTGAAGGAGCGGTTCTCGACCTGGGTGCGGCATGACCGCAACCTGCCGCGGGTCGAGGTCGGGCTGATCCGGGGGCCGTTCCGGCACCTGAAGAACCGTTGGGATTTCCACGATGATCCCGGCGGCACGCGGCTGGAGTTCATGATCGACTTCGCCTTCAAGAGCCCGGTTCTGAACGCCATGCTGAGCGCCAACTTCGACCTGGCGGTCGCAAAGCTGATCGAGAGCTTCGAAGCCGAGGCCAGGCGACGGTACGGGATCAGGTCATGACCGCCTTCGACTTCGACGCGACCGTGGTGGGGGCGGGGGCCGTGGGTCTGGCCTGCGGGCGGGCGCTGGCGAAGCGGGGCCTGACGGTTCTGGTGCTGGAGAAGGAAGGCCATATCGGCCAGGGCGTATCCAGCCGAAACTCGGAGGTCATCCACGGCGGGCTCTACTATCCCACCGGGTCGCTGAAGGCGCGGTTCTGCGTCGAGGGACGGCGGGCGCTCTACGCCTTCCTCGACAGCCACAAGATCGACTATCGCCGCTGCGGCAAGCTGGTGGTGGCGACCGAGGAGGCCGAGGTCGAGCGCATCGAGGCCATCTTCCAGCAGGCGACGGCGAACGGCGTCGAGGGGCTGAAGCATCTGACCGGGGCGCAGGCGCGGGCGCTGGAGCCGGGGCTGAACGCCCATGCGGCCATCCTGTCGCCGGAGAGCGGCCTGTTCGCCAGCCACGACTACATGCTGGCCCTGCAGGGGGAGATCGAGGATGCGGGCGGGTCGGTGGTGATCTCCACCCCGTTCGAGCGGGCCGAGCCCCTGCCGGGCGGCGGCTTTACGATAACTGCGGGAGGGGAAGGCGGGACGACCCTGACGACCCGTTTGCTGGTGACGGCGCCCGGCCTGTCGGCCCAGGCGGTGGCGGCGCGGATCGAGGGCTATCCGGCGGCGGACATCCCGGCAGGTCATTTCGGCAAGGGCGTCTATTTCCGCCTGACCGGCAAGGCGCCGTTCGAGCGGCTGATCTATCCGCCGCCGATCCCGGGCGCCTTGGGCACCCATTACCGCAAGGATCTGGGCGGACAGGCCGTGTTCGGGCCGGACCTCGTCTATGTCGAGACCGAGGACTATTCGGTCGATCCGGCCAAGGCCGAGGAGTTCGCCGGCTATATCCGCCGCTTCTGGCCGGGCCTGCCGGACGGCGCCCTGACGCCCGACTACGCCGGCATCCGGCCCAAGCTGCACGGCAAGGGCGAGCCCCAGCCGGACTTTCAGCTGCACGGTTCCGAACACCACGGAATCGAAGGCCTGATGGCCCTGTTCGGCATCGAAAGCCCCGGCCTGACCGGCTCCCTGGCCATCGGCGAGGCGGTGGCGGACAGGCTGACTGATGGATGACGTCACCTTCCGCACGGCGACAGCCGCCGACGTGCCGCTGATCCAGCCGCTGGTGCATCACGCCTATCGCGGCGAGCGGGCCCGCGTCGGCTGGACCCACGAAGCCGACCTGCTGGATGCCGCGCGCATCGACGAGGAGGCGCTGGCCGAGAGCGTCGGGGATGCCGGGCAGGTGATCCTTCTGGCTGAACGCGACGGCGTGCTGATCGGCTGTGTCCATGTGACCGACAAGGGCGACGGACTGGCCTATCTGGGCATGCTGACGGTCGATGCGACGCTCCAGGGCGGCGGACTGGGCGGGCGACTGATCGACCGGGCCGAGGCTGTGGCGCGCGAGGGCTTCGGCGCCCGGCGGATGGAGATGACCGTCATCGTCCAGCGAGCCGAGCTGATCGAATGGTATCAGAGGCGCGGCTATCGCCTGACCGGAGAGACCCGGCCGTTTCCGACGACGGATCCGCGCTTCGGCGTTCCGCGTCGCAGCGACCTAGCCTTTGTGGTGATGGAACGGCCGCTGGCTTGACCCGGATCGTCACCGACCGTCTGGTGCTGCGCGCGGCCGAGCCGGCCGACCTGGAGGCGCTGCACAGGGTGCTGTCCGATCCCCGCGCCATGACCTGGTGGTCCAGCCTGCCGCACGAGACCCTCGAGCAGACGCAGGACTGGCTGGCCGGCATGATGGCCAACGGGCCGGACAACCCCGACTTCGTCATCGAGCGGGACGGCAGGGTGATCGGCAAGGCCGGGTTCTGGAAACTGCCCGAGGTGGGCTACATCCTGCATCCGGATTATTGGGGGCAGGGGCTTGCGCGAGAAGCCGTGGGCGCTGCGATCGGGCATGTCTTCGCCACGACGGACATCCATGACCTGACCGCCGATGTCGATCCGGAGAACGCCGCGTCGATTCGGCTGCTGGAGAGTCTGGGCTTCATCCGCACGGGCTTCGCCGAGCGCACCTGGTGTATCGGCGGGGCGTGGAAGGACAGTCTCTATTACGGGCTTTCGCGGTCGGACTGGCTTGCGCGGTCGCAGGGTTGAAGTCTGTGTCCGATTCAGGCATAAGCCCGCGCTCGCTGGCGGCTCTTAACGGGGGCCGCCGCTGTTGTTTTCGCGCCTTCGTCGGCGCCGCCTAATACGAGAAGAGACGGAAATGGCCGTTCCGAAGCGCAAAGTATCGCCCTCGCGTCGCAATATGCGCCGTGCGCATGACGCCCTGGGCGTCAACGCCT
>NZ_JBQVNM010000053.1:0-19413 GCF_052436175.1 Brevundimonas sp. | reverse complement strand
AGCTGGTCCTCGGCCTCGAACCGGCCGAAGCCGTGCAGGTCGAGGCGGCCGTCGATGGGATCGCGTTCGCGCGACAGGCGGCGCTGGCGGCGGGGCTCCAGTTCCTCGGGCGGCGACCGGCCGGGCAGGCGCTGCGGCGACGGCGGCGGCGGGGCGGGCGCAGCGGGCGTCGCTGCGGTCTTGCGTCGGGGAACCGGTTTGACCGCCGGGCGCGGCGCGGCATCCGCAACGGATTCGCCGTCTCCGATCGGCCCCGCCACCGGCACACGGGCGGCCTTGCGGGATTTGGGCGGGGTGACCGAGCCGGAAACCCGGGTCCAGATGCGACGGTCCTCGGGCGTGAGTTCGCCGGACCCGCCGGTCTTCTTCATGCCCGAAGCGCGCCCGGTTCAGGCATCGGCATCGTCTTCCCCTGCCGTGGCCTGGGGCCCCGGCTCATGGACCAGCAGGTCGCCGGGCTGACAGTTCAGCTCGCGGCACAGGGCGTCCAGGGTCGAGAAGCGGATGGCCCGCGCCTTGCCCGTCTTCAGGATCGACAGATTGGCCAGGGTGACGCCCACCCGATCCGCCAGTTCGGTCAGGGACATGCGCCGTTCGAGCAGGACGCGATCTAGCTGGATGCGGATGGCCATTATGAGTCTCGAAGGGCGCCGTCGCTCGACGCATCGCGTCTGGCGACATGGGCGCGAATAGCGGAGGAAGGGCGCGGTGTCATGACGGCCCTAGATGGTCAGTTCGGATTCTCGGCGCAGCCGGGCGCCCTCGCGGAACACCTCGGCCAGAACGAACACGACCATGACGGAGAAGATCGGGGTCAACAGGGCGCCGACGCCCTGACGGTCCAGCACACCGGGGGCCAGCCGGGCGGCGACCACGCTCTGGGCGATCCAGACGCCGGCGGTGACGATAGCCAGGGTGGCGCCGATCTGGCGCAGACGACGCACGTTCTCGGGCTGGAACGGATCGCCGAGGGTCAGGGTGCGGAAAATCTGGCGCAACTGACGCAGGATCAGCAGGAAACCGCCGAACCAGGCGCACAGCACGCCCAGGCCGAACAGGATCAGGGGCCGGGTCAGGGCCTGCTGCACCCCGCCCTCCTCATTGGAGACGGTCCAGTTGTCGACTGGCAGGAACAGGAAGACCACGAGGGCGATAAGGGCCACCAGCGTGATGAGGGCCAGCAGCACATAGGCCGCGTCGAGAGCGATCTTCAGCACGCTGGCCACGGAGCCGTGCCCCATGCCGCGCACCGCGCCGATCAGCTGCGGCCGTGGCAGTCGCGCTAGAGGTTCGGGCAGCCGCATGACGGTCCTCAGGCCGGGTCTGAAAAGAGAAAAGCCGCGCGAGGTCCGGCGAACCCCGTCACGGCTTCATTCTTTGCGATCTTCATGACGTTCGTCAAAGCTCCGATATTCTTGGCCGCGGTCAGAAGGCTCCGCCTTCTCGACCCGACGCGGCCTGTCCGTTCTCCCCGCCAGGTCGTTCGCCGAAGCGAACCGGCCTGCGGGAGTGATGGCGTCGAAGTCGAAGCGGTCTTAGAAGGCCTGGGCCAGGATGGCGACCATGGCGGTCGGCAGGGCGGCCAGCAGGGCGACGTTGATCAGCACAGCGCCGACCTTGTCCATGAAGAGCGAGGCGTTCATCGTGTTCATTGCAGTTCTCCTGAGTGCGGGACGTTTATGCCCGCTTATGTGATGACCGCTGGTTAAGGATTGCTGGTTTCCCTCGATCCTTGGAACGGTGCGGCCCCCGTTCGTGAGAACATAGATAGGACGTGCCATGACAAAGGTCACGTTACTTATCGTTTAACGATATTAAAATTCGGCAATGGATTGTTACGGCAGCGTGATCGGATGAGAAGATGAGGCTTATCAAGGGGATGCGTCTGGTCCTGGCCACGCACAACGCCGGCAAGGCGCCCGAAATCGCCGCCCTGCTGGACGGAAATTACGAGATCGTCACGGCCGGACAGCTGAACTTGCCCGAACCTGCCGAAACCGAGAGCACCTTCGCCGGCAACGCCATGCTCAAGGCCCGTCATGCCGCCGAACGGTCGGGCGAGGTCGCCATCGCCGACGACTCGGGCCTGTCGGTCGCGGCCCTGGACGGGGCGCCGGGCATTTTCTCCGCCCGCTGGGCCGGACCGGGCAAGGATTTCGCCGCCGCCATCCGCAAGGTCGAGGAGCGGCTGGAGGAAGCCGGCTCGCCCGATCGTTCGGCCTGGTTCACCTCGGCCCTGGCCGTGGCCTGGCCCGACGGACCGTGCGTGGTGGTCGAGGGCCGGGTGGACGGAAGCCTCGTTTTCCCGCCGCGGGGCGAGCGGGGCTTCGGCTACGACCCGATCTTCATCCCGGAGGGGTCGGACCTGACCTATGGCGAGATGGACCGCGTGGCCAAGGAGGCCGACAGCCACCGCACCCGCGCCTTCGCCCGTCTGAAGGCCGCCCTGATTGACTGAGGCCGATCCGCTGGATCCGGGGCCCCCCAATCCCGGGACGGACGTCGGGCTCTACGTCCATTGGCCCTACTGCGCCCGCATCTGCCCCTACTGCGACTTCAACGTCGTGCGCGACCGCGGCCGGAACGAGGAACAGGCCGGGCTGGTCGCGGCGATCCTGTCCGATCTGGAGGCCCAGGCCGCCCTGACCGGCCCCCGCCGTCTGGCCTCGATCTTCTTCGGCGGCGGCACTCCCTCCCTGATGGCGCCCGAGGCCGTGGCGGCGGTCATCGACCGGGCCCAGGCCCTCTTGCCGCCGCGCGGCCCCATCGAGATCACGCTTGAGGCCAATCCGACCGACGCCGAGGCCGGGCGGTTCCGCGACCTGGCCGCCGCCGGGGTCAACCGGCTGTCCCTCGGGGTCCAGTCGCTGGACGACGACGCCCTGAGGTTCCTCGGCCGCAACCATTCGGCGGCGGAGGCCCGGCGCGCCATCGCCCTCGCGGCCGCCGCCTTCGACCGCCTGTCCATCGACCTGATCTACGCCCGCCCCGGTCAGACGGTCTCCGACTGGACCCGGGAGCTGGAGACGGCGGTCGATCTCGGCTTCGAGCACGTCTCCCCCTATCAACTGACCATAGAGCCGACGACCGCCTTCGGCCGGGCCTTCGCGCGCGGGACCCTGACGCCGCCGGATGAGGACCTCGCCGCCGACCTTTACGAGACCACCCAGATCGTCCTCGGCCGCGCCGGGTTCGAGGCCTATGAGGTGTCCAACCATGCGCGCGGGATTCCGGCCCGCTCCGCCCATAACCTGCATGTCTGGCGTGGCGGCGACTATCTGGGCCTCGGCCCCGGCGCCCACGGTCGTATCACGCTCGAAGGTGCCCGCACCGCCACCGTCGCCCATCGCAATATCGCCGCTTATGTTCAGGGCGCTGCGGCCGGGACACCTTGGAGCGACGCCGATCGTCAGGACGCCGCCGAGGCCGCCGAAGAGCGCATCCTTCTCGGCCTCCGCACCGTCGAGGGCGCCGCCGTCGCCGACCTTGCGACCCTCGATATCGTCAACCGCGCGGATGACCTGATCGCCGACGGCTTCCTGACCCGAGGCGGCGACAGGATCGTCGCGACGGCGGCCGGACGGCCGGTGCTGGACGCGGTGCTGAAGTCCATCCTGACCTGAGGCGCTTGCCCCGGCAGTCGACCGAATATATGAAACGAATATATTTCATATAGGCCAAAACTCCATGGGCATCGTCAACATCGAGGACGACCTCCACGAACAGCTGCGTCGCGCCAGCAAGGCGTCCTGTCGCTCGATCAACGCCCAGGCGGCCTTCTGGATCAGGATCGGCATGTTGGGCGAACTCAACCCCGGCCTGACCTTTCAGGAACTGGCCGCACGCGAACTGAGGGCCGCCGGCGTCGGCGAGCCTGTGCAGACCGAGGTCGCCGCGTGACCAAAACGCCCGCTGAAGTCGAGCTGATGGCCGAGTCCGGGCGGCTGCTCGCCTCGGTTTTCACCCATCTGGATGGTTTGAAACTGGAGGGCATGAACACCCTGGAGATCAACGACCGGGTCGAGACCTTCATCGTGGATGAGCTTCGGGCGCGCCCGGCGTCCAAGGGCCAGTACGGCTATGGCTTCGTCCTGAACAGTTCGCGCAACGCGGTGGTCTGCCATGGCGTGCCCTCGAAGGACGAGGTGCTGAAGGGCGGCGACATCGTCAATCTGGACATCACCCTGGAGAAGAACGGCTTCATCGCCGATTCCTCCAAGACCTATCTGGTGGGCGAGGTCGGGCCCCAGGCCCGGCGGCTGGTCCGCACGGCCTATGAGGCCATGTGGAAGGGCATCCGCGTCGTGAAGCCCGGCGCCACGCTCGGCGACATCGGTCATGCGATCCAGCACCATGCCGAACGCGCCGGCTATTCGGTCGTGCGCGACTACTGCGGCCACGGCATCGGCCGCGAGATGCACGAGGAGCCTCAGGTCCTGCACTTCGGCAAGCCGCGACGCGGCCTGACCCTGCGCGAAGGCATGGTCTTCACCATCGAGCCGATGATCAACCAGGGCCGCCGCACGGTCGAGACGGCCGACGACGGCTGGACCGTCACCACTACCGACGGAAAGCTCTCGGCCCAGTTCGAGCATACGGTGGCCGTGACCCGCGGCGGGGTTCGTGTCCTGACCCTGAGGCCCGACGAGATGGGCGCGGGCCTGAACAAGGCCGCCTGACCGCATCGGCGGTTGGCGCGGCGGCCCGGGACTGGCAGTTTCCGGCCATGACCGAACGCCCGCTGTTTCCGCCCGCCGCTCCGCCGCCCCGCCCGGTGTCGCCCGGCCTCTATCTGGTGGCGACGCCGATCGGGAACCTGCGCGACATGACCCTGAGAGCGCTGGATGTTCTGGCGGCGGCCGATCTCGTGCTGGCCGAGGATACCCGCGTCTCGGCCAAGCTGCTGACCGCCTATGGACTGAGGGCGAAGCTGGAGCGGTGCGACGACCACGCCTCGGCCCGCGCCGCCGAAATCGCCATCGACCGCATTCGCGAGGGCCAGGTGGTCGCCCTGATTTCCGACGCGGGCACGCCGATGGTGTCCGACCCCGGCTTCGTCGTGGCCCGGGCGGTGGTCGAGGCGGGCCTGCCCCTGCATCCCATCCCCGGCGCCTCCAGCCTGTTGGCCGCCCTCTGCATCGCGGGCCTGCCGGCGGACCGGGTGCTGTTTGCCGGCTTCCTGCCGCCCAAGTCCGCCGCCCGGAAGACGACCCTGACGGAGCTCAAATCCGCGCGCCAGACCCTGGTCTTCTTCGAGAGCGGCCCGCGTCTGGCGGCGTCGCTGGCGGACATGGCCGAGGTCCTCGGCGACCGGCCCGCCGCCGTGGCCCGCGAACTGACCAAGCTGCATGAGGACTGCGTGCGCGGCCCCTTGTCCGCCCTCGCCGCCGATCCGCATCTGGATGCGCCCAAGGGGGAGATCGTCGTCGTCATCGGCCCCGGAGAGGCCGAGGTCGCCAGCGCCGAGGACGCCGACGCCGCCCTGGCCGAGGCCCTGACCCGTCTGCCGCCGGGAGAGGCGGCGTCGGAGGTCTCGCGCGCCCTCGACCTGCCGCGCAAGGCCCTCTATCGCCGGGCGTTGGAAATGCAGGGCCGGGGATGAAGTCGCTCCGTCCGGCCCCGTCACCCAAGCCGGCCAAGGCGGAATGGCGTCGGGCGTCGGGTGGAATCTCGCGGGGCGCCGGTCGTCGGGCGGAATGGATCGCGGCGGCCTGGCTGATGCTGCACGGCTGGCAGATCCTCGGCTTCCGGCTGAAATCGCGCGCGGGGGAGATCGACATTCTCGCGCGGCGCGGAAAGGTGCTGGCCGTGGTCGAGGTCAAGCGCCGGGCCACGATCGAGGCCGCCATGGGAGCGATCGGGGCCGAACAGCACGCCCGCTTGCTGGCGGCGGGCCGGGCGGTGTTGCGTGGAAGACCCAGCCTGGCCGGCCATCAGTTGCGCATCGACATGGTGGCGCTGGCCCCCGGACGTTTTCCACGTCATCTTGCCGCCATCGGTCCACCCGGAGACGGCTATCCGTGACGCGCGAGGAGGCGGAAGAAGGTCTGGAGGCGGCGGGTCATGCCGAGGACGAGGCCTTTCCCCTGCTGGAAGCCGCCATCGCCTGCGCCCTGCACGACTATCCGTTCCGGGACGCCGAGCCCGTGCGGGTTCTGGCCGCCAAGGCCGCCGCGCGACTGGCCGAACGGATCGGCTCCGAATCGCCCGACGACGCCCTGACCGAGACCATGGGCGCGGACTTCGGTCTGAACGGCGACCTGATGGACGCCGACGACGCCACCAACACCGACATCATCGCCGTGGCCTCGCGCCGACGCGGCCTGTCCGCCGCCCTGGCCGTCTTCTACCTCGACGCCGCCCGGCGGGCGGGGGTCAGGGCCGAGGGTGTCGATTTCCCCAACCACTTCCTGCTGCGCGTGGAGACTCCGGCCGGCCCGGTGGCGCTGGATCCCTTTAGCCAGGGCCGGATCGTCCTGCCGTCGGAACTCAGCCGCCGGGCCCTGCTGGCCGGGCTGACGCCCCATGTGGCGCACCGGCTCGATCTGCTGATGGCCCCGGTGACGGATCGACAGGCCTTGATCCGGCTGCAGAATCTGCTGTTCAACCGGGCGCTGCGCAAAGGCGACTATGAGGCGGCCGAGCGGTCGGCGGTGCGGCGCGCCCTTCTGGACCCGCTCGACCATCGCCCCTGGCTCGACGTGGCCTCGGCGCGCGAAAAGCAGGGGCGTCTGGCCGGCGCCATCGAGGCCCTGGCCAGGGCGCGCATCGTCTCCGGCGAAACCTCGGACGTCCCGCCTCCGGCCATCGAGCGGCTGAGGCTGCGGCTGAACTGAGGGCAGGAGGGGCGAGGTTCGAGGGACGAGGTTTGAAGTCTGGGGTGCTGTCCTGCCGGATGTGTCCGTCTGATCCCTCGACCCTCATCCGTCGCCCCTCGAACCTCCACACTTGCGCCCTCGCTGACGCCGCCCCATTACCCAAGCTCCAACGGCGCAAGGTCTCCACAATGCTCAAGGTCGCGATCCAGATGGACCCCGTCGAAGGGGTCGATATCGAGGTCGACACGACCTGGCTGATGATGATGACGGCTCAGGAACGCGGCCACGCCCTCTGGGTCTATGACTTCCGCACCCTGGCGCTCGAGGAAGGCCGTCTCTACTGCCGCGCCCGTCCTGTGACCCTGCGCCACGTCGCGGGCGACCATGTCACCTTCGGCGACTGGGTGAAGCTGGATCTGGCCGAGGACATCGACGTCATCCTGATGCGTCAGGACCCGCCCTTCGACATGGCCTATGTCACCGCCACCTACATGCTGGAGCGGATCCATCCGCAGACCCTGGTGGTCAACGATCCGGCCGAGGTGCGTTCGGCGCCTGAAAAGCTGATGGTCACCGCCTTCCCGGGCCTGCAGCCGCCGACCCTGATCACCTCCGACCCCATCGCCCTGACCGAGTTCCACAGGAAGCACGGCGACGTGGTGCTGAAGCCCCTGCACGGCAACGGCGGTTCGGGCGTCATCAAGCTGCGCGCCGACGACCCCAATCTCGACGCCCTGATCGAGATCCATCAGGGCGCCTCGCGCGACCCCCTGGTGATCCAGAAATTCATCCCGGCGGTGTCCAAGGGCGACAAGCGCATCCTGCTGATCGACGGCGAGCCCGTCGGCGCCATCAACCGGGTCCCGGCGGCCGGGGCGGTGCGCTCCAACCTGCACGTCGGCGGCACGGCCATGCCGGTCGAACTGACCCCGCGCGATCTGGAGATCTGCGCCGCCATCGGTCCGACCCTGAAGGCCAAGGGGCTGATCTTCGTCGGCATCGACGTGATCGGCGACTATCTGACCGAGATCAACGTCACCTCTCCCACCGGCGCCCAGCAGCTTAAGAAATTCACGGGCATCGACGCCACGGCGGCCATGTGGGACGTGATCGAGGCGAAGCGGGCCTGAAGCTAAGCTCCGTCGTCTTCCAGTGCGCGGCGCTTCTGCTCCGGCGTTTCGTCCGGCTCACCGTCCGCATCGGCGTCCGTGAAGCGGGCCGTTCGGGCCGGGGCGCCGAAAATCAGGACCAGCAGGGCCCCGACGCCGACCAGAACCACGATGCCGATCAGGATGTGCTGAAGATTGTCCATGGGCTGAGAACGCCTCGGGTATCGACAGGTTTCCATGGACGAGCCTTGCGCCATGCCCCTTGCAAACCCTTCAAGTTCATGGTTCGTTCTCAGTATCGGAGAACGAAGATATGCTGGCCAGCATCGCGACGGTGGCGTTCGAGGGGGTCGAGGCGCGGCGAGTGGACGTGCAGGTCCAGCAGCTCTCGAGCGAGCACGGCCATTTCAACATCGTCGGCCTGCCGGACAAGGCGGTGGCCGAGAGCCGTGAACGGGTGCGCGGCGCCTTCGCCGGCATCGGGCTGGCGCTGCCGGCCAAACGCATCATCGCCAACCTGGCGCCCGCCGACCTGCCCAAGGAAGGCAGCCATTTCGACCTGCCCATCGCCCTGGCCCTCTTGGCCTCCATGGGGGTGATCGCGCCGGACGCGCTGGAGGGCTGGGCGGCGCTGGGCGAGCTGGGGCTGGACGGGCGGATCGCAGCGGTAGGCGGCACACTGCCCGCTGCCGTGGCCCTGTCGGCCATGGGTCTGGGCCTGATCTGCCCCGAGGCCAACGGGCCCGAGGCCGCCTGGGCCGGGGATGTGCGGATCCTGGCGCCCCGCTCCCTCATCGGCCTCATCAACCACTTCAAGGGGGTGCAGGTGATGGCGGCGCCCGCGCCCGGTCCCGTGGCCATGGGCGAGCGTGTGCCCGACCTGCGCGAGGTCAAGGGTCAGGAGAGCGCCAAGCGCGCCCTGGAGGTGGCCGCCGCCGGTGGGCACAACCTGCTCTTCATCGGCCCGCCCGGATCGGGCAAATCGATGATGGCGGCCCGCCTGCCCGGCCTCCTGCCGCCCCTGACGCCGCAGGAACTGCTGGAGACCTCCATGGTCTGGTCGGTGGCCGGGCTGATCGAGCGCGGCGCCCTGACCCGCGACCGCCCGTTCCGCGCCCCCCACCACTCGGCCTCCATGGCGGCCCTGACCGGCGGCGGGCATCGGGCCAAGCCGGGCGAGGCCTCCCTGGCCCACAACGGCGTCCTCTTCCTAGACGAACTGCCCGAGTATTCGGCCCAGGCGCTCGACAGCCTGCGCCAGCCGCTGGAGACAGGCGAGATCATCGTCGCCCGCGCCAATCACCATGTGAAATACCCGGCCCGGTTCCAGCTGGTCGCCGCCATGAACCCCTGCCGCTGCGGCGTCGGCGGGGTGGGGAAAGGCGCCTGCGGCAAGGCCCCCCGCTGCCAGCGCGACTACCAGAACCGCATCTCAGGCCCGATGTTTGATCGCATCGACCTGACGGTGGAGACCCCGCCGGTCACCGCCGCCGACATGGCCCTGCCGCCCCCCGCCGAGGGCACGGCCGAGGCCGCCGCCCGCGTGGCCGCCGCGCGCGAGGCCCAGATCGAACGGGTGCGCGAGGCGGGGCTGGACCCGTTCGAGGGGCTGAACGCCCGGGCGTCGGGCGCGACCCTGGACCGGTTCGCGGTGCCCGACGAGGCGGGCAAGGCTCTCCTGATGCGGGCAGGGGAGGCGGGCGGCCTGACCGCGCGCGGCTGGACCCGGACCCTGCGGCTGGCCCGCACCATCGCCGATCTGGAGGGAGCGACCGGGGTCCTGCGCCGCCATATCGCCGAGGCCCTGATCTATCGTCGCACCACCACCGAGGCCGAGGGCGATTTCGACCGTCAGGCCGCCCGCCGATCGTCTATCCCGGCCTGGTGAAATCACCGATCGCCGATGGACGAGTCTTGAGTCCCCGTTAACCCTTTTGCCTTCATCGTGCGGCGACAGGGAGACGGACGCCCATGAGCCGGCGCGCGAAACACTCAGACACCCCCAAGGCCGCCGCGAAGGCGGCGTCGGACACCGGCGCCGACCAATTCCTGCGGCTGATGAGCCATGAGATGCGCACCCCCCTGAACGGGGTGATCGGCATGCTGGGCCTGCTGGCCCGCACCGACCTGAACGGCGCCCAGCGCGCCTATGCGGAGGCGGCCCGGGAATCGGCGGAACACCTGCTGGGGCTGGTCAACGACCTGCTGGACTATGCGCGACTGGAGGCCGGCAAGCTGGAGTTCGATCCGGCGCCCCTGAACGTCGAGACCCTGGCGCGCGGCGTGGCCGAGCTGCTCAGCCCCCGCGCCCACGACAAGGGGCTGGAGATCGTCTGGTCGGTCTGCCACGACGTGCCCGACATCATGGCCGACGACGGCCGGCTGCGGCAGGTCCTGTTCAACCTGGCCGGCAACGCCGTGAAGTTCACCGAACGCGGCGGGGTGGCCATCACGGTGGACCGCATCGGCGGCTCTGACGCCCGGCCCCATCTGGCTTTCGTGGTCGAGGACACCGGCCCGGGCGTGCCGGAAGAGGCGCGCGAACGCATCTTCGAGGAGTTTGGGCATGCCGATGTGACCGACGCCACCCGCTTCGGCGGGGCGGGTCTGGGCCTGGCCGTGGTGCGCCGCCTGGCCGAGGCCATGGGGGGGACCGTCTCGGTCGACTACCGGGTTGTCGAGGAGGAGACCTTCGGCCGCCGCGCCCGTCGGCCCGCCGCGCCGGGCTCCCGCTTCCGCTTCGAGGCCGCGTTCGACGCCGCGCCCGAACAGCCGTTGCGCGACTATCCTCTGGAGGGTCTGGAGGTGGCGGTCCGTTCGCCCGACCTCTTCATCATCCAGGCGGCCGTCAGCCAGATCGCGGCCAGCGGCGGGGGGGTCTATGATCCGGCGCCCGTCACCCTGGTCGACCATGCTTGCGCCGCCCCCGGCCATCTGGCCCCTCGGCCTGAGACGGGGCGAGGAATCGTCCTCTTGAAACCGACCGAGCGCGACTTGATCAGCCGCTACCGCGCCGCCGGCTTCCACGGCTATCTGATCAAGCCCCTGCGCCGGGCCTCCCTGATCGAACGGGTGCTGGCCGCGGCCGGCCGTTTCAGCGGCCCGGGCGCCCCGCCCGCCGTGCCCAGCGACGACGACCGCGTCGCCCCGGCCCAGTTCGCGGGCGTCCGCGTGCTTCTGGTCGAGGACAATCCGGTCGGCGCCCTGCTGGCCCGCACCCTGCTGCGCCGCGAGGGCTGCGTGGTCGAGACGGCCGCGACGGGCCATGAAGCGATCCAGGCCATGAAGCGCGCCCGCTTCGATCTGGTCTTCATGGACATGCGGATGCCGGGCATGGACGGGCCGTCGGCTGCGCGCGCCATCCGCGTCGCCGGAGACGAGACCCCCATCGTCGCCCTGACCGCCAACGCCTTCGCCGAGGACCGTCGCACCTGCCTTCAGGCCGGGATGAACGACCATCTGGTCAAGCCGCTGGAACTGGACGCCCTGCGCATCGCCCTGACCCGCTGGACGAACCGTCCGAGCCGCGCCAAGGTCGCGTGACGACAGGACGCCCGGACCGGGGGTCCGGAGAGCCCTGAATGACCGACGCGCCGACGCAGCCTGAACCGCCGAAGAAGAAGCCCGGGACGCGGGACGTGTTCGCCGCCCTGTCGCGCGGGCGGGTGCTGATCACCCTGCTGCTCGGCTTCGGTTCGGGCCTGCCCTTCCTGCTGACCGGCGCCACCCTCAGCATCTGGCTGGCCGAGGGCGATGTCGCCCTGTCGGCCATCGGTTTCATTTCCTGGGTCGGGCTGGCCTATTCCTTCAAGTTCATCTGGGCGCCGGTCGTGGACCGGTTCGACGTCCCGCTGCTCGGGCGGCTGGGACGCAGGCGCGGCTGGATGATTCTGTCGCAACTGGTGGTCGGGGTCGCCCTGATCGCCATGGCCGTGATCGGGCCCGAGGGCGGGCTGACGGCGCTGGGGATCGCCGCCCTGGTCACCGCCTTCGCCTCGGCGACGCAGGATATCGCCGTCGACGCCTGGCGGATCGAAAGCGCCGAGAACGACGAGGACATGGGTCTGCTGACCTCGGCCTTCCAGCTCGGGTACCGGTTCGCCATCCTGGCGGGGAACGCCCTGATCCTGTTCTTCGCCAGCTGGTTCGGCTGGAACGGCGCCTACGCCATCTGGGGTGCGGCCATGGTCATCGCCATCACCGCCACCCTCTTCGCGAAGGAACCGGTTGATCGGCGCGAGATCGCGGCGGCCACGGGCGGCGCCCCGCCGTGGACGCCGAGGGGCCTGTTCGACGCGGTGGTCGGCCCCTTCCTCAACTTTCTCAAGACCCACAGGTCCGCCGCCCTGCTGATGCTGGCCGCCATCAGCCTCTATCGTCTGCCGGACTTCGTCATGGGGCCGATGGTCGGTCCCTTCTACATCGACCTGGGACTGACCAAGGAGGCCATCGGCGCCATGCGCCTCAGCGTCGGCATCGTCGCGGCCTTCCTCGGGATCGCCGCCGGCGGCCTCAGCGCCGTGCGCTTCGGGTTCGGACCGACGCTTCTGCTGGGCGCCCTGATCGGGCCGATGTCGAACCTCGGATATACGGTGATGGCGCTGGTCGGCCTGTCGACGCCGGTCTTCGGCGGCGTGCTCTTCGTCGAGAACTTCTCCGAGGGCTTCGCCGGAGCGGCCCTCGTCGCCTACATGTCCAGCCTGACCGGCATCGGCTATACGGCGACCCAGTATGCCCTGCTCAGCTCCTTCTACGCCTTGCTCGGCAAGTTCCTGAAGGGCTTCTCCGGCGTCGCGGTCGAAGCCCTGGAAAAGGGACATGAGCTCATGACCGCCTATGCCCTGTTCTTCGCCGGGACCGCCGCTGTCGGCATCCCCGCCGTCCTGCTCTGCTGGATCCTCGAACGCCGCAATCGCCGTCTTCGCGGGGGTGCAACCGAGACGTCGGGCTGAGGTCGCGCTCGCCGGCTGACTAGGTGGCGACCGGGGCCGGTCGCAGGGGCGGCGTCGCCTTCCAGCTGAACCAGACGATCGCCGCCCCGACCAACAGTCCCGCCGCATAGAGACCCGACGTCGAGACCGGGGCGAGGCTGGTGAAGACCCGCTCCCAGACGGCCGTCTTCGCCAGGGTCTCGAAGACGATCGATTCCAGCAGGCAGGCGCCGCCCGCGATCAGCCACGGCCGGCCGAAGCGGCGGTTGGACAGATAGAGCCAGGCCGCGATCCCCACCGCCACGGCGGTCGACAGATGGATGCCCCAGGCGAACAGGTGGAAGTCGGCGGGGCTGGAGATGACCAAGCCCGGCACGACCCGGTTGATCACCCGTCCCACGACCGGGCCGAGCAGCAGCAGGCTGGTCGCCAGCATGTAGCGGCTGTGCAACTGCACGTTCCTCCGCGTCGCAAGGGCCATCCAGACCAGCCAGCCGAAGGCGGTGGCGGCGATCAGATCATAGGCGCCCAGCCGCTCGCCATAGATGGCGTAGAAGGGATCGCGCCCGCCGGCCGTCGCCTGGGCCATGGTCTGGAGCACGGCGACCGAGCCGAGGAAGAACAGGGGCACGGCGGCGAAGATCGCGAGCCCCGCCGCCTTGTGCAGCGCCCGGCTGCGGCCATGGATGTTCCAGCTCTGGAAGGCCAGCAGCATCATCCAGAAACCCGCCGTCGTCCCGTGCAGGTGAAAGGCCATCGGCGACGCGCCGAGGCGGGACAGATAACCCCGCCAGAAGGCCACGACCGTCGCCCCGATCAGGGCGAGGATGAACAGCCAGGCATGACGATAAGGCACGATGATCCCCCGATCCCGCTAGCAGGATCAGAGTGCGCCATACCGACGGTTTGTCGAGCGAAATCGACAATCCCGCTCGCCGTCACGCCTCCGGCGACACCCCGTCGTAGGCGGCGAAGGTGGCGGCGGTGATGATCTCCGACACCGAGGCGCCCAGGCTGACGATCTGGACCGGCTTCTCCAGCCCGACCAGAAGCGGACCGATGACGGTCGCCCCACCCAGGGACTGGACCAGACGGGTCGAGATCGAGGCCGAATGGATGGCCGGCATGACCAGGACGTTGGCGTGCCCCGTCAGACGCATGAAGGGATAGGCGCCGCGCAGGCCGGGCTCCAGCGCCAATTCCGGCGGCATCTCGCCCTCGTATTCGAAATCGACGCCACGCTGATCCAGAATGCGGATGGCCTCGCGGACCTTCTCGCCGCGCTCGCCCGGGGGATTGCCGAAGGTCGAATAGGACAGGAAGGCCACGCGCGGGGTGCGGCCCAGCTTGCGCACCGTCTCGGCGGCCTGGATGGCGATCTCGGCCAGTTCCTCGGCGTTGGGCAGTTCGTGTATCGAGGTGTCGGCCACGAACAAGGTGCGGCCCTTGGACAGCAGGATGGACAGGCCGATCATCCGCTCCTTGACGTCCAGGACGCGGCGGATCTCCTTCAGCACCATGTTGAAGTTGCGGGTCGCCCCGGTGACCACGGCGTCGGCCTCGCCCCTCGCCACCATGGCGGCGGCGAAGTAGTTGCGGTCCTGGTTGATCATCCGCTGGACGTCGCGCTTCAGATAGCCGCGCCGCTGCAGCTTCTCATAGAGCCAGTCGGTGTATTCGGCGTTCTTGTGACTGACGCGGGCGTTGACGATCTCGATGCCCAGATCGTCGAAGTTCAGCCCGGCCTCGGCGGCGTTCTGACGGATCAGATCTTCGCGGCCGATCAGGATCGGCGTGCCCAGTTCGGCCTGCTTGAAGCCCCAGGCCGCGCGGATGACGGACGGCTCCTCGCCCTCGGCGAAGACGACCCGCTTGTCCGGCGCCGAACGCACGGCCGAGGAAATCTTCTGCATCAGGGCCGCGGTCGGGTCGGCCCGGCCGCGCAGGGAGGTGCGATAGACCTCCATGTCGGGGATGGGCTTGCGCGCCACGCCGCTGTCCATCGCCGCCTGGGCGACGAACGGGGGGATGTAGGAGATCAGACGCGGATCGAACGGCGTCGGAATGATGTAGTCGGGGCCGAACTTCAGCTTGCGCCCCGAATAGGCGGCCGCCACCTCGTCCGGCACGTCCTCGCGCGCCAGGGCGGCGAGGGCTTGGGCGCAGGCCACCTTCATCTCGTGGTTGATCCGCCGCGCGCGCACGTCCAGGGCGCCCCGGAACAGATAGGGGAAGGCCAGGACGTTGTTGACTTGGTTGGGATAGTCGGACCGGCCGGTGGCGATGATGGCGTCGGAACGGACCGACAGCACGTCCTCGGGCGTGATCTCCGGGTCCGGATTGGCCATGGCGAAGATGATCGGATTGGGAGCCATAGACGCCACCATCGCCTTGGTGATCGCGCCCTTGGCGGCCAGACCCAGCACCACGTCGGCGCCGACCATCGCTTCGGCGAGGGTGCGGTGGGGGGTGTCGGTGGCGTGGGCGGCCTTCCACTGGTCCATGCCGGTCGGCCGACCCCTGTAGACCACGCCGTCGCGGTCGCAGATGACGGTGTTCTCGGCCCGGACGCCCGCCGCCTTCATCAGGGCGATGGACGACAGCCCCGCAGCCCCGGCGCCGGCCAGGACCACCTTCAGGTCCTCCAGCTTCTTGCCGACGATATGGGCGGCATTGATCAGGCCGGCGGTGGAGATGATGGCCGTCCCGTGCTGGTCGTCGTGGAAGACGGGAATATCCAGCAGATCCTGCAGCTCGCTCTCGATGACGAAGCATTCGGGGGACTTGATGTCCTCCAGATTGATGCCGCCCCAGGTGTCGCCGATGTTCTTGACCACGGTGATGAACTCGTCCGGGTCGGTGGTCTTGACCTCCACGTCGAAGCTGTCGACGTCGGCGAAGCGCTTGAACAGGACCGACTTGCCCTCCATCACCGGCTTGGACGCCATGTGGCCCAGGTTGCCGAGGCCCAGGATCGCCGTGCCGTTAGAGATCACCGCGACCAGATTGCCCTTGGAGGTATAGTCGTAGGCCTTGTCCACGTCCTCGGCGATGGCCAGGACCGGGATGGCGACGCCGGGGGAATAGGCCAACGACAGGTCGCGCTGGGTCGCCATGGGCTTGGTCGGCGCCATGGAGATCTTGCCCGGCGTCGGCACGCGGTGGAAGTCGAGCGCGTCCTGATCGGAGAAGGTCTGTTTGTCGGTCAGGTCGGGCATCGGAAATCCAGAGAGGCGGTTCGGGCGCGGGGCAGACCCATCTCCTAGAGCCCGCCTTCCCCTGCGACAACCGTGCGGCGGTCCGGCGCAGTCGATGACACCGGTGACATCCGGTCACCGCATGGCGCGACGGGGCGGACGGCGCTAAACCCGCGCCATGACCCAGGTCCACACCCACGACGTCATCATCGCCGGCGCCGGCCTGTCGGGCGCCAGCTTCGCCCTGGCGGCGGCGCAAGGCGGTCTGAGCGTCGCGATGATCGACCCCCAGCCGTTTGAGACCCAACTGGCGCCGACCTTCGACGGACGCTCGACCGCCATCGCCTGGTCGACCTTCCGCATGCTGGACGCGCTCGGGCTGGGCGAGGCCCTGCGCCCCCACGCCTGTCGCATGGACCATATTCTGGTGACCGACGGACGGCGCCCCGGCGCGGCGTCGAAGCCAGCGTCGCCAGCCTATCTGCGCTTCGACGCCGACGAGATCGGCGACGGCAACGGCGGCGAGCCTCTGGGCTACATGGTCGAGAACCGTCGCATCCGCGCGGCCCTGGCCGAGGCGGTCGGCAGGTCCGACATTGAGGTCCTGGCCCCGGCGCGGGTCGCCTCGGTCGACGTCCAGCCCGGCGCGGCGCAGGTGACGCTGGAGGACGGCCGCCTCCTGTCCGCCCCCGTGGTGGTCGGCGCCGAAGGGCGGGGTTCTGTGGTGCGCAAGGCCGCCGGCATCGGCACGGTCGGCTGGAAATACGACCAGTCGGGCGTGGTCGCCACGGTCCGGCTGGGCCGCGACCACGGCAATGTCGCCCACGAATATTTCCTGCCCGGCGGCCCCTTCGCCATCCTGCCCCTGACCGACCGGCGCGCCAGCCTGGTCTGGACCGAACCGACCAAACGGGCCGAGGCCCTGAGGTCGGCGTCCGCCCCCGCCTTCCAGGCCCATCTGATGCGGCGCTTCGGCGACTTCCTCGACGGCGCCACGCCCGAAGGGCCGCGCTTCGTCTACCCCCTGTCGCTGGACCTGGCCGAGCGGCTGACCGCCTCTCGCGTCGCCCTGATCGGCGATGCGGCCCATGGCGTCCATCCGGTGGCCGGGCAGGGGTTGAACATGGGGCTGAAGGACGCCGCCGCCCTGGCCGAGGTTCTGATCGAGGCGATGCGTCTGGGCGAGGACATCGGCTCGGAGATCGTTCTGGACCGTTACGTCCGCTGGCGCCGGTTTGACAATACGGTGCTGGCCGCCGGCTTCGACGCCTTTGTCCGGCTCTTCTCAAACGACATCACCCCGATCCGTCTGGCCCGCGATCTCGGCATGGCGGCGGTCAACCGCATCCCGCCCCTGCGTCAGGCCTTCATGCGCGAGGCCGGCGGCGCGACCGGCGACCTGCCACGACTTCTGCGCGGGGAGGCCGTCTAGCGGCGGCTCACCAGGGCCGGAAGTGTTTCGACAGCTTCAGCCCCTGCCGCTGATAGTGGCTGCCGCCCTCGCCATAGAGGCGGGTGGGGCGTTCGGTCAGGGGTTCATAGACCAGCCGCGCGACGATCTGGCCGTGTTCCAGCAGGAAGGGCGTGTCGTGGGTGCGGACCTCCAGCACGCCCTTGGAGCCCGCGCCATGAGCTTCATCGGTGCCGAAACCGGGGTCGAAGAAGCCGGCGTAGTGGACACGGAATTCGCCCACGCTCGGGTCGATGGGGGTCATTTCGGCGGCCTGATCGACGGGGATTTCCACGTCGTCCGACGAGGCCAGGATGTAGAACTCGCCCGGATCCAGCAGCAGTTCGCCGCGCCGCAGGCTCAGCGGCTCCCAGAAGTCGCGCGGATCATGGCCGTCGATATGGTCCAGATCGACCACCCCGGCATGGCGCCGCCCTCTGAAGCCGACGATGTCGCCGCCCCTCAGGTCGACCCCGACGCTGCGGGTCTCCAGACGCGGCGGTTCGCCCGCCTTTAGGCGCAACTGGTTCAGCCGGGTGCCGGGACGGACCAGGATGGAGAAGGTCTGGGGTGCGATCTCCAGATAGAGCGGCCCCTCGTAACCCTCTGCCACGTCATCGAAGACGGGGCCCCGATCGGTCAGCAGTCGCACGAAGACGTCCACCCGGCCGGTCGAGGACTTGGGATTGGCGCGGGCGATCAGGCCGGCGGGCAGGGCCAGACGCTCCTGCAGCTCGACGATATAGACGCAGCCCTTTTCCAGGACATAGCCGCCGCTGAGGTCGATCGTGTGCATCGACACGTCGGCGATGCGGTCCGCGACCAGTCTCTGCCCCGGCAGGAAGGAGGCCCGCACGCGCCAGCCGCGGGCGCCCAGCCGCAGGTCCAGGCTGGCCGGCTGGACCTGATCGGCGTCGAAGGGGGTGGCGGTGGTGATGGCGCCGTTGGCGATCAGGGTCTCGATGCCCTGGCAGGGCAGGATGCCCGGTTTCTGGTTTTCAGTGCTCATGCCGGGTCAATGCCACGGCGGCGCGCGGGCGTCACGCGGCTTGACGCGAGCGGTGCGGCGCGCTCCATCAGCCCATGTACGACACCCAACCCTATCAGGCCGAGACCGACGGCGTTCTGGTCCGTGTCCGCCCCTCCTATCTGGCCGGCCAGTCCGATCCGGACGAGGGGCGCTGGGTCTGGGCCTATCAGGTCGAGATCGTCAATCTGACGCCGTCGCCGGTGCAGCTGATCTCGCGCCGCTGGATCATCACCGACGCCCACGGCCATGTGGAGCAGGTCGAGGGGCCCGGCGTGGTCGGGGAACAGCCGACGATCCAGTCGGGCGACAGTTACGCCTATGCCTCGGGCTGCCCCTTGCCGACGCCGTCGGGCTCCATGGTCGGCGCCTATGTGATGGTGGACGATCTGGGCCGGACCTTCGAGGTCGCCATCCCCGCCTTCAGCCTCGACACCCCGGACGCCCGGCGCGTGCTGAACTGAGGACCGCCCTCAGGTCGTTAGGCCCGCGAACCGAACATAGTGCGAAAACCCGCCCTCAAGTCGTGAGGCTCCGCGAGCCGAACATAGGGCGAAAAAAGGAGTGATGGGGCTGCGTCAACCCGGATAACCGCAGCCCCGCCCCCTGTCCTGTCAACCGTGCGGTCGACAGGGTGGCTGGTAGCTCCAAATGAATGGAGGAAGTCAGCGCTTTGCGCTCAAGCAGCGAGCGACCGCGTCGTGAGCGTTAGCGCGGCGCGAAGCGCCTCTGCTTAGATGTAGCGCCGCAGCGAACGGGCCAGTTCGGTCGAGCCGTTCTTCTTGACCTGGGGCTGGTAGGCCACGCGGGCGTGTTCGACGCAATAGACGCCTTCCGAGGCGCGACGGCCGCAGAAGCTGAACTCGCGCGAGGACGGGTCG
>NZ_JBQVNM010000052.1:0-19526 GCF_052436175.1 Brevundimonas sp. | reverse complement strand
GAGTGACTAGTGAGTGGTGATTAGTGATTAGAGCGCTGTGTCAGGGCGGCGGTCGCACCCCCGCTTGTCTACTCACTAATCACTAGTCACTAATCACGCCATGACCCTCCTCCTCGCCATCGACCAGGGCACGACCTCCAGCCGCGCCATCGCCTTCGAACTGGACGAGGCCGGCGCCCTTCATCCCGTCGCCGTCAGCCAGATCGAGCTGGCCCAGCATTTCCCGGCCTCGGGATGGGTCGAGCACGATGCGGCCGAGATCTGGACCGCCACCCTCCAGACCTGCCGCGAGGTGGTGCGAAAGGCGGGGGGTGTGGGCCGCTTCGCCGCGATCGGCATCACCAACCAGCGCGAGACTTCGGTCCTCTGGGACGCCGCCACCGGCGAACCCCTGCACCGGGCCATCGTCTGGCAGGACCGCCGCACCGCCGACGTCACCGCCCGGCTCGCCGCCGAGGGCCATGAAGCGATGGTCCAGACCGCGACCGGCCTGATCCTCGACCCCTATTTTTCGGCGACCAAGTTCGCCTGGCTGCTCGACGCCGTCCCCGGCGCCCGCGAACGCGCCGAACGCGGCGAGGTGAAGCTGGGCACGATCGAAAGCTGGCTGATCTGGAAGCTGACGGGCGGCCAGAGCCACGTCACCGACGCCACCAACGCCAGTCGCACCTCCCTGATGGACCTGAAGACGATGCAGTGGCGCGACGACCTCTGCGCCCTGTTCAACGTGCCTTCCGCCGCCCTGCCAAAGATCGTCGGCTGCGCGGAAGTGTCGGGCCACAGCGACCCGGCCCTGTTCGGCCGCGCCCTGCCCATCGCCGGATCGGCCGGAGACCAGCAAGCGGCCCTGGTCGGCCACGGCGCCCTCAACCCTGGCGACGCCAAGATCACCTATGGCACCGGCGCCTTCCTGGTCGCCAATGTCGGCGCAGAACCCGTCGCCTCGACCAGCCGCCTTCTGGGCACCCTGGGCTACAGCGCCGGAGGCCAGACCGCCTACGCTCTCGAAGGCTCCATCTTCTCGGCCGGGTCGGCGATCCAGTGGCTGCGCGACGGGCCGAAGCTGATCTCGGAATCGCGCCAGTCCGAGGCCATGGCCCAATCCCTGCCCGACAACGGCGGCGTCTATCTGGTGCCCGCCTTCACCGGCCTGGGCGCCCCCTGGTGGAACCCCGATGCGCGCGGGACCATCACCGGCCTGACCCGCGACAGCGGCCCCGCACACTTCGTCCGCGCCGCCCTGGAAAGCCTCGCCTACCAGACCCGCGACCTGCTCGACGCCCTCGCCGCCGACGGCGCCCCGCCCTTGCAGACGCTCAAGGTAGACGGCGGGGTCACCGCCAACGCCTTCGCCATGCAGTTCGTCGCCGACATCTGCGGCCTGCCGGTCGAGCGGCCCGCGTTTCAGGAGATGACCGCCCTCGGCGCGGCGCGTCTGGCGGCCCTCGGCGCGGGCCTGATCCCCGACCTGTCGCCCCATGTGACCGAATCTCCCGCCGTCTGGACGCCGCGCATGGATCAGTCTCAAAGAGAAAGCTTGTTGGGGGGCTGGCGCGGAGCGGTTCGTGCGGCCATTATTGCGGCGCAACAGAGCGGCTGAAGCCGCCATGGCTCAGGGGAGAAACCAATGACTGACATCGATCAGGACGCCCAGGCCGCCTTCGCCGGTACGCGCGAGGTCGACCCCCGCTACGCCCTGGACCAGCCGAAGCTGGAGGCCTGGCTGACCGATCATGTCGCGGGCTACGCCGGCCCCCTGACCATCCGCCAGTTCAAGGGCGGCCAGTCCAACCCGACCTATGAGCTGACCACCCCCACGGCCGCCTATGTCCTGCGCCGCAAGCCGCCGGGCCAGCTGCTGGCCTCGGCCCATGCGGTGGACCGCGAGTTCCGCGTCATCTCGGCCCTGGGCGCGCAAGGCTTCCCCGTCGCCCGCGCCTATGCGCTTTGCGAGGACGAGGGCGTCATCGGCTCGATGTTCTACGTCATGGAAAAGGTCGAGGGCCGCGTCCTCTGGGACCTGAAACTGCCGGGTCTGGAGCCCGCCGAGCGCCGCGCCATCTACGAGGCCCAGACGGACACTCTGGCCCAGCTCCACGCCTATGACCCCGAGTCCATCGGCCTGCGCGACTACGGCCGTCCCGGCAACTATTTCGCCCGTCAGGTCGGCCGCTGGACCAAGCAGTATCATGCGTCGGAGACCCACAAGATCCCGGACATGGACCGGCTGATCGCCTTCCTGCCCGACAGCCTGCCGCCCGAGGGCCCGGCCCGCGTCGTCCACGGCGACTTCCGCCTCGACAACCTCATGATCGACAACGACAGCCCGCGCGTGAAGGCGGTGCTGGACTGGGAGCTGTCCACCCTCGGCGATCCGATGGCCGACTTCTCCTATCTGCTGATCGGCTGGGTCCTGCCCGCCAGCCAGAAGAACGGCGTCAACGGCGCGGACCTCAAGGCCCTGGGTATCCCCTCGGTCGAGGAGACCGTCGCCCGCTATGCCGAAAAGGCCGGGGTCGCGCCCCCGACCAACCTCGACTGGCTGATGGCCTATAACCTCTTCCGCCTCGCCGCCATCTGTCAGGGCATCGGCGGCCGGGTCCGCGACGGCACCGCCGCCAGCGCCCACGCCGTCGCCATGGCCGCCCAGGTCGAACCCCTCTCCGCCGCCGCCTGGGACTTCGCGAAGAAGGCGGGGGCATAATTCTGGGCCGCGGTCGTCGACCCTTCGGCATCTCCCGACCCGACACGGCCTGAGCGCTCCGCGCTCGCCGACTTCGGACGTTGGGGACTCTTGCGCTCAAGTAGTGAGGCTCCCCGAGCCGAACGTAGCGCGGCGCGTCAGCGCCCCAGAGCCGGGCTTCACCCCGGCTCCCCGACCAACGTAAACGGCGCCCAGAAGGCGGGATGGCGCCATTCGCGGTGGGCGCGGACTTCCTTCATGCCGTGCTGCAGGGCGCGGGCCCGGTCGCCGATGTCGGCGCCCGGGGCGTCGAGCGCGGCGAACGTGTCGGAGATCAGGGCCGTGGTCGCGGCGTCCGACACCTCCCAGTGGGACACCAGCACCGACCGCGCCCCGGCGTAGAAGAAGGCCCGGGCCAGTCCCGACAGCCCTTCGCCGCCCGGCCGTCCGTCCGAGGCCGCCGTGTTGCAGGCCGACAGGACCACGAATTCGGCGTTCAGCCTCAGCTGGGCCGCCTCCGACGCGCTCAGATAGCCGTCGTCGGCCTCGGTCGCCTGATCGGGCGGGGTCAGGACCAGGCCGGGCTCCGCGAAGCTGGATCCCGCCATCAGGCCGTGGGTCGAGAAGACCACGAACCGCGCGCGCGACAGGGCCGCCGCATCTGCGCCCCGCACCGCCGTCTCGGTCGCCGCCGCCCCCGTCCGCACCAGGGCCGCCGGATAGCGGGTCTTCAGGGCGTCCAGCTCGGCCTTGGAGCCGGGCAGATAGGGCAGGGCCTTCAGCTTGGCGACGTCGGCCAGCGGCCCGCCCCCGAACACCGAATCCGCCCCCGGCGCCCCACGCGACGCCCCCGTCACCGGGGCTCCGGCCAGGATCGGCGCCCCGAAGGCGGCCAGGGAGAAGCCGGGCTGGCGCGATCCGGCGACCCGCGTGGTTCCGCTCGGCAGGGCCCCGCACCCCGGACTGCGCCGCGCCGGATCGGCCACCAGATAGCAGCGCAGGGCCTTGAGGCTGGACACCGAGGGCAGGGTCGCCAGGGCGTAGCGGTCGATCAACCAGGGCGCGGTGTCCAGAGCCTCCGGACCCGTGTCCGGGCCGTCCGGCGGCGCCGTCATCAGCACCGACAGCGGCAGGGCGGTCAGGGGGCCGGTCGTGACCGTAATAAGGGTCGTCTTGCCCTCGAACACGGCCTCCACCGGCTTCACCAGTTCGGCATAGAGGCGGTAGGCCCCGGCGCGATCAAAGGCCGGCGTCGGTCGTCCCGTCAGCAGGGCCGGGTCCAGCCAGTCCCCGTCGTCCCCGCGTGAGGCCGCCGCCGCCGTGGTCAGGGAGCCGCGCAGGGCGCCGACCGCTCGCGTCACCTCCGCCTCGGTCAGGGCCTCCGCCCGCGCCCATTCGACCCGGTCGCGCGACACGCCCCAGACATAGGTGGCCTCCGGATTGACCAGCACCAGCAGCAGGGCCTCGTCCGGCTTCAGCAGCCCTTGCGTCTCGCGGATCGTCAGGGCGCGGGGACTGGTCAGTTCGGAATAGGCGGGGAAGCGCACCTCGATGTCGGCGTCCACCACCTTCAGCCGCGCCGCCACGGTCTCGTATTCGGCCCGGACGGTCGTGCGCCGTCCCTGGGTCTGGGTGTCGGCGGCGGCGTAGAGCCGCTCCAGTTCCCGCTCCAGGGCGTCGCGCCGTCCGATCAGGGTCTCGCGCTCCTCGGCCAGGCGCCCCAGGGCGTCATCCCCCTGGGCGAAGCGGGCGGACACCTTGGCCAGGGCGTCGGCGGCGTCGGAGGCGATCGCCCACTGGGCCGCCTCGAAGGCTTCGGCGCGAAGAGATTCGGGCGTATCCGGCGAAACGGCCTGACCCAGGGCTGACCCCGCCATCGCCAGGGCCGCCGCCAGTCCCGTCAGTCCTGAAATCCAGCGCCCCACGTCCGCCCTTCCCTCGCCCGCTCCCGGGTCTATCAGTTGCTCAGAATCTGCACCTTGGTCCAGACCGAACCGCGATTGACGACGTCGATCCGCATCTTGCCGGGCCGGCTGCGCACCACGGTGCAGACCGGATAGTGGTCGCCGCGCCCGTCCTGACAGATCAGGGCGCCCTCGGCGTCGCGGACCTGCAGGTCGATATTGGTGTCGCCGTCGCCGATGGCGGCGACGCGCAGCACCTCGCCCCCCCGCGCCTCCAGCTCGAAGCCGTAGGTCTCGCGCGCCTTGATCTCGCGCACCATGAAGATCGGACCCCGGCCGAACGGCGAGGACCGCACGCCGCGCGTCGTCCCGCGCACCCGCGCCACTGCGTCGACCACGGCCTGATTTCCGGCGGCCAAGGTCAGGGCCTCGTCCAGCAGGGCGTCGGGCGTCAGGAAGGCCGTGCCCGCCGCCTCTTCCGACGGCCGCAACGGCGCCTCGGCCAGCATGCGCGCCGCCATGATGAGCGGCCCCGGCTCGCCGCGCCGACGGCCCCAGTCGGCCAGATGGGCGGCGGTGACGATCTGGGTGACGGCGTCGGCCTCGGGCGAGGCGGCGACCTCGGGCTCGGGCATTGTCTCGGGGTCCGCCGGCCTGGACATGGCCGCACAGGCCGTCGAGGCGGCGGCCAGCAGCACGACGGCCGATACCGTCCAACGCCCGAAACGCCCGTTCACGATCCGCTTCACCGATGCCCTCCCCACCCGACGCCGACAAAGCCTCCCGCGCGACAGGCGAGAGACCGGCGTCTCGTTCGGGCCCATAGTGGACGCCGCGGGAAAAAGCGCAAACTGACCGAACGTGACTACGCCTGATCGCCGGGAACGAACCGGCCCGCCCGGCCGGGGGCGCCGATCAGAGCGCAGCGGCGCTCAGGATGCGGCGATCCGTCTTCGCCTGCACCAGAACCGCCACGGCCTCGCCCGAGGCCGCACGCGGCGGCAGGGCGTAGAGGGCCGGGCGACCGGTCCAGGCCCCCAGCTTGCGCAGCGACCGCACCACATTGACGTGGCGCACGACCTGGCCGCGATTGTCGCCTTGGCCGACCGTCACCGTCTGGGCGCCGGGCGTATAGGTCACGGCCCAGACCTCGGCCCCGCCCGCCGGAACCCGGCCGGAGCCCACGCCCACCCGGTCGCCGGTCTCGCGAAACTCGATCTGAGGCGGCGGGGCGCGGTCGGCGGCGGCGGCGTCCACCGCCTGCTGCACGGCCGCGGCCGCCGTCCCCGAGGCCTGACGTCGGCCGTCGATCACCACCTGGGGCGTATAGACGTTGCGGACGCGCAGGGCCGTCCGATAGGCGTTCTGACGCTGGGCGAACTCGGGCCGGGCGAAGGTGTCGGGCCAGCCCAGATAGTCCCAGTAGTCGACCGCATAGGTCAGGGCCAGGACGCCCGGCTCTTCCGCCAGGGTCTCGACCACCCGGTTGGCCTCGGGGCAACCGGCGCAGCCCTGGGCGGTGAACAATTCCACCACCACCGGCTCCTGCACCGTCGTCGAACGCACGGCGCGATGGGTCCGCGTCGGCTGCGCCACCGACCCGACCGCGCTCGCGACCAGCACGGCCGCCGCACCCGCAATGAACAGACCCCTGAACCTCATGACCGCCACCCTAGCGCTACGCTGCGATCACGGCCCGTCATAATCGCGTGAGAGTCGCCGCGCTCAAGCAGCGAGGCTCCGCGAGCCGAGCGTGAGCGCTAGAACCATGTCCACCCTCAATCCATCAGCTGCTGCATCAGATAGGTGTAGTGCCGCGCCCACCGCCGCGCATTGGCCACCGGATCGGCGTCGTTGGAGTGACCCCCGGCCGTCTCCTCGTAGTAGAGCCGGTCATAGCCCATGTCGCCGAGGCGCGCGGCGAACTTGCGCGCATGGCCCGGATGGACCCGGTCGTCGCGGGTGTTGGTCGTGATGTACATGCGCGGGTAATCGGCCCCGGTCCTCAGGTTCTGATAGCCGGAATAGCGGGCGATGAAGGCCGCCTCGGCCGGGATGCGCGGATCGCCGTATTCCCCGATCCAGGAGGCGCCGGCGGGCAGGTCCGGATAGCGCAGCATGTCCACCAGCGGGCTCTCGATCACCACCGCATGATAGAGCTCCGGGTGCTGGGTGATCGACACCGAGGTCAGAACCCCGCCGTTCGACCGGCCATAGATGCCCAGACGCCGCGCCGAGGTGATCTTCCGCTCGGCCAGATCGCGCGCCACGGCGGCGAAGTCGTCAAAGGCCCGCTGGCGGTTTTCCTTCAGCGCCGCCTGGTGCCAGGCCGGGCCGAACTCGCCGCCGCCCCGGATATTGGCCACCACATAGGCGCCGCCCTTCTCCAGCCACAGCTTGCCCAGCTCGGGCTTGTAGGCGGGCGGGAAGCCGATCTGGAACCCGCCGTAGCCGAACATCATCGTCGGGGCCGATCCGTCCATCGGGGCGTTCCGGGGGCGGACCACGAAATAGGGCACCTTGGTCCCGTCGGCCGACGTCGCCTCGAACTGTTCCACCACATGGGTGGAGGCGTTGAACCGGGCCGGGGCGGTCTTGACCACATCGGCCCGGCTGGCCCGCAGATCGACCAGGGCGAGGGTCGAGGGGGTCAGGAAGCCCTCGAAATTATAGAACAGCCGCCCGGTCTTGCGGCTGGACGACCCCAGATGGACCGAGACGTTGTCGGCGGCCGGCAGGTCGGTCCGGATCCAGGGCGCGGAGCCGTTGGCGGTAAAGGCCACCACATGGCCGACGACATTGTCATAGATCGTCGCCACCACCCGGTCGTCGAACACCCGGACCTCGTCGATCGACTGGCGGGCGGTGGGGCTGACGATCACGTCGGCCTCGGTCGAGACATGGATGGGTCCGGTCGGGGTCCGGGGCCGAAGGCTGTTCAGGCTGACCGCCATCAGGGATCCGGCCCGGCGCTCGCCGCTATTGGGCAGGCCGGTGCGGGTCCAGGCCTCGTCGATGGTCAGGACCAGCCGCCCGCCCATGACGCCGTGGATCGTCGCCCGTTCCGGCAGAGCCAGCTTGACCAGATCCGTCCCGTCCAGCCACCAGGTCTCCGACCGGAAGGTGTCCAGGGGTCGGGTGAAGATCACCGCCAGCACCGCCCCATCCCCGTCGCGATAGACGCTCGGGCTGACGCCGTATCCGCCGTCAGCCGCGTCGCCCCGGAACAGTTCGGCGGCCGTCTCCAGGCTTCCGCCCCGCTTCAGCGCCTTGACGATATAGGGATAGCCCGACTCGGTCAGGGTTGCCTTGCCGTTCTCTTGGCCGAAGTCCGTCGCGACCAGCAGGGTGTCGCGATCCAGCCATTCGATCCGGTGCTTGCCCTCGGGCAGGATGAAGCCATCCTCCACGAACAGCTTGGTCGTGGTGTCGAACTCGCGCACCGTGACCGCGTCCTTGCCGCCGTCGGACAGCATGATCAGGCAGCGGGTCTCGTCGGGCGCCAGACAGTCGGCGCCCTTGAACACCCAGTCCTTGCCCTCGGCCTTCGACAGGGCGTCGATGTCGAGCAGAACCTCCCACTGCGGGCTCGCGGTGCGATAGCTGTCCAGGGTCGTCCGCCGCCACACCCCTTTCGGATTGGCCGCGTCCTGCCAGAAGTTGCCGATGCCGTCGCCGAGGAAGCTCGGGCTCGGCGTCCGGTCCGTCGCCGTCAGGATGGCTTCGGCCTCGGCCCGCAACCCCTCATAGCGCGGGTCGCCGGTCAGGGCCTTGAGCGACTTCTCGTTCTCGGCGGCGACGAAGGCCATCGCCTCCGCCCCCTCGACCTCCTCCAGCGCCAGATGCTCGTCGGCGGCCCGAACCCCCGCCGGCGACAGGTCGGCCGGCATGTGCGGCGGGGCCGACTGGGCGAGGGCGGACGACGCCATCAGGCTCGCCACGGCGGTCAGGATCAGGGAACGCATTGCTATACTCCGCTCATCCCGGCGAAAGCCGGGACCCAGATCTTTGGGCGTTCGGCGCCGCCCGTTCGCACAGAACCCGATCCCAGCCGCCGAAGCCAACGAAAGCCCAAACCTTCCGAAAGCACTGGGTCCCGGCTTTCGCCGGGATAAGCGGATAAATCAAAACCCTACTGCTGCGCCGGCGTGTCCATCAGGCGGCGCGACAGATAGGTGTATTCCAGCGCCAGACGTCGCGCGGTTTCACGCAGATTCGCCCCGGCGGCGTGTCCCCCGTCCGTATTCTCGTAGAACAGCACCGGATAGCCGAGTTCCTCCAGCCGCGCCGCCGCCTTGCGGGCGTGGCCCGGGTGGACCCGGTCGTCCTTGGTCGAGGTGTGGATGAAGACCTCGGGATAGGGCTGGCCCGCCGCCAGTCGCTGATAGGGCGAGTATTCCTGAATCCAGGCCCGCTGTTCCGGAATGTCCGGATCGCCGTATTCCCCGATCCAGCTGGCCCCGGCCAGCAGCTTGTGGAAGCGCAGCATGTCGAACAGGGGCACCTGGATGACGGCCGCATTGATCAGGTCAGGCCGCTGCGTCAGCATCGCCCCCATGAACAGCCCGCCCTGCGACCCGCCCATGACCCCGAGGCGAGGCTGGCTGGTGATCCCGCGCGCGATCAGGTCCAGAGCCACGGCCTGGAAGTCTTCGTGCGCCCTCTGGCGGTTCTGCTGCAGCGCCGCCTCGTGCCAGCGCGGGCCGAACTCGCCGCCGCCGCGCGTATTGGCGATCACATAGACCCCGCCCCGCTCAAGCCACAGCTTGCCCACCGTCGCCGAATAACCGGGCAACAGGGAGTTCTCGAACCCGCCATAGCCATAGAGCAGCGTCGGGTTTGAGCCGTCATTCGGCGCGCTTTCGCGATGGACGACGAAATAGGGGATCATCGTGCCGTCGGCCGAGCGGGCCTCGAACTGGTCGACCTTCAGGCCGGTGGCGTCGAACTTGGCCGGCATGGACTTGACCTGATCCACCGCCCCGGTCGCCGCATCGGCCAGCCACAGGCTGGATGGGTTCAGATAGCCGGCGACGGTGACGAAGACCTTGTCGTCGCGCTCCGAGCTCGACCCGACGCCGACGGTGACATTCTGCGGCAGGTCCAGACGGGTCCGGCTCCAGTCATTCGGGTCATAGACATAGACCGAGCCGCGCACGTTCTCGAACAGGGCCACGACCAGCCGGTTGCGCGTGACGTTCAGCCCCTCGATGGCCTCGCGCTCGCCCGGACGGATGACCAGTTCAGCCGTGGTCTTCGGATCGGCCAGCCAGGCGTCCACCGGCCAGGCGATGACGTCGCCGGTCTTGAAGGCCTGTCCCGAGGGCGCGGTCCAGTCCTGCTTCAGGCTGACCAGCATCTTGCCGGCCAGCAGGCCGTTGATGTTCGACTTGGGCGGCAGCTCCAGCTTCGTCGTCGAGCCGTCGGCGTTCAGGCGGAAGACCTCGCTCTCATAGAAGTTGATCGCCCGGTTGATCAGGGTCGCCTTGATGGCCCCGTCCGCGTCGCGAAGGGTGAAGGATCCGACCGAGACGTCCGTCTTCTGGCCCTCGAATACCTGCGGCGCCTGATCCAGGCTCTGACCGCGCTTCAGCAGCCGCACGGTGCGCGGATAGCCGGAATCGGTCAGGGAGCCGGCCCCGAAGTCACGCTCGACCAGCAGCGTATCCTGATCGATCCAGGTCGCGCCGCCCTTGGACTCCGGCAGGGAGATGCCGCCCTCCACGAACCGGCGCTCAACCGTGTCGTATTCGCGGATCGTCACCGCGTCCTTGCCGCCGTTCGACAGGCTGACCAGACACAGCCGCTCGTCGGGCGCCAGGCAGTCGACGCCCTTGTAGACCCAGTTGGCGCCCTCGGCGGCCGACAGGGCGTCGATGTCGAGGATGGTCTCCCACTGGGGCTCGGCCGTGCGGTAGCTGTCGAGCGTCGTGCGCCGCCAGATGCCGCGCACATGGTTCGCGTCCTGCCAGAAGTTGTCGATCGTGCCGTCGCGGTTGAAGCCCGGCGAGGGGATGCGGTCGCGCGACTGGACGATGGCCAGGGCCTCGTCATGCAGGGTCTGATAGCGCGGATCGCCTTGAAGCACGCCGAGCGAGGTGGTGTTGTGGGCCTTGACCCAGTCCATCGCCCGCTCGCCTTCGACCTCCTCCAGCCAGATATAGGGGTCGGTCGCCTCCGAGGTCGCGAACCCGGCGGCCGGCGAGGCGGCGGAAGGCGAGGCGGGAGACGCGGTCTGGGCCATGGCGGCGGTCGTCAGTCCTGAGGCGATGATGAGGGCGGCGGCCGAAACCAGCGGGCGGATCATGAAACTCTCCGGGAAATGGGCGGCGGCACCTTGGCCGTCCAGCCCCGCCCGGACAAGCCGCCGAACCTTACCGATTTGTCACATGGCGTCCGATCCCCCGACCGGGGCGCTCACCCCCCTTCGTCGGGAATGCACATCAGATTGCCGCAGGCCTTGCAGTGGACGGCGTCCGGGTCGTGGGTCTGCAGGCCGCAGCGTTCGCAGGGATGGCGGACCTTGTGCGGCTTGATCAGGGCCTGGGCCAGTCGAAGGAACAGGGTGATGCCCGACAGCATGATGGCGATGGACAGGAGCTTGCCGAGCGATCCCGGCAGGGTCACGTCGCCGAACCCGGTCGTCGTCAGGGTCGCCACGGTGAAATACAGGGCGTCCACATAGCCGGCGATGCCGTCGTGACCCAGGAAGGTCGCATAGACGAAGCCGGTCGTCACAAAGACGAAGGTCACCAGACCCGACAGGGCCCGCACGATCGCCTCCACCCGGGTGTCGTCATACCTGTGGCCCACCGTGCGCCAGAAGAAGTCCGAGTTCAGCAGGGTCCACAGCCGCAAAATCCTCAGGAAACCCAGGTTCGCCAGCCAGGCCGGGAACAGCAGGGTCGCCAGGATGAACAGGTCCAGCCAGACGATCGGCCGCTTGAGCCAGTCGCGGATGTCCGTCCAGGCGTAAGCCCGCGCCGCCAGATCCAGCGCCAGCACCGCCGCGATCAGATAGTCGATCACATAGAAGGCCCAGCCCGCCTCCTTCAGGATCGGCGCGGCGATGAAGAAGGCCACGATCAACAGGTCCACGGCGATGACCGTGAGCCGGAACCGGACGGCCGGCGGCTGGGTCCCGTGATAGAGGTAGCGAAGCCGCGCCCGCAGCCTCAGTCCGCCGTCCTGGGATGAGGTTTCCGCCTTCGCCATTCCACTATCCGCTCATCCCGGCGAAAGCCGGGACCCAGTGAGAACCGCCACTCAAGCGCCTGCCGGTGAATCTGTCCAACGCTTCCACGGGGTCGGGGCGGAGTTTTATCCGGGCGACAGCGAGACTATATGCCCTTCATGACCCAATCCCCAGGCTCTCGGGCCTTCGTCAAGATGAACGGCGCCGGCAACGACTTCGTCGTGGTCAATGCGCTCGACCGGCCCTTCGCCCCGACGCCGGATCAGGTGCGCGCCCTCGCCGACCGCCAGACGGGCCAGGGCTTCGACCAGCTGATCGCCATCGAGCCCTCAAAGAACGGCGGCGGCGCCTTCATGCGCGTCTGGAACGCCGACGGCGGGGTGGTCGAGACCTGCGGCAACGCCCTTCGCTGCGTCGGCTGGATGCTGATGCAGGCCGACGGCTCGGACCGCGTCGCCATCGACACCCTGGGCGGCCCGACCGTCGCCAGCGCGGCGGGTGATCACCGGGTCAAGGTGGATATGGGTCGGCCTCGTCTGGACTGGACCGAGGTGCCTCTCGCTGAAGAGATGGACACCCGCAACATCGAGCTCCAGATCGGCCCGATCGACGCCCCCGTCCTGCACACCCCGGGCGCCGTCTCCATGGGCAATCCGCACGTCGTCTTCTTCGTCGATCACACGCCCGGCGACGCCTTCGTGACGGCCAACGGCTCCCTGATCGAGCACCACCCCCTCTTCCCCGAGGGGGTCAACGTCGGCTTCGCCCATGTGATCGCCCGCGACCATATCCGCCTGCGGGTCTGGGAGCGGGGCGCCGGCCTGACCAAGGCTTGCGGCACCGGCGCCTGCGCCGCCCTGGTCGCCTGCGCCCGCCGCGGCCTGACCGACCGCGCCGCCCGCGTCGAGGTGGACGGCGGCGACCTGTTCATCGACTGGGACGAGGCGACCGACCACGTCTTCATGACCGGCCCGGTCGAGGTGGAGCGGACGGGCGTGCTGGAGATTTAGGCCGCGCATTCCTTGGGCCGCTTCTGTGGCTCTTCTAGGAAATAGATATCCAGCCGAGCCATCTGCTCTTCCCTTGTAAGATACAGGGCGCTTTATGCAGACATCACCGAGTATTCAATTTTGATAAAAATTGTCGCTTCAATGGACCTTGAGGCGACAACAATCACTATTCAGCTCTCAAATAAGATTCGGACATTCTGTCAGATACAGGAGAACGCTCACCGGCTCTTCCAAGTTCGAACTGATTTTCAAGATGGTTTATCCATGGAAGATGCTTCTCCACCTCACCTCGCGTTCGTCTTTCTTTTGTGAAGCGAGCGCGAGCGGAGACGACTCGGATCGGCCCCGTCTCGCTCCATTGGTCGACCCATTCGGCGCTTCCGGGATCGGACGCATCGACGAAACGCACAATCAAGGGCAGATCATCCGGCGTCAGGGCCACCCATGGACTGGGTGGCTCGATGGCCATGAGAGCTTGGAACGTCGCCGTTTCCAAATCGCGTGACGGCAGAAGCATTCGCGTAAACGGTATGAGCGGATCCCAAGACCCGCTGACTGTGAGAGAGCCAAAGGGCTCCGACGGTTCACTGACGTGTACCCCGAGACCGGCGAGGGTCGCGGCAATCACACCCCCATTTCCGGGCACACGAACAACCGCACACTCTCCACGAATGCTACGTTGATCAATCAGCCCTCCCGGCATGCCGGCGGTGTAGGCGCGATAGATCAACTGCTGGACCACCCGGGCCGTCAACGGTCGTCCATCCACCAGATAGCGAATCTCCAACTCGTAGTTCCGCTTCAGGGCGGGCGTGCTTCCACAGCCTGAAACCATGCCCGCAAGACCGACAGCGGCAGCGAGACGCAGGAGGTCACGCCGTGTCTCTGGTTCCGACATGTCGCGCGCTCTCGACGAGGCCGTCGGGGGCATCCCGCTCATTGTTCCGCTCCACTTCGACGTGTCCACGCCGTCGTGTGTATGGAACGGCGATTAAGAACCCGTCGCCCTAAGCCGCGCATTCCTTCGGCCTGGTCTCGCCCGGCCCGTACTGATTGCACGACCGGTCGATCTCGCCCTGGATCAGGTCGCAGGGGTTGGCGGCGTTGCAGGGCGGTCGGGTCGCTGGGCTGACGGCGATGCAGCGCTGGACCAGCCGGGCCGAAGCCGCCTCGCCGATGGCCTGACGACAGGGCGTCTCGGAAATCGGCACACGCTCGGGCGGAACCGGCGCGCGCGGCGGCCGGGCCTCCGCCGGAGCCGGGGGCGACGCCGCGGGAGCGGGCGGCGCCTCCGGCCTCGGACTGCAGGCCATCAGCGCCCCCGACAGGAAAAGGCCCGCCATGGCCGTCGTCTTCAAGGCCGGCCTCTTCAGGGTTCGCATCCGTCCGCCTCCCGCGTTTCGCCGCATCATGCGCCGTTGAACGCGGCCCGCAAGCCGCCCGTTCCGGGCGACGGCGCGGACGATCAGCCCTGCGCGGTTCAGCGTCTCAGGGCCGCCTCGACCGCCGCGCGTTGCTTGACGAACAGTTCGGCGCAGGCGGCGTCGGCCAGCTGGAACAGGCGGTCGAACTCGCCCCGGCTGAAGCCGCGCTTCTCGCCCGTGGCCTGGATTTCCACGATGGTCCCCGCGCCGGTCAGGACGAAGTTGCCGTCGGCCTCGGCGTTGGAATCCTCCTCGTAGTCGAGGTCGGCCACCGGAACGTCGTCGAACACGCCGCAGGATACGGCCGCCACCTGATCCAGGATCGGATCGCCGTTCAGCACGCCCTCCTTCTTCAGGTAGCCGAGCGCCGTCGCCATCGCCACCCAGGCGCCGGTGATCGAGGCCGTCCGCGTGCCGCCGTCGGCCTGGATCACATCGCAGTCGATCAACACCTGACGCTCGCCGAGCGCCTTCAGATCGACCACAGCCCGCAGCGACCGGCCGATCAGCCGCTGGATCTCCTGCGTCCGGCCCGACTGCTTGCCCGCCGCCGCCTCGCGTCGCCCGCGCGTGTGGGAGGCGCGGGGCAACATGCCGTATTCGGCCGTCACCCAGCCCTGACCTGTGTTGCGCATCCAGCCCGGCACCTTCTCCTCGATCGAGGCGGTGACCAGAACCTTGGTATGGCCGAACGACACCAGGCAGGAGCCCTCGGCGTAGCGGTTGACGCCGGTTTCCAGCGTCACCTCGCGGATCTGTTCGGGGGTGCGGCCGGACGGACGGACGGACATGGCAAGACTCCTTGAAGCGTTTGGCGCGCTGCTTATCCTGAAACCATGAGCCTGTCCCCCTCGCCATCCCTCGCATCGCGCGTGAGCCTGCGTCCCGCCACGGTCGCCGACGCCCCGATGCTGGCCGGATGGGACCGCCAGCCCCACGTCATCGCCTGCTCCAGCGACCGGCCCGATCTGGAGGTCGCCTTCGACGACCGCGACTGGGTCGAGGAGATCGAGACCTCGTCCACCGCCAGCTTCTACTGGATCGCCGAGGTCGAGGGCCGTCCGATCGGCGTCATGCAGGTCTGCGACCCCCATCTGGAACCGACGCACTATTGGGGCGAGATCGAGCCCGGCCTCGTCGCCATCGACATCTGGATCGGCCCGGCCGAGGCCCTGAACCGGGGCTATGGCACGCAGATGATGTCTCTGGCCCTCGACGCCGCCTTCGCCGATCCGGCCGTGACCGCCTGCGTCATCGACCCGCTGAACTCCAATACCGACGCCCATCGCTTCTATCAGAGGCTGGGCTTCTCCGTCGTCGGGCGCCGGATGTTCGACGATGACGACTGTCTGGTGCACCGGCTGGAACGCGCCGACTGGCGGGCGCGGAGGGCCGCCGCATGAAGCCGCCCCTGCTCGGCTCCGCCTCTCCTGACGCCCTGTCCGGTCTGGTCGGACTGGACGCGCGCGCCCGCGACATCTTCCGCCGCATCGTGGAATCCTATCTTCAGACCGGAGAGCCGGTCGGATCGCGCACCCTGTCCCTGACCGGCGTCTCCCTGTCGCCCGCCTCGATCCGCAACACCATGCAGGATCTGGCCCTGGCGGGCCTACTGGCCTCGCCGCACAGTTCGGCGGGCCGCATCCCCACCCATGCGGGCCTGCGCCTGTTCGTCGACGGCCTGCTGGAGATCGGCGACCTGGGCCAGGAGGAGCGGCGCGAGATCGACGCCCGCCTCGCAGGCCGTGGCCGCAGCTTCGACGAGGCCCTGAACGAGGCGTCGATCCTGCTGTCCGGTCTGGCGGGCGGCGCCGGCATCGTCGCCAGCCCGGTGCGCGACGTCGGTGTCAAGCACGTCGAGTTCGTCGCCCTGGGCCCCGATCAGGCCCTGGCCGTTCTGGTCGCCGAGGACGGGGCGGTCGAGAACCGGCTGATGAAGCTGTCCGCCGGGGTCACCCCCTCGACCCTGCGCGAGGCGTCCAACTTCCTCAACGCCCGCCTGCGCGGCCGCCCCCTGGCCGAGGCTGTGACCGAGATGCGCTCTGAACTGGACGCCGCCCAACGCGAACTGGACGCCGCCGCCGCCCGTCTGGTCGAGGACGGTCTGGCCGCCTGGTCCGGCGGGGCCGAGCGGGAGCGGGCCCTGATCGTGCGGGGCCGCGCCAATCTGTTGCAGGACCCGGAGACCGCCGCCGATCTGGAACGGGTCCGCGTCCTGTTCGATGATCTGGAGCAGAAGGAACAGCTGATCGGCCTGCTCGACGGGGTCGGCGCCGCCCAGGGGGTGCGCATCTTCATCGGCGCGGAAACGCGACTGTTTTCGCTTTCGGGTTCCGCTGTCGTCGCGGCGCCCTATATGAACGGCCGACAGAGGGTCCTGGGCGCCGTCGGCGTGATCGGGCCCGCAAGACTGAACTATGCCCGTATCATCCCGTTGGTGGACTACACCGCCCGGGTGCTCGGGCGAATGCTGGACGGAAACGACACGTGAGCGACACCCAGAACAACCCCACCCAGGCCGAACTCGACGCCATCGAGGCCGAGGCCGACGCCATCCTGGAGGCCGATGCGGCGGACGCGAGCGATCTGGCCCCGCTGGATCAGGTCATCGCCGAGCGTGACGAGTGGAAGGACCGCGCCCTGCGCGCCGTGGCCGAGATGGAGAACATCAAGCGCCGGGCCGAGACCCAGTCCAACGACGCCCGCGCCTACGCCATCCAGCGCTTCGCCAAGGATCTACTGGCTGTGGCCGACAATCTGGAGCGCGGCATCCAGGCGGCGCCCAAGGACGCCGGCGATGCGGCGGCCGCTCTCGTCACCGGCATGGAGCTGACCCAGAAGTCCCTGCTCTCGGCCTTCGAGGCCAACAACCTGCGCCGCGTCGCCCCCGAGCCGGGCGAGGCCTTCGACCCCCATTTCCATCAGGCCATGATGGAACAGCCGTCCGAGACGGTTCAGGGCGGTCAGGTGATCCAGACCCTCCAGCCCGGCTACGCCCTGTTCGGCCGCACCCTCCGCCCCGCCATGGTCGTCGTCGCCGCCAAGGGCTCCGGCGCCAAATCGGCCGCCGCCGCCTACGCCCCGGCCGAAACCACCGGCGGCGCCTTCGACGGCAAGGCGTAAAAGGGAGGGCTAGAAGCCCTTCCTCCAGGCGCCGATCAGGGCGAACTCCGGATCGGCGCCGGCCACATGACGCGGCTCGCGGCTGGCCACGCCCTGCAGGGTGAAGACCGACCCGTCCGCGAAGCGCCGTTCCGTCCCGAGAGTGAAGTCGATCTGGCGACCCGTCGGCCGGGCGTCGAAGCGCCGCATCGAGAAGGTCGGGGCGTCGAAATACTCGGCCGGTATGTCCGCCAGCAGCGCGCTGAACGCCCCGCCCTCCAGCCGCAGGGGCTGCGACAGGCCGAACGTCACCCGACCACAACCCATGACCCCGTTCCAGAACCCGCGCTGGGCCCAGGCCGGGCAATCGATCGCATAGCCCATCCGCCAGGACCGGCTGACCAGATCCCCGTCGCTGGACAGGAAGCGGCCCTGAACCTGGGTTTGGCCTTGGCCGATCTCGCCGCTGATCCGGCCCGGCCCCAGCTTCCAGTCGCCGGATACGGCGTAGAAGACGGTCTGCGACGGCAGGGCCAGGTCCGACCGCCCGGGCATGTAGCCGCCGAGCGGCGCCAGACTTTCATCCAGCGCGCCCATGCCGAAGCCCAGGCCGCCCTCGCGCCCCCGCCAGATCAGACTCGCCCGACCGTAGCTGGAGGCGTCACGCTCGACCGTCCGCAACAGGGCGCGGCGATCGCCGCCCCCGGCCTCGGCCGCGAAGGCGAAGCCAGACCCCAGGTCCATCACCCCCTGCATGGCCCGATCGGCCTGGGCCAGGGCCGCGAAGCCGTCTCCGGCTCCCGCATGGAAGGGGGAATCGGCCCCACCCTGCCCCTGCCAGGCCGAGAAGGACATCCGTCCGGCCTGGAGTCCGACCATGACCTCCCTGCGTGGCTCGTCGCCCAGCCAGGGCGAATCGGTCAGTCCCCGGCGCGGGACGACGGCTTCGGGCAGTTCCACCGGTTGGGCCGCGATCAGCGACAGGCGAGACCCGCCGGGGCCGGCCAGATCGGTCTGGACTCGACGGCGCGGCTCGGCGCTCTGGGGCTGGTAGGACCGCCCCGGCGCCATCGGGTAGACCCCGCCCAGGTTGATGCGGAACAGCCGATCATATTCGTCATAGCCGATGGTCGTCAGGGCCGTCTGGACGCGGAAGGCGTCGCCGAAGGCCGCGCCCACGAAGGAGCCCGGCTCGCTGGACGGCACCAGGGTCGCCCCCGAGGCCATCGGCACGGAGGTCACGCCCACCGGCGAAAAGGCGCCCGCCAGATCGAGCAGGCCGCGGCCGTAGACCACGTCGGTCCCGGCGTCTCCGGCTTCTCGCGCGGTGCGGAGCAGGATTTCCACCGCCTGACGGCCGGTCAGGTTGGGGAAGGCCTGAAGCAGCAGCGCCAAGGCCCCGGACACATGGGGCGCCGCGAAGGAGGTGCCGCTGACCCGCCAGCATGAGGTTCCGTCGCAGGCGGTGATGACGTCCTTGCCCGGCGCCGAGATATAGGCGTTGGCGGTGACCCCGGCCTTGTTCGAGAAATCGGCCATGAGGTTGGCCGAGTCGTGGGCGCCGACGGCGATGACCGCCCCGGCGAAGCGGGGGTCGATCGCATAACGGGCCGGCCAGCCGGGATTGGCTTCGCTGTCGTTGCCGGATGAGGCGACGATGATCGCCCCGGCGTTCACGGCGCGCAGCAGGGCCGCCTCGAAGGCGGAGCCCAGGGTCCCGTCCCCGCCCAGGGACATATTGATGATCCGGGCCCCGTTGGCGACGGCGTAGTCCAGCGCCCGCACGAGGTCCGAGGCCTTGAAGCAGCTGTCGTCGGTCGGATCGGTGCACTCCGACACCTCGGCCCGGATCGACATGATGGTCGATTCATAGGCGACGCCGATGGTGCCCAGACTGTTGAAGTTGGCGGCGATGATGGTCGCCGAATAGGTGCCGTGACGGTCCGTGCTCTGTGGCGTGTTGCGACCGACGACGACATCCGTCGACAGGGGCGAGATCCGGCCGACCAGATCGGGCTGGTTGAACTCGATGCCTGTATCCACCACGGCCACCACCTGACCCGCGCCGGTCGCGCCCCGGTCGAAGGCGGCCGAGGCCTTGATGTTGGCCAGGCCGAAGTTGCGCAGATACTCCGCCGACGTCGGAGAGGGCGGCGGCGGAGGCGGGGGTGGTGGCGGCGGAGGAGGCGGCGGTGGAGGGGGTGGCGG
>NZ_JBQVNM010000051.1:0-20338 GCF_052436175.1 Brevundimonas sp. | reverse complement strand
GTTGCGGCCGATGATCATCGGCTCGACCTCGGGGTGGTTGATGTTGTGCGGGATGATGGCGCGGCCGCGGGCGATCTCCTGCCGCACGAACTCGGGCGTCACGAAGTCGGGGATGCTGGCGCCGAAGGATTCGCCGTCTCTGAGGTTCGAGGTTCGAGGGTCGAGGGGCGAGGAGGAAGAGAAGGCGGCGTTCGGGGATGGCATGGTCGAGCCGTCGGAGAAGGTGATCGAGCCTTCACTCGCCCCTCGCCCCTCGGCCCTCGCCCCTTCTCTGCGCAGGTTCTCGCGGATGGCGACATATTCCATCTCGGGCGTGATGATCCCGGCCTTGGCGTATTCGTACTGGGTGACGGGGCGGCCCTCGACGCCCTTGAAGACCTTGTGGTTCGACACGTCGAAGCGGGGGGCCAGGTGGCGGCCCGAGGCGTGGCCGTTGTCCTCGGGCTTGACCTCGCGGGGGTTGAGGACGGGGGCGATGTCGCCGCGATCCAGTTGCCACGACGTCTTCACCAGGGGCAGGCCCTTCTTGATGTCGATGGTCACCGTCGGGTCGGTGTAGGGGCCGGACGAGTCATAGATGGTCACCGGCGGCTCGTTGGCGCTCGGGTGGACGGCGACCTCGCGGAAGGGGACGCGGATATCGGGGTAGAGCTCGCCGGCGACATAGACCTTTCGCGACCCGGCGCGTTCGCCGGTCGGGATGGTCCCGGTCTCCTTCATCACCTGATCGCGGGCGTCCTTGAGCGCCAGTTCGACGTTGGGCTCTTCCGGGAGGGACGGCGGGGTGACGGCGATGTTCATGGCGGCCTCAGGTGTTGAGGGCTCCGCCGACGTCGGGATTGAAATTGGTCCTGTGGCGTGAGGGCCGAAGACCAAAAGCGTACTCATCCCTTCGCCGGCATGACCCGGATCAGGTTCGGCCGGTCAGGCGATCACGCCTATCTCAGCGGCTCAGGCGCCGCCCCCGGGAGAACGGTTTCAGGGTGACGATACGGCGCCTCGGCGTCAAGCGCGGGCGATGATAGGGAGGTCCATGGACAGCGTCAGACCCTATGAACCCGGCGACCGCGACGCCTGCCTGGACCTCTTCGACAGCAATGTGCCGGTCTTCTTCGACGTGTCGGAGCGGGAGGGGTTCGCGGAGTTTCTCGACGAAATGCGCTGGCCCTATCAGGTGATCGTGCGCGACGGCCGGATCGTGGCCTGCGGCGGTCATGCGGTGGAGGCGGACGGCGTCACGGCGGCCCTGTGCTGGGGCATGGTGGACGGGCGGCTGCACGGCGAGGGACTGGGGCGGCGGCTAACCGAGGCGCGGCTGGCGGCGGCGCGGGCCGTCAGGGGCGTCACGGCGGTGCGGCTGGACACCAGCCAGCACACCGAGGGCTTCTATCGCCGGTTCGGTTTCACGGTCGAGGCGGTGACGACCGACGGCTTCAGCCCCGGAATCGACAAGTATGAGATGCGGCTGGTGTTCGGCGACGACGGGGGCCGCTAGACTGAGGGAAACCGGAGCCCCCCCATGCATCTCGCCCGTTTCCCTCGCGTGCGTCTCGCCCATCTGCCGACGCCGCTGGAACCTGCGCCTCGATTGTCTGAGGCGCTGGGCGTGGAGATCTGGGTCAAGCGGGACGACTGCACCGGGCTGGCCGGCGGGGGCAACAAGACGCGCAAGCTGGAGTTCCTGCTGGGCGACGCGATGGAGCAGGGGGCCGACACCTTGGTGACCCAGGGGGCGGTGCAGTCCAATCATGTGCGCCAGACGGCGGCGGCCGCGGCGGCCCACGGGCTGAAGTGCGAGATCATTCTGGAAGAGCGGACCGGCTCGACGGCCATCGACTACACCCGCAACGGCAACGTCCTGCTCGACCGGCTGTTCGGGGCGACGATCCGCACCGTGCCGGGCGGCTCGGACATGGTCGCCGAGCTGGAGAAGACAGCGGAGGTGGTGCGCCAGAAGTCAGGAAAACCTTACATCATTCCGGGCGGCGGATCGAACCCCATCGGGGCCCTGGGCTATGTCGATTGCGCTCGCGAGATCGTGGTCCAGGCCGATGAGCTGGACATGCAGGTCGACCGGATCGTGACGGCGACCGGCAGCGCCGGCACCCATGCGGGTCTGGTCGCCGGTCTGGCGGTCATGGGGGCCGACATTCCCGTGCTGGGGATCGGGGTGCGGGCGCCGAAGGAGAAGCAGGAGGCCAATGTGCTGAAGCTGGCGCGCGAGACCGCCGCCCTGCTGGGACGGCCGGACGCGGTGACCGACGCCATGGTCGTGGCCGACTGCGACTATGTCGGCGCGGGCTATGGCCTGATCGACCAGGCGGTCGTGGAGGCCCTGACCTTGGCGGCGCGCACCGACGGCATCCTTCTGGACCCCGTCTATACCGGCAAGGCGATGAAGGGGCTGATCGCCCTGGCCAGGGCCGGCCGGTTCGAGAACGAGACCATCGTCTTCCTCCACACCGGCGGGGCCCAGGGGCTGTTCGGCTATCAGGGCGAGCTGGAGGCGGGGCTGGGCTAGAGACGACCGAGGACAGGGGCTCCGGTTAAACCGAAGCCCCTGTCCGTTCTCACACCTGGGCCAGGCCGCCGTCGACGAAGACCTCGCCGCCGGTCATGAAGCTGGAGTCCGACGAGGCCAGGAAGGCGGCGACGGCGCCGGTTTCGGACGGGTCGCCCATGCGGCCGAGCACCGTCGAGGCGCCGATGGCGGCGAGGCCCTCTTCGCCCAGAACCTCGGCGGCCAGTTCGGTCGTGGTCGGTCCGGGCGACAGGACGTTGACGCGGATGCCGGTTCCCTTGAGATCCAGCGCCCAGCTGCGCGCCAGGTTGCGGACGGCGGCCTTGGTGGCGCTGTAGATGCTGAAGGCCGGGGTGCCCATGACGCCGGTGCTGGACCCGGTGAGGATGATCGAGCCGCCCGCCGACATCAGAGGCAGGGCCTTCTGCACCGTGAAGACCGTGCCCTTCACATTGATGTCGAAGATCTGGTCATAGTGTTCGGGCGTGATCTCGCCGAGCGGCGCGAAGGCCCCGGTTCCGGCGTTGGCGAACAGGATGTCCAGCCCACCGCGTTCGGCCTTCACGGTCGCATAGAGGCGGTCGAGGTCGGCCGGGTCGGTGATGGAGCCCGCGACGGCGCGGGCGTTGTCGCCCAGTTCAGCTACGGCGGCGTCCAGTTGCGCCTGTCGGCGACCGAAGAGGTAGACGACCGCGCCCTCTTCGATGAACCGCCTGGCGGCGCCCAGACCGATGCCGGTTCCGCCACCGGTGATGACGGCGGTCTTGTTCTGAAGTCTGCTCATGATGTGCTCCTCTCATTGAGTTGCACGGAGCTGGCGAGACGCCTACTTATCGACAAGTATGCACCTTTTGGTAAGTGCCTAAAAATGTCAGACGCCCCAATCAACACACAGACCTGCACCCCGACCCTGCCGGGTTTCACCTGCGGCCTCGACGCGACGCTGCGGGTCGTGGCGGGCAAGTGGAAGCCGCTGATCCTCTACTTCCTCGCCCAGGACGGGCCGACCCGCTATGGCGAACTGCGCCGCGCGATCCGCGACGTCAGCGACAAGATGCTGATCCAGCAGCTCAAGGAGCTGGAGGCCGACGGCTTGGTGAAGCGGACCGACTACAAGGAAATCCCGCCGCGCGTGGACTACAGCCTGACGCCGCTGGGGGTCAGCCTGGCCCAGGCCCTGGTTCCGCTGTGCACCTGGGGCACGGAAAATATGGAAGAGGTCACGCGGGTGTTCGCACGCCGCGAGGCCACACACGGCAAGCGCGTCGCCTGAGGCGGCGAGCGTTCACGAGGAGGCGTCGATGAAGGTACTGGGTGTTCTGGGCGGGATGGGGCCGGCGGCGACGACGGATTTTCTGATGAAGCTGCAGGCGGCGACGCCCGCCGCGCGCGACGCGGACCACATCCGGGTGCTGATGGACCTGAACCCGCGCGTGCCGGACCGGATGGCCGAGCCGGCGGCCGCGACGGCGGAACTGGGCCGGATGGCCGAGCGGCTGAAGGCGATGGGCGCCGAGGTGCTGGCCATGCCGTGCAACCCGGCGCACGCGACAGCAGACGGCATCCGGGCGGCGGGCCTGCCCTTCGTGGACATGATCTCCGAGACGACCCGGGTCGCGCTGGCGGGCGGGGCGAAGACCGTGGGGGTGCTGGCGACGCCGGGCGGGGAGGCGCTGTATCGCACGGCGCTGGAGGCCGCCGGGGCGACGGTGGTCCTGCCCGAGGGCGAGGACCGGGCGCGGCTGATGGGTCTGATCCAGGGGGTGAAGGCGGGGGAGGTCGGCGCCGAGGCGCGGGCGGCCATGGCCCGGCTGGCGGCCGATCTGGTCGCGCGCGGGGCGGAGGCGGTGATCGCCGGCTGCACCGAGGTTCCGCTGCTGCTGTCGGCGGGGGATGTGAGCGTGGCCTTCGCCGACTCGGCCGAGGTTCTGGCGAAGGCGTGCGTGGAGGCGTGTCACCGATAGTTCCGCTCATCCCGGCGAAAGCCGGGACCCAGTGCTTTTGTAAGGCAGAGCGCCTGGGATTGATCCCGGCGCCAACCGGCCGCCGATCGTCGCCCAAAGAACTGGGTCCCGGCTTTCGCCGGGATGAGCGGGATTGAACTACCGATCCGCCGCAGCCAGACGGTCGTTCATCATCACCGGATCGCCATAGCCCAGCGCCTTCAGCCTCTCCGCCTGGGTCGCCGCGTCGCCGACGACGACATAGATCATGGCGTCGGTGTCGATGTAGCGGTCGGCGAGGGCCTTGATCTGGTCCACGGTCATGTCGTCGATGACGGCGGCTTCGCGCGTCAGATAGTCGGCGGGCAGGCCCAGTTCGCCGATGTTGGCGAGGACGCCCAGCTTGGCGCCGGCGGTCTCGAACGAGCGGGCGCGGCTCTTGCTCATGGCGCTGCGGGTGACGTCGAGATCCTCGGCCGTGAAGGTCGCGCCGTAGTCCCTCATGATGTCCCGGGCCAGGGTCGAGGCCTCCAGGGTCACGTTCGAGCGGACCGAGCTGGACAGGGCGAAGTCGCCGAAGCGCTCGTCGCCCGAGAAGCCGGAACGGACGCCATAGGTATAGCCCTGACCCTCGCGCAGCTGCTGGGTCAGGCGCGAGGCGAAGCCGCCGCCGCCGAGCCGGTAGTTCATCACACTGGCCGGATAGAAGTCGGGATCGGTGCGGCGCAGGGCCGGGCCGCCGAAGACGATGACCGACTGCTTGGCGCCCGGCACGTCATGGAAATAGAGCTTCGACGCGGTCGGGGCGGCGGGCCGGGGCCAGGTCGGGACCGTGACGGCACGGGCCGTCCAGTTGCGGCCGAGGCTGGCCAGGGCCGCCGTCACCGCCGCCTGATCGGACGGCGAGACGATGCGGAAATGGGCCAGGCCGGGGGCGAGGTTGTTGGTCTGGAAGGCCTTCAGGTCGTCCATGGTCAGGGCCGCGACCGAGGCCTCGGTCCCCAGGGCGTTCTGCGACAGGATGTGGTCGGGGCCGTATTGGATCCGGTCGAACAGCAGGGCCGCGATGGCCGTGGGCTGGGACGTCTGGTCCTTGATGTCCGAGAGGGTGGCGGCCCGGGCCAGTTCGAGCTCGGCGGCGTCCCAGCGCGGCTGCAGCAGCATCTCCTCGACCAGGGCCAGGGTGGGGGCCAGGTTGCGGTCCAGGGTCCGGCCCGAGATGACGAACCGCTCGTCGCCGGCGGCGACCGAGACGCTGGCGCCCAGGGCCTTGAAGGCGTTCTCCAGCTCGGCCGGGGTCTTGGTCGCCGTGCCGCGATCGAAAATGCGGGCCAGCAAGGCGGCGGCGCCGGGCTTCTTCGGATCGTCGAACAGGCGGCCGCCCTCGATCGACAGCTGGAAGGTGGCCAGGGGCAGTTCGGCGTTGACGATGCCGGACACCTTCAGCCCGTCGGGCAGGGCGGCGGTCCAGATCGTGGGCGTGGCGACGACCGGGGGGGGACCGGCCGGGGGCTCCACCGTGCGGTCGAAGCTGGAGGCGGTGCGCGTATAGGGCTTGTCGTCGGCGCGCTGGTTCACGGCGGGTTCGGCGCCGGCGACGATGGGCTCCTCCACCACATGGGCGACGGTTGATCCCTCCAGCGCCAGCTCGGGCTTGCCCTTGGGGACGAAGGAGGTGGCGATATGGGGCTTGCCGGCGATGTAGGTGCGATAAACGCGCATCACGTCCTCGGCCGTCACCGCGCGCAGCCGGGCCAGGTCGGTATCGATGGAGCCGCCCGCCCGGTCGTAGAAGGCCAGGGTCTGGGTCTTGCCCAGCACGCTCTCGATGGCGCCGTAGTAGCCGGCCTCGGCCGAGGTCTTGATGCGGCTCAGGACCTCGGGAGAGACGCCTTCGGTTTCGAAGCGTTTGAAGCCCTCGTCGAGGGCCGACTGCACCCTGTCCAGATCGACGCCGTCGAAGGCGCGGACCGAGATCGAGACCTCTCCGGCGAGCAGGTTGTTTTCAGACCCGGCGCCGACGGCCGAGGTCAGCTTCTGTTCGTCGATGAGGACTTCATTGAGCGGGGCCTCCTTGCCGTCGGTCAGGACGGCCATCAGGACGTCGAGCGCCGCCGCGTCGGGGTTGTTCCGCTCCACGCCCGGCCAGGTCAGGGTCAGTTCGGGCAATTGGGCGAAGTTGTCCTCATGCATCAGCCGCTTCGTTTCGGTGAGGCCGGACGGGCGGGGCGTCTCGGTCGGGACGCCGGGGCCGCGCGGGATTTCGCCGAAATACTTCTCGATCCAGACGCGGGCCTGGGTCGGATCGAAGTCGCCGGAGATAATGAGGCTGGCGTTGTCGGGCGTGTACCAGCGGCCATAGAAGGCCTTCACGTCGTCCAGGGTGGCGGCGTTCAGGTCGGCCATCGAGCCGATCACCGACCAGGAATAGGGGTGGTCCGCCGGATAGAGGGCCGCGGCGATGACCGGCCCGGTCTGGCCATAGGGGGCGTTGTCGACGCCCTGTCGCTTCTCGTTTTTGACGACTTCCTTTTCCTTGGTCAGGACGGCGTCGGTGACGGTGTTGATGAAATAGCCGAGCTTGTCCGCCTCGGCCCAGATCATCTTCTCCAGGGCGTCGTTCGGCACGGTCTGGAGATAGACGGTGATGTCGTTGGAGGTGAAGCCGTTGGCGCCCGATCCGCCGATGCGCGCGCTCATCCGGTCCAGACCACCCGGCCCCAGGTTCTCGGAATCGAGGAAGAACAGGTGTTCGAACATGTGGGCGAAGCCGGTGCGGCCGGGCGTCTCGCGCGCCGAGCCGACATGGGCGGTCAGGGCCACGGCCACGACCGGGTCGGAGCGGTCGATGTTGAAGATGACCGTCAGGCCGTTGGCGAGCTGATAGGTCTCGTGCGGCAGGAGGGACGCGGCGGCGGCGGGTGTGGCCGCCTGTGCCGTGGATGCGGGCGCGGACTCGGACGCCAGGGCGGGGGCGGCGGCGAAGAGGGCGCAGGCGGCGACGCCGGCCAGAAGGTGACGCTGGAACATGATGGCTTCCCCGGAAATGTGCGCGGGCACGATAGGGGAGCGGGGCCGGGACGCAAGTTAAGCGTCGGACAGGAAGGGACGTCTTGCCCGCGGACCCGGCGCGGTCCAAAGCTGACCCGATGACCCAAGACCTGACACGCAAACAGGCCCTCATCATCGACTGCGACCCCGGGGTGGACGACGCCGTAGGGCTGCTGTTGGCCTTCGCCTCGCCCGAGTTGGAGCTTCTGGCGGTGACGACGGTGGGCGGCAATGTGCCGGTGGAAAAGACGACCCGGAACGCCCGGATCATCCGGCAGGCGGCGGGGCGCGAGGACGTGCCCGTGTTCGCGGGCGCCGCACGGCCTCTGGTGCGCGCGCTGGCCGGGGCGGGCGAGTTTCACGGGGCCGAGGGGCTGGGCGATCTGGAGCCGTTCGAGCCGGATGTTCCGACAGCGGAGGGTTCGGCGATGGACGCCCTGATCGACCTCGTCATGGAACGGCCCGAGGGCTCGGTGGCCGTGGCCGTCATGGGGCCGATGACCAATCTGGCCCTGGCGATGCGGCGGGAGCCGGCTCTGGCGGCGCGGCTGGGGCCGGTGGTGGTCATGGGCGGGGCCCGGTCGGAGGGGGGCAATATCACCGCCAGCGCCGAGTTCAACATCTGGGCCGACCCGGATGCGGCGGCCGAGGTCTTTGCCAGCGGGTGCGAGGTCGTGGCCTTCGGACTGGATGCGACCCATCAGGTGCGGGCGTCGGAGACCGACATCGCCGCCATCGAGGCGATCGACGGCGAGGGCGCGCGACTGGCCGCCTCGGTGCTGCGCTTCTCGCAACGGGTGGAGCGGGAGATCGTGGGGTCCGAGGCGCCGCCGATGCATGATCCGTGCACGGTCGCCTGGCTGCTGAAGCCCGACCTGTTCGTGTTGAAGTCCTGCGAAATCCGGGTCGAGACGGCGTCCGATCTGACGCGAGGCCATACGGCGGTGGAGTTCCGGGTCGATCCGGCGACGGCGCGGCATCGCTGGGCGGTGCAGGCGGACGGGCCGGGGGTCATGGCCCTGATCGCCGAACGGCTGAAATCGTGAACTCATCTCTTTCGTCATTGCCCGGCTTGACCGGGCGACCCAGGCGCGCGCGCGAGCGCGAACCTGTCGCGAACGGGGCGCGAGGAAAGCTCGCCTTCGCTACGCTTCGGCGCCGCTGGGTTCCCCGGTCTCGCTTTGCTAGCCGGAGAATGACGAAAGACAAAAGGGGCAGCAGATGAACATCACCGTGGTCGGGTCGATCAATCTGGACATGGTGGCCACGGCGCCGTCCCTGCCGGCGGCGGGGGAGACGGTGACGGGGGCCAGCCTCGCGCGCCATCCGGGCGGCAAGGGCGCCAATCAGGCCCTGGCGGCGGAAAAACTCGGAGCAGAAGTCTGTCTGATCGGCCGGGTCGGCAACGACGCCATGGCCGATGAGGCCCTGGCCCTGATGGAGGAATTCGGCGTGGATCTGTCGGGCGTGGAGACCGATGTGGCGGCCCCGACCGGGGTGGCCCTTATCGCCGTGGATCCGTCCGGTGAAAACCAGATCGTGGTCGCCGCCGGGGCCAACCACATGGTCACGCCCGAACAACTGCCGCAGCGGATCGAGACGGCCCTGATCGTCCAGCTGGAGCTGCCGATCGAGACGGTGGAGGCGGCCGTGGGCCGGGCGACCGGCTTCGTCTGCGCCAACCTGGCCCCCGCCGCCCCGGTGTCGGAAATGCTGCTGCGCCGGGCCGACCTGATCGTGGTCAATGAGGTCGAGGCGGCCTTCTATGGCGACCTCCTGCACCACGGCGGCGGCCGGGTGGTGGTGACGCAAGGCGCACGTGGGGCCGAGATGTATCATCGCGGGGTCAAGGTGGCCTGGGCTTCGCCCCCGGTCGTGACCGCCGTGGACGCCACCGGCGCCGGAGACGCCTTCGTCGGGGCCGTCACCGTGGCCCTGCTGGACGGAATGGCGCCCGAAGACGCCCTGAGGTTCGCCTGCGCGGCCGGGGCTGCGGCGGCCACGCGGGCGGGCGCCCAACCCTCCCTGCCGACGCGGGACGAGGTCGAGGCCTTGCTTGCCTGACCAAGGTTAGCTAATCTTGGCCAGGCAAGGAGCGCCTGTCATGACGACCGTCAACATGCTCGACGCCAAGACCCGCCTGTCGCAGCTGGTGGAGGCTGTCGAAAGCGGCGCCGAGCCCGAAATCCTGATCGCGCGCAACGGCAAGCCCGCCGCCCGTCTGGTCGGCCTGTCGAAGGCCGAAGCCCCCCGGCCGAAGCTGGGCGTGGCGCGCGGGCGGTTCGCTGCGCCGGCCGACCCCGCCGCCGACGACGACGCGGTCGCGGCGCTGTTCGCCGCCCCGTGAGACTGCTGCTCGACACCCACGTCGCCCTGTGGGCCATCACCGACGACGCCCGGCTGACCGTGCGCGCGCGCGATTTAATCACTGCGGACGACGCCGAGGTCTTTGTCAGCGCCGTGATCCTATGGGAGATCGCGATCAAACATGCCCTGGGCCGTCGCGGCCCCAACGCCATGCCGGTGTCGGCGGCCCAGGCCCAGATCTGGTTCGAGGCGTCGAACTTCCGCGCCCTGCCGATCACGGCGGCCCACACCCTCGCCGTCGAGGGCCTGGCGCCCCACCATAACGATCCGTTCGACCGGCTTCTGGTCGCACAGGCGATGACCGAGCCTATGCATCTGGTCACCCATGATGCCGCTCTTTCGGCTTATGGCGAACTGGTCGTGACCGTTTGAGCGACGAGGCTCTTGAACGCTTCATCCGTGAGCGGATGGACGTCGCCCCAGCGCCGGGCGTTCCCGAAGTCCGTCTGCATCTGGCCGGGCCGTCGAGCGGGCTGGCGCGGCGGTTCGGGGCGGAGGCGGCCGAGCCCTACTGGGCCTTTGTCTGGGGCGGGGGGCTGGCGCTGGCGCGTCATCTGCTGGATCGGCCGGCGGTGGTGACGGGCAGGCGGGTGCTGGATCTGGGGAGCGGGTCGGGGCTGGTCGCGATTGCGGCGATGCAGGCCGGGGCGGCCTCGGTCGTGGCGGTGGACGTCGATCCGCGCGCAGCGGTGGCGGCGCGGCTGAACGCCGAACTGAATGGCGTGGTGGTCGAGACGATGACGGCGGACCTGCTGGACGGCCCGGGCCCGGAAGGCGTGGATATCGTGCTGGTCGGGGACCTGTTCTACGTGGCGGACCTGGCGGAGCGGGCTCTGGGCTTTCTGCGGCGCTGCCGGGACGCGGGCGTGGAGGTGCTGATCGGCGATCCGGGGCGAAAGACCCTGCCGGTCGAGGCGCTGGAACAGGTCGGGGCGGCGCCGGGGCGGGACTTCGGCGGTGCGGCGCAAGGCGGCGGGGTGTATCGGTTGAGGTAGTGGCGTCCCTCTCCCCGCGGGAGTGGGCTTGTGCCTCCGGGAGCGGTGCGATCGGCCAGGCGAAAGGGTGAGGGGCTATTGCTGAAGTCGGCGACAGCCGCATCTGCGATGGTGTGACGGCTTACGCCGATTGGACCGTCAACCCCTCATCCGTCTCGCTACGCGAGCCACCTTCTCCCGCCGGGAGAAGGGACGATTAAAAAGTCACCACCAGCCGCACCACCTCGCCCGCATGCAGGCGGTCGAAGCCGGTGTTGATGTCTTCCAGCGGGATGGTCCCGCTCATCAGACGGTCCACGGGCAGACGGCCCTGGCGGTAGAGGGCGACGTAGCGGGGGATGTCGCGGCTGGGCACGCAGGTTCCGATGTAGGAGCCCTTCAGCGTCCGTTCCTCGCCGACCAGCGACACGACGTTGACGGGCAGGGCGGCGTCGGGCGGCGGCAGGCCGGCGGTGACGGTCAGGCCGCCGCGACGGGTCATCTTCCAGGCGGCCTCCAGAGCGCGAACCGATCCGGCCATCTCGACGGCGACATCGGCGCCGCCCCGGGTCAGGGCGCGGACCTGATCGACGGCGTCCGCGTCGCCGGCGTTGACCGTCTGGACGGCGCCGAGAGACCGGGCGAGGGCCAGCTTGTCCTCCGACAGATCCACCGCGACGACGGGCGAGGCGCCGGAGGCCAAGGCGCCGAGGACGCTGGCCAGGCCGACGCCGCCGAGGCCGACGACCACGACCGACTGGCCGGCGCGGACCTGGGCGGTGTTCACCACAGCCCCGACCCCGGTCAGGACCGCGCAGCCGAACAGGGCGGCTTCCTCGAAGCTGAGGTTCGGGTCGATCTTCACCAGCGACCGGCGCGAGACCACGGCGTGATCGGCGAAGGCGGAACAGCCGAGATGGTGGTTCAGGCTCTCGCCCTCGCGGAAGATGCGGCGACCTCCGCCCAGAAGCTCGCCCTGGCCGTTGGCGGCGGCGCCGAGCTCGCACAGGGCCGGGCGACCCTCGGCGCAGGGGCTGCAGTGGCCGCAGGACGGCATGAAGACCATGGCGACGTGATCCCCGACGGCAAGGTCTGTCACGCCGTCTCCGAGGGCCTCCACCACCCCCGCCGCCTCGTGGCCGAGCGCCATGGGCAGGGGGCGGGGCCGGTCGCCGTTGATGACCGACAGGTCCGAATGACACAGGCCCGCCGCCTTGACGGCGACCCGCACCTCGCCGGGGCCGGGCGGGGCCAGTTCGACCGTCTCGATGGAGAGGGGGCGGCTGTCGGCATAGGGGCGGGCGGCGCCCATGGATCGCAGGACGGCGGCGCGGGTCGTCAGGCGCCCAACTGTCTGGCTCATCCGGTCACCCCTTCGTCATCGACAGTCTCTCGATAGCCGCTTGACGCGACGGAGGCCAAGCTCGACGCTTGAATCACAAGAACAAGAGGAAAGACGCTCCATGCCCGCCCGCGACGAAGGCAAGCTCGCCGAACGCTCGACCTACAAGGCCTTCCACATGGTGTCGACCCGCTGGGCCGACAACGACCAGTACGGCCACATCAACAACGCCAAATTCTACGAGTTCGTCGACTCGGCCGTGAACGCCCACCTGCTGATCGCGGACGCCCTGGACGACTCCATCGGCCTGGTGGTGGATTCGGGCTGTCGCTACACCTCGTCCCTGGCTTTTCCCGATGTGATCGAGGTCGGGATCAAGGTCGATCGCATCGGCTCGTCCAGCGTGACCTACGGCTTCGCCGTCTTCCGCCGGGGCACGAGCACCCCCGCCGCCATCGGCCACTTCGTCCACGTCTATGTCGACCGCGACACTCGCCGGCCCAAGCCGGTCTCGGGCAAGCTAAAGGCCGTGGTGGAGAACCTGAAGGCGGACTGAGACCTTCGCGCCATCATGGACAAAGCTTCATTTGCTTCGCGAGGGCTGACGCTACAGGTGTAGCGAAGGATGTGTCGGAGGCGGCGCCATGCGCGGAACGGTTTTCTGTCTGATCGGGCTTCTGGCCGCCGGGAGCGCCCAGGCGGCGCCGGAGACCTGGCTCCTGTCCATCGATCGCTGGGGCAATGTCGAGCGACGCACGGCGGTGCTGGATACGGCAGCGGACGGGACTGTGACCGGGCGGCTGGGCGACCGGCCGCTGGCGGGACGGCTGGAGGACGGGAAACTGAGCGTCGCCACGACCGGCGAGGGCGACCTGCTGCGGCTCGAGGCCGTGATCGCCGATGGCCGGATGACCGGCGAGGCCGATCTGCCCGACACCAATGACGATGGGGCGCGCCAGCGTCATGGTCTGACCGGACGGCGGCTGCCCGAGGTTCCGGCGGGACCGCCGGGGCGGCGGCAGTTCACGCCTGACCGCTGGTCCAACGCCTTCACCGCCGAGGCGGAGCCGGTGCTGTTCATCCGGCCGGGGGAAATCATCAGCACCCAGACGATCGATTCCGGCGGGGTCGATGCGGCGGGGGTGACACGGGCCCTGTACGGCAATCCGCAGACGGGCCCCTTCTTCGTCCTCGGCGCAGAGCCGGGACAGGTTATGGCCGTCCACATCCGCAAGCTGTCCCTCAATCGCGACTGGGCCGACAGTCTGAGCGGCTATGTAGGGCGCGCCCTGACGCCGGGCATGGCGGCCAACGGGGCGGGGCGCAGCGAGCGGGTGCGCTGGCGGCTGGACCGGGCGGCGGGAACGGCGCGGCTGGAAACCCCGCCCGAGCGGCTGAAGGACTATGTCGTGCCGGTACGGCCCATGCTGGGCGGGCTGGGCGTGGCCCCGGACTTCGGCTTCCAGCCCTTCTCCGCCGGGGACACCGGACGGTTCGGCGGCAATATCGACTTCAACGGGCTCGGGGAGGGGGCGACGATCTACCTCCCGGTCTATCAGCCGGGCGCGCTTCTGTTCCTCGGCGACGGCCACGCTCTGCAAGGCGACGGGGAGATCACCCAGTGGGCGCTGGAGACGTCTCTGGACGTGGAGTTCAGCGTCGAGCTTCTGCCGGCCCGGCCGATGAGCGGGCCGCGGATCGAAACGAACGACCGGATCACGACCATCGGTCAGGACGGTTCGCTCGACGACGCCCTGAAACAGGCCACGACCGGCATGATCCAGTGGCTGGCGCAGGACTACGGCCTGATACCGAGCGAGAGCTCGCTGGTCCTGGGCACAGCGGCGCAGTTCCGGGTGGTGACCCTAGCCGGGCGGAACGCGGGCATGGCCCTCAGCCTCGACAAGGCTTGGCTGGCCGGATTGCCGAAGAAGGCGACAGATCGACCCTAGTCGTCGTAGCGGCGGGCCAGGGCCAGGACGGCGACGGCGGTCAATGCTCCAAGAGCAAAGGCGCCGAGGATCGAGCCGGTGGCGGCGGCGGTGGAGACGGTGACGGGTCGGGCCTCGTACCATTCGACGATGTCGGCCTCTTCGTAGTCGCCGAAGGCGCCGTGGTCGTCGTGACCCTCGGCGTCATAGAAGGCGGTCGGGTCCTCGCCGGTGCGGTCGCGGTCTTCGGTCATGGCGGGGCTCCCTGATACGCTTTTGCACACAATACGCCGAAGCTGCGCGAGTTCCGAGGGGGATAGTGGCGCGGGCTGCCGGATGACAGGTCGCCGCTCATCCGCTAGAGGCGGCAATCCACGGCGTGGCGCGCTCAAGCAACGAGCGACCGCGTCGCGAGCGTTAGCGCCCTTCAAGAGAACCAAATGGCCGGCCATTCCAAGTTCAAGAACATCATGCACCGCAAGGGGCGCGCCGATGCGCAGCGCTCCAAGCTGTTCTCCAAACTGTCGCGCGACATCACTGTGGCGGCCAAGTCGGGCCTGCCCGACCCGGCGATGAACCCCCGCCTGCGTTTGGCGGTCAATAACGCCAAGGCCGAGAGCCTGCCCAAGGACGTGATCCAGCGGGCCATCAACAAGGCCTCGGCCGGCGATGTCGATACGATGGAAGAGGTCCGCTACGAAGGTCGCGGTCCCGGCGGCGTCGGCATCATCGTCGAGGCCCTGACCGACAACCGCAACCGCGCCGCCTCCAACATCGGCACGGCCTTCAAGAAGAACGGCGGGGCGCTCAGCGAGATGAACTCCGTCGCCTTCATGTGGGACAAGGTCGGTCAGATCATCTACCCCGCCGAGGCCGGCACCGAGGACGAGGTCATGGAGGCCGCCATCGAGGCCGGCGCCCAGGACGTCGAGAGCGATCTGGTCAAGCCCGACATCTATGAGGACGCGCCCGGCCACACGATCTGGACCGCCTTCGAGGACCTGAATGAGGTGGCCGAGGCCATGTCGAAGGTCCTGGGCGACCCCAAGTCCACGGCCATCGTCTGGAAACCCCAGTCCGAGGTCCAGGTCACCGGCGAGGCGGTCGGCACCCTGATGAAACTGCTCGACGCCCTGGACGCCGAGGACGACGTGTCGTCGGTCTATTCCAACGAGGACATCTCCGACGAAGACCTGGCGAAATACGCGGGCTGATCGATGACGCAGGAACCGGATACGCCTTCGCCCAACCCGGTTCCGCCCTCGTCGCGCGCCGACCTGAGGCTGGCCGACACCGCCGGCGACCGGCTGGTGACGATCGTCGCCTGGGTCGTGGGACTGGTGCTGATCGCGGCGTTGGCGGCGGTCGTGGCGGGGGGCGTCTGGTGGCTGCAGAAGACCCGGTTCGATATGAAGCCGGTCGAGCAACACGAACAGGATCTGGTCGAGGTGGTCCCGCCTCCGGTCATGCCGGAGCCTCCGCCGCCCGTGACGACCGAGGACGGCGTCGTCATCCGGAATGCGTCGTGGGTGACGGCGCCCCGGCCCGACTATCCGCGGCGGGCCCAGGATCAGGGCGTCGAATCCGGCTCGGTTCAGCTGGAATGTCGGGTGCTGGTGAATGGGCTGATTGGCAACTGCACGGTGGTGCACGAGACTCCGCCGGGCGTGGGCTTCGCGGACGCCGCCATCGCCGCCGCGCGCGCCAGTCGGTTGCGGCCGCGCGAGGTGGACGGCGTCCCGGTCGAGGGCTCCATCCGCTTCACGACCCGCTTCAGCGTGCGGTAACGACCTGTCCGGACAAGCGGCGCCGCTGTCCATCGACAGTCCTGCGGATCGCGGTTAACGGGAAGTCGGTGACCCGAAAGGGTTGATTCGCGTGCTCGATTGTGGGGGCGGTTCGCGTCGTTGGCCTGACAGAGATCAGGCAGGGATGGGAAGATGCTGTTGTCCAGAATCGATCGCGCGCTTTCGGGCGGCGTGGGAAAAACCGAACGCCTGCGCGGCGAGACGCGCCGCGCCGCAGGCCCCGAGACCGGGCCGGTCGCCATCGGCGAACGCTATGAGAGCGTCCAGGGCGGGCTGGAGCAACTGGCCAGTCTGGCGCAGCAGATGCGCGCTCTGGAGCCCCTGCTCGGCGAAATCCGCCAGCCGCTGGAAGCCGAATACGAGACCCGCAAGAACGAATACGCCGAGCTGATCCAGCTGCGTGCGGCCTCGGCCCAGTCGGGGGCGCGGATCGAGGCCCTGTCGAACGAGGTGCGTCGTCTGACCCATGGCCTGTCCACCGCCGAACGCCGGCTGGAGGAGGCCGAGGCGCGCCTCGAGGAACAGGCCGACCGGGCCCAGCAGGCCCTGCTGGACGCCGACCAGTTGCGCACCGCCCTGACGCAGGCCACGGCTCAGGCCGAGGCGGCCAGGGTCGGCGAACGCGACGGTCTGCAACGCATCCGTCAGCTGGAACAGGATCTGGCCACGCTCGGCGCGGACCTGAACAAGACCGAGGCCCGCCTGGGCGAAACCGAGGCCGCCCGCGCCCGCAGCCATCGCGACCACAGCCTGGCCCTGGACGAGACCGCGGCGATGAGGCGGCGTCTGGAGGAGAGCGTCAGCGAGATCGCCCGCCTGTCGCGGGTCGAGGCGTCGCTGGAAAGCCAGCTGACCACCGAGCGGGCCCGCGCGGCCTCCGAACAGGCCGAGGCCGCCCGCGCCATGAGGGCCCTGGAGGCCCAGGGCGAGACGGCGCGTCAGGAGGCGGCCTCGCTGCAGGTGCGGCTGGACACCCTGATCGCGCGCGCCGACCGGATGGAGGCCCTGAACGCGGAACTCAGCGCGGCGAGCGGCGACCTGCGCAGCGGTGGTCAGGCGGCCGAACGCCGGGTCGCCGAATTGCAGACGCGGCTGGATCGCGCCCTGGAGCGTATCGGTGATCTGGAAGCCGCGGCGGAAGAGGCCCGCACCGGTCAGTCGGCCATGGAGGCCGCCCGTCTCGCCGCCGTGGACCGGGCCGAGACCCTGTCGCGCACCTCCAGCGCCCACGAGAAGGCCCTGGCCCGCTCCGAGGCCCATGGCCAGCGGCTGCAGGCCGAGTTGCGCAAGCTGGAGACCGATCACGCCGCCCGGGTCGAGGGCCTGGTCGAGCAGATCGAGACCCTGAAGGCCGAGCTGGAAACCACCCGCGCCCACGCCGCCATCACCATGGCCTCTCTCGATGCGGCGCGGCGCGAGCGGATGACGGCGGGGCTGGCGGATCTGGCGCGTTCGGCCTGATCCAGAGCCGGGGGCGGAACCGGAGCAGGGGCGGGGCGGTTAGACCGGTTCCTGCAACGCTTCGAGACCGCCCCCGCCATGGACATCACCCAGCTGATCCTCGACGACCACGCCGAGCAGCGTCGCCTGTTCGCCATCATCGAGCAGATCGACCCCGAGGATGTGGACTCCCTGTCGGCGGTCTGGGGCCGGTTGTCGGCCTTTCTGGACGTCCATGCCGAGGCCGAGGAGCGGTTCTTCTATCCGCAGCTTTTGAAGCGGGGCGAGGGCGCCAACGACGCCGAGGACGGCACGGTCGAGGGCGAGACCGAGGACGCCATCGAGGACCACAACAAGCTGCGCGACGCGGTCAAGGCGGTGGAGACGCACAAGGTCGGAACCCGGGCCTGGTTCGACGCCGTGGGCGAGGCCAATGTGGTCAACTCCAAACACATGGGCGAGGAGGAGCGTCAGGGCCTGACCGACTTCCGCATGAACGCCCCGATCAAGGTCCGCCACGACCTCGCTGTCCAGTTCGCCGCCTTCGAGGCCGAGCACATCACCGGGATCAAGCCGGTGAACAAAGACCCCGAGACCTATATCGAAAAGCACGGCTGACGCCCGACGCCCGGCCCTTGTCGCTGCGCCGCAACCGGCTCTAGGTTGAGGATTCGTCTGTTTGCGGAGCGAATTCTTGTTTGACTGGAGTCTGGTCTGGCCCGTCGGGGCCGCCATGGTCGCGGGCGGGCTGATCGGGATCGAGCGCACCTATCACGGTCACCCGGCCGGGTTCCGCACCCATATCCTGGTCTGCCTGACCTCCTGCGTCCTGATGCTGGCGGCCATGCATCAGGTCGAGTGGCGCTTCATCGGCCTGCCGCATCAGAATGTGGTCATCGACCCGACGCGGATGACCCACGGCCTGCTGACGGGGCTGGGCTTCCTGTGCGCCGGGGTGATCTTCCGCGAGGGGTTTTCGGTCCACGGCCTGACGACGGCGGCCTCGATCTGGACGACCTCGGCCATCGGCATCCTGTTCGGGGTGGGGATGTATGGTCTGGCGGTGATCGCGGCGGCGGCCTCCCTGGCCGTGCTGGCGGCCCTCAGGCTGGCGGACGCGCGGTTGCCCCAGATCCGGGTGGTGGATGTGGTGCTGCGATGGCGCGCCGAGGCCGCCCCGCGCGAGACCGAGGTCCAGGCCCTGCTGGCCGGTGTCGGGCTGAAGACCGTGCGCATCGGCCATGTGCTCGACCCCGCCCAGGGCGTGCACGAGCACCAGATCAAGGCCAAGGGGCCGGCGCCCCTGAACGTCGAGGGCCTGATCGAGAAGCTGAATGCGGCGCCGGGTCTGGCCGGCTTCTCGGCCGTGCCCAGAGATGATTGACGGCGAGGACTGAGGGCGAGGACCTCAACTGGTCATTGTTCGTAAACCCTGTTTCAGGCATGAGGGGAACGAATGACGAACGCGGCGATTCACCCTGTCCGGATTCTGGGGCTCGACCCCGGCCTGCGCCGCACCGGCTGGGGCGTGGTCATGGCCGAGGGCTCGCGCCTGCGCTGGATCGCCCATGGGGTGGTGACGCCGGACGACAAGGCGCCGTTCAGCGAACGTCTGCTGCACCTGCTGGAGGCGGTGGGCGAGATCTGCGCCGCCCATGACTGCGACGAGGCGGCGATCGAGGAGGTCTTCGTCAACATGAACCCCGCCTCGACCCTGAAACTGGGTCATGCGCGGGCGGCGGTGATGCTGGCCCCGGCGCGCTGCGGCCTGTCGGTGGCGGAATATTCGCCCAACCTGATCAAGAAGGCGGTGGTCGGCGCCGGCCACGCCGACAAGACCCAGATCGCCTTCATGGTGAAACGGCTGATGCCGGCGGCGGGGGATGTGACGGCCGATGCGGCGGACGCCCTGGCCGTGGCGATCACCCATGCGCAGATGCGCAAGCGGGCGTTGCTCATTCCTCCCCCATCGGGGGAGGAGGAGCGCGCAGCGGTGGAGGGGGCTGGACCCGAACGCCGTCTTGGCGGCGAGCCCCCTCCGTCACGGCGCGAAGGCGCGCCGCGCCACCTCCCCCAACGGGGGAGGATTGCGTCATGATCGGGCGTCTGCGCGGGGTGCTGGCGGAGGTCGAGGAGGGGTATTGCCTGATCGACTGCGCGGGCGTGGGCTATGTGGTGACGTGCGGGGCGCGGACCCTGCAACGGCTGCCGGCGCCCGGCGACGAGGCGACCTTGCATATCGAGAGCGCCTGGTCGGCCGAGAATGGCCCGCGCCTCTATGGCTTCCTGGGCCGGGACGAGCGACGGGCCTTCACGACCCTGACCGGCATCCAGGGGGTGGGGCCCAAGGCCGCCCTTTCGGTGCTGGACGTCCTGCCGCCCGGCGAACTGGCCGGAGCCGTCGCGCGCGAGGACAAGGCGGCCATCGGCCGGGCCAACGGCGTGGGGCCGAAGCTGGCTCTGCGCATCGTCACCGAGCTGAAGGGCAAGCCGCTGGGGGACGTGTCGTTCACGCCTTCCGCGCCGGGGGTGCATGTAGAGATTGCGCCGCCGCCGCCCTCGATCACCGGCGAGGCGGTGTCCGCTTTGCTCGGTCTGGGCGTCGCCGAGGTCAACGCCCGCAGGGCCGTGGACCAGGCCCTCATTCGACTGGGCGACGAGGCCGAGCTGTCGGCCGTCATTCGCGCGGCCTTGCAGGAGCTGGGGCGGTGAGGAGAGGTGGGCGAGGAGTGAAGAGTGCTAGTGAGCGAGAGGTGAGCGAATGGCGTCCGGGTCCGGCAAGGCCCTGCTCACTCTTTCGCTCACTAGCACTCTTCACCAGCCGCTCATGACTGACGACCGCATCATCTCCGCCGCCGCGACTCCGGGTGAGGCCTATGACCGCGCCCTGCGGCCCCAGACCCTGTCGGACTTCGTCGGTCAGGAACAGGCCAAGGGCAATCTGAAGGTCTTCATCGAGGC
>NZ_JBQVNM010000050.1:0-20784 GCF_052436175.1 Brevundimonas sp. | reverse complement strand
CCCCGATGGTGAACAGGATGGCGCCCAGGGCCAGATAGTGCTGCAGGCCGATCATCAGTGAAGCTCCTCGGGGCTGACGCCGACGCCGGTCTGGACGTCCTTCTTGATCTCGATGGCGGTCTTGGCGTCGCGCGTGACCTGATCGTGGATCTTCTGGCGACGCACGCCCGGCTTGTGGCGCAGGGTCAGGACGATGGCGCCGATCATGGCGATCAGCAGCACGATCCCGGCGGCCTGGAAGAAGTAGACATAGTCCGTATAGAGCACCCGGCCGATGGCCTCGATGTTCGACATGTCCTCGGTGCCGACCGCCGGGGCCGTGGCCCCCGCCGCCGCGCCGCCCGAGGCGACCGTCACCGAGATCACGATCATCTCGACCAGCAGCACCAGGGCGATGATGGCCGCGAACGGCAGGTAGCGCGCATAGCCCTCGCGCAGCCGCACGAAGTCCACGTCCAGCATCATGACGACGAACAGGAACAGCACCGCCACGGCGCCGACGTAGACGACCACCAGCAGCATGGCGAGGAACTCGGCGCCCATCAGCACGAACAGGCCCGCCGCCGAGAAGAAGGTCAGGATCAGGAACAGGACCGAGTGCACGGGATTGCGCGCGGTCACGACCAGAAGGGCCGAGATCACGGCGATCGTCGCCAGCAGATAAAACGCTATGCCTTGCAGCATGGGCGGGACCGAGCCCCCTTCAGTTTCGTCCGCCCTTCCCTCTCGGAATCGGCGGCCGGTTCAAGCGAGACGGGCCTTAACGGTAAGGCGCGTCGAGTTCCAGATTCTTCGCGATCTGCCGTTCCCAGCGGTCGCCGTTGTCGAGCAGGCGTTGTTTGTCGAAATACAGTTCTTCGCGCGTCTCGGTGGCGAACTCGGAGTTCGGCCCCTCGACGATGGCGTCCACCGGGCAGGCCTCCTGGCACAGGCCGCAGTAGATGCATTTGACCATGTCGATGTCGTAGCGGGTCGTGCGGCGGCTGCCGTCGGCGCGCGGTTCGGCCTCGATGGTGATGGCCTGGGCGGGGCAGATGGCCTCGCACAGCTTGCAGGCGATGCAGCGTTCCTCGCCGTTCGCGTAGCGGCGCAGGGCGTGCTCGCCCCGGAAGCGCGGCGACTGCGGGTTGCGCTCGAACGGATAGTTGACCGTCATCTTGGGACGGAACATCTCGCGCACCGTCAGGCCGACGGCGCCGACGGCGGCGATCAGCAGGGCCCCCGTCAGGGTCTGGGTCAGTCGGGCCAGCATCAGTTCGGGTCTCCCGGACGGCGGCAATCGCGTTTGTAGCGGTCGCTGTCCTTGTTCATCATTCCGCACAGGCGGACACGTTCGGCCTCGCGCCGCTGGATATCCTCCTGGCGACGCTCCCACTGGTAGACCGAGGTCGGCTCGGGGTCATAGGCCCGCGGAAAGGCGCAGGCCGAGGTCGCGAATGCAGAGACGGCGATCAGGGTCATGCGGATCACGCCCCCACCACGAAGACGCGCCAGGCCGAGACGCCCACGACCGCCACCAGCGAGGTCGGCAGGAAGATCTTCCAGCCCAGACGCATCAGCTGGTCATAGCGATAGCGCGGCACGAAACCCTTCACGACCGCGAACATGAAGAACCAGAAGACGATCTTCACACACAGAACCAGCAGGTAGAACAGGTTGGCGATCCATTCCGGCCACTGGCTCAGGCCGATCAGTTCGACATCAAAGCCCGGGTTCCATCCACCGAAGAACAGGATGGAGATCATCGCGCACATGAAGATGATGTTCACGTACTCGCCCATCATGAACAGCAGATAGGGGGTCGAGGAATATTCGACCTGATAGCCGGCCACGAGCTCGGACTCGGCCTCGGGCAGGTCGAACGGCGGGCGGTTCGTCTCGGCCAGGGCCGAGACGAAGAAGACGATCGCCATCGGGAACATGATGACGATGGTGGGCCAGGTGTCGGCTCCGCCGCCGAAGGCGAACCAGTTCCAGATCCAGCCGTCCTGCTGCGTCACGATCTCCGACAGGTTCATCGTTCCGGCCAGCAGGATGACGTTGATGATCACCAGGCCGATGGAGACCTCATAAGACACCATCTGGGCCGCCGACCGCAGCGAGCCGAGGAACGGATACTTCGAGTTCGAAGCCCAGCCCCCCATGATGATGCCGTACACGCCCAGCGAGCTGATCGCGAAGATGTAGAGGATGCCGACGTTCAGGTCCGAGATCACCCAGCCCGGCGCGAACGGAATGACCGCCCAGGTGATGAAGGCCGTGATGACGGTGATGACCGGCGCCAGCAGGAAGACCGCCTTGTCGGCGCCCGCCGGCACGACGATCTCCTTCAGCACGAACTTGATCATGTCGGCGAAGGACTGGAGCAGGCCGAACGGACCCACGACGTTGGGTCCTTTGCGCATCTGGATGCCCGCCCAGATCTTGCGGTCGGCCAGCAGCAGGAAGGCCACGGCGATCAGCACGCCGACGGTCACCAGCAGGATCATGCCCGTGGTGAAGATGAACCAGCCGAGGGGAGAAGACCAGAATTCCATCAGGCGACCCCGGCCAGCAGAAGAGCGAACGAAATAATCAGAACCGTCATCGCCAACCAGCAACCCCGTACAAGCCAAAGCAAGGACTCAACCTTGGCGTCAGCCGGGGGAGCCTCTCGTCCGAACAGCATCCGACCGATCCGAGAAGTGTCCGTCGAGCTAAGAGAATAACCGCCAAAATGCTTCTGCCACGACACGCCAAGCCGGCGTGTGATCAGAAACAGGCAAGCGAAAAGCGTCAGGCCGACGATCCACGCGCCGCCAAAGGCCACCCAGGCCAAGGGAGGAATGTCTGCGCCCTGCACGCCCTTACTCCGCCGCCATCGCGGCCGGCTGAACGCGCTGGGCGCTCAGTTCGGCCATGGTCGCGCTGGCGCGCGCGATCGGGTTGTTCAGATACGGGTCCAGCGTCGCCGTGTGGAAGGCGCTGTCGCCCAGGTCGCCCTTCACGCCAAGCTTCGACGGATCGAAGGTCGCGGACGTAGCCAGATAGGCGATGCGGCCGCAGGTCGGATGGTCCGCCATCAGCTTCGAACGCAGTTGGTTCAGGCTGTCATAAGGCAGGGTCTGGCCGACGCGCTCGGACAGGGCGCGGATGACGGCCCAGTCTTCCTTGGCGTCGCCCTTGGGGAAGACGACCCGTTCGGCCATCTGCACCCGGCCTTCGGTGTTCACATACAGGCCCGACTTCTCGGTATAGGCCGCGCCTGGCAGGATGACGTCGGCGCCGTGGGCCCCGTTGTCGCCGTGGCTGCCCAGATAGACGCGGAAGGCGTTCGACGCCGTCGCATTGACCTCGTCGGCGCCGAGCAGGAACAGCACGTCCAGGGCGTCGGGCTTCAGCATCTCCGCGACGGTCAGACCGCCGTCCGCCGGGACAAAGCCCATGTCGAGCCCGGCCACGCGCGCGGCCGCCGAATGCAGGACATTGAAGCCGTTCCAGCCGTCAGCGATGACGCCCGACTTCTTCGCCAGGGTGCCGAGGGCGTTCAGCACCGCCGCACCGTTGGCGCCCGACAGGGCCGCCGAACCGACGATGATCGCCGGACGCTCGGCCTTGGCCAGGGCGTCGGTCGCCGCCTTGGGCAGTTTGGCCAGGGTCTTCGCCCCGGCGCCCAGCCAGCTGTATTTGTAGGTCAGGTCAGCCTGTTCGCCGACGACGGCGATCTCGGCCTTTCCGGCCAGCCAGATCTTGCGCAGCCGGGTGTTCAGCAGCGGCGCCTCGGTACGCGGATTGACGCCCACCAGCAGGACATAGTCGGCGTTTTCAATGCCTTGCAGGCTCGAGTTAAACAGCCAGCTTTCGCGCGGGCCCTCGCCCAGGGCCGCACCGTCCTGACGGCAGTCGGTGTTGGCCGAGCCCAGGGCGCGGAACAGGTCCAGCGTCGCCTTCATCGACTCCGCGTCCTGCAGGTCGCCGGCGATGGCGCCGATCCGGTTCGCCGGAGCGGCCTTCAGCTTCGCGGCCACGACCGACAGGGCCTCGTCCCAGGACGCGGCGCGCAACTTGCCGTTCTCGCGCACCCAGGGCCGATCCAGACGGCGCTTCTGTAGGCCGTCGACGGCGTAACGGCTGCGGTCGGCCAGCCATTCCTCGTTGATGCCCTCATGGACGCGCGGCAGCACCCGCATCACCTCGGCGCCCTTGGAATCGGCGCGGATGTTGGAACCCAGGGCGTCCATGACGTCGATGGTCTCGGTCTTTTTCAGCTCCCACGGGCGGTAGTGATACTGCCACGGCCGATGGGTCAGGGCGCCGACCGGGCATAGGTCGTTGACGTTGCCCGATAGCTCCGAGTCGATGTTCTTTTCCAGATAGGTCGTGATCTCGGCGTCCTCGCCACGCGAGATCATGCCGATGTCCGGCACGCCCGCCACCTCGGAGATGAAGCGGACGCAGCGGGTGCACTGGATGCACCGGGTCATGAAGGTCTTGACCGTCGGACCCATGTTCTTTTCTTCGACGGCGCGCTTGTTCTCCGAATAGCGCGAGCCGTCGCGGCCATATCCGACCGACTGGTCCTGCAGGTCGCATTCGCCGCCCTGGTCGCAAATCGGGCAGTCGAGGGGGTGATTAATGAGCAGGAACTCCATCACCCCTTCGCGCGCCTTCTTGACCATCGGCGTGTCGGTGAAGATTTCCTGGCCATCGGCGGCCGGCAGGGCGCACGACGCCTGCGGCTTCGGCGGTCCGGGCTTCACCTCGACCAGGCACATGCGGCAGTTGCCGGCGATCGACAGCCGCTCGTGATAGCAGAAGCGCGGGATTTCCTGCCCGGCGCGCTCGGCGACCTGGAGCACGGTCATGCCGGGCTCGAACTCGGTTTCTACGCCGTTGACCTTGGCGACGGGCATCAGCGGGCCTCTTGTTTGGCGGCGGGAGCCGCCATCTGGACATCAACGGACATCTCGCGACCGTCGCGGAACAGGCCCACGCGATCGCCGTCAGCCCGGCATTCGAAACTCAGCACGCCGCCATCCACCGGCGCCGGCCAGGATACGTCCGCCCTGCCCTCGCCCGCGCCCTTAAAGGTCACCGCGTCGCCGGTCTGGCCGAACATGCGGTCGACCACGTCGCGGCAGGCGCCCTCGAGATCGGTCGCCGTTGTGGGGACCGGGACCGGGGTCGTCGTCGGCGCGACGGAGGAGGCTTCGGGGGCCTCGACCTTTTCGGCGGGCTGACCACAGGCGGAAAGCAGGAGCACGGACATGGCCCCCAACCCACATACCGTCATCCTCGGGCTTGACCCGAGGATCGGACGTCGGCGCGCACGAGCGAGGACGCGCGGCGACATCGCGCCACGCACGTCTGCACGTCCTCCGGAACGCCCGGCCCTCGGGTCGACCCCAAGGGTGACGGTGATGTCGGCGAGAGACCTCATCCCTACTCCGCCGCGATCGCGTGGCCGGCGAAGTTCGCGCGGCGGCTGCGGTAGTCGGAGATGCGGTCCTCGATCTCGTGACGGAAGTGCCGGATCAGACCCTGAACGGGCCAGGCGGCGGCGTCGCCGAGGGCGCAGATGGTGTGGCCCTCGACCTGACCGGCGACGTCGAGCAGCAGGTCGATCTCTGACGGATCGGCCTCGCCCACGGCCATCCGCTCCAGAACGCGCCACATCCAGCCGGTGCCTTCGCGGCAGGGCGTGCACTGGCCGCAGCTCTCATGCTTGAAGAAGTAGCTGATGCGGGCGATCGCCTTCACGATATCGGTGGACTCATCCATCACCGTCACACCGGCGGTGCCCAGCGACGAACGGTGTTCACGCATGGAATCGAAGTCCATCAGGGCGACTTCGGCCTGCTCGCGCGTGATGACCGGGCAGGACGCGCCGCCGGGCATGATCGCCTTCAGATGCCCCCAGCCGCCGCGCACGCCGCCGCCGTGATCCTCGATCAGCTGGCGCAGCGGGATCGACATGGCCTCCTCGACCACGCAGGGCGTCATCACATGCCCTGACAGGGACATCAGTTTGGTGCCGGTGTTGTTCGGGCGGCCGAAGCCGGCGAACCAGTCGGCCCCGCGACGCAGGATCGTGCCGACGACGGCGATCGACTCGACGTTGTTCACCGTGGTCGGGCAACCATAGAGGCCGGCGCCGGCGGGGAACGGCGGCTTCAGGCGCGGCTGGCCCTTCTTGCCCTCCAGCGATTCCAGCAGAGCCGTCTCTTCACCGCAGATATAGGCGCCGCCGCCGTGGTGGATATAGACGTCGAAGTCCCAGCCGTGGACGTTGTTCTTGCCGATCAGGCGAGCCTCATAGGCCTGCTTGACCGCCGTCTCCATGCGCTCCCGTTCCAGCACATATTCGCCGCGCAGATAGATGTAGCAGGCGTGGGCCTGCATCGCGAAGGAGGCGATCAGACAGCCTTCGATCAGCAGGTGGGGATCATGGCGCATGATCTCCCGGTCCTTGCAGGTTGCGGGCTCGGATTCGTCGGCATTGACGACCAGGTAGTGAGGCCGGTCCTTCACTTCCTTGGGCAAGAAGGAACACTTCAGACCCGTGGAGAAGCCGGCGCCGCCGCGGCCACGCAGGCCGGACGCCTTGACGTTGTTGATGATCCAGTCGCGCCCAAGGTCCAGCATGTCCTTGGTGGCGTTCCAGCAGCCGCGGGTCTTCGCGCCTTCCAGACCCCAGTCCTGGAGCCCGTACAGGTTGGTGAAGATGCGGTCCTTGTCTTCCAGGATCCCGACCATCAGGAGCGGTCCTCTTTATTCAGCTTCAACAGACGGACCAGAACCGCCACTTCCAGAGCGGCGCCGGCCGCCAGCAGACCCCAGCCGAGCCAGACCATCCATGGCGACGTGGTCTCGACAACCACAGCCAGAACGAGGCCGATCACCAGCAGGGCCGAACCGATCGGCATGAGCGCCAGCGTCTTGCGCTGCGCATCGTTCAGGGGCTTGCGGTCGGCCATCACAGTTCCCCCGACAGACGGCGGCGATTGTATCGGGTGCGCACGAAGATGGCCGCAAGCACCAGCGCCCAGCCCAGCGCCAGCATGGCGTAGCCGGCGTTGGTCGCCAGCTCATAGGCCGCGATCCAGCCCTGACGGGCAGCGACAATCACCAGGGCGGCGGCGACGATCAGCGCCAGCCCGCCCAGACGCAGGGGCCAACCCACGCGCTTGAGCTCGGCGCGATACGCCGCCCTGCCCTCGTCCGTGTTGAGATCGGGAAGCGTCATGCCTTCACCGGCTCGGAGTTCGGCAGTTTCTTGATCTTCTTCGCGGCCGAGCCGTCATACAGCTTCGGATCGGTCAGGGTCCGGGCCCCGCCCTGAGGCGCGGCGTTGACGCGATCGACACGCGGGCCGGGCTTGGGCGTCTTGCCGGCGGCGAAGTCGTCGATGATCTTTTCCATGTCCGAGGCCGTCAGGTCCTCGAAATAGTAGTCGTTGATCATGGCCATGGGCGCGTTGGAGCAGGCGCCCAGGCACTCGACCTCTTCCCAGTAGAACTTGCCGTCGGCCGACAGGGTCTGTTTCGGGCCGATCCGGCTCTTGCACACCCTCATCAGTTCACCCGAACCGCGCAGCATGCAGGGCGTCGTGCCGCAGACCTGGATCAGGGCGGCCGAGCCGACCGGCTCCAGCATGAACATGGTGTAGAAGGTCGCGACCTCCAGCACCCGGATGTAGGCCATGCCGAGATAGTCGGCGAGCAGGCGGATGGCGGGCTCGGACACCCAGCCCTCCTGCTTCTGGATCAGCCACAGGCCCGGGATGACCGCCGACTGGCGACGGTCGGCGGGATACTTCTGTATCCACCAGTCGAGCTTGGTCTTGGTCGCCTTGGAGAAGGCGAACGAGGCGGGCTGTTCTTTGGCGAGACGACGAACGCTCATTCACACACCTCCGTCACCCTCGGGCTTGACCCGAGGGTCGGACGGTCAACGAAAAGAATAGTGGGTCGACGCAAAGTGGCGACAGCGCGCGCCGTCCTCGTCATGCCCGCTGCGGATGATCCAATCCTGGGGTCAAGCCCGAGGATGACGGTGGGACACATACTCACCGGTCCACCTCCCCGAACACGATGTCCAGCGAACCGAGGATGGCCGAAACGTCGGCCAGCATGTGGCCGCGGTTCATCCAGTCCATCGCCTGCAGGTGGCGGAAGCCCGGCGCGGACAGCTTGACGCGATACGGCCGGTTGGTGCCGTCGGACACGACATAGACGCCGAACTCGCCCTTCGGCGCCTCGACGGCCGCATAGACCTCGCCGGGAGGCGTCTTGAAGCCCTCGGTGTAGAGCTTGAAGTGGTGGATCAGGCTTTCCATCGATCGCTTCATCTCGGCGCGGCGCGGCGGGACCAGCTTGTTGTCCTCGGCCAGCACCGGTTCGCCCGGGCAGTTGCGCAGCTTGTGGATGCACTGCTCCATCAGATGGACCGACTGCTTCATCTCCTCGATGCGGCAGAGGTAGCGATCCCATCAGTCGCCGTGCTTGCCGACCACCACATCGAAGTCGAGGTCCGCATAGCACTCATAGGGCTGCGACTTGCGCAGATCCCAGGCGATGTCGGAGCCGCGCAGCATCACGCCGGTGAAGCCCCAGGCCAGGGCCTGTTCCTTGGACACCACGCCGATGTCCACGTTGCGCTGCTTGTAGATGCGGTTCTCGGTGACCAGGGCCTCGATGTCCGCCAGCTTGCCGGGGAACTGTTTGCACCAGGCGTCGATGTCGTCGATCAGGGCCGAGGGCAGGTCCTGATGCACCCCGCCGGGCCGGAAATAGTTGGCGTGGAGACGCGCGCCGCAGGCCCGCTCATAGAAGACCATCAGCTGCTCGCGCTGCTCGAAGCCCCACAGCGGCGGCGTCAGGGCGCCGACGTCCAGGGCCTGGGTCGTCACGTTCAGCATGTGCGACAGGATGCGCCCGATCTCGGAATACAGCACCCGGATCAGCTGGCCGCGATACGGCACCTCCAGCCCCAGCAGCCGCTCGATGGCCAGGCAGAAGGCATGCTCCTGATTCATCGGCGCCACATAGTCGAGGCGGTCCAGATAAGGGATGTTCTGGAGGTAGGTGCGGGCCTCCATCAGCTTCTCGGTGCCGCGATGCAGCAGGCCGATGTGAGGATCGACCCGCTCCACCACCTCGCCGTCCAGCTCCAGCACCAGACGCAGCACGCCGTGGGCGGCCGGGTGTTGCGGGCCGAAGTTGATGGTGAACTTGCGATCGTCCATCTCGCGGGCGTGCTGGGTACGCGTGTCGTGGTCGACCCCGTGCCCGGTTTCCCAGATGTCGAGGTCCGAACCGATCGCGGCGCTGGGGTGTCCGTCGGCCATCAGGCTTTCCCTCCCGAAGGCGCGGCCTTGCCGGCCGCAGCCGCCTGCGCCGCCTTTTCGTCGCCGGGCAGGATCTGGCCGGGATACTCGGCGCCTTCCCACGGAGACAGGAAGTCGAAGTTGCGGAATTCCTGGGTCAGTTTGACGGGCTCATAGACCACCCGCTTCTGTTCCTCGTCGTACCGGACCTCGACATAGCCGGTCATCGGGAAGTCCTTGCGCAGCGGATGCCCCTGGAACCCATAGTCGGTCAGCAGCCGACGCATGTCCGGATGGCCCGAGAAGATCATGCCGTACATGTCGAACGCCTCGCGCTCGAACCAGCCCGCCGCCGGATAGACCGGAATGGCGCTCGGCACCGGCTGGACCTCATCGGTCGAGACCTTCACCCGCACCCGGGCGTTCCGCGTCAGCGACAGCAGATGATAGACCACGTCGAACCGCTCGGCCCGCTCGGGATAGTCCACGCCGCACAGGTCGATAAGCTGCTGGAAGCCGAACCGGTCGCGCAGGTCCGTCAGCACCTCGATGATGCGATCCCGATGGCAGGTCAGGGTCAGCTCGCCGAAGGCGACGCTGGCGTCCACGCCCAGCTCGGCGACCATCTCCTGCCCCAACGGGGTCAGGACGGCCGTATGGGCCTCGATCTGCTCGACCGTGCCCAGCGAAAGGATCTCGCCGCTCATCGTTCGATCGTCCCCGTGCGACGGATCTTCTTCTGCAACTGCAACAGGCCGTAGACCAGAGCCTCGGCCGTCGGCGGGCACCCGGGCACATAGACGTCCACCGGCACGACCCGGTCGCAGCCGCGCACCACGCTGTAGCTGTAGTGGTAGTAGCCGCCGCCGTTGGCGCAGGACCCCATCGACAGGACGTAGCGCGGGTCCGGCATCTGGTCATAGACCTTGCGCAGGGCCGGAGCCATCTTGTTGGTCAGGGTGCCGGCGACGATCATCAGGTCGGACTGACGCGGGCTGGCGCGAGGAGCCATCCCGAACCGCTCCAGGTCATAGCGCGGCATCGACGCCTGGATCATCTCCACGGCGCAGCAGGCCAGACCGAAGGTCATCCACATCAGGGAGCCGGTGCGGGCCCAGGTGATGACGTCGTCGAGCGGCGCAGTCAGGAAGCCCTTCTCGGCGACCTCGGTGTTGACCGCCTCAAAGAACTTGTCGTGCAGGGCCGGGTCGTAGCCCTCCACCCGCGAACGGGCGGCCAGGCCATAGCTCGACGCGATCGGCTGGCCCGAGGCGGTCACCAGGCCGCTGCCCGCCGCCACGGTGTTGGGGGCTACTCCCATTCCAGGGCGCCTTTCTTCCATTCGTAGATGAAGCCGACGGTCAGGACGCCGAGGAAGACCATCATCGACCAGAAGGCGAAGACCATGCCGCCCTTGGACAGGTCGAACATCGACACGGCCCAGGGGAAGAGGAAGGCCACTTCCAGATCGAAGATGATGAAGAGGATGGAGACGAGATAGAACCGGACGTCGAACTTCATGCGCGCGTCGTCGAAGGCGTTGAAGCCGCACTCATAGGCCGACAGCTTTTCAGAGTCGGGGTTCGACGGCGCCATCAGCCAGGCTGCGACCATGAACAGGACGCCGATCACCGCCGCGAGACCGATGAAGATCACGATCGGCAGGTACTGAAGCAGAAATTCGTTCATTCGAGAGACCTCGTACGCCATCCGCGTGCTGGGGAGGACGGCGGATTCGGCGCTTCTTAGACCCAAGAGCGCCGCCGTTCAAACCCAAGCGGGCAAAGGATTTTCCTGCGAACGGTTCGCAGTCGGTCGCATTTGTCGCAGTTGCCTCGGGCGCGACGATCCGTCCTGACTATGAAGGCCCCGACCGAGGGGGCGGCAGGGACGATTCATGACCGAGACGCGCGGCTTTCTGGGGTTCATCGAACGGACGGGAAACCGTCTGCCGGACCCCGTTTTTCTGTTTTTGTGGCTGATCCTCGGCCTGATCGCCCTGAGCCTGGTCGGCGCCGGTCTCGGCTGGTCGGCGGTCAATCCCGTCACCGGCGAGACCATGGCGGCCAAGAGCCTGCTGTCGGCCGAGAACCTCGAGAAGCTCATCATCGGCATGCCGCGCACCCTGGCCGACTTCCCGCCGCTGGCGATCGTGGTGACCATCATCTACGGCGCCTCGGTGGCCGAGCGGACCGGCCTGTTCGCCACCGCCATCCGGGGCGCCCTGCTGAACGCGCCCAAGGCCATCCTGACCCCGGTGGTCGTGGTGGTGGGGATGGTGTCGCACCACGCGTCGGACGCCTCCTATGTCGTGGTGATCCCTCTGGCGGCGGTGATCTTCGCCGCAGCCGGCCGTCACCCCCTGGCCGGCCTCGCCGCCGGGTTCGCGGCCGTCTCGGGCGGATATGCGGGCAACCTTTTCCCCGGCGCGTCCGACGCCCTGATTCTCGGCATCACCGAGCCTGCCGCCCGGCTGATCGACCCGACCTATTCGGTGAACATCGCCGGCAACTGGTTCTTCATCGTCGGGGTGGTGATCGTCTTCACCCCGATCGTCTGGTTCCTGACCGACCGGGTGATCGAACCGCGACTGGGCAAATGGTCCCCTGCCCCCGGCGCGGTCGTCCCCGCCACCGCCGAGGCCGAGCGCGCGCCCCTCACCCCCGAACAGAAGAAGGGCCTGGCCTGGGCCGGGCTGGCCGTCCTGGGCATGATCGCCCTTTGGACCGCGATCACCCTCCTGCCCGGCTCCCCCTTCGTCGATCCCGAGGCCGAAGCCGGACAGACCTACAACCCGCTCTACAAGTCTCTCGTCGCCTTCTTCGCCGCGACCTTCTTCGTTGCGGGCGGCGCCTACGGCGCAGGGTCAGGCACCGTAAAGACCCATCGCGACATGGTGCGGATGATGGTCGAGGGCATCGCCCAGCTGGCGCCCTATATCGTCCTGGCCTTCTTCGCCGCCCACTTCGTGGCCATGTTCAACTGGTCTGGCCTCGGCCCGATCCTGGCGGTCAACGCCGCCGCGGGCCTGAAGACCCTAGCCCTGCCGACGCCCCTGCTGTTGATCTCGGTGGTGCTGGTCTCGTGCTTCTTCGACCTGTTCATCGGCTCGGCCTCGGCCAAGTGGTCGGCCCTCGCCCCCATCGTGGTGCCGATGTTCATGCTGCTGGGGATCAGCCCGGAGATGACCACCGCCGCCTACCGGATGGGAGATTCGGTCACCAACATCGCCACGCCCCTGATGAGCTACTTCCCGCTGATCCTGACCTTCGCCCAGCGGTGGGACCGATCCTTCGGCCTGGGATCGCTGATGGCGACCATGCTGCCCTATGCGGGGGCCTTCCTCGTCGCGGGCCTGCTGATGGTGGCCGCCTGGGTGGCGCTGGACCTGCCTCTGGGGCCGGGCGTGGGGGTGCACTACACCCCGCCGCCGCTCGCCGCCGCGGCCCCGGCCGCGCCATGACACGGGACCTCCCAGGAGAAAGCACGGGGTTCGTCGAGAAAGTCGGAAATGTCCGCAGGGGTCGCTTGACAGGGGAAGCCGCCCCCGCCTAAACGACGCCCCTCGCCGCGACGCACTGCTTCGCGGCCGGGAATGCGGGTGTAGCTCAGTTGGTTAGAGTGCCGGCCTGTCACGCCGGAGGTCGCGGGTTCGAGCCCCGTCACTCGCGCCACTTCTTGTAATCGCAGGAAGTGGCGCGTCCGCCCCCTTCAAATCCCGAATACCACCCGTTTACGGCCCCCGACGCGCCCCGCGTCAGTGAACGGCCCAGTCCGTCGCCGGCTGCACGAAGTCCGGACGTCCGCTGACGTCGCCATAGACCATGCACAGGTCCTCAAAGACCCGGCTCCAGGCGAACCGCTCCACGGCATAGACCCGCGCCGCCTGTCCCAACGCCTCGACGTCGCGCGCGAACAGAGCCTCGACGGCCTCGGCGTAGTCGTCGGGGTCGGCCGAACGGGCCAGTTGGCCGACCTCGTGGGTCACGGTCTCGGCCACCCCCCCGGCGTTGACCCCCACGACGGGGCGGCCACAGGCCATGGCCTCCAGCACGATCAGGCCGAACGGCTCCTTGTCGTTGGCGTGGACGAAGGCGTCGCAGCTGGCGATGATCCGCGCGACCGCCTTGGGGTCTTTTTCATACGGCAGGGCGATGACCCGGTCCTCCGGAGGCATGCCCGTTCCGGCGCCGACCAGCACCAGATGATAGGGCGCGCCCAGTTTCTGGACCGCCTCGATCAGCACATCGATGTTCTTTTCCTTGGCCGGCCGGCCGGCGAAGCACAGCAGGCGGGCGTCCGCGCCCAGCCCCAGCTTCTTCAGCAGCCAGTTCCGATCTCCGCGATCGGGGCGGAAGGTGTCGATCTCCACCCCCAAAGGCCGGATGACGATATTGCCGACGCCGGCCTCTTCCAGACGGCTGGCGATGAACCGGCTGGGCGAGATCACGCGGTCGAACTGCGAGAACAGCCGGGCCCAGCGCTTCTCGACCGGCTTCTTGGCCCATTCGCCAAAGTGCAGCGCCGCGAGACCCGCCGGATCGGAGTGGCAGAAGCCGATGACCGGGCATCCGGCGCGCTGGCCCGCCTCGATCGCCCCCTGCCCCGGCGGGTAGGGGTCGCCCGCCTCGATCAGGGCCGGTTTCATCGACGCCACCCAGGCGCCCCAGCGGCGCACGGAGGTCGGCCAGCGATAGCCGTCGCCGAACGGCAGCTTGGTCGCCCTCAGCTTGACGATGTCATCGGGCCCAGCCTGATGCCGTGCGCCCGGCACGATCAGGGAGTGGGCCACGCCGGGCCGGTTCTCGGCCAGCCAGGCCTTCTTCGATAGCAGGTACCGCTTCACCCCGCCCGACCGAGGCGCGTACAGCATGGTGGTGTCCACCAGCCGGGGCCGGGGATCGTCCGCCGAGGCCCGGAGCGCCTTCAGGGTCGCCGCGACCTCTTCATCGAGCCCGGGGATCAGCTGAAGTTCGCCTTCCTGGACGTCGAGGTCGGTCAGGCTCATGGAAGATCGCTCCGTGGGGTCCGCCGCCCCAACGCGCGTCGCAGGCTTTCGGATGCGTGCGGACGATCTGGAGCGAACCATGACGGCGCCGTAGCCGCGCTTGCGGTCAAGCTCAAGCGCTATCGTCATCCTCGCGAGTCTCGACCTCGGCGCGCTCGGCGACGGACAGGCCGCGTCGCGCCAGGGCCTCGCGCAGCAGCACCTCGACCTGGGCGTTGACCGAGCGCAGTTCGGCGGCCGCGAGTTTCTCGACGGCCGCCATCACCCCCGAAGAGGCGCGCATCAGAAAGGGCTTGCGCGACCGCGCCGGCATCAGCCGTACAGGGTTCCGGTGTTCACGACCGGCTGGGCCTCACGGTCGGCGCACAGCACCACCAGCAGGTTGGAGACCATGGCCGCCTTGCGGTCCTCGTCGAGGTCCACCACGCCGCGTTCGTTGAGATCGGCGAGCGCCGTCTCGACCATGCCCACCGCGCCGGTGACGATCAGGCGGCGGGCCGCCAAAACGGCCTCCGCCTGCTGGCGCCTCAGCATGGCCCCGGCGATCTCCGGCGCATAGGCCAGGTGGGCCAGACGCGCCTCGTCCACCGCGATGCCGGCCGCTTCGACCCGCTTGGCCAGTTCGTCCCGCAGGCGGGCGGCGACATCCTCGGCGTCGGCGCGCAGGGTCAGTTCCTGATCCGCGCCCTCGACATGTTCGCCGTGGTCGTAGGCATAGTGGGAGGCGATGTCGCGCAGACCCGTGTCGATCTGGATGTTGACGAAGGCCTGATAGTCGTCGACGTCGAACAGGGCCTGGGCCGAGTCCTGCACGCGCCAGACGACGTTGGCGGCGATCTCGACCGGGTTGCCGCGCTTGTCGTTCACCTTCAGCTTGTCGCTGGTGACGTTGCGGGCCCGCAACGAGATCTTCTTGCGGCTGTACCAGGGCAGAACCCAGCGCAGGCCGGTCTTGCGATCCGTGCCGCGATACTCTCCGAACAGCAAGATGGCCGTTCCCTCATTGGGTTGCAGCGAATAGAGGCCGCACAGAACCAGCAAACCGACGACGCAGATCGTGATGCCGGCGACGACGAAGAGCAGCGTCCCCGGCGACTGGGCCACCAGAATGGGCCCGCCCACCATCATGGCCAGCCCCAGCAACAGCATCACAATCCCGTTGGACGTGCGGGCCGGACGTTCGGTGGATCTCGTGTTCGACATGGTTCCCTCCCTGCGATCGACAGCGCGATCAAAGTGATATCACTTTGGTATTGCATCGCTTGGCCGTCGTCAACCGGCGTGCGGTCGAATCCGCCGCCTTCGGCCTTGCATTCGCCTCAAATTCGAGAAACTTGAGGCACTCTGGCGCGGCCCCTGTTAGAGGTCGCCGCTGCCATGCGCCTGCGTCTACACAGGACTTGAGTCTACACTGGGCCTGAGCGTCCACAGGGATTGTTTGATCGAATGCGTAAACTTCTCGCGGCCGCCGCGGCGCTCGCCCCCCTGATGGTCGCGACCGGCGTGCAGGCCGAGGTCGTGATCTCCAACACGCGCACCACGCCGATCCAGACCTCGAATGCGACCGGCACGGCGGCCGACGCTATCCGTCTGGCGAGCGGAGGCCGGATTGAGGTCACGAGCGGCGCGGCCGTCACGGTCGATTCGAACCACTCGGTCGATCTGGACAGCGGCAGCACCATCACGATGAACAATTCCGCGTCGGGCTCGACCGGTATTCTCGTGAACGGCGGCACGACCGCCGACATCACCATCGGCGGCGCCATCACGGTGATCGACGCCAATGCGGCCGCCACCGACACGGACGGCGACGGCGACCTCGACGGACAGTTCGCTGCGGGCAGCGATCGCGCCGGCCTGCGCGTGGTCGGCGCCCAGCCGGTCACTGGCTCCATCCTGATGGAGAGCGGCAGTTCGATCAGCGTTCGCGGCAATGACTCCTACGGGATCCTGCTGCAGAGCGGCCTGATCGGCGACATGAAGCTGTTCGGCAGCGTGACCGTGACCGGCGACAACAGCTACGGCGTCCGCACGACGGGTCCGGTGTCGGGGTCGGTTCTGGTCTCCGGCGGCGCGATCAGCACGAACGGCGCGAACGCCGTCGGCGTCGCCGTTGACGGAAATGTCGGCGGGCGTGTCCAGATTCAGGGCGGTGTATCGACCACGGGCTATCGCTACACGACCGCTCCGACCAGCGGCGTCGGCTTCACCAATGTTCCCAAGGAAACCCTGGTTCTCGAGGATCTCGACGCCGACGACTTGCTGCAGAACGGCCCTGCGGTCCGGATCGCCGCCAATGTGGCCGGGGGCGTCCTGCTGGGCGCCGCTCCGGCGACGCTCGTGGCGACGGGCGACGATGACGGCGACGGCGTCAAGAACGGTGATGAGGACGACGACGGCGACGGCGTCAAGAACTCTGACGACACCGACCGCGACGGCGACGGCATCCTGGACGCCAGCGAAGGCACATCGGCGCTCACGTCGATCGGCGGCGCACCGGCCCTGCAGATCGGCTCGACCACCAGCGCCGTCACGGTCGGCGTCCTGGGCGCGGGCGACCTGAACTACGGCCTGGTCAACGAAGGCAGCATCACCGGCACGGGCGTCTATGCCGACGTCGACGCCCGGGCCGTCCAGATCGGCGGCCGGGGTCAGCCCACGACGATCGCCGGGGGGATTCGCAACTCCGGAGCCATCACCGCATCGGCCAATACGGCGGACGCCACCGCGATCGAGCTCGGCGCCGGGGCGACCACGCCCCGGTTCGTCAACTCCGGAACCGTTCTGGCCCAGTCCCAGACCGACAATGCGGACACCGTGACCGGCGTTCTGATCCAGGCCGGGGCGTCCCTGCCCTCGATCACGAACACCGGCACGATCACGGCGGCAGTCGCCGGCGAAGCCGCGACGGCCTACGCCATCCGCGATCTCTCCGGCTCGCTGACCAGCATCGTCAACCAAGGCGGCATCTACGCCGCCATCTCGGCCACCGACGGCACGACCGATACGGATGACGACGACACCGACCCGGCCAACGAGGTCGTCACCGGCAAGGCCATCGCGCTCGACCTGCGCGCGAACACCAGCGGGGTCAGCTTCGTTCAGTCCGGCGCGGTGGGTCGCACCAACCTCGACACCGACGGCGACGGCATCCTGGACAATACGGACACCGACGACGACAACGACGGCGTCCTCGACGGCGCAGACACCGACGACAACGACGACGACAACGACGGCGTCTACGATCAGGACGAGCCGGTGCTCTACGGCTCAATCCTGCTTGGATCCGGCAGCGACACCGTCAGCCTCCAGAACGGAACCGTCATCGGCGACATCGCCTTCGGGGCCGGAGCGGACGCCCTCTCCATCTCGGGCGGCGCGCGGTATCAGGGCGCCCTGTCGGACACCGACGGCCAGCTGACCATCGACGTGTCCAAGGGCACGCTGGACGCGCGTCAAACCACGGCGCTGAACGTCACCAGCCTCAATGTCGGCTCGGAGGGCGACCTGATCGTCACGGTCGATCCCAAGAACGCATCCTCGGGCGGATTCATCGTCTCGGGGAACGCCACCCTCGCCGACGGCGCGGGTCTCGGGGTCAACTTCGCCTCGCTGATCGAGGGACAGCAGCAGTTCAAGATCATCGACGCCGCCACTCTGAACTACGGCGCCGTCGATCTGGCGTCGATCAACGCCAACTCCCCCTATCTCTTCGTCGTCGGCATCACCGCGGACGTCGCCGCCGGTGATGTCTACGCCAATGCCCGCCGGCGCAGCGCCGAGGAGATCAATCTGACGGGCGTGGAGGTGTCGGCCTACGACGCCTTCTATTCCGCCCTCGACGACAACAGCTCGATCCTCCAGGCCTTCCTGGCCCAGAAGGAGCGCGACGGCTTCATCAATCTCTACGAACAGATGCTGCCGGACCACTCGGGCGGTCCGCTGATGTCGCTGGCATCGGGCGTTGAAGCGGTCACGCGCGCCCTGACCGGCCGGAACGCCTCGGCCGCCGAGGGCGAGACCAGCGCCTGGGTTCAGGAGATCAATTTCTACGCCGACAAGGACAAGACCGACACCTCCGGCTTCCGCTCGGAGGGCTTCGGCGTCGCGGGCGGGGTCGAGCGCGGCACGGGCCTGGGCGCCCTGGGCGTCTCGGTGGCCTTCACATCTTCGGACATCCAGGACCCCGAGGCCGAGGCGGAAGAGGTTCTGTCCGCCAACCTGATCGAGCTGGGCCTCGACTGGCGCGCCCAGGGCCATAACTGGACGACCTGGGCCCGGGCGGCCGGCGGCTACGCCAGCTTCGAGGCCAAGCGCTCGCTCGTCGGCGAGGGGCTGTACATCAACAACACCTCCGAATGGAGCGGCTTCACTCTGGCTCTGGCCGGCGGCGCCTCCTACGAGCGCAACTTCGGCCGGTTCAACATCCGCCCCGAGGTCTATGCCGAGTATTTCGGTCTGAACGAGGACTCCCGCGTCGAAAGCGGCGGCGGCGACGGCTTCGATCTCGAGATCGACGAGCGCGAGGGCCACATCTTCTCCACCGTCGCGGCCGTCAACTTCGGCTACGGTTTCGGCACCAACGGCTGGATCCGTCCCGAGGTCCGTCTCGGCTGGCGTCAGAACCTCTCGGTCGACGCGGGCGAGACCATCGGCCGCTTTGTCAACAGCAACGGCCCCGACTTCCGTCTGACGCCCCAGGCGGTCGAGGGCGGCGGCCTGATCGCCGGCTTCCGCCTGTCGGTCGGCAACGAACTGGGCATGCTGTCGATCAACGCCGACGCCGAACAGCTGGAAGACTACATCCGCTACACCCTGCTGCTGCGGGCCAGCTTCATGTTCTGATCCCATCGGATCAAGACCAGACGACGAAGGCCGCCGGATCGCTCCGGCGGCCTTTTTCATTGCGCCTGCGCTCTGGCAACGAGCGCCCGCGGGGCGAGCGTCAGCGCCTGAAATTGGTAGGCGGCGACGGGTTCGAACCGCCGACCCTCTCGGTGTAAACGAGATGCTCTGACCAGCTGAGCTAGCCGCCCTCACCCCGGACGCGGGTTGTGCCCTCCCCGGCCCGCCGGTTCAAGCCCCCGGCACGAACCCGAAAACGAAAACGGCCCGGGATCGCCCCCGGGCCGTCTCGTCCGTCGTTGCGGTCGTCAGTGGCTGACGACGGCGCCGGCCTCGCCGCCCGGCGGCGGGGCCGCGGGGGTCAGGGGCTCGGCGACCTCGTCCCATTCGACCGGCGTCAGGGTGCCGGTCAGGGCCCACTTCAGCGCCTCGTCGGCCGTGGAGATCGGCACGATCTCCAGCGCCGACTTCACATTGTCCGGCACGTCGGCGAGATCCTTCTCGTTCTCCTGCGGGATCAGCACGGTCTTGATGCCGGAGCGCAGGGCGGCCAGCAGTTTCTCCTTCAGGCCGCCGATGGCGGTGACCCGGCCGCGCAGGGTGATCTCGCCGGTCATGGCGATATCCTTGCGGATCGGGATGCCGGTCAGGACCGAGACCATGGCCACCGTCATGGCGACGCCGGCGGACGGGCCGTCCTTCGGCGTGGCGCCGTCCGGCACGTGGACGTGGATGTCGGTCTTCTCGAACAGCGGCGGCTTGACGCCGAAGCTCAGCGAGCGCGCCCGGACGTAGGAGGCGGCGGCGGAGATCGACTCCTTCATCACCTCCTTCAGGTTGCCGGTGACGGTCATCCGACCGCGTCCCGGCATCTTGATCGCCTCGATGGTCAGGATGTCGCCGCCGAACTCGGTCCAGGCCAGACCGGTGACGATGCCGACCTGATCCTCCTCGTCGGTCTCGCCATAGCGGAACTTCTTCACCCCCGCATACTCGGCCAGTTTGGCCGCATCCACGGTGATCGAGGTCACGCCCGTCTTGGACATCTCGCGCACGGCCTTGCGGGCCAGTCCGCCCAAGGCCCGTTCCAGCGAACGCACCCCGGCCTCGCGGGTGTAGTAGCGGATCAGGTCGCGGATCGTGTCTTCCGGCACGACCAGCTCTTCGGCCTTCAGACCATTGTCGGTCGTGACCTTGGGCAGGACGTGGCGCTTGGCGATCTCGACCTTCTCGTCCTCGGTGTAGCCGCTGACCCGGATGATCTCCATCCGGTCCATCAGGGGCTGGGGCATGTTCAGGCTGTTGGCCGTGGTGACGAACATGACGTTGGACAGGTCGTAGTCGACCTCGAGGTAGTGGTCGCCGAACGCATTGTTCTGCGCCGGATCCAGCACCTCCAGCAGGGCCGACGACGGGTCGCCGCGCCAGTCGGCGCCCAGCTTGTCGATCTCGTCCAGCAGGATGAAGGCGTTGGTGGTCTTCACCTTCTTCATCGACTGGATGATCTTGCCGGGCATGGAGCCGATATAGGTCCGGCGGTGGCCGCGGATCTCGCTCTCGTCGCGCACCCCGCCCAGGGACATGCGGACATATTCACGCCCGGTGGCCTTGGCGATCGACTTGG
>NZ_JBQVNM010000049.1:0-21031 GCF_052436175.1 Brevundimonas sp. | reverse complement strand
GGTCCGGACCAACCAGCCGTCGCCGCGTCAGTTGGAATACTGGAAGTCGCGGGGGATCAAGACGGTCATCAACCTGCGCGGGGCGCGGGACGAGGCCTATTATGCGCTGGAGAAAGACGCGTGCGAGCGGCTGGGCCTGACCCTGATCGACGCGCCGCTGGATTCGCGCGATGCGCCGGACGCGGCGCGGGTGCACCGGGCGAAGCGGCTGTTCGAGACCATTGACTATCCGGTGCTGATCCACTGCAAGTCCGGGGCGGACCGGGCGGGCCTAATGGCGGTCTTTTATCGCCATTTCCATCTGGGCGAACCGATGTCCGTGGCGATGGAGCAGTTGTCCAAGAAGTATCTGCATCACCGCGAGGGGATGACCGGGGTGCTGGACCACTTCGTCGAGAAATACGTCAACGAGATCGAGCCGACGGGGCTGAGCCTGCTCGAATGGGTCGATAGCCCCGACTATGACCCCAAGGCGATCCGGGCCGAGTTCAAGGCCGGATGGTGGGGCACGGTCCTGACCGACAGGCTGCTGCGGCGGGAGTAGGGGTATAGCGGGAGCGCGGACCTCCAAGTCCGCACTTTCCGACGCCGAAGGGCGGACCTTTAGGTCCGCGCTCCGGAGGTTAGTCGTCCCATTCGAGGGTGTAGCGCAGGGTGCGGCTCTGGCCGGCGGGGACGCGCAGACGCCAGGCCGGGACGCCCGCGTCGGTGATGACGGCGCGGACGTCGGAGGAGACGATGCGGAAGCCGCGTCGCCCGGCCTCGGCGGGGGCGAGTTCGATCTCGACGGCCTCGGGCTTGTCGTTGGAGACTGTGGCGGAGACGGTGACGCGTTCCTTGTTGCCGACCGTGCGCTCGCCCTCGAGGCTGTGTTCGACGGTCAGATCCATGGCCCGGCCGAATTCCAGCTCCACCGGCAGGCCGATCCCGCGATCGTTGAACCGGGCCTGACCGGTGAGAAGGCCGTGGCCGGCCTGACGCTCGATCAGACTGACGCCGCCGCCGGGGAGGGGGACGCCCAGGCCGTCGCGTTTGTCGTTCTTCAGGCGGAGCAAAAGGGCGGGGGCGACGGGCTCTTCCTCGTTTCGCGCGTCGATCTCGTGCCGATACAGGCGGGTGAAGCGGACGCCGGACTGTTCGAGGAAGCGGACCTGCTTGGTCTGGCGGGCGTTGACGTCCGTCAGTTCGGGCAGGGTGTAGATCTTGTAGTCGCCGAGTTCGCCCTGTGCGGCCAGTTTCTCGCGGCGCACCCGGCTGCCGGTGACGACGATGTCTTCGACCATGGCGCCGCCGATCATCATGGGCGGGGCGGCGTATTCGACGCGGTCCTCGCGGAAGGTGGGGCCGAAGGGGCCGCTGGTGGTGGTGTCTTGGGGCCAGCAGCGGGTCTCGCGCATCACCTCGACCGGATCGACCGGGCGGGTGTCGGCGTCGCGGTTCAGGGTTCCGGCCACGACCTGGACCGGCGAGCGGGAAAAGCCCGTGCCGCTGAAGTTGGCCAGGGTGATCCAGCCTGTCAGGTCGAGACTGCGTCCGTCCGGGCTGAGACGGGCCACATAGTCGGCCGACCACTGCAGCCCCGTCGCCAGATAGGCGAGGGTGACGGTGTAGCGACCGGCCGTGGGTGCTCGGGTGCGGACCGACAGGACCGGCTGGTCGCTTAACCCCTCGGGCAAGCGGTCGAAGATGATGCGTTCGGTCAGGCCGGAGCAGCCCAGCGCCTCCAGTTTGCCGTCGACCTCCAGCACCGTGCCGGTCGAGCCGGAGCGGACGACGGCGGGGCGGATGACGCGTTCGCCGGTGGCCGGGTTGGTGCGGACGACGCGGACGACATCTCCCACCGAACGGTTCAGCAGGGAGCCGGGGCTGAGAAGGTCGAAGTCGGTGTTGCGCTCCAGCACGTCGGCGGGAAGGCCGTCCAGCGTTGCGGTCTGGGGCACGATCCCCGTCGCCACGCCGCGAAAGCGGATGACGGCGTCGCCGGCCGGCAGGTCGATGACGCGCCGCTCGACGATCAGGGCCAGACCCTCGCGGTCGAGGCCCGAATTCCAAGGCTGGTTGGCCCGCGCCATCAGGGCGGCGGTATCCACGGGCTGGTCGCGATAGATGACGACGGCCGTGCTGTCCGGCGCGGGCGACAGGGTCTCAACCTGGGCGAGCGCAGGCGTGGCGAATGCGGCCGCCAGCAGGATCGCTGTGAAACCGCGCACGGCGATCAACCGCCGGTTGTGACGGTGGCGGTCAGTTTGGTCTCGCCGTTGGCCGGGACCGGCACGCGCCAGACGATGGTCTGGGCGTCCTTCAGTTCGCCCTCGATGGACTGGGCGCTGAGTTCGGTTCGGCGGCCGAGGCCACGCTGGCGGACCTCGACGACGACGGGCTCGGGCCGGGCGTTGCGGACCGTGTATTCCATCTGGAACTCCGTCCTCCAGCGGTAGTAGCTGGCCTTGGGCGCCGAGCGGGTGGCGACGACGCGGGGCTGGACGGTGACGTCGAAGGCCTGGCCGGTGGTGACCACGATGTCGGACCCGGTCGGGGTGTGGGGCACCTGATCCTCGCCGATGAAGCGGGGCTCGCCCGAGGCGTCGTTGACGTAGACGCGGGCGACGCCGGCGGGCAGCTGGGTTCCGACGCCGGAGGCCGCGCTGTTGGAGAAGATGACGGCGACGCTGGCGGCGGCGGGCTCCTCGGCGCTGTCGAAGCTCTGGGCCTGATAGAGGTAGCGTTTGGAGGCCGGGACGCCGGTCGCGGCCAGAAGGCCGACCTGTTTGGTCTGGTTGTTGGCGACGGTGACCGGTTCGGGCAGGGGATAGATGTAGACGTCGGCCAGACCCTGGGCGCCGCCGGCCTCGGTCCCGTTTCCGCGCGTGGGAACGCGGGGCGGGGGCTGATAGCCTCGGTTGTAGGGATCGGCGTTGATCAGGGCGACATCGCCCGCCACCACCCGGGTATCGGCGTTGGTGAAGGTGACGCCCGACTGGTTGGTCAGGGTGATCCAGCCGGTCAGGTCCAGCTTACCGGCTTTTTCGTCATAGCGGGCGACATAGTCGGCCTTCCACTGCAGGCCGGTCGTCAGATAGCTGAGGGAGACATCGCGGCGGCCGGCGCCCTCGGCGTCGAGCGTCACGCTGAGGGTCGGGCGCGGGCGCAGGTTGGTCGGCACCTCGTCGAAGATGACCCGGGTCGGGACGCCGTCGTCGCGCAGCACCTCGACATGGCCGTCGACGGCCAGGACCACGCCCTGATTGGCGGCGAGGACGCGGGCGCGCTGGGTCTCCTGGGCGCCCGAGCCGGGATTGGTGCGGACGATGCCAATCTCGTCGCCGACGGCCGACTGCATCAGCTTGTCGGGGGTCAGGAGGTCATAGTCGAAGTTCTGCTCGACCACGGACAGGCCGCGCCCGGACAGGCCGACGGTCTCAGGCCGGATGCTGGCGGAGACGCCGGGGAACTCATGCCGCGACCGGCCCGCCGGGACGTTGAGGGCGCGGGTGTCCTCCACCAGGGCGATGTTCTGGTTGTAGATGGTGACCGAGACCTTGTCGGGCCCGCCGGAGCCGTCCTGAACCGTCTGGGCCATGGCGGCGCCGGCCAGAAGGGTCGCCCCCATCACGCTCATCAAGGCGCTGGAGGTCAGCAGGCGGCGAAGGGTCATGGCGTCGTCTCCCGGGATCGTTTCCGGGAGGGTGTCACGGCGATCATGGCCGTGTCGAGGCGGTTCGTGGCGAGGGGGTTCTGACGCTGTTCGGCCTCGCGGGGCCTTGGTCGGGGCCTCAGCCCCAGGGGCCGGTTTTCGGGCGGCTGGCCTGCTCGGCTTCGATCTCCGCATCGCGCCGGGCCTTGCGCTGGGCCTCCCAGTCCCGGAACCAGCGGATGCGGCTGCGTTCGCCGCGCAGGGCGAAGACCCACAGGAAGAGGGTGGCCAGGAGGCCGCAGAGGCTGGCGATGGCGGCGCCGTCGAGGGTCGTGCCGAACAGGGTCATGGGCGGGCTTCCTTGGGAACGGCGTCGTCGGTTGAGGCGGCGGGTGGGTCGATCACAGGTGAAGGCGTATCGGCTAAAGATCGGCGCCGTGCGACCCAGTTGGCTTCGCTCGCCCAGACGCCACGCATGTGCACCGCCCAGGCGACGAGCCCGGCGGCGAAGACCAGCAGGGACAGGACGAACAGGACGGCGGTCATATGGCCTTCCCTAACGAGCGGAGCCGTGGCGGGTTCCGCGATGGCCTCAGTGGGCGGCGTCGCCGCGCGGGTCGATCATCTTGTGCGCGTGCAGGATGAAGAAGCGCATGTGGGCGTTGTCGACGGTGGCCTGGGCGCGGGCCTTCCAGGCGGCCTTGGCCTCCGCGTAGCTGCCGAAGGCGCCGACGAACTCGACCTTGGTCAGGTCGCGAAAGACCGGGGCGTCCAGGTGGCGCAGCTCGCCGCCGATGACGAGGTGAAGCAGCTGGGGCGTGTCGGTGGCGTGGGGATCGGACATGGGGCTCGTTTCAGGTGCGGGGAGGCGCGAAGGATATGGACCGACATCCGGGCGAAAGACGGGCGTCCGCTCGCCCCGACCTCAGTCCTGTTCGGCCAGCGCAATATGCCGAGTACGCGCGATGATCAACGGATGCAGCGCCGCAGCGGCGCAGACCATACCCGGCTGACGCGGATCCGGGCGGTTAAAGCGCCATTCGCCGCCGTGGTGATCGGTGACGACGGCCCCGGCCTCGGCGGCGATCAGTGCGCCGGCGGCCACATCCCAGTCCCAGCGTGGGGTAAAGGCGACGGCGGCGTCATACTGGCCCGCCGCCACCAGCGACATGCGGTAGGCGAGGGCGTTGCGGTTCTCGAAGCGCATCGGCGGCCAGGGCTCGGGCCAGTAGAGGTCCCGGAACATCTGGGCGCTGGCCAGGACGCCGGCGTTTTCCAGCGTTTCGGCGGCCGAGGCCCGGATGGACTGGCCGTTCAGGGTCGCGCCGCCGCCGAGGGTGGCGGTGTAGGTCTCGCCCAGCATGGGGGCGTGGACGACGGCGGCGACGACCCGGCCGTCCTCGACCACGGCGATGGGGACGCACCACCAGGGCCGGTCCTTCATGAAGGCGACGGTGCCGTCGACGGGGTCGACGATGAAGATGCGGCGGCGCGCCAGCCGGTCGGGCGTGTCCTCGGTCTCTTCCGACAGCCAGCCGTAGTCGGGGCGGGCGGACAGAAGCGCGTCCTTCAGCATGGCGTCGACGGCGTAGTCGGCGCTGGTGACCGGCGAGCCGCCCGGCTTGGAGCGGACGGAGACGCCCTTGGCCCGCTCGGCGAGAGCCAGGGCGCCGGCCTCGATGGCCGCGGCCCGGATCAGATCGAGATCGGGGCCCAGAGCGAAATCGGTCCGGGCGCCTTCGCGCCCGGGCTCAGATTTCGCTCCAGAACCCCGGTCGGTCATTTGCCGGCGATCGCCACGGCGTCGATGAGCAGGGAGGGGCTGTTGAACCCGCCCCGGAACTCCAGATCGGACCCCGGCGTCATCCGCATCCACAGGGCCTTCAGATTGCCGGCGACGGTGACCTCGCTGACCGGGTGGGCGATCTCGCCGTTCTCGAACCAGAAGCCGGAGACCCCGGCCGACCAGTCGCCGGTGTTGCCGTTCAGCGAGGGGCCGAACATGGAGGTGACCAGAAGGCCGGTCCCGGCCTGACGGCGCAGGGCCTCGGCGTCGAGGTCGCCGGGCTCCAGATGCAGGTTGTGGGTCGAGACGCCCGGCGGGCCGGCCAGACCGCGTGAGGCGTGGCCGGTGGACTGAAGGCCCAGCTGGGCGGCCGAGGCGCTGTTGAGCAGCCAGGTGGTCAGGACGCCGTTCTCGACCAGGGCGCGGCGCTCGACCTCCCCGCCTTCGTCATCGAAGGGGGTGGAGCCCAGGCCGCGCGCGCGGAAGGGGTCGTCGATCAGATTCAGGCCCGAGGGCAGGACGGCCTTGCCCAGATCGTCCTTCAGGAAGGACGAACCCCGGGCGATGGACGGGCCGGAGATGGCGCCGAGCAGGGGCGACAGGATCTGGGTGGCGACACGGTTGTCGAAGATGACCGGGGCGGTGGTGGAGGCGATCTTGCGCGGACCGACGCGCTCGACGGCGCGGCGTCCGGCCTCGGCGCCGATCCAAGCGGGGTCAGGCAGATCGGACAGCCAGCGGGTGGTGCGGCCCTCGCCGCCACGCTCCATGGCGCCGTCCTTCTCGGCGATGACGCCGACGCTGAGGGAGAAGCCGGAACCGCGATAGGCGCCGTCGAAGCCGTCAGAGGTGACCAGTCGCCATTCGCTGGAGGAGGTGGAGGCGGAGCCGCCTTCGGATCGGACGACGCCGGGGACGGCGAGGGCGGCGGCCTCGGCCTCGGCGGCGGCGGCCTCCAGTTCGGCGGCGCTGCGCTCGGAGGCGTCGAACAGATCGAGGTCAGTATGGGGGGCGGTCGCCAGCAGCTCGCGCGGGGCCAGACCGGCGTAGGGATCTTCGGGCGCCAGCCGGGCCATGGCCACGACCCGCTCGACCAGTCGGGCGCGGGTGGCGGGCGACAGGTCGGAGGCGGAGACCGACGCCTGGCGCTTGCCGACGAAGACGCGCAGGCCGAGGTCGCGGGATTCTTCGCGCTCGACATCCTCCAGGGCGCCGTTGCGAACGCCGATGGAGGCCGAGCGACTCTCGGCGGAGACCGCCTCGGCGGCGTCGGCGCCCGCCTTCAGCGCGGCGGCGACGAGATCATGCAGGAGTTCGGCGGCGGAGGAGGTGTCGGAAGCCATGCCCCGATATGGCCGACCCCCTTCGCAACTGCAATGCGGGACCGCCTAGAGGAAGACGCCGACGATCAGCAGGACGGCCGAGGCGATGAAGACCAGATAGGTCAGAACCATGCCGAGCATCCGGCCGACAGCCGGCTGTTTCGCGCTGTGCATGCCGATCGCGTGCAGCACGCGGCCGAGGAAGAGGGCGGCGCCGAGGGCGTGGACGATGCCCGCCGACCAGCCGAGCAGGGCGACCAGGGTGATGGCGACCAGGCCGATCGGGACGTATTCGATGGCGTTGCCAAAGGTGCGGCTGGCGGTGTTGAGGACCGCGTGGCCGCCGTCGCCGAGCGAGACCTTCAGCGAGCGCCGGTGCAGAGACACCCGCACCGTCAGGACCAGCAGCAGGATCAGGCTGAGGCCGGCCCAGAGGGCGACGGCGCTGATGGCCTCGTGATGGAAGGCCGTGGCGTCGACGGGAGTGGGCATCAGTTGACCTCGCGCGCCACGGGATAGAGGCGGTAGCGCTGATCATAGAAGGGCGTCCGCTCATAGAACCAGCCCAGGCGGGCGTCGCCGTCGGCGGCGAAGGCCGGGTCGGCCGCCAGCTTCGCCTCGAACTCGGCCTTGAGCGCCGGATCGGCGGCCAGCATCCGGTCGGCGATAGGGGCGACGGCGTAGCCCTCGATATATTCGACGCGGCTGAGCACCTCGGGGAAGAGGCCCCAGGCGAAGAAGCTCTCGGACGACTGGGGCTCCAGCAGCAGGATGGCGATGTCGCCCATGGGTTGGTCCGTCGGGACGCGGACCGAGCCGGCCGGGAAGACCCAGTCGCGACGCTCGGGCGTGACCCCGGTCAGGGTGAAGCCGACGTGGCCCTCGTTGGGACGGGCCGCGGGGCGGGCGCCGTCGAGACGCAGCATCTCGACCGGGACGGTGCGCGGGGCGTCGAGCGTCTCCATGGCGATGTTGTGGAGGCGCAGCCGCTCGATGATGTCGGTGCGGTAGGAAGGCACCCAATAGGCTTCGGGCCGCTTCAGCGTCAGGGTCGGGTGGGAGCCGTAGAAGGGCATCTGCCACAGCTCGGGATCGGGCTTGCCGAGCCAGCGCAGTTCGGTGCGGCCGGACGAGGGGCTGTCGTAGGTCTCGTAGAGGATGCCCTTGAACGGCCGGGTCGAGGTCGGGGTCTCGTCCGAGGTGAAGTTGGCGGGCAGTTCGGCCGGGCGCAGGGCGCGGTCGGCGGTGATGGCGGCGCGTACGGCCGGACCCTCGGTCGCCAGCAGGGTCAGGGCGTGTTCGAGCAGGACATAGGTGCCCAGCACCCGCTGCTCATGCGGCTTCAGGCTGTGATTCTCGATCAGGACGGTGGGGATGTGGGCGGCCGAGCCCCAGCCGTTCGAGAACCGCTCGCCCAGGCCGCCGTCGCCGAGGCCCTTCTTCGGATCGCGATCGTCGATGCCGAAGACCAGTTCGCCGGGGATATGGCCCTGGGCCTCCAGGGCGGCGTTCAGGGTGGGCTTGTAGCGGTCGTTCAACCAGGCCGAGACGGCCGGAGAGCGGGTGAAGGCGCCGTCCTCGCCGTTAAAGCCGAAGGTGACGTCATACTGGTAGTCCATCCCGTCGGTGACGTGGATGTCGATGTAGAGGTCCGGCTCGTACTTGTGGATCAGACCCATCAGGGCCCGCATCTCGGGCTGGTCCAGCTTGAGGAAGTCGCGGTTGAGGTTCTGGTTGGTGGCCGTGTTGCGCCAGCCCTGAATGCGGGGGCCACGCTGGTTGGGTCGGGAATAGGGGCCGGAGCGCTCGTGGCCATCGACGCTGAGGATCGGGATGAGGATCAGGTTGACGCGGTCCAGCAGACCGTCCTTGCCGTAGAAGGCTATGTCGCGCAGCAGCATCATGCCCGCGTCCTTGCCGTCGATCTCGCCCGGGTGGATGCCGGCCTGAGCGAGGACGAGGGGCTTGGCGGGATCCAGGGTCGCGCCGTCCTTCGAGGCGATGACGGCGTAGATCGGGCGACCTTCTGGCGAGACGCCGAACTGTTCGATGCGGATCAGGTCGGACGCCGCGTCCAGCCGGTCGAACCAGGCGCGGGTGTCGGCATAGGTCGGGCTGAAGTCATGCGCCGGATCAGCCTCGAACGGCGTGACCCAGGGATCGGAGGCGTCGCGCAGCAGGGATTTCGACGCGCCGTTCCATTCCGGGGCGGGCGGCAGGAAGGGCTGGTCCCAGGCGGCGGCGTTGGGAACGGAGGAAGCCGGGGGTGTGGATTGAGCCATGGCGGAACTCGCGACAAGGAACATCGAGGCGGAAAGCAGGAGCAGGCGGTTCATGAACGTCTCTCTTCGCCTTTCGATCGGGGCTGGCAAGATCAGGGATGAGCCGGAGCTGCTGCGGCCGGCGGCGCCTGGGGCTTCAACCGGGCCTCTCGCGCCGCCGCGGTCTGGACGCTCTGGGCGGCGATCAGCAGATAGATGGCGATGTGCAGACCCACGGTCACGGCGAACAGCCAGGCCCGCCGGGTGAGGGCGGCGGTCAGGATGAGTGCGAGGTAGAGACCAAGGTTCACGGCGTAGATCTGCATCAAGGCCATGCCGTTCGTCCGGTCGAGATTGGCCCAGAAGGCCGCGATCATCAGCAGGATGTTGGCGAGAACGAGCAGCAGCAGGACCGCTCGCTTGTTGGCCCAGAAGTGGTCGTCGAGGCCGGCGACCTCGTCTTCCCACTCGGGAAAGATCAGGCTGGCGGCGATGAAATAGACCACCGCCACCACCAGTCCGGCGACAAGCAGGCCGTAACTGAAAGGCAGGTGGCGGAAGTTGGTCCAGGCCGCGTCCCAGAAGGTGGCGATGTCCAGAGCGACGAAGGCCGCCAGCATGGGGGTCTTCCATCCGATGCGGACCTTCCGACGGTGCTTGAAGGCGCGGGCCGCGCCGGTGGCGATGACCGTGACCGACAGGCCGAGCACCAGGCCGTAGAAGCTGAAGAAGAAGTCGAAGGCGTCCAAGCTCTTACTCCGAGGCGTTCGCGGGCGGAGTGAAGGACCAGCCGCCGGACTGGATCAGGCTGTTGGCCGAGCGGCTGACGTTGAAACCGTGATAGGCCACCAGGACGATCAGGGCCGCGATCACCAGCCTGCGCGACCGCGCGAAGGCGCCGATCGAGGTTCCGCCCATGAACAGGACAAGGCCGATCCAGAAGATCGGCGATTGCATCGACTTCGTCATCTGGCCGCTGAGGCCCGCGTTGGCGAAGAAGACGGCGGCGATGATCAGGTTGGCGATCAGGACGCAGGAGAAGACCGCGCGACGGTGGGCCCAGAACTGATCGTCGAGGTCGGTGGAGGCCTCTTCCGTCGCTTCCCGGCCCGGGAAGGTCACGCTGGCGGCGACGTAGAAGACGGCGGCCACGACCAGACCCACGACCAGCAGGGCCATGCTGAACGGGGCGAACCGGAAGATGGTCCAGGCCTGGTTCCAGAAGGTGGCGATATCGACGGCGACGAAGACGGCCAAAAGCGGCGTCAGCCAGCCGAAGCGCACGGCGCGTCGCCGATGCAGGACGCGGGCGAATCCGGCCACCAGCTCGGCCACGGACAGGCCGAGCAGAAGGCCATAGAAGCTGAAGAAGAACTCGAACGCGCTCACGGCCCCTCCCGGACGAATCGAAGGCCAAGCTAGGGCCCGGCCGGTCATCTGTCGCCTGCCGATCGCGCAGACGGGGTGGTTTGCCGGTCGCACGAACGACGGCGCATCCCCGGAACCTGTCCGGGGACGCGCCAACGGCTCAGGGCGCCGGGAACTCGATGTCGTTCAGCTGTTCGACGGCGTCGTTGTATTGATCCACGATGGTTTCGCGGTCGCTGTCGTCCTGATCCTGCTTGTAGTCGCGCCAGGCGCCGACCATGCGGCCGAGGTAGCCGGAGATCAGGTCGAACTCGACCTTGTTCTCGGCGCCCGAAGCCATAGCCGCCTCGCTCTTGCGCAGTTCGACCAGGGCGGCCTCGAGCTGGGGCATCAGGCGGTCGGCCTCGGCGACGTTCTTGTCGATGACGGCGGTGCTGAAGTGGTCAGCCAGCTGCATGGCCTGCATGACGTTGGCCGCGTCGGTGTGGCCGCCCTTGCGATAGGCCTCGACGCGCGCCGCGTCGCGCGCCCGCAGATATTCGGTCAGGGCGCCGTCCAGTTCCTCAATGGCGGCGATCGTGCCTTCATAGGCCGTCATCAGGGCCGGGTGGGCCGCCTTGCCCTTGGCCAGGGCGTCGTCGCGATAGGCGCGGGTCTCGTAGTAGGGCTCCAGCGTCTGCCACTGGGTCAGCAGCAGGGCTCCCTGGGCGAGGACCTTGTCGACGGCGGCGTCGGCCCTGGCGCTCTTGTCGCCGCCGGAGAGGGCGCGGCCTTCCTTGAGCTTGGCCAGGGCCCGCTCCAGATTGCTGATGTTCTCGGGGAAATAGATCGACCCGCCGGCCGAAGCGCCGGGGATGTTAAGCTCGCGGTAGGAGGCGAACTGTTTGGAGACGCCCCAGTTCTCGTCGATCAGGGCGTTGAAGCCGTCAGTGTAGTGGCTGAACTTCTCCTGCACGGCCTCGGAGCCCGAGGCGGCTGCGACGGACGGGGCCTTGCCGTTTTCACCCTGATTTCCGCAGGCGGCGACGCCGAGCGTCAGGCTCCGGGCCAGGGCCAGTACGGCGGTACGCGACAGAGATTTCATGGAAGGCTCCCCTTTGAACCGGCGCCTTCAGCGGCGCCGTTTGAACAACGGCAGAGCTAGCGCGCGGTTGCAGGGCAAGTCAGGTCCACATCTCCAGATTGTGAGGATTGTTTACAAACCTGGCGTGGTGGCAGGCGCCCTCTACTTCCAGATCGGCGTGCCGTCACCCGGGAGGCCGAGGCGGTCCCACATGTCGGAGACGCGGTCGATCACGCCCGGCTCCATGCGGATCTCCTCGCCCCATTCGCGTTTGGTCTCGGGCTCCCACTTGTCGGTGGCGTCCAGGCCGATCTTGGAACCGAGGCCGCTCTCGGGGGAGGCGAAGTCGAGGTAGTCGATGGGGGTGTTCTCGATCAGGGTGATGTCGCGCGCGGGGTCCATCTTGGTCGAGATGGCCCACATGACCTGTTTCCAGTCGCGGGCGTCGATGTCGTCGTCCACGACGATGACCCATTTGGTGTACATGAACTGGCGCAGATAGCTCCAGACGCCCAGCATCACCCGCTTGGCGTGGCCCGGATAGGCCTTCTTCATCGACACCACGGCGATGCGATAGGAGCAGCCCTCGGGCGGCAGCCAGAAGTCGGTGATCTCCGGGAACTGCTGCCGCAGCAGGGGGATGTAGTCCTCGTTCAGGGCCTCGCCCAGCACGCTGGGCTCGTCCGGCGGGCGGCCGGTGAAGGTGGTCAGGTAGAGGGGATCGCGGCGCATGGTGATCGCCGTCACCTGGAACACCGGGAAGGTCTCGACGGAGTTGTAGTAGCCGGTGTGGTCGCCATAGGGGCCCTCGGGCGCGTGCTCATCGAGCAGGACGTGGCCCTCCAGCACGATTTCGGCGTTGGCCGGAACCATCAGGGGCACGGTTTTGCAGGGGACCAGTTCAGCCTTGGCCCCGCGCAGCAGGCCGGCGAACTGGTATTCCGACAGGGTGTCGGGCACCGGCGTCACGGCCGCCAGGATGGTGCCCGGATCGGCGCCGAGAACCACGGCGCAGGGCAGGGGCTCGCGCTTGCCGGCCTTCTTGTGCCGGGCGTAGTGCTGGGCGCCGCCGCGATGGGCCAGCCAGCGCATGATCGCCTTGTCCTTGCCCAGGACCTGCATCCGGTAGATGCCGAGGTTGAAGTCGTCCTCGCGCGCGTCCGACGGTCCCTTGGTGACGACGAGGCCCCAGGTGATCAGGGGGGCCGGTTCGCCGGGCCAGCAGCCCTGGATTGGCAGGCTGGTCAGGTCGATCTGGTCGCCCTTGAGCACCACCTGCTGGACCGGGGCGGTCTTCACCACCTTGGGCCTCATCGACATGACCGTCTGGGCCAGCGGCAGCATCTCCATGGCGTCGCTCAAGCCCCGCGGCGGAGTCGGGTTGCGCAGGAAGGCCAGAAGCTCGCCGACCTCACGCAGTTCGGCGGCGGTGGTGCGGGTCTTCTTCTCCATGGTGACGCCCATCGCGACTCTTTTCACCGTGCCGAACAGGTTGGCGAGGCAGGGGATGGGGCTGATCGTGCCGTCCGGCATGACCGGCTTTTCGAAGATCACCGCCGGGCCGCCGTTGCGTAGCAGCCGGGTCTGGATTTCGGTCATCTCAAGGTGGGTGGAGACGGGTTCACTGACGCGGACGAGTTCGCCCTCGGCTTCGAGGAGGTCGATGAAGTCGCGCAGGGATTTGTAGGCCATGCCGCTGATTAGGCGGCGGAGGTCGCTCTGTCACCTCGCCCGAACAGGCCGTCGATCAGAACGACCAGGAGGCCCAGGCCGAAGAAGAGGGTCAGCAGGCCGCCGAAATTGATCAGGGCGCGCGACAGGCCCAGCATCTCGGCGTTGATGAACCAGTAGGGCCACCAGTCGGCGGCATAGCCGTGGATCAGGGTCCAGAGGCCGTAGGCGAGGGGGAAGGCCAGCCAGCGGGCCGCCGAGGGCCAGCGAAGACTGCCCTTGGGCGTGAATATCAGCCAGTCCAGCAGCATGGCGGTCGGCATGACGTAATGCAGTAGGACGTTCACCAGGAAGGACCAGCCCTGCGGGTTCCATGTGGCGTGGAGGAGGAAGTGATACACCAGCCCCACCACCACGGCGTAGAGGGTCGCGCCCGAGCGGATCATCGGCGAGCGGGCGAAGCGGCCGGGGGCGCTGTCGGGGGCGATCGCCGGCGCCAGCATGGCCAGGGCGATCAGGACATTGGTCAGGATGGTGAAATAGCTGAAGAAGTTCAGTGTCAGTTCGAGCGGCGTCCGATCCGGCGTCTGCAGGATCAGGCCGTACTGAAGGCCCAGGGCGAACAGGCCGACGACGGCGAAGACTAGGTGCCAGAGACGCGCCGTCGCGGGCCGTCTTGAGAGGGGCATCAGTAGGCGGGCCGGTCGGAGACCAGGGCCCAGACCGGCAGGGACAGCCGCATGGTCGCGGCGTTCAGCTGACAGGAATCGAGATGGGCGCGGCCGGCCTCGGCGCGGCGGGTCAGTTCCGGCGACAACTCGAGGGCCGTGGCCAGGTCTTCGATCGACACGCCGCGTCGCTCCCGCCAGGACTTCAGCCGATGGCCGACGGCGGCGTCTTCAGGATCGACGCCAGGGAAGCCGAGAACCGAACCCATCCTTCCTCTCCCACATGCGCGCCGGTCACCGCCGTCGCGTCACGCCCATTCTTCGTCCCATTTGAAGGCGTCGTCCAGCCAGTCGCCGAGGCGGCCGTCGGGGCGGGCGAGGGCGTGGATGCGGTCCATGTCCTCGCCGGTCAGGGCGAAGTCGAAGATGTCGAAGCTTTCCTCGGCGCGGCTGACCTTGGTGGTGCGCGGAATGGCGATAACCTCCTGCTGGATCAGCCAGCGCAGGACGACCTGACCGGCCGACTTCCCGTGGGCGCGGGCGATCTCGTTGATGGTCGGGTCGTCGGCGATCTTGCCCTGGGCCAGGGGCGACCAGGCGGTGATGGAGGAGCCGAGGTCGCGGGCGGTGTCCAGCAGTTTCGTCAGCTTGAGGTAGGGGTGGTATTCGACCTGGTTGGTGACCAGCCGGGCCTTTGAGAGCGCCTGCGCCTCGCGGAACTGGGTCGAGGGGAAGTTGGACAGGCCGATGGTGCGGGTCAGGCCCTGATCCCTGGCCTCGTTGAGGGCGCCCAGGGTCTCGGCGAAGGACGGCTGCGGCTTGGGCCAGTGGAGCAGCAGGAGGTCGGGGGTGAAGCCGAGGCTGGCGGCCGATTCCGTCGCCTGTTTCAGCAGGCCGTCGCGGTCGAAATGCTGGACCCAGATCTTGGTCGTCAGCCAGAGGTCGTCGCGGGCGACGTGGCCGGCCTCGATGGCGTCGCGGATGCCGTCGCCGACCGCCTTCTCGTTCTTGTAGATCCAGGCCGTGTCGATATGGCGGTAGCCGATGCGCAGGGCCTCGCGCGTCATGCGCCGGGCGTCGTCGCCCTCCAGCTGCCAGGTGCCGAAGCCGAGCAGGGGAATGGTATGGCCGTCGACGGTGATCGCGGGCTGGTCGGTCATGGGGGCAGGCTCCGGCTCTGGGGATCGGCTTACCTATGTCCTCGCGGTCAGGGCGCAACCAGCCAGTCGTGGATTTCCTCCCACAGAGGCTCCATGCCCCGGCGGAAGGCGCCCTCATGGCCGATGCGTTTCTGCTGGACGTCAGAGGGGCGGCGCACGACGACCTCGGCCGGCGCGTTCGGGTAGGCCTGAAGCAGGATCGGGCCCGTAACCGGGGTGGCGATGGGGTCGTCGGTGAAGATCTAGGACCGGATCGGGGCGGTTATGTCATCGAAGTGATGGGGCTGAAGACGGTCGGGGAGTTCGTCGAGGAAGTAGGGTTCCTTCAGGCACCAGCGCCGCCAGGTGGTGAAGACGCCGCGCGGCAGGTCGGTCCCGGCCCAGAGACCGCCGCCCTTGATATAGCCGCGCCTCCGCAGGCTGAACGGGCCAAAGCCGAGCCAGAAGAACAGCTCCAGCGGATTGTAGGACCGGTGGTGGCGGCCCCAGTAGCCGGAGCCCACGGCGACGAAGGCGTGGCGCCCGATCCGGGCGTGATTGGGCATGAAGCCGAGGAAGTGGCCGCCGACGCTATGGCCGACGTGGGTGACGGGCAGGCCTGGGGCCGCGGCGATCAGGGCGTCGAGGGCGGCGGGCATGTCCAGCCGCCCCCAGTCCGGATAGTCCATGACCATGGCGGCCAGATCCTCGGGACGCGATCCGGCGATGCCCCGGAAATCATAGGTCAGGACTACGGCGCCCCGCCCGGCCAGCCAGCGGGCGAAGCGGTCGTAGAAGCCCTTGGGGAAGCCGGTGCCGGAGCTGACCAGGACGGCGTGGGTGGGTCTGGCCGGCGAGAGCAGGCGCATCGAGAGCGGATAGCCGTCGGCCGCCGGCTGGATGAAGTCGTGGACAGCGATGTCAGTCATGGGCGCAGGTCCGTTCTCTTTCGATACGGACTATGGTCGGATGACGCCGCGTCAGGTCAAGCGGGAGATTCACCCGGAATGTTGGGGTGGAGGCGTGAGACCTTCGGCGGCGCCGCCCTTCGCCAGCGCCGCGCCAGCATGACCGTCAGCCAGGCGGGATCGACGGCGGCCACGCGGGCCAAGATGATGGGATAGTCGCGATAGTGGTCGGTGAAGTGAAAGGTGGCCGGGTCCATCTCGATCAGGAGTTCGCGCTCATCCAGACTGTCGAGATGGACCACGACGCTGTCGTCGAGGTGGGGCCGCATCCAGGTGAAGAACTTGCCGGCGACCTTGAACGACGGCTCGCCGTAGGAGGACGACCGTTCGACCGCCGGGAAGGACAGGATCAGGGCCTCGACGTCGTCACGGGTCATCGACCTATTCGATGTCCTCGTTGATGAGGCCGACTTTGAAGAAGCCGTTGGCCTGGAGGGTGTTCATGACGCCCATGAACTGGTCGTAGCGGACGGAGGGCTGGGCGCGGACGAAGAGACGCTCGTTTCGGCAATCGCCGCCGCCGAGCGCGGCGCAGGTGTCGGCCGGCAGGGTCTGCATCGTCGTGGGCCTGTCGCCGATGAAGACGGCGCCGTTCTCCTGCACGGTGATGAAAACGGGTTCGCGGGGCGGGGCGATCGTGTGGTGGCTCGGGGGCGGCAGGTCCAGGTTGATCGAGACGGTGGCCAGGGGCGCGGAGACCATGAAGATGATCAGCAGCACCAGCATGATGTCGACGAACGGGGTGACGTTGATGTCGGAGTTCTGTTGAACCGTCGCGCCGTTGGAGGCGCCGGGGGTGGAGAGTTTCGAGCCCATAGTCTGACGTCTCCTGCTGGAGGCCCGACACCCGGCCGGGCCGAGGTTGCGAACCCGCCGTGATCGGCGCGGAACATCGCTATCTGCAACCGGCATTCGGACAAGAAAAAGGCCGCGTCCCGGAGGGCGCGGCCTTTGGTCCTTGTGAACCGGCGCGGGGCCTATTCGATGTCTTCGTTCAGCAGGCCGACCTTGAAGTAGCCGTTCTTCTGCAGGTCGTTCATGACCTCCATGAACTGGTTGTAGGTCACGTCCGGCTGGGCGCGGACGAAGACGCGCTCGTCCTTGCAGTTCGGGCTGGGCTGCAGGGCGCCGCAGACGTCGGCGGCCAGGGTTTCGATGGTCGTCTGACGCTCGGCGATGAAGATCGAGCCCGAGTCCTGGATGGTGATGTAGACCGGATCCTTGGGCTTTTCAGCCGAGGGCGGCGGCGGGGTCGCCGGCGGCAGGTCCAGGTTGATCGACACGGTGGCCAGCGGGGCCGAGACCATGAAGATGATCAGCAGCACCAGCATGATGTCGACGAACGGGGTGACGTTGATTTCCGAGTTTTGCTCGATCGTCTTGCCGCCCGAGGCGCCGGGGGGGCCCGAAAGTTTACCGCCCATGTGTTTCGTCTCTCCGTCGAGGGCCCGCGTCGTGCGAGCTTGCGTGTCAGGTTCGGCACCGTCTTGGCGTCATGGGCGCGCCTTGTAAAGCACTCTCGGCGTCGCGCGGGGATTTTCACATCACCGACGCACGATCATGCCCCGGGCCCCGGAATGGGCGCGAAAGATCGTTCCCGAGATCAGCCCTTGGCCAGCTTCAGGAAGCGCTCGATCAGGGCCGGATCGGTCTTGAATGCGCCGGTGAAGCGGGTGGTCGTGGTCGAGACGTGGCGATGGTGCACGCCGCGCGTGGTCATGCACTGGTGCTGGGCGTCGATCAGGACCGCGACGCCCAGGGGGGCGAGGTGCGATTCGATGGCCGCGACCACGTCATTGGTCAGGGTTTCCTGATTCTGGAGCCGGCGGGCGAAGATCTCGACCACCCGGGCCAGCTTGGAGATGCCGACGACCTTCTCGCCCGGGATGTAGGCGACGGTCGCCTTGCCGAGGAAGGGCGCCAGGTGGTGTTCGCAGTGGCTTTCGACCTCGATGTCCTTGAGCAGGACCATGTCGTCATAGCCGGTCACGTCCTCGAAGGTGCGCGACAGCTCGGCGGCCGGATCGGCGTCGTAGCCGTCGAACCATTCGCCATAGGCGTCCACGACCCGCTTGGGCGTGTCGATCAGGCCCGCGCGCGTCGGATCGTCGCCGGCCCAGGCGATGAGGGTGCGCACGGCCTCCAGCGCCTGTTCGCGCGAAGGACGCGCGGTGTTGGCGACGAGAACGGGCTTGGTCGGACTGGCGGTCATCGGGGAGGGGCGCTTTCGCCGTTAAAATCGGAATTGCACGTCGGAAACGACGCTTTATCAGCTTGGGCGGCTATATGGGACTTCCCCGACGTCCTGCAAGCGAACCCGTTTGCCCGAGCGACCAACCCGAAACGAACCGCGCCGACCCGATGACCCTGCACCTCTACGACACCCTGCATCGCACCAAGCGCGCGTTCGAGCCGCGCGATCCGGACCGGGTGACCCTCTATGTCTGCGGCCCGACGGTCTATGACTTCGCCCATATCGGCAATGCGCGGCCTCCGGTGGTGTTCGATGTCCTGGTCCGGCTGCTGCGGCGTCGCTACGGGGCCAACAGCGTGATCTACGCCCGCAACGTCACCGACGTGGACGACAAGATCAATCAGAAGGCGATGAAGGAGGGGGTGGTCATCAGCGAGATCACCCATCGCTACGAGGCCGCCTATCTGGCCGACATGAAGGCCTTGAACGTCTCGCCGCCCGACATCGCCCCGCACGTCACCGACCACATCGAGGCCATCGTCAGCCAGATTCAGAAGATCGTGGACGCCGGCTGCGCCTATGCGGCCGAGGGGCATGTGCTGTTCGATGTTTCGTCTTACCCGGCTTATGGCGCGCTGTCGGGCCGGAACCTGGACGACATGATCGCCGGGGCGCGGGTCGAGGTCGCGCCCTATAAGAAGAACGCCCACGACTTTGTGCTGTGGAAGCCGTCGAAAGAGGGCGAGCCGTCCTGGCCCTCGCCCTGGGGCGAGGGGCGGCCGGGCTGGCATATCGAATGCTCGGCCATGATCGAGGAGACCCTGGGGCTGCCGATCGACATTCACGGCGGCGGCATCGATCTGGTGTTTCCTCACCATGAGAACGAGATCGCCCAGGGGGTCTGCGCACACGGCCATGCGCATGCCGATGCGGCGCCCGAAGAATACAGCCGCTACTGGATGCACAACGGCTTCCTGACCGTCGACGCCGAGAAGATGTCCAAGTCGGTCGGCAACGTCCTGCTGCTGCATGATCTGGTGCAGCATTTCCCGGGCGAGGTGGTGCGCTGGGCCCTGTTGAGCGCCCACTATCGCCAGCCGCTGGACTGGAACCAGAGCCTGCTGGAACAGAGCCGCAAGAACCTGGATCGGCTGTACGGGGTCCTGCGCGACGCGGACGCGGCCCTGGCGGGCTATGAGGCGGAGGGGCTGGGGGATGCGGAGTTCGGCGACGCGGAGATGCGGGCGGCTGAACTGGAACTGGCCGAGGCGGACCTGGCGCCGGTGCTGGACGCACTCGAGGATGATCTGAACACCCCGGAGGCCGTGGCGCGTCTGTTCGCCCTGGGGAACGCCGTGCGCGATGCGCTGAACGATGCGGAGGGCGACCTGCGCGACCTGGCCCTGGCGCGGGGGACGCTGCTGGAGGCGGCGGGTCTGCTGGGCGTGCTGCAGACCGCGCCGGAGGAGTGGTTCGAAGGCGGCGACCCGGCCCTGAAGGCCGAGGTCGAGGCCCTGCTGGCCGAACGGGTCGAGGCGCGGGCGGCCAAGAATTGGGCCGAGGCGGATCGGATCCGCGACCGGCTGACCGAATTGAACGTGGTGGTCATGGACGGCCCGACCGGCGCGACCTGGCGGGTCAAGGGGTAGAGCCTTCTCCCTCCCCTTCATGGGGAGGGACGATCGCGAAGCGATCCGGGTGGGGAAAGCTAGAACGCCGCTGGCGTGCCGAACGTCCCCACCCTGGCCTTCGCTACGCTCCGGCCGTCCCTCCCCATAAAGGGGAGGGAGAGAGCCGTCACCGCCGCATCAGCTCATCTGCCAGGGCGGCGGTCAGATAACCGTCGGCCAGCCTGCCGTTGGCCTTCTGCCACAGGCGCAGGGCGTTGCGGGTGTTGGTTCCGACCACGCCATCCACGCCGCCGGTGTCATAGCCCATGCGGGTCAGGGCGGCCTGGGCGCCGATGCGCTGCTCGCGCGACAGGGGGGCGTCGTTCGGCCAGGTTCCGACCAGTCCCGGGCGACCCTCGACCCCGTCCGCCGTCAGACCGATGGCGAGGGCGTAGCTGACGGAGTTGTTGTAGCGCCGGATGACATAGTGGTTGGGCAGGGCCAGGAAGGCGGGGCCGCGCGCGCCTTGGGGCAGGAGGAGGACGGCCTGTTCAGCGGCCTCGGCCGCAGTGGGGGTGCCGCCACGGGCGATCGTGACACCCTTGCCCGCCCAGTATGACCACGGATGGCGCGGGCCCTCGGCCTCGGAGTAGTCGAAGCCGGTCGGCAGGACGACCTCATAGCCCCAGCGCTGACCCCGCTTCCATCCGGCCTGGGCCAGGAGGTTGGCGGCCGAGGCCAGGGCGTCGACGTCCGAGCCCCAGATATCGACCTTGCCGTCGCCGTTCTGATCGACGCCGAGGCGCAGATAGTTGTCGGGCATGAATTGGGTCTGGCCCATGGCCCCGGCCCAACTGCCTTTCAGGCCCGCGCGGTCGCGGCGGCCGTCGATGACGATGTCGAGGGCATGCTTCAGCTGTCCCTCGGCCCAGTCGCGGCGGCGGCCGTCGTAGGCAAGGGTGGCCAGGGAGCGGATGACGTCCTTGTTCCCCTGAACCTGGCCGAAGCTGGACTCCTGGGCCCAGACGGCGACGAGGATCTCGGCGGGGACGCCGTAGCGCTGGGTCACGGCCCAGGGCACGGCGTCGGAGCGACGGCGGGCCTCGGCCACACGCGCGGCGCTGACGGCGTTCTGGACATAGGCGCCGGCCGGGCGGCTGAACTCGGGCTGGGCGCCGTCGAGGCGGACCACGTCGGGGTCGGGGCTGAGCCCGGCCAGTTGCTGTTCGTAGGCGGCGCGGCGGGCGCCGCCGTGCCGGGCCAGGAAGCCCTGTTTCCAGCCGTCGAAGCCGGGCTGGTCGGGGGCGGCGTTCGCAGGCGGAGAGGCGGGGGCGTCCGGCGTGGGTC
>NZ_JBQVNM010000048.1:0-21289 GCF_052436175.1 Brevundimonas sp. | reverse complement strand
GCGCAGCATCGACCGCCCCGACCGCGTCAGTCTCGCCTTCGGTCGCGACCCCCTCGCCGTCCCCGACGCCCGCGCCGGTGATCGAGACGGCGCCTCTGACGCCCGCGCCGTCCCCGGCGCCCTCAGGCCCGCCGCCGACGGCGGCCCGTCCGGCGTCCAGCGATCCGAACGCCCCGGTCTCGACTCGGCCCCAGCCGCTCGACCCGGACTGATCCGACGGTCTATCCCAGGGTCAGGTAGTTGCGTTCAACCATGCGCCTCAACGCCTCATAGGCCTCGGCCAGTTCCTCGAAGGCGACGCGGGCGGCGGTCAGGCGGGCGACCTGGTCCGGCGTGGCCGGCGAGCCGGATTCCGACAGCCGCAGGGCCTCTGCGACCCATCGGGTGCGTGCGGTGGCCACAGCTACGGCCAGTCTCTGGAAGGTGCCGGCGTCCACGCCCGACAGGGCCGGGCCGATGATCTCGCGATTGGAGACGAAGGCGGTGTAGTCGATCTGTTCCAGCTGGCCGCGCAGGCGGCGCTGTTCCTGGGGATCGATGTCCTGCGGCTCGAAATGGTCGCGCGAGCGGCGGGTGGAGTTGGTCATGATGGTCGACATCGGTCGCGAATCTCCGGGCGTTACGACGCCTCAACGCATGAAGGTGCGCCCGGGTCGTTAAGGATCGGTTCAGCGGATGACGGCGACCCCGAGGACGATGACCGAACTCCAGGCCATGACCGAAAACATCCCAGCGGCGGCGAGGCCGATCCAGCGTCTGCGATGCTTGACGATCATGTTCAGGCCCCCACCCGAAACGGGCGACGCGCCCGCAGCTTCACCGTAGACATGTCGCGCCTGTTCACGCAACAGGGCGGTGATAAGGCCTCCGTGTGCGGATCAGCGTCCGTCCAGCGCCTTCCAGCCGAATTCCAGCAGGGGGCGGGCGTCGGCGGCGAAGGCGGCGAGACGTTCGGGCAGGTCCGGCGAGGCGATCTCGGCGCCGCTGAGGGATCGGCGCACCAGCCAGCGGGTGCGTTTGAACTCCGCCTCCCACGGCGATCCGGCCTGATCGGCGAAATCGCGCGGCAGGCGTTTCAGCGGATCGCCGCGCGCCAACTCCAGCCCCGCCTTCGTCAGGGCCGCCACCACCTTGCCCCACCCGGCCGGATCGGCGGCGATGGCGCGGCGGAAGGCGTCGATGTTGGGCCGTTCCGACAGATAGAAACCCGCCGCCACGAACGGCCCCCGGCCGAAGGGATTGGCCTCCGCGTCGTCTTCGCCGCCCGCCTGCGGGAGGGTGGAGGGATCCAGCGGATCGATGGTGTCCGGGTCGAAAACGGGCCTGGATCCGCCCTCCGGTTCGATATGCACATAGACCATGCCCGGCGACATCTTGCGCCACAGGCCGTCAGGGCCGGTGCGGGTCAGGGTGGCCGAGACATGGGTCTTGTAGGGGCTCTTGTCCTTGGAGAACCGCACGTCGCGGTGGATGCGGAACAGGCTCTTCTTCGCGTTTCCGGCCAGAGGAACGCCGTGCGTCGCCAGGGCTTCCGTGGTCGCCGCGACCAGGGCCTCCAGCGCCGGCTTCAGCCCCTCGTCATAGGCGGCGCGGTGGGCGGTGAACCAGTCGCGGTCGTTGTGGGCCGCCAGGCCCTTCAGAAAGGCGAGATCGTCGGAAGCGAAGCCGGAGAAGGTCATGGCTCCATCCTATGACGACGGCCCAGACGGACAAGGTCTGGCGTGGGCGCGAACCGCGCCCATATCAACCGCAACACAACCGGTTCCGGAAGCGCCGCCATGAACGCCCCTCTCAAGACCCTGAAGATCGACTTCGTTTCCGACGTCGTCTGCCCCTGGTGCGTCGTCGGTCTCGGCGGGCTGGAGACCGCGCTCGACAAACTCAAGGCCGAGGGGATCACGGCGGACATCGCCTTCCAGCCGTTCGAGCTGAACCCTGGCATGGCGCCCGAGGGCGAGAACATCGTCGAACACATCGGCAGGAAGTACGGCTCCACTCCCGAACAGTCGGCGCAGAACCGCGCGATGATCCGCCAGAGGGCAGGCGAGGTCGGCTTCGACATGCGGATGTCGGCCGACAGTCGCATCTGGAACACCTTCGACGCCCACCGCCTGCTGCACTGGGCGGGCGAGGTGGACGCCGCGAAGCAGAAGGCGCTGAAGCAGGCCCTGTTCGCCGTTCACTTCACCGAGGGGCGCAATCTGACCGACGCGGGCGTCCTCACGGCCGCCGCCGAACGGGTTGGGCTGGACCGGGCCGAGGCGGCGGAAATCCTGGCCTCGGATCGCTATGTCCAGGCCGTGCAGGACGCCCAGGCCCTGTGGCGGTCGCGCGGGATCAACTCCGTTCCCGCCGTGGTGGTCGAGGGCAAGTATCTGATCTCCGGCGGCCAGCCCGCAGCCGTGTTCGAGAACGCCCTGAGACAGATCGCCGGAGAGGCCTGACCCCTAACGATCGTCGCCGAGGAACCGCTCGACCGCCTCCATGAAGGGGCCGGGCCGGTCGATCATCACCATGTGCTCGGCGCCCTCGATCCGCTCGAAGCGGGCGGGGGCGCGTAACCCCGCGAAGCCCTGACGGAACAGACCGTCGACATGGGCGCGCGGCGAGGCGTCGTCCCGGCTCCAGCCATAGACCACGGTGACCGGGGCGGTGATCGCGGGCAGGCGGGGCCGCAGGTCCAGCGTCATGACCTCATACAGGGACTGGGCCAGGACGGCGCGATCCCCGCCCTGCCACCCGATGGCGTCGAAGACCGTATCGCCCGCGCCGCCTAACTGAAGGCCCAGGGCCGATCCGCCGTTTCGCAGCGCCTGATCGCCCAGCAGCATCAGGGCCTGATAGCCGATCCGGGCCACAGGCTCGACATCGGCGACCCGCGCCTGCGGGCTGATCAGGGCAGGAAAGAAGGGGGCGCCGTCCACCACCATGACGCGGCCGATCCGGTCGCCGCCATCGGCCGCGGCCTTCAGCGCGATCAATCCGCCCATCGAATGGCCGATCAGGGCCGGGCGGTTCAGACGGGCCTCGGCGATGTAGCGGCGGATCTCGGCGGCCACCGGGTCGATGATGCGACCGGACGCGTTGGCCTCGGCCGGCGCGTCGCCGAAGCCGCGCACGGTGACGATATGGACGCGGTGACGGTCGTCCAGCCGGTCGGCGGTCCGCCGCCAGATCTCGCCCGTCGAGGCGATGCCGGGGATCAGAATGACGTCGGGCCCGACCGGCCGCACGGGCCCGCGCGTCTCGACGATGATCCGGTCGGACCGAAAGCCCTGCGCCAGGGCGCGCTCCGCCTGGAGAAGGGTCGCGCCGAACACAGGCGCAGAGACGACGAACCGGAGCATCAGGCGACGACTAGGGAGCATGGCCGAAACCCTGGCGTTCGAACATGGCGGAAGTTCAACCGTCGGCTCCGCCCCTTGTCAGGCGCCCGCACGCGGCGCGATAGTGACAGTATTGTAATGTCGTCCCTGGGGAGGAAACACATGACGATAAGCCGAACCGCAGTCCTGGCCATGGCGGCCGGCATGCTGGTCGCGGGCACGGCCCTGGCCCAGACGGCGCCCGCCGATCAGGGGCCGGTGGAGGTTCTGAACACACCGGGCTCCCAGCCTGCGCCCAACCCTGTGGCTCCGGGCGCGGAACACGACTGGCATCCGTTCTCGAGCAACGCCATGCGGGTCTATATGGCCGACGTCCAGACCATCGTCATCGACGGCGACGTCAGACGCGTGCAGGTCGCCAAGCCGCCGCTGCAGGGCGCGCCGGGCGATTATTCCCATGCCGTGGAGGTGGTCGAGTTCCGGTGCGACGCCAAGCAGTCGCGCTCGACCACCGAGATCCAGTACGGCCCCGACGGAACCGAGACCGAGCGTTACGACGATCCGACGGCCTGGGAACCCTATCGTCCGGAATCGCGCGACGGCTATCTGTCCAATCTGGTCTGCGGCGACGAGCGCAGCTCCAACAACGTGCCGTCGGTGAAGGCCTGGGTGGACGCCGGGCGCAAGGCGGGCTGACGACCGATCCCTCATCCCGGCCCGCCGGGATGAGGGGCGGCGTCGCCGCCGTCAGACGTCAACGGCGGCGTCCAGGGCGTTTTCCTGGATGAACTCGCGGCGGGGTTCGACCACGTCGCCCATCAGCTTGGCGAACAGATCGTCGGCGTCGTCGGCATGATCCACCTTGACCTGCAGCAGGGTGCGGGCGTTGACGTCGAGCGTGGTCTCCCACAGCTGTTCGGGGTTCATCTCGCCCAGGCCCTTGTAGCGCTGGATCGCCAGGCCCTTCTTGCCGGCGTCGAGGACGGCGTTGAGCAGGTCCAGCGGACCGCGAATGGTCGTGGATCTGTCCTTGCGGCGATAGACGGCGGGGGTGTCGAACAGGCCCTCGAACACGGCGGCGCGTTCGGCCAGACGGTGGGCGTCCAGCGAGCGGATCAGGGTCTCTTCCAGCACGATGGTCTCTGACACCGCCCGGCGGGTGCGGTTGAAGGCCACGGCGCCTTGATGGCCCGGACCGCCCGACCATTCCCCGTCGCCTTCCTCGGCATAGAGGTTCAGACGCTTCGCTGCGGCCGAGGCGGCGGCGGGGTCGGCCTCTTCGGCGAACAGGCCGGCCAGGGCCGACTGTTCGATGGCGAAGGCCGGCGCGCGCTGCGACAGACGATCCACCAGGGCCTTGACCGCCTTGGCGTCGCGGACCAGGGACTGCAGGTCCATGCCGGTGCGGCGTTCGCCGTTGGCCAGGTCCAGTTCAGCCTCGGACGAACCCTCCTCGATCAGATAGGCGTCCATGTCCGCCTGGTCCTTGAGGTAGCGGCTCTGCTTGCCCTTGGACACTTTGTAGAGCGGCGGCTGGGCGATGTAGACGTGGCCCCGCTCGATCAGCTCCGGCATCTGCCGATAGAAGAAGGTCAGCAGCAGGGTCCGGATGTGGGCGCCGTCGACGTCGGCGTCGGCCATCAGGATGATCTTGTGATAGCGCAGCTTGTCGGCGTTGAAGTCGTCGCGGCCGATGCCGGTGCCGAGCGCCAGGATGAGCGTCCCGATCAGGTCCGACGACAGCATCCGGTCGAAGCGGGCCCGCTCGACGTTCAGAATCTTGCCGCGCAGGGGCAGGACGGCCTGGTTCTCGCGGTTGCGCGCCTGTTTGGCCGAGCCGCCGGCGGAGTCGCCCTCGACGATGAACAGTTCGGACTTGGCCGGGTCGCGTTCCTGGCAGTCGGCCAGCTTGCCGGGCAGGGACGAGATGTCGAGCGCCGACTTGCGCCGGGTCAGGTCGCGGGCCTTGCGGGCGGCCTCACGGGCCGACGCCGCCTCGATGATCTTGGCGACGATCTGCTTGGCCTCGACCGGATGTTCCTCGAACCATTGCGACAGGCCCTCGGTGCATAGGCTTTCGACCGCCGGGCGCACCTCGGAGGAAACCAGCTTGTCCTTGGTCTGGGACGAGAACTTAGGGTCCGGCACCTTGACCGACAGGACGCAGGTCAGGCCCTCGCGGGCATCCTCGCCGGATGGGGCGACCTTTTCCTTCTTCAGGGCGCCCGAGCTTTCCATATAGGCGCCCATGACGCGGGTCAGGCTGGTGCGGAAGGCCGACAGGTGGGTGCCGCCGTCACGCTGGGGGATGTTGTTGGTGAAGCACAACATCGTCTCGTGGTAGCTGTCGTTCCACCACAGGGCGAGATCGAGTTCGATCCCCTCCTTCTTGCCGCGAATGACGATCACGTCCTTCAGCAGCGGCGTCTTGGACTTGTCGAGGTGGCGCACGAAGGCCTCCACCCCGCCCTCGTAGTGAAGCAGGATCTCGATCGGCTCGGCGTGGCGCAGGTCGGACAGCTTGATGACCACCCCCGAGTTCAGGAAGGCCAGTTCCCGCAGCCGGTGTTCCAGGGTCTTCAGGTCGAAGTCGATGTGGCTGAAGGTGGTGACCGACGGATAGAAGGTGACCTCGGTGCCGCTGAGAACCTGGCCGGTGTCCTCGCGGATGGGGGCGTCGCCGGTGACCTCCAGCGACTTGACCGTGTCGCCGCGCTCGAAGCGCATCTCGTGCTGTTTGCCGTCGCGATAGATCTTCAGCTGCAGCCAGTCGGACAGGGCGTTGACGACCGAGACGCCGACGCCGTGCAGGCCGCCGGAGACCTTGTAGGAGTTCTGGTCGAACTTACCGCCGGCGTGCAGCTGGGTCATGATGACCTCGGCCGCCGACACGCCCTCGCCCTCGTGGATGCCGGTCGGAATGCCGCGTCCGTTGTCCGTGACGGTGACCGAGCCGTCGGCATTGAGGATGACCTGGACCAGGTCGGCATGTCCGGCCAGGGCCTCGTCGATGGCGTTGTCGACCACCTCATAGACCATGTGGTGCAGGCCCGAGCCGTCGTCGGTGTCGCCGATATACATGCCGGGGCGTTTGCGCACGGCGTCCAGGCCTTTGAGAACCTTGATGGAATCGGCGCCGTATTCCGGCATGTCGGCAGTGTCGTCGGTCATGAATTCTTCGGCTCTGGGTCCCCGGCGGGACGGTCGAAGGGCGGCGGTCGGACCCGCACGAATCAAGGGTCCGGGGACCCGCGCCCACACCCGCGAATATATAGGAAATTACGGGGCAATTGCGAGCATTTCGGCCCCGGTTCGCTTGGGTCCGCCCGATGGTCTATGTTGGGCGGATGTCCGTCGCCTTCACCCGCGAGGAGGATCTGGAGGCCACCGCCGCCGATCTTCCCGATCGCCCGATTTCCGACCATCCGAACTGGGTCACCGCCGCCGGTCTGGCCGCCATCGAGGCCGAACTGGCGACCGCACGGGCGGCCTATGCCGCGGCCCAGGCTCAGGGTTCGATCGAGGCCGACCGGACCGCCATGGCGCGGGCCACGCGTGACCTGCGCTACTGGTCCTCGCGCCGCGCCACGGCCCATCTGGTCGAGACCGAACCGGACGGCGCCGTCCGGTTCGGCGGCTCTGTGGCCATCGAACGGGAAGACGGCCGAACCCAGACCTGGCGCATCGTGGGAGAGGACGAGGCCGATCCGGCCGCCGGATCCGTCAGCCATGTGTCCCCGCTGGCGCGCGCCCTGATCGGCAAGCGGGTGGGGGACGAGGCGACCGTGGCGGGACAGGCGGTCGAGGTGACGGGGGTGGATTGAGAGGCCTCTCCACGCCATCCGTCACCCTCGGGCCTGACCAGAAGGCCAGAGGCAAGGTCTGGTATTGCCTGAACGCGGGGCAGAAGCGCCAGTCCCCGTTGTTCCACTGCATAGTCAGACGCAACGCCCGGCCCTCGGGTCAAGCCCGAGGGTGACGAGCTTTGTGGTGAAGGATTACTTCCCCAGCAGATACAGCCCGAAGCCCATGAACCCCCGGCCGAAGTCGAACATCATCTCGATCTGACGCGCCCGGGCGGACAGAGCGGGCATGTCCGGGTGGTCGGGATGGGCAGCGGTCCAGGCGGCGACCGCGTCGAGCATGGTCCGGCCGTAGGCGTCCCATTCGGCCTGGCTGCAGACCTCGGCGGATCGGACGGTCAGGCCGGCGGCATGGGCGGCGTCGCGCCAGCCGACGTCGTCTGTGTAGAGGTTCTGCATCTCGACGATCTGGCGCAGGGGCGCGGGCGGTTCGGCGGTCCAGACCAGATCGCCCCACAACAGATGGCCGCCGGGCGCCAGATGGGCGGCGAGCCCCGCCAGCATGCCCTCGGGGTGGCGCACCCCGCCGCCGACCGGCTCGGTGGTCCCCAGGGCGACGATCAGGTCGAAGGGCGGATTGGCGGCCAGCACCGCGTCGGACCGCGCCTTGTGCAGGGTGACGCGCTCGCGGGCGGGGGAGGCGGCGATCTGCTCGCTCGCCAGTTCGGCCATGGCCGGGTCCAGTTCGACGGCGTCCACCTTCAGACCGAACCGGTCAGCCAGACGGATCGCCACCGAGGCGTTGCCGCAGCCGATGTCGAGGGCGCGGGCGCCGGCAGCCGTGCTGGCCAGCGACACGGCCGCGTCGATCCGGTCCATACCGACGGCGTTGCAGACCTCGAGCGCTTCATAAGCGATGCGATGAAAGTTGACGGCCATGGCCAAGCCATAGGGCGATGGCTGCGTGACGCATCAATAAATGACTTTACAAACTAAAGTGACGTGCTACAGAGGCTGCAGAACGAGGAGGAGCCTCACCATGAACACCAAGCCTGACGCCGCCGACATCGCCTATATCCGCGCCTTGGCCGAGGAGGGTCGAACCGCCCCGCCCCTGAATGGGCCGATTCTGATCGCCGCCGCCGTGATCTTCGGCGCGGCCAGCGTCGCCCAGTGGGCCATTCAGTCCGGCGTTCTGGCCGTCAGCCCCTGGGCCCAGCTCTGGGTCTGGATCGCGGCGGGCGTCGCCTTCGCCGTGACCCTGACCGTGCTGATCCGCCGCATCCAGCGCAAGCCCGGCGCCCGCAACATCCGCAACGAGGCGGTCGGGGTGGCCTGGGAGGGCGTCGGCTTTGTCATCTTCTCGGTCTGGCTGGGTCTGATGGCGATGGGCTTCACCACCGGCGACTGGGGGGCGATGCGGATCATGCCGTCGCTGGTCTTCGCCGCCTATGGCGCGGCCTGGCTGGTCGCGGGGGCGATGAGCGGGCGCAGGTGGATGAAGTTCGTGGCCCTGGCCTCCTACGCCGGGGCGGCCTTGCTGGGCGCCGTGTCGCACCTGTCGATCGGCTATCTGGTGTTCGCGGCCCTGCTGGTCTGCGTCGCCCTGATCCCCGGCATCGTGCTGGCGCGCCAGGAGCCGGCGGATCTGGAACCCTCGGAGATCGTCTGACCATGGCCGACGATTTCGACATCAACCGGATCGACGAGGTCATTCACGGGCGGATCCGGCTGGGCGTCATGGCCTATCTGTCCGGCGCCGACGCGGCCGACTTCAACGAGCTGAAGCAGAAGCTCCAGACCACGGACGGCAATCTGTCGGTGCATCTGAGGAAGCTGGAGGACGCCGGCTTCGTGGCCATCGACAAGAGCTTTCAGGGTCGAAAGCCCCTGACCCGGGCGCGGATGACCGAGGCGGGCCGGACGGCCTTCATCGCCTATCTGAACGCGATGCAGGGGCTGGTGACGGGCGCCGGTTCCGCCTGAGGCCCTGTTCCAAGGCTCTGGAGGCCGCTCTATAGGAAAGGCATGACCTCCCGCCTGCACCGTTTCGACGCCCTCGAGAATTTCCGCGATTTCGGAAACTACGCCACCGCTGCAGGGCGTCGGGTGAGGCCCGGCGCCCTCTATCGTTCCGGCCACCACGCCCGGGTCAGCGACGGCGATCTGGAGCGGCTGGCGGCCTTGGACATCGGGGTGGTGGTCGATCTGCGCCGCCCGATCGAACGCACCAAACAGCCGTCGAAACGGCCCGCCGGCTTCGCCGGTCAGGTGCTGGTCAGCGATCTGGATGCGGTGGGCGAGGCCCCGCACATCACCTTCCTGAAATCGGCCGACCTGACCCCGGATTCGGGGCGACGGTTCATGACAGACCTCTATGGGAAGATGGCCTATGCGCCGTCGCATGTGGAGGTCTTCGGGGCCTACTTCCGCGCCCTGGCGGACAGCGACAGGCCGGTGCTGATCCACTGCGCGGCGGGCAAGGACCGGACGGGCCTGCTGGCCGCCCTGACCCATCATCTGCTCGGCGTCGGACCGGACGATCTGATGGAGGACTATCTCCTCACCAACACCGCCGTCGAGCTGGAGGCGCGGGCGCCGCAGATGGCGATCCAGCTGGAGAAGATGACGGGCCGCAAGGCCTCGCACGACGCCGTGGTGGCCTTCATGGGGGTCGAGCCCGCCTACCTGGAGGCGGCGGTCCGGAGTCTCGAGGACCGGTCCGGCTCCATCGACGCCTATCTGGAAACGGTGCTGGGCGTGGACGCCGCGACGCGCGACCGGATCGGCGAGCGCCTGTCGACATGAGGTTCGAGGCTCTGCCGGTCGAGGCGCGGCGGTCGCTGGACTGGCGCGATCCTCTGGCGGTCGCGGCCGGCCTCGCCCACCGCGACGGCGCCCTGTGTCTGCTGTCCGATCCGGACCTTCCGGGCAGCCGGTCCTTCGTCGCCACGGACCCGGACAGGGTCCAGGTGCTCGACCGTGTGGACGACGCCCTGTTCGACAGCCTGAGGGCGGCGGGTCTGGAACGCGGCGTGGTCGGGCTGGCGGCCTATGACGCCGGGGCGCGGCCGGCGACGGGGCAGCGGCTGTCGGTCTGGCCGGACCTGATCCTGGCCCGCTATTCGGCCATGCTGGTGTTCGACCATGAAACGATGACGGTCGAAGCGGTGGGACGCGGCGTGGACGCCGCCGTAGCGGAGGCCGCCTGCCGTCAGGCCGTCGCCTGGCTGGCGGAGGCCGTCGAGCCGGAAACGCCCGAGGCGCCGTCCGACACGCTCGAGGCCGAGGCGGGTGCCGACGCCTATCGCGGCGCCGTGGCCGAGGTGGTCGAACGGATTGAGGCGGGCGACCTGTTCCAGGCCAATATCGCGCGCGGCTGGACAGGGCGGCTGAAGCCGCAGGCCGACCCGTTCGATGTCTTTCTCAGGCTGGCGGCTGACGGCGGCTCGGCCTTCGGGGCCTTCTGGCGCATCGGCGACCGGGCGCTGGTCTCCAACTCGCCGGAGCTGTTCCTGACCTGGAGCCCCGAGGATGCGCGGGTGGAGACCCGGCCGATCAAGGGCACGCGTCCGCGCCGGTCCGACCCGGTCGCCGACGCCGCCGAGGCCGAGGCCCTGTCGGCCAGCGCCAAGGACCGGGCCGAGAACCTGATGATCGTCGACCTGATGCGCAACGACCTGTCGCGGGTCTGCGTCCCCGGCTCGGTCGAGGTGGACCGGCTGTTCGAGATCGAACGGTTGCCGACCGTGCATCATCTCGTCTCGACCGTGACGGGCGCCCTGAAGCCTGGGTTGGGAGCGGCCGACCTGCTGGAGGCGACCTTTCCGCCCGGCTCCATCACCGGGGCGCCCAAGCATCAGGCCATGAAGGTGATTGCTTCGCTGGAGCCGCCGCGCGGCGCGTGGTGCGGGTCGCTGTTCCTGCTGGATGATCAGGCCGGGCTGACCGCCTCGGTCCTGATCCGCACGGCGGCGTTCGAGCGCGGGTCGGACGGCTGGACCTGGCGCGCCCAGGCCGGCGCCGGGATCGTCGCCGACAGCAACCCCCAGGCCGAGCTGGACGAGACCGAGGTCAAGTTCAGCGCCCTGCGCCGGGCCCTGATCGGCTGACGATCCTCAATCCCGCTTCGGCTCGGCGGGTTTGGATCCTGTGTTGACCTCGGGCACATAGAGGCCGGTGACCATCCGGGTCAGGAAGCCGGCCGGCTGGGTGCGCGGACCGAAGGCGGCGCAGGGGTCGGGCTCGGGGATGGGCCGCACCGGCCGCTTGGGCTGGGAGATGGCGTCGCCCACCGCATCGCCGAACGGCTCGGCCATCTGCAGGGCGTCGCCGACGCGCGACAGGGACGGGGTGTCGGTGCCCACGACATTGGCGTTGCGCGCCCAGGCCAGGGCCGCGACCTGACGTCCATCCGGTCCCAGCAGTTCCGCCTCGGCGGCCAGACCCCCGGTCGTGCCGGGCACGCGGAAGGTGCCCGGACCCGGGACAAAGGCGTTGGCCACCGCCGCGACGCCCGAGGCCGCCTGACCGGTCGGTCTGACGCCGGTCACCCCGACCCGCAGTCGTGCGGCCCCGCGCGGGGTGGGCGCCAGGGTGAAGCGCTCGCTGACCTCGTAGCAGACCTGACGATCGACCTCGCGCAAGACCTGGACGCGCTCCTCGGCCGACAGGGCCGCGTCGCCGCCGGCGACCATCACAGCGGGGTCGAGGAAGACCAGTTCGATGGCCGGCACCGCCGCGTCGTCGCGGTTTTAGCGGATCGAGGCGCGCAGGGTGTCGGTGCGGGTTGTCAGCCCGTCATAGGTGTTGAGGAAGCCGCTGTCGGCCATCGGCGCCGTCTGGCAGGCGGTCAGGCCGCAACCGGCCAGCAGCAGCATTGAAATCCGCTTCATTCGTCATTCCCGGGAGGTTTACGGCGCCGCTTGTCGCCGCCTGCCCCTACGAACGTCAGAAAGCGTCAGATGGCTCCGCTTTGTCATTTCACGGCGAAATCGTATCGTGGCGCCGCTGGAGGGCTCGGCTGTGACCATCGACATTTCATCAGACCCCCAGGAGGGGGCGGGCGCGGCTGTGGACGACCCTTTCGCCGCCCTGGCCGACATCTTCGAGGGGCGTCGCGTCCTGCTGCTCGAGGACGACCCCAGCCTGGCCGAGCATGTGGCCGAACGTCTGCTGCGCGCGGGGTTCGGGACGGTGGACCGTTTCGACGCGGGGGAGACGGCCCTCGCCGCAGCCACAGCCACGGCCTATGACGTCCTGATCCTCGATCGGATGACGAAGGGGCTGGACGGCCTGTCCACCCTGCGCCGGCTGCGCGAGGGGAAGGGCCCTTCGGCCCAGGCGCCGGCCCTGATGCTCACCGCCCTCGGCGGCGAGGGTCAGAAGGTCGAAGGGCTGCTGGGCGGCGCCGACGACTATCTGGCCAAGCCGGTCGGGGACGAGGAATTGCTGGCGCGCATGGCGGCCCAGATGCGGCGTCATCCGCGTCATGCCCGCCCGCACGGCGCCGACATCCTCAACGGCCCCTTCCGCCTGTCGACGGGCGCGCGCACCCTGAAGCTGGAGACGACCGGACCGGACGGGGCGACGGCGACCCGGCTGATCGACCTGTCGCCGCTGGAGTTCTCCATCGTCGCCGAGCTGATGCAGGCGCGCGGCCAGCCGGTGACCAAGACCATGCTGTGGGACAAGTGCTGGGTGGAGTGGAAATTCCTGCCCGACAACTTCGTCAACATCATCGACGCCCGCATCAGCGCCCTGCGTCGCCGGCTCAAAGAGCAGGCGCCGGAGATCGGCGAGGACCTGCATCCCCTGATCGTCTCGGCCCGCAGCCAGAGCCTCATCTTCCGCGACCTGGACGTCTGATGGGCTTCAGGTTCGGCCTGGGCGAAGGCCTGCGGGACTGGCTGGGGCGACGCACCTCGACCCAGCTCGTGGCCGCCATCGCCGTTCTGGCGGCCGTCGCCCTGTCGGGATCCCTGCTGGTCACCGGCCTGGCGGTTCGGACCGATCAACGCCAGCAGGCGGCCCTGGCGGCGCTCGACGACTTCGCCGCCGTGACACAGAAGCTGGGCGAGGAATCCAGCTTGAACGCCGATGCGGTGACCGAGGGCGACGCCTTCTATCTGTCCAGTCTTCTCGCGGCGCTGCAAAGCGGCCCGGGCCGAGACGCCGTGTCGATCGAGGAGACCTGCCGCACCGGCCGGGGCGGGGCCGGGGTGCGCTATATCCGGGGGCCGGTCGGCAAGCCGGCGGGTCTCGCGCCGCTGGAGACTGCGCGCCGGGTGCGGCTGTCGCGTCTGGGACCGGACATCTATGCGGTCACCCTGCCGCGCGGGGCCCTGTGTCCGTCCCGGGCGGTGGAGGCCGTGGTGGTGCGCCGCCCGTTCGGTTCGTTGCAGGTCTCGGTCGGGCGGGTTGTCGATCGGTCGGGCAAGGCCTGGGGCTGGGCGGTGCTGGCCGTGATCACGACCGGCCTCGTGATCCTGATTTCGGGTCTGGCCGCCTCCACCTGGTCGCGGCGGCGCATGACCCACGCCATCGCCGAGGTCAGCCAGGCCCTCGACCGGGCGGCGGTCGGCGATTTTTCCCGCCGGGCGACGGAGATCGGGGTGGCGCCGGAACTGACCGAGCTGACGGTTCAGGCCAACCGCACGCTGGATCGGCTCGAAGAACTGATGACCTGGTTGCGGGATTCCACCGATCAGCTGGCCCACGACTTCCGCACGCCCCTGGCCCGGGCCACGGCGCGGATGGAGCAACTGGCCGAGACCGACGACCTCAAGACGCGCCATCGTCTGGGGCGGGAGGCGGCGCACGACCTCAAGGGGCTGACGCGTCAGATGAACGAGGCCCTGGCCCTGCGCGAGGGTGAGGCCTGGCGGTTCGAGACCGTGCGTCTGGACCATCTGGCGCACGGCCTGGCCGACCTCTACCAGCCGCTGGCCGAGGACCGCGACATCGCCATCCGGGTCGAGGCCGAGGGGGAGGTGGCGGTCCTGGGCGTGCCCTCCCTGTTGCAGAGGGCGGCGGCCAATCTCGTGGACAATGCGCTGAAGTTCTCTCCCGTCGGCGGGACGATCACTGTGCGGGCCTTCGTCGGCCCCGGCGGGGCGGCTCTCTCTGTGGCCGATCAGGGCCCCGGCATCGACCCTCGCCTTCTGTCCGACCCTGACTATCGCGCGTCAGTGGCCGAGGCCGAGGGGCGCGAAAGCCATGGCCTCGGCCTCAGTTTCGTGCGCGCCGTGCTGCGCCGTCATGGCGGCGAGATGACGATTGATGACGCGGGCCCGGGGGCCATCGTCACGGCGCATTTCCCACGCTAGGCTGACCTCGCACATCGGCGCCATCCTCGCGGCGATGCCCAGGAACTGCTTGATGCCGCGCCTTGTCTTCCCGTCGAATATGGCCGTGGCGGCCGCCCCCCTGATGATGGTTCTTGGACTCGCGACATTGGGCGCCCCCGCCTATGCGGCGCCCGCGCCCCAGACGGCCCGTCCTGCGCCGACGACCCTGGCCCTGCCTCTGCCCTATGACGAACGGCGCGGGGTCTTCACCTTCGCCGCCGGGCTGGAGCGGACCCTGCCGGCCGTGGTCCAGGTGACCACCCTAGGCTCCTCGCGCGGACCGACGTCGGACGAGAACGCGGCCAAGCCCCTGCAATCCGGCTCCGGCGTCATCATCGACGCCAAAGAAGGCGTGCTGGTCACCAACAACCATGTGGTCGAGGGCGGGGGCAAGTTCACGGTCGACATGACCGACGGCCGACTGTTCGACGCCGTCCTGATCGGCACCGACAAGGCGACCGACATCGCCGTCCTGCGCATCCAGCCGCGCGACGGCGAACCGCTGAACCTGTCGCAGGTCGAGACCGTGGATTCCGACACCCTGAGGACGGGCGATCTGGCCTTCGCCGTCGGCTATCCGCTCGGCCTGGACCAGACCCTGACCATGGGCGTCATCTCGGGCCTGGGCCGGTCGGGCCTCGGCGATGCGGTGGAGGACTATATCCAGACCGACGCGGCGGTGAACTCGGGCAATTCCGGCGGACCGCTGCTCGACAGCCGCGGACGCTTGATCGGCATCAACACCTCCATCCTCTCGGGCGGGTCCGATCCCCTGGGTCTGGGCGGGCGCGGCGGAAATGACGGCATCGCCTTCGCCGTCCCGACCCGGATCATGATGTTCGTCGTGGGCCAGATCCGCGAGCACGGCTCGGTGACGCGCGGCCGGATCGGCGCCGTCCTGGGGTCTCTGAACGCCCAGAGGGCGCGCGACTTCGGCCTGCATATCGTGCGCGGCGCGGTGGTCGAGGATGTGGCGCCGGGGTCTCCGGCCGAGGCGGCGGGTCTGCGCCGCCGTGACATCATCCTGCGGGTCCAGAACCGTCCTGTCGCCAACGCCGGTTCGGTGCTGGCCACCGTCGGCATCGCCGCGCCCGGAACCCGCCTCACGGTCCTGTATCTGCGCGACGGACGCGAGGTCGCCACGGCCCTGACCGTGGAGCCGATCAAGGCGGTGAACGTGGTCGCCGGTCGCGACGCCGTCCTGGCCTTCGGGGCCCAGTTCAGCGCCGGACACGGCGGGGCGGGCGTCCGGGTCGATTCGGTCGAGGGCGGGTCTGCGGCGGCCCAGAGCGATTTGCGGGCCGGCGACGTGGTGACGGCGGTGAACGACGCCCCCACGGCCGACTTGGCGACGCTGGCCTCGGCGCTGAGCGGCGAAGGCGTCCGGACCCTTTCGGTGACGCGCGGCGAAGAGAGGGTGAGCGTGACCCTGGACGCTGCGGCGACCGTGGCGGTTCCGGCCCCGGAGCACGGCCCGATCATCATTCCGGCTCCCAAGCCCGCCACAGCCCCCGGCGGTCCGCCGCAAACCTGAATGGGGCCGCCCGCATCGCCGGGCTCCAGACAGCAAAACGCCCGCTGGGCCGGGAGGGGGAAGGGGCGCAGCGGGCGTCTCGCTTGGAGGAAGCGCCGGCCCGTCGGAGCCCGTTACTGGAAACATCCAGGGGGGCTGGGGGGGCTGTTCAGGTTCCGGGACGCTTCCGAACTCCGACTGGCCGACAGTCAGGTTTTCGCCGTCCAACCGGGCGGGCGAAGGACCGAAAGGGGGCCATTTCGTGTTCGATGATTGCGGCGGCGAGACCGGATGTCGCACTCGCGCCAAGCCGCCGGTGGCGTCGGGGAAGCAACCGCCCTAACTTCCTCTTATGAGCTTTGATCCCTCACAGGGCGGCGGCGAGGATGAGCCTGGATCGGGCGCCGGGCCGGTCTTTTTTCACCGGCGCGAGCTGGACCTGATCCTGCGGGTCTACGGCCGCATGGTGGCGGCGGGCGAGTGGCGCGACTACGCCATGATCGGGCAGAGGGATGTGGCCGAGTTCGCCGTCTTCCGCCGTTCGGGCGACGCCCCCCTCTACCGCATCGAGAAACGCCCGGCCCTGCAGACCCGTCAGGGCCAGTGGGCCGTCATCGGCGAGGGCGGCCAGATCCTGAAACGCGGCCGCGAACTGGATCAGGTGCTGCGGGTCTTCGACAGCCGCCGGTTCCAGGTCGTCGAGTAGGCCCCGGGTCTCTCGGCAAGGACCAACGAAAAAGGGCCCCGGTTTCCCGAGGCCCTTCTAGCATCTCTCAACCCGGTGTTCGGATCAGCGACGGCCGCCCATGAAGGCTAGCAGGAACTGGAACAGGTTGATGAAGTTGATGAACAGGCTCAGGGCGCCATAGCCGGTCGCCACGCCCATGGCGTTCTGGTCGCCGCCCAGAGCGTAGTAGGTCATCTTCAGCCGCTGGGTGTCATAGGCGATCAGGCCCGCGAAGATCAGCACGCCCAGACCCGAGATGATCAGGTAGAAGGTGCCGGACTGCAGGAAGATGTTGACGATCGAGGCGATCACCAGGCCGATCACGCCCATGATAAGGAAGCTGCCGAAGGCCGTCATGTCCTTCTTCGTCGTGTAGCCGAACAGGCTTAGGCCGCCGAAGGCCGCCGCCGTCACGAAGAAGGTCGAGGCCAGGGAGCCGCCCGTGTAGCGCAGGAACAGCACGCCCATGCCCGCGCCGATCGAGGCGACCACGGCCCAGTAGAGCAGATTCACGCCGCCGGCCGTGGGGTTCTTCATAAAGAACATCGAGCCGAACAGCAGGACCAGGGGCAGGAACTGCACGCCGAGGCCCAGCGCCGTCAGGCCGGCGAGGCGACCCGAGCCGTCCACGATATAGAGAAGCTGCTGCACCGGCGGATAGTTGCCGGTCAGGAAGGCCAGGGCGCCGGCGACCAGCAGGCCCAGGGCCAGCTTGTTGTAAACGCCCAGCATGAAGCTGCGCAGGCCGGCGTCCACCGACATGTCGGCGGTCTGCGGCAGGGGGCGCGCAAAGCCGTTGTTGAAATCGCTCATGGCGAAACTCGTCTCCATTCGCCGGAGGTCTCTCCGGTCGTCGGGTCCAATATCGTGCGACAGCGCACGTCCCGCAAGAAGAACCGGGCTTCCGGGCGGCGGTTCCGCCCGCTACCAAGGGTCGCATGCTGCGCCTGTTCACCGCCCTGCCGATCCCGTGGGATGTCGCCGAGACGCTGAAACGGCGCCAGACCGGCCTGCCCGGCGCGCGCTGGCGACCGGGCGAGGCCCTGCACGTCACTTTGGCCTTCTACGGCGAGATGGACGAACGGCGGGCCGATGATCTGGCGTCCGAGCTGGAGCGCGCCGCGACGGGCGGGCCGTTCGAGATCGCGCTCAAGGGGGTGGGGGCCTTCGGCGACGACCATCGCAGCCACACCCTCTGGGCCGGGCTGGAGCCGAACGAACGGCTGAACGTCCTTGCGGGCCGATGCCGCGCCGCCGCCGAGCGCGCGGGCCTACGAATGGAGCCCCGCGCCTATCGTCCGCATGTGACCCTGGCCTATCTGAAGACCCAGACCAATCCGGACCGGATCGGCGCCTGGATCACCGGCCACAACCTGCTGCATTCGCCGCCGATCCGCGTCGATCGGTTCGGACTGTATTCCAGCGTCCTGAGCGACGACGGCAGTCACTACGAACTGGAGCGGGAGTACCTGTTGTGACATCCGATCTGGGCCCGACGCTCGAGACCGCCCGGTTGATCCTGAGGCCGCCGTCGCATGACGACTTCCCGCGCTGGGCGGATTTCATGAGCGATCCGGAGACGACCCGCTTCATCGGCGGGGTGCAGTCCAAGCACGAGGTCTGGCGCGCCATCGCCTCCATCGCCGGCATGTGGGCGCTTCAGGGCGAGGGAATGTTCTCGGTGATCGAAAAATCGACCGGGATCTGGCAGGGCCGGATCGGGCCGCTGCATCCCTATGGCTGGCCGGGGCGAGAGATCGGCTGGAGCCTGCACCGGGATGCGACGGGTAAGGGCTACGCGCTGGAGGCGGCGGTCGCGACCATGGACTACGCCTTTGAGCGGCTGGGCTGGACGGACGTGATCCACTGCATCGACCCGGACAACCTTCCGTCCGCCGCCGTGGCCCGACGACTGGGATCGACCAATCGCGGTCCCGGCGTCCTGCCGCCCCCGTTTCAGGACCATGCGGTGGACCTGTGGGGTCAGACCAGGGCGGAGTGGGCGGTCAACAGGAATGCGGTGCAGCCGGGCTGACGGCGGTTGAAACCGGAACGGATGCGGAACATACTGGCAGAGTGTCCGCCGCCCTCCATCTTGAACTCGTCTTCTCGCGCCCGGAAACGACGCAGTCCGTCACGCGCGGCGCCGCCCGACTGCTGATCGACATGGGCTATGCGCCCCTGCTGGAGGTCTGCCTGCCCAACGGCCGTCGCGCCGACGTCATGGCCCTGGGCAAGAAGGGCGACATCGTCATCTGCGAGATGAAGTCGGGGATCGAGGACTATCGCGTCGATCGCAAATGGCCGGAATACGCCCCGTTCTGCGACGCCTTCTTCTTCGCCGTGGCGCCCGAGTTTCCGCAGGGCGTGCTGCCGGACGAACCCGGCCTGATCGTCGCCGACGGCTTCGGCGGCGCGGTGATCCGGGAAGCGCCGGTGTCGCCCCTGGCCCCGGCGCGTCGCAAGGCCCTGACAGTCGCCTTCGCCCGTCTGGGCGCCTTGCGGACCCTGCGGCTGGACGGCTGAAGGCTTGAACCGGAAGGCAGGGACATCTCAGCAGTTGCTGCAGCCGACCTTGTCCACCTTGCGCGGCCGCGAATAGAATTTGCTGTGGAAGTTGGTGACGTCCGGCAGCAGATAGCCGATCGGCGAGGCGTAGGCGTATGTGGTTTCGGCCATCACCACGCTCTCGCCGTTGGCGACCATGTCGGTCGGGACGGTGACCACGGTGGTCTTGCCCAGGGCCGCGATGCCGCTGCCCCGGCTCCAGTCCACCTTGGCCACGCCGTTGGCGTCGCGTGTGACGCTGGACACCCGCACCGTCAGACCGGTGGTCGGGAAGGGCTTCATGATCAGGCCGCCGATGGCGACGATGTCGTCGAGCTCGTTGGTGGTGACCACATCGGTCTGGGCCACCAGGTCGGCGACCGCGGCGGCGCTGTGGCCCATCCGCTTCTGCGCCATATAGCCCTGACAAAACTCGGTCAGGCCGAAGTAGAAGGCGATCATCAAGGGCGCGATCAGGGCGAATTCGACGGCCGAAACGCCGCGCCGGTCCCGTACGAACCGGTGAAGGAGGCCCTTCGGGCGATGAGGGTGATGCAGGACGATCCTCATGGCGTGGTCGGCGCAAAGGGTTCGTTGCGGAAGGCGGTGGTCGCCATCAAGCGGGCGTTACCGTCCTTCAGACGCGACAGGGCCTGGGCCAGGAAGGGCGTCATCAGGGGGTGCTTGTACCAGACCCTCACCAGCATCAGGTCGCCCGGCTGGCCGGTGATATAGGTGAGGGCGCCCTCGTTGAACGCCGTGCCGCTGGCCATGGGATCGGGCGGGGTGGCGTTGCGGAACTGCGGCAGGGCGCGCACGTCGATGCTGGCCCGGCTGGGGCAATCGCCGCTGAAGATGCTCATGCGGTTGCACAGCTCGGTCTTGAACTGTGCTGCGGTCATGCTGGAGGCGGCGGCCTGGCCGGTGCGGACCAGGCGGGCGGTCTCGACCGTGGCGTTGTCCAGCACCGAGTCCGTCACGAACACCAGGCCGATCTCCATGATGGCGAACAGCATCACGAAGAAGGGCAGGCCGACAAAGGCGAACTCGACGGCGGACGAGCCGTGACGCGCGCGGCGACGCATCGCCCGGCCTTCGCGCAGCGACCGGATCACGGAGTCGGCGTCGACGTGACCGAAGGGGTCCCGGCGGAGGGCGCGACGGTGCGAACGCTGGGCGAGCAGCTAGCGGCGCAGGCCATCTCTGTGGCTTCGGCGCCGCGCCACAGCCGGACCGACCCGGTCTGGCCGCCCGTCACGACGACCCGGTTCTGGAACAGGGTGCGGCCGATGGAATCCACGGCCGCGACCTCGGTCACGCCATAGCCCTTGCCGGTGATGAACAGGGTGTTGGCGTCCACGACCGTGACGTCTGCGATCTGGGGGTTGGCGACGATGACCGAACTGGCCGCGCCGCGCAGGGTGATGCGTTGCACCCCGTCCACGCCGAGGTTGATCGGCGAGGTATGGGCCAGGGCCGGGGCGGCGCCGAGTACAACCCCGAATGCAGCCATGGGCGCCAGTGCGGCGATCAGGCGGAGCGCGGAAAGGCGTCGGATCATGCGGTCACCTCTGGAACTTCTCCGGGCCGTGGGCGGCCGGGAGTGCGCGTGGGCGCGATCAGATCCCGAGGGTGGTCGAAAATTCTCAACAAAGACTGAAGCGGCCAGACAATCTCAACCTGCGGTTCAGGCAGATGAATCTCGCGACAACCATAGTCATAGGGCACAGCCTTAACGCGTCTATGCGAAGGTGGTCGGGTCAAAGGGGGCCAGCGAGCCACGATCAGCTCGCCGTCATCAACCGATCGCTAGAAAAGGAAACTGCCATGACCAAGTTCATCACCAAGTTCGTCAAGGACGAGTCCGGCGCCACGGCGATCGAGTACGGCCTGATCGCCGCCCTGATCGCTGTCGTCATCATCGGCGCCGTCACGGCCCTGGGCACCACCATCTCGGGCAAGTTCGAGGAAGTCACCGAAGGCATGGGCGGCTAAGCCGACCTGACCTGAGGTCTTCAGACCGG
>NZ_JBQVNM010000047.1:0-21577 GCF_052436175.1 Brevundimonas sp. | reverse complement strand
GTCTATCCCGGCTTCGCCACCGACCTGCAGGCCCAGTTCATGGCCCTGATGACGACGGCCGAGGGCGAGAGCGTCATCCACGAGAACATCTTCGAGAACCGCTTCATGCACGCGCCCGAACTGGCGCGGCTGGGCGCCGACATCTCGGTCCACGCGGGCGAGGCGCGGGTGAGGGGAGTCGAAACCCTGAAGGCGGCGCCCGTCATGGCCACCGACCTGCGGGCCTCGGTCAGTCTGGTCATCGCGGGACTGGTGGCCGAGGGCGAGACCACGATCGGTCGCGTCTACCATCTGGATCGCGGCTTTGAACGGCTGGAGGAGAAGCTCGGCGCCTGCGGGGCCCAGATCCGCCGCATCCACGGCCCGCCCGTCGAAAGTCCGGCCGATGAGCACTGAGGCTTTCAATCCGGACGCCGCCCGCCCGATAGAGCCTCCCGCGCCGGGGGATGCGGGGCGCGCCATTGAGCCCCTGCGGCTGCTGGCCGAGGACGGCGAGGATCTGGCCATCATCTCGGCGGCGCTCCAGGACGCCATCCTGCGCCCGGCCGACATCGTCTGGGAAAAGGCGGCGCGGCGGCTGACCATCGAGTTCAGCCGCTTCTGCTGGGAATGCGGCGGCACGCGGGTGCGCTCGGCCATGCAGTTCGGCGATGTCCAGGCCGTGCGCAGCCGGGGCCTGCCGCGCCTGCCCGACGCCGCGCTGGAGCTGCTGGCGCTGGATTTCGAGCCGACCGAGGCTCCCGGCGGGCGGGTCACCCTGATGTTCGCCGGCGGCGGCGACCTGAGGGTCGAGGTCGAATGTCTGGACGCCGTGGTCGTCGACATCTCGGATCGGTGGCCGGCGCGCGCCGCCCCGGCCCATCCCGAGGATGACGCCGAGGCGGCGACGGTCGGAGAGGGCGCATGAGCGAACACAGGCTGCAATCGGTCGAACTGGACGCCGCGACCCTGCCGTCGGCGACGGCGGAGATCGAGCATGAGCGTCGGGTCGCCATCTTCGATCTGGTCGAGAAGAACAGCTTCCAGCCGGCCGACGCCGAACACGGCCCCTATGACCTCAAGCTGTCGCTGCAGGACAACCGGCTGGTGTTCGACGTGGCGGCGCCGGGCGGGTTCGCCCGCACCTACGCCCTGTCCCTGACGCCGCTGAAGACGGTGCTGAAGGACTATCTGCTGATCTGCGACAGCTATTACGAGGCCCTGCGCGGCTCGTCGGCGACCCAGATCGAGGCGGTCGACATGGGCCGGCGGGGTCTGCACAACGAAGGCGCAGAGGCGTTGCAGGCGCGGCTGGAGGGCAAGGTCGCCATCGACCACGAAACCGCGCGGCGCCTGTTCACCCTGGTTTGCGCGCTATATCGGCGGTGAAGACGGGTGAGCAGTGCCGGTGAGCAAAGCCGTGAGCTGCTGTCGCCGGCGTGACCTGACTCGCTCACCTCTTGCTCACGAGCACTCCTCACCCGCTGGCCTCGACTATCCGGCCGTTTTGGTGCATTAGCCCCCACTTCTTACGGCTCGCGCCCCGCCCGGCGCGGGCCTCGATTCGTATTCAACCGGGCGTGTGAGGCCGCATGGCTAAGGAAGAACTGCTCGAGTTTCCCGGTACGGTCAGCGAGCTGCTGCCCAACGCCACCTTCCGCGTGACGCTCGAGAACGATCACGAAATCATCGCCCACACCGCGGGCAAGATGCGCAAGAACCGCATCCGCGTCCTGGCCGGCGACAAGGTCCTGGTCGAGATGACGCCCTATGACCTGACCAAGGGCCGCATCACCTATCGCTTCAAGTAAGGACGGGCTCGCCATGAGCCGTCCCGAACTCGTGCTGGCTTCGGCCAGCCCGCGCCGCATCGAACTGCTGGCGCTGATCGGGATCACACCCGACCGCATCGACCCCGCCGATATCGACGAGACGCCGCTTCGGGACGAGACGCCGCCCCGGCTGGCGGCCCGCCTGGCCCGATCGAAGGCCGAGGTCGTGGCGGCGCGGTCGCCCGACGCGGTCGTCCTGGCCGCCGATACGGTGGTGGCGGTAGGCCGTCGCCTTCTGGAAAAGGCCGCCGACGAGGCCGAGGCGACGAAGTTTCTCACCCTGCTGTCGGGCCGCAACCACCGGGTCTTCACCGGGGTGGCCGTGGCGGCGAACGGACGGATCACGCATCGGGTGGTCGAGACGCGGGTGACCTTCAAGACCCTCTCCACGGCCGAAATCGCCGCCTACGTCGCCTCGGGCGACTGGCGGGGCAAGGCTGGGGCTTACGGCATTCAGGGACCGGCGGGCGCCTTCGTCATCCGCATCGTCGGCAGCCACCCGGCGGTCATGGGCCTGCCACTCTATGAGACCGCCAATCTGCTGAACGGCGCCGGCTGGCGGGCGTGAGCGGCGACATCGAGCTCTTCTACGACGACACGCCCGGCGAGCGGCGCGGGGTGGTGGCGAGGAACGGCCGGTTCGAACAGATCCTGATCCAGCGCGAGGGCGATCCCGACGCGATGCGACTGGGCGCGCGGTCGATCGGCCGTGTGGTCGCCGTGGAGGCGGGGCTGTCCGGCGGCTTCGTCGATCTGGGCGGGGAGGGGCCGCACGCCTTTCTGCCGTTCGAACGCAACCATGTGCTGACCGTCGGCCAGGCCCTGGAGGTCGTGGTCACGGCCGAGCCGCGTGAGGCCAAGGGGGCGGTGGTGCGTCGGACCGGCCCGGCCGAGGGCGCGCCGCGTCTGCTGGAGGCCGCGCCTGATCTGCTGGACGAACTGGCGGCTCTGGCGCCCGGCGTGGAGGTCCAGACCGGAGCAGTCGCCATCCAGGCGACCTGGGAGGCCGAGGAGGAGGCGCTGGCGTCTGGCGGCGTCTTCGCGGCGTCCGGTCTCGACCTGGCCGTGCAGCGGACGCGCGCCCTGATCGCCGTGGACATCGACTTCGCCCCCCAGCCCGGCCGGGACGGTCGCAAGGGCAGGGCGACCGCCAATCGCGAGGGCCTGCGTCAGGCCGCCCGACTGATCCGGCTCAAGCGCTGGGGCGGGCTGGTGGTGATCGATCTGGTCGGCGCCGTGCACGAGGGCGGCGGACTGGCGGCCCAGGCGCGCGAGGCCTTCGCCTGGGCGCCGGAGGCGGTCTGGGGGCCGGTCAGTCGCCTCGGCCTGATGCAGCTGTCCCTGCCGTGGCGACGCACGCCGATCGAGGAGACGCTGGGCCGCCCCGGATCGGAGCGGGCCCTGCAGACCGAAGCGATCGCCCTGACCCGCCGCCTGCGCCATGCGGTTCTCGCCGACACGGCCTCGCCGCGACTGACGGCCTGGTGTCGTCCGGCCCTGGCGGAACGCGCGGCGCCTCTGATCGCGCGGCTGGGCCCTCGCGCGGGGCTGCGACAGGATGAAGCGGTCCGCCCGGGCAAAGAGAGAATCGAGGAGACCTGACCATGGCCCAGTGCCCGATTTGTCAAAAACACCCGTCGATTCCCGAGTATCGACCCTTCTGCTCCAAACGCTGCTCGGACGTGGACCTGCAGCGCTGGTTCACAGGCGCATATGCCATTCCCGTGCCGGACGACGAAGCGGTGCCAGAGGAAGACGGGTCGGACCTGTAGAACAGTCTGGACACCCTGTTTCCGCTCGACTATAGACCCCGCTCCCGCGCCGGGAAGCCTTTCGAGGCCCCGAGAACCGCGTCAGGGCCTGGGTAGCTCAGTTGGTAGAGCAGTGGATTGAAAATCCACGTGTCGGTGGTTCGAATCCGCCCCCAGGCACCACTTCCTTCTCACTGTCGGCGAAACCCTGCGGCGATGTCGCAGCGCCGCCGTCTGCGCCACGAGACCGCGTCGTTCGGGCAGGCGCAGATGCACCCCAAACAACGTTATGTCGGGGGTCTTTTTCTTAACTCTTGACCATTCGGGCAGGATTTTCTTCTGCGACCCAGCAGGCGAACCGTCCATTTGTTTCGAAATGTTGCAGTGCAATAAAATTGCTGTGCCCAGCTTCATGACGATCAGGTGACACCGGTTTCTGTTTCCTGAGCGGTGAATGGCGCAAGTTCCCTGCAGTCCCGGCGCGAAAACGCTTCTGCGCCCTTGACGCTCCTGACCCGCTTCGCCAAAGACGCTTGACCGCCGTCTTTACGGGCGACGGTCAACGAACGGCGCGCGGGCGGCTTTCTTGCTGAACGCCGCGCCGTCACCCCGGTCTTGGCTTCCCCAAAGGTTGCCGAGACGTTAACATAGGCTTCCGGTCGAGCTTCCCGAGGGGGTGAAGCCGGAGTTGAAACGATTTCATGGAAGGGACAGGCGCTCAGGCGCGCTGTCTCAGGGTCCAAAAGTCAGACCGAAAAGCAGGAACCGGCGACACATGCTCGACAGCAAAAAAATGACTATCCTTGCCATGGCCGGCGCCGCCGCCCTGATGGCAGCGTCCCCCGCCCTGGCCCAGGAAGCCGGCGGCCACAGCGGTGACATCACGCCGATCTCGATGTTCATGATGGCGACGCCCGTCGTTAAGGTCGTCATGATCGGCCTGATGCTCGCCTCGATCTTCTCCTGGACCCTGCTCATCATCAAACTGATCGAGTTCGCCAGCCTGAACCGCAAGACCGACAACTTCCTCGAAAGCTTCCGCGGCGCCCGCACCATCGCCGACATGCACAAGGTCGCCACCGCTGAAGAGTGGGAAGGCAACCCGCTGGCCGACATGGCCGCCGCCGCCACCGAGGAAATCGAACTGTCGCGTCAGGCCGGCCTGAGCGTCACCGGCGATCACCAGGACGGCGCCCTGGCCCGCGCCCAGCACGCCGTCTCGGCCGTGCAGGCCGGTCTGGCCGCTCGCCTCTCGGGCGGTCAGCAGTTCCTGGCCTCGACCGGCTCCATCGGCCCGTTCGTCGGTCTGTTTGGCACCGTTTACGGCATCATGAACTCCTTCATCGGGATCGTGCAGTCGAACACCACCAACCTGGCCTCCGTCGCCCCGGGTATCGCCGAAGCCCTGCTGGCCACCGGCATCGGTCTGTTCGCCGCTATCCCGGCCGTTGTGTTCTACAACTACTTCAACACCCGCATCTCGGCCTACGGCACCCGCTCGGATGGTTTCGCCGCTGAGCTGCTGAACGCCATCTCGCGTCAACTCGACAAGGGAGCGTAAGACGCATGGCCGCCAAACTCGGAGGCTCGGGCGGCGGCAAGTATCACGTCGAGCAGAACTCTGACATCAACGTCACGCCTTTCGTTGATATCATGCTGGTTCTGCTCATCATCTTCATGGTGGCGTCTGCGGTCGCTACCCCTGGGGTTGAAGTGAAGCTGCCGATTTCCGTCGCGAAGCCCACTCAAAGTCCGCCCAAGCCGGTGTTCATCTCCATCCAGACGGATGGCCGGGTGTTCATCGGGGACAACGAGACCACCTACGAAGGTCTCGGGACCGCGCTGACCGAACAGATCGGTCGTCGTGACCCGACGAAGGAGCGGATCTATATCCGCGGCGACCAGGCCACGCGCTATGGCGATTTCATGCAGGCCATGAATTCGCTGCAGGATGCGGGCTTCTATAGTGTCGCGCTCGTCGGCGAAGACAAAGCGCCAGTGTCGTAAGGAACGGGAGATCACATGACAGATACACCCGTCGAATATCACCGCAGTCGGTATGACGCGCCCCGCAAGAAGGCCAATCCGGTCGTCTGGCTGATCGCCCTCGCCGTCGTCTGCATCATGTTCGTCGCCCTCATCATCTGGGTGCAACGGACGAAGTTCGAGATGCAGGTGATGAACTACGAGGACGAGGGCGTGGAGGTGGAGATCGTCGCTCCCCCGCCGCCGCCTCCGCCCCCGCCGCCGCCGCCGCCTCCGCCGGACACCCCGCCGCCGCCCAAGCTGCAGGTCCGTCCTCCGGTCGCCGTGCCGAACGCGCCGCCGCCGCCGATCACCCTTCCGATCGAGCCGACGAAGAAGGAAGACCGGGTCGAATATACGGGTCCCCCCGTCATCGTCCCCGGACCTCCGCCTCCGCCCGCTCCGCCGGCTCCGCCTCGGCCGCCGGTGATCTCCAACCCCAGCTGGAGCTCGGCGCCTCGTCCGGAGTTCCCGCAACGGGCCCAGGATCGCGGCATCGAAAGCGGCTCGGTCCAAGTCGAGTGCACCGTCAATGCGAACGGCAGCGTGTCGGATTGCTCGGTTCTCTCGGAAACGCCTTCGGGTGCGGGCTTCGGCGCCGCGGCCCTGTCGGCGGCCCGTCGCGCCCGTCTGTCCCCGCGCTCGGTGGACGGTGTGGCCACGGGGGGCAAGGTCCGCTTCACGACCTCGTTCCGCCTGCAATAGGATCGAACTTCTCGATCTTCGAGACGCCCCGGAGGAAACTCCGGGGCGTTTTCGTTTGGCATCAATCCGGTTGAACGTCGGCGTCCCGCGCACCCCGCGATAGCGAGCGTCGGCCTGGCGCCGGGGTTCATCACAACGGGCACAGCGCTTTCACAGCGATCACAGCGGGGGAGGCAGCGATCTCGTCGTGTTCGTGGTGATATCGCTGTGCCCGTTGTGACGAACCGAGCCGTCACCGACATCGGATCGTCCAGAGCCCCAGGCTCGCTGACGCGGAAGAGCCCGCCAACACTCGGCCGAACCATGGCCTTCCGTTCTCGGAGACGCGCTGGACGTTTCTTTCGTCCTCTGCGGTTGGCGCTTGATCGAGGCGGGCGGCGCCGCTAAACAACGCGCCTCGCGCGGGACATGGTCCCGAATGGGCAGCCTTAGCTCAGTTGGTTAGAGCGCCGGTTTGTGGAGCCGGAGGTCCTCAGTTCAAGCCTGAGAGGCTGTACCACCCCTCTTCCCGTCAGGAGGACCGCCGCGCGCAGAGCGGCGTCGCATGACGGGCTTCCGGATGTCAGGTCTTTTGGCCCGCGCGGTCGGCGGAGGCCGCACGCCTGAGCGAGAAACCGCGTCTGGGCTTGCCGGGGGCGACGGGCGCGTCTGCCTCGGTCGTTTCGGGCAGGGCCGCCGGCTTCAGCGCGGCGGCGCGGCGCTTCTTGAGGGTCTCGACCGGCCCGTCCAGCCCCGCCAGGCCCGACAGGGCGGCGGCGTGCCCGGCCTCCACGACGGGCTCATAGATCTTCCAGTCGCGAATGTCCGTCGCCCCGGGATCGGGCAGGATCAGCAGATCCGTCTGGGCCCGCGACCGCTCCAGCTCGGCGTCCGTGGTGATGGTCGCCGACCGCATCAGCACCGAGACGATGGGCGGCCCGTTGCGCCAGGCGCCCGACGCGATCCACCGCCACCAGGACGGCGGATTTTCCAATCCCGCCGGATCGACGCCGCGCACCTGTGACATGTCGGAGCCGACGATGGGCCCGGCGTTGAGCTGGCGCATCACGTCGGTGGGGAAGTTCTTGACCACCGCCCCGTCCACCAGGACCTGGCCGTCGATCACGACCGGCGGCATGACGCCGGGAATGGCGATCGAGGCGCGCATGGCCCGGCGCAGCAGGCCCCGCCGATGCACCTCCAGCCGCCCGGTCGTCAGGTTGGACGACACGGCGAAGAAGGGCCGGGGCATGTCGGCGATGTCGATGTCGCCATAGGCGTCGTAGAGCAGCCGGGCGACCTTGCCCGCCCGCGTCATGGCCACGATGGGCACGGCGATGTCGGACAGGGGGTTGGATTTCACGAAGGCGGTGCGGATGCGGGCGTCCAATTCTGCATCGCTCCAGTCCAGGCCCGGCCCGGCGGCGACCACGGCCCCCATGGAGGCGCCGCCGACGAAATCCAGCGGCACCTTCATCTCGTTCAGCGCCCTGACCACCCCGATGTGGGCGTAGGCCCGGGCGCCGCCGCCCGACAGCACCAGGCCCACGGCCGTGCCGGTGACGATGCGGGCGATCCGGGCTGAGTCCGCCTCCTGGCCCTCCCGCACATGGAACCAGCGCCCGGGCTCGACCGCATCCAGCCAGATGCGGGTGTTGGCGGGCCGTTCCATCCGGGCGTCGCGCAGCAGGATCAGGTCGGTGAACTGACGGCCCAGACCTTCGAGCGACCGAGACGGCGTCGTCGCGGGCGGGGCGGTCAGGGCGTCGCCGACGACGAACAGCCGGTCCACCTGGCGGGCGCACAGGGCGGCCCAGGCCGGCTGATCCGCCTCGGCGACATAGAGGACGTAGTCGTGGCTGTCCTCCACCCGCGAAAACCATTCCGAGGCCGAGCGCAACGCCGTCTCGTCGATGACCTGACACGAATAGCCCAAGGCCGCGACGGCGGCGGCGACCCGTTCGACGAAGGCGCGGATGGGACGGGCGCGGGCGCCGACGAAGCCGAAGACGGTCGGTTCGCCGGCGGCATTGCCGGAATGATCGCGCGCCCGGCTCAGCATCAGGCGCGACAGGTGGAGCATCACGTCCGGCTCGGTGCGCGCCACCTCGAAGAAGGCGTCGCGGGGCAGGGCCAGAATCTCGGAATCGCGCAGGGCCACCACATCCGCCGTGTGGGGCGTGCCGGCGATCAGGGCCATTTCCCCCACCGGCTCCCCCGGCCGGATCACACCCATGAACTGCGGCGGCTGGCCTTCGGCGCGATGAAAGACGCCCAGCCGCCCCGAGCGCAACAGGTAGAGGCTGTCCGCCTCGTCACCCGCCGCGAACAGCGGCTCGCCTCCCGTCAGGGCGAACCAGCTCGCCTGATGGCTGCGATGGTCGAACACCCGCGCGAGGGCGGCCTCGAGCGTGTCGGAGGAGGGGGCGGCGCGGCGTTTGGCCATGCCCCGATCATCCCGATTTTCGCCATCGGCGATAGGGGGCTACCAGCGCCCCGTCAGGGATTTCGCGCGGTTCAGGACGCACCGGATCGGCCCGATCTGGCCCTGGGCGTCCAGTGGCCGGAACAGACCCGCAGCCTGACGTCTGTACCGTATCCCCCGCAACGGGCCGCTGGTCATGGTCAGAACATCGCCGCTCTGGCTGAAGGCCCCGCGCCCGCCGTCAAAGTCCCGATACGTACCGGGTCCGGTGACGCCGAAGAAGAAGCCCGTGACCGGCCGCCCCATGATCGAGCCGCCGACCGCGGCGGGACTGTCGCATTCATAGACCCCGCTGGCGATCGGACCGAGGCCGGCGCTGCCGGAGCCGGCCGGTGTTGCGGGTCTCCCGGCAGGAGCGCCTCCCGCGGGCCCGAGGGGGCGCATCAGTTCCATGGTAAGCCAGATCCGCGCGCCGGTGTCCTCCCGACGCCAACGGCACCCAAGGGTATCGTTCATGGCTCCGCCCTCGGACACGACGACGAACGTGGAATCGATGTTGTTGCGTTGAAAACGCGCGCCTGCAGGAGGGCAGTTCGATTGCACGGCGGGCGCCGGTGCGGCGCCGGACAGAAGGGTGACGGCCAGGGCGACCAGGGCGGACATGACGACTGCTCCTTTTGCATCGTGGGGGCCCACCCTGTCTCGTGGATCACGGGACGTCGTCCGGCTTGCGTCGAACATGACGGCAGATACGACCAAGCCGCAGCGCTCACAAACTGTTACAGCCCCCCTCGCCTTCGCGGTCGCAGCACGTTAGTCAGGGCGCCATGAGCGGGGTGAACCCGCCGGCGACGTTTCCAACTCAGGGGTTACCGGATGAGCAAGTGGGTCTACGGCTTCGGCGGCGGTTCCGCCGATGGCGACGCGTCGATGAAGAATCTGCTGGGCGGCAAGGGCGCCAACCTGGCGGAGATGTCGTCGCTGGGCCTGCCGGTGCCCCCCGGCTTCACCATCACCACCGAGGCCTGCGTCCACTATTATTCCAACGGCCAGACCTATCCCGCCGATCTGGCGGGCCAGGTCGCCGAGGGGCTGAAGGCGGTCGAGGCCGTGGTCGGCAAGACCTTCGGCGACGCGGAGAACCCTCTGCTGGTGTCGGTGCGTTCGGGCGCCCGCGCCTCGATGCCGGGCATGATGGACACGGTCCTGAATCTGGGTCTCAACGATCAGACGGTCGAGGGTCTGGCGAAACTGTCGGGCGACCGCCGGTTCGCTTTCGATTCCTATCGTCGCTTCATCACCATGTATTCCAACGTGGTGCTGGGCCTGAGCCACGACGACTTCGAGGAGGTTCTGGACGACCACAAGGACCGTCTGGGCGTCACGGTCGACACCGAGCTGACCGCCGGCGACTGGGAGAAGGTGGTTGCGGACTACAAGGCCGTGGTCGAGCGCGAGCTGGGCCATCCCTTCCCGCAGGATCCGCAGGACCAGCTGTGGGGCGCCGTCTCGGCCGTCTTCGCCAGCTGGATGAACGACCGGGCCAAGTTCTATCGCCGCATGCATGACATTCCCGAGAGCTGGGGCACGGCGGTCAACGTCCAGTCGATGGTGTTCGGCAATATGGGCGAGACCTCGGCCACGGGCGTGGCCTTCACCCGCAACCCCTCCACCGGCGAGGCCAAGCTCTACGGCGAGTTCCTGATCAACGCCCAGGGCGAGGACGTCGTCGCCGGCATCCGTACGCCGCAGTCGCTGACCAAGGCCGGGCGCGAGGAGATGGGCGAGACCGCCCCCTCGATGGAAGAGGCCATGCCCGTGGTCTTCGCCGAGTTCGTCGAGGTCGTGGGCAAGCTGGAGAGCCACTACCGCGACATGCAGGACATCGAGTTCACGGTCGAACAAGGCCGGCTCTGGATGCTCCAGACCCGCAACGGCAAGCGCACGGCCAAGTCGGCGCTGAAGGTCGCGGTGGACCTCGCGTCCGAGGGCGTCATCACCCAGGAGGAGGCGATCAGCCGGGTGGAGCCCGCCGCCCTCGACCAGTTGCTGCACCCGACCCTGGACCCGAACGCCAGCCGCACCGTGGTGGCGCAGGGCCTGCCGGCCAGCCCCGGCGCCGCGACCGGAAAGATCGTCTTCGACGCCGACGAGGCCGAACGCCTGGCCCAGTTGGGTGATGCGGTCATCCTGGTCCGCGAGGAGACCAGCCCCGAGGACATCCACGGCATGCATGCGGCGCGCGGCATCGTCACCGCGCGCGGCGGCATGACCAGCCACGCCGCCGTGGTGGCGCGCGGCATGGGGCGGCCTTGCGTGTCGGGCGCCGGGGAAATCTCGATCGACGACAAGGCCCGGACCTTCACCGTGCGCGGCCGCACCTTCAAGGCCGGCGAGATCATCACTATCGACGGGTCCAAAGGCGAGGTGCTGGACGGCGCCGTGGCCATGATCGAGCCCGAGCTGACCGGCGACTTCCAGACCCTGATGGCCTGGGCCGACGGCGTGCGTCGTCTGAAGGTTCGCGCCAACGCCGAGACCCCGCTGGACGCCAAGACCGCGCGCGGTTTCGGCGCCGAGGGCATCGGCCTGTGCCGCACCGAACATATGTTCTTCGACGACACCCGGATCGCCGCCGTGCGCGAGATGATCCTGGCCGATGACGAGGCCGGCCGCCGCCTGGCGCTCGCCAAGATCGAGCCGTTCCAGAAGTCGGACTTCGTCGAGCTGTTCACCATCATGGCCGGACTGCCCGTCACGGTCCGCCTGCTCGACCCGCCGCTGCACGAGTTCATCCCGCACACGGAGGCCGAGATCGACGCCCTGGCCGCCTCGTCGGGGCTGGACGCCGCCAAGCTGAAGCGGCGGGCGAAGGATCTGCAGGAAACCAATCCGATGCTCGGTCACCGCGGCTGCCGCCTCGGCGTCGCCTATCCCGAAATCTACGAGATGCAGGTTCGCGCGGTTCTGGAAGCCGCGCTCGAGGTGAAGGCGACCTCCGGCGTCGCTCCGATCCCGGAGATCATGCACCCCCTGGTCGCCCTGGGCCTGGAGATGAAATACCTGCGCGAGCTGACCGACCGGACGGCGAAGGCGGTGTTCGAGAAGGCCGGCGACAGCGTCGAATACCTGGTCGGCACCATGATCGAGCTGCCCCGCGCCGCCCTGCGCGCCGGTGATCTGGCCGAGCACGCCGAGTTCTTCTCCTTCGGCACCAACGATCTGACCCAGACGACCTTCGGCATCTCGCGCGACGATTCAGGCCGCTTCCTGCAGGCCTATATGGACAAGGGCATCTTCGAGACCGATCCCTTCGTCCGTCTGGACCAGGAGGGCGTCGGTGACCTGATCCGCATCGCGGCCGAGCGGGGCGGGGCGGCGCGGCCCGACATCAAGATGGGCATCTGCGGCGAACACGGCGGCGACCCCGCCTCCATCGCCTTCTGCGAAGAGGTCGGCCTCAGCTACGTTTCCTGCTCTCCCTACCGGGTGCCGATCGCGCGTCTGGCGGCGGCCCAGGCGGCCCTGGTCACGCGGGGCGGCGAGGCGCGTGAGAAGGATCGCTGAGCGCGCTCCCGGCGAGCGCGTTCTGCGGCCGGGTTGTCGCTGTCCAGCGGTGTCATTAGGTTTGGGTCTCCTGCGGAGACCTGCCTATGACTGACACAAAGCCGCTTTCCATCGCCGTCGTCGGGCCCGGCGCCATCGGCGGCACGGTGGCGGCCTGGCTGTCGCGCAGTTCGCTGGTCGGGGACTTGACCCTCTGCGCCCGGTCGCCCTTGGACAGGCTAAGCGTCGAAACCCCGGATGGCGGACGGATCGAGGCGACGCCGCGCGTGTTGACGTCGCCCGATCAGGTCGAGGGTCCGGTGGACTGGGTGCTGGTCGCGACCAAGGCCTATGACGTCGAGGCGGCCGCCGCTTGGCTGAAGCCGCTGATGGGACCGCACAGCCGACTGGCGGTGCTCCAGAACGGCGTCGAGCATGTCGAGCGGTTCTCCCCCTTCGTGCCCGCCGATCGCATCCTGCCGGTCATCGTCGACCTGCCCGCCGAGCGTGAGGGGCCGGGTCTGATCCGGCACCGTCGCCATGGAACCCTGACCCTCCCGACCGGGGAGATGGGCGAGGCCTTCGCCGCCTTGTTCAATGAGGAGCCGCTCAGGCCGATCCTCACGGAGGACTTCCTGACCGCCGCATGGACCAAGCTGGCGCTGAACTGCGCGGGCGCCGTCTGCGCCCTGACCGGGCAGCCGTCGGGCGTCGTGGCGTCTCCCGGGATGGCCGAGCTGATGCACGGCATGGCGGCGGAATGCGTCGCCGTCGGCCGGGCGGTCGGGGCCGATCTGGGCGACGACCTGCCGGATTGGGTCGTCGAGCGCACCCGGGCGTCGCCGGCGGACTCGGTCAACTCCCTGCTCGGCGACCGGTTTGCGGGGCGGCCGATGGAGTGGGACGCGCGCAATGCCGTGATCGCCCGTATTGGTGCGCGCCATGGCGTGCCCGCGCCGCTGAACGCCATGGCGGCGACGCTGCTGTCCGGCATGGGCTGGAGTCTGCCCGCCGCCTGATCGTCGAACGGAACTATGGTTCCTGACCGAACGGCGTGTGTGCCAGTCAATCTACAGTTTCTGCGTCGCAACATACCGGCCATGGAACGGCCGAAGGCGATCCCTATTTAACAACTCGCTGGATGGGGCCGATGACCGCAAGTCATCGTCATCTAGGAGTATAAGAAACAATGCGTAACATCATTCTCTCGACCGTCGTTCTGTCTGCATTCGCCGTCCCGGCCATGGCCCAGACTGTCACCAACCCACAGGTTTACGGCTCGGTGGGCTATACCTACCTGGATGCCGACGCCGGAAACTTGGGCGCCATCACGGGGCGGGTGGGCGCCAAGCTGACGCCTTATCTGGGCGTGGAAGGCGAAACCTCGGTCGGCGTGACTTCGGACCGCTACAATGTCGGCGACGTCTCGACCAAGTTCGAGCACCGCTATGACGCGGCCGCCTATGCGGTGGCGAGCGTGCCGGTCCAGCCCAACCTCGATCTGTTCGCGCGCGTTGGTTACGGCGTGACCGAGATCAAGGCCAAGGCCCTGGGTTTGAGCGCGAGCGAGCATCTGGACAGCGTCAACTACGGCGCCGGCGCCGAATATCGTCTGGACGGCCAGAACGGCATCCGGGCTGACTGGACGCGCCGTGACTTCCGTGACGACGGCGGAGAGGCCGATACCTATGCGCTGAGCTTCGTGCGTCGCTTCTGATCCGCTTCAGGCGCTGACGGCGAAAGGGCCCCTCTCCGGATCGGAGAGGGGCCCTTTTCGTCTGGCGTGATGGTCGATGTCAGGCCGGTTCGGCGATCAGGGCCCAGCGCATCGAACCCTCGCCGAAGGGCTTGGCGAACCACTGGCTGTAGCTTTCGAAGGCTTGGACCACGGCCTGACGAAGATCCTGGTTCACCGGCTCGCCACGACTGCGCTTCATGGCGGCGACGCAGTCGATGACGACGTTCTGATGCGCCGAACCGCCCAGTCGCTTGAGCACCAGCGCGACGTCGCGCGCCAGGGATTCCAGGAATGTCAGGGCGTTCTGGCCCGGCGTCTCAGTCTGGGTTTTCGCCATTGCGAAGGCCCCCTGCGTTTCGCACTGTGCTGGAGCCGGATAGAAAGCAAACTCTTGCCGCATGTGCAAGCGGGGCCGGGTGCGTCGCGCAATAAACCCGCGTTCGAAACCCCTGTTGCGGCCTACGCCCGTTTCCTGACGAACACCGTCCCGGCCGAATAGCCGGCGCCGAAGGAGCAGATCAGTCCGGTCTCGCCCGGCTGGAATCCGTCGTTGTGCAGATGGAAGGCGATGATCGACCCGGCCGAGGAGGTGTTGGCGTATTCGTCCAGGATGATGACGTTCTCCTCCGCAGAGGGTTCGCGCCCCAGCACCTTGCGGCCGATCATGACGTTCATGTTGATGTTGGCCTGGTGCAGCCACATCCGTTTCAGGTGGTCGAGATCGACGGCCAGATCGCGGGCATGGTCGATGATCATGTCCGAGACCATCGGCACCACCTCCTTGAACACCTTGCGGCCCTGCTGGATGAACAGCTTGTCCGGCTGGCCGATGCCCTCAGGCGCAGCGTTGTTCAGGAAGCCGAAATTGTTGCGGATGTTGTTGGAGAAGCTGGTCTGGAGACGTGTGCCCAGCACCTCCCAGCCGCCCGGGCCGGCCTGATCCTCGGCTTCCAGGATCACGGCCGTGCAGACGTCGCCGAAGATGAAGTGGCTGTCGCGGTCGGTGAAGTTCAGGTGGGCCGAGCAGACCTCCGGGTTGACCATCAGCACCGCCTTGACCGAGCCCGAGGCGATGAAGTCGCTGGCCGTCTTGATGCCGAAGGTGGCCGAGGAACAGGCCACGTTCATGTCGAAGGCGAAGCCCTCGATGCCCAGGGCCTGCTGCACCTCGATGGCCAGGGCCGGATAGGGGCGGGGCATGTTGGAGGCCGCGCAGAGCACCGCCCCGATCTCCGAGACATCCTTGCCCCAGGCGGCGATGGCCTGACGGGCGGCGGCGACGGCCATCTCGGCCATGATCGACAGTTCTTCGTTGGGGCGTTCGGGGATGTTGGGCGCCATCCGGTTCGGGTCGATCACGCCCGCCTTGTCCAGCACGAACCGGCTCTTGATGCCCGAGGCCTTCTCGATGAACTCGACGGAGGAATGGGTCAGGGCCGCGACGTCGCCCTCGGCGATTTCGGCGGCATGGTCGGCGTTCCAGCGGTCGGCCCAGGCGTTGTAGGCCGTGACCAGTTCCTCGTTGGAGATCGACTGTTCGGGGGTGAACAGGCCGGTGGCGGCGATAATGGCGGCTGGCACGTGGTGCTTCCTGTCGCGAGGCTACGGCCTCGCCGATTGAGGGATCGTCTAATAGGCCGGTGGCGGCGTCCGGTCGAGACTGGCCTTGAGACCGCGCCACCAGCGCCGGATCCGGCCGCGCGGCGGGGCAGGCAGGGGCTGGTCCTGCTGGGCGATGAGCCGCTCGACCAGGTCCTCGGCCTCGCAGGGCCAACCCTCGGGCGTGACATAGACGGGGTAGGCGATCAGGGCCGCGTGGATCAGCTCGTCGAGCGTGGCCGCGCGAGTGCGACGGGGGAAGGGACCGGTTCGATCTTCGGTCAGGCCCCACCCGGCATAGAAGGGCCGGCCATAGGTGGTGACCGGCTTGCCCCGCATCAGGGCCTCGAAGCCGGACAGGGAGGTCAGGGTCGCCAGCCGGTCGCAGGCGTTCAGGCAGTCGATGATGTCCAAATCGTCGGCCGAAGCGTCGACAGCCTCCAGCGCAGAGGCGTCCAGCAGCCCCGGCCGGTTGCCCGCCGTGACATCCGGGTGGTTGCGGTAGATCAGGAAGGCGTCGGGGAAGTCGCGCCGGGCCGCTTCGACGAGGCCGGAGTTCGTGCGGATGTCGGTGCAGCCGAACTGGATCGACTTGTCGTTCTCGACCTGGCCGACGACCAGCAGCTTCACCCGGTCGGCGGGCCAGCCCGACGGGGCGGCGCCCTTGAGATTGTATTTCGACAGGCCGGTCTCGACCACGCGGGCGCGCAGGGCGGCGGCGCGGGCGAGGTCGTGATCTGACTGGCCGCCCTGTTCGATCAGGGCTTCGAGCCGGCTGGGTCGGGTCGCGTCATAATAGACGCCGAGATCATCCAGAGCGACGGACAGGGCGCCGAAGAAGTCCGAGCCCAGACCCCGCGAACGGATGAAGCCGTCCTCCATCCGCACCGTCGGGGCCGTGGTCGCGGCGGCGGCGCGACGGATCGGCTCGCTCTCCTTGCCCGACCACCAGATCATCCGACCTTGATCCTGTTCGGCGCGACGGGCGGCGGCGGCGGCGCGCAGGTGATGGACGACCCGGCCCCTCGGCGAGTTGAGCAGGCGACCGACCGGCGGTCGTTTGGCCGGGGCGAAGCCGACGGCGGACCAGAGACCCGACAGCCGCTCGGCCCGATCGCGCAGGGCGATCAGCCGCTCCAGCGCCTGTTCGGCCTCGCAGCGCCTGCCGGTGACGGGATCGACATAGCGACTATAGGCGATGAGGGCGGCGGCGGCGACGGTCTCGATGTCTCGCGGCTCGCCCCGGCGGCCGGTATCGACCGCATCCGTCGTCAGCCCCCAGCCGGAGTAGAAGGGGGCGCCCAAACAGCGGACCGGCAGGCCGCGCAACAGGGCTTCGAACCCCAGCGCCGAGGTCACGCACCAGACCTCGTCCACCGCCGCCAACAGGTCGGCGGGCCGCACGTCGGTGTCGATCAGGGTGACGCCCGACAGTTCTGACTGCGGGATGCAGCCCTGCTTCCGCCCCGCCGCCACGGCCGGGTGGCGTTTGACGATCAGCTGGGCGTCCGGCGCGTCGGCGCGGGCGGCGCGGATCATCTCGGTGAACGAGGCCGTCGAGGCCAGGCCGTAGCCGATCGAGGCGTCGCCCAGGGTCTGGTCCACGATCAGGATGCGACGATCGGGCTTCAGCAGCGAGGCGTCCAGCGGGCCGCCCATGTTTGTCTTGGATACCCCGCTCTCGACGATCCGGTCGATCAGGCCGCGCGCCCGCGCCTTCATCGTCGCGTCGCACCAGTCGGGGGCGGTCGCGATCAGCTGCTCCAGACGGCTGGGCCGGGTCGCGTCGTAGTAGACCCCGAGGTCATCGACGATCAGGCTGAGACTGGTCGCCCCGCTCTCGCCCAGTCCGACCGAGCGCAGGAAACCGTCCTCCAGCGCCACATAGGGGACGCCTTTGGCCGTCGCCCAGCGTCGCCCTGCGGCGGCCGTCGGCTTCATGCCCCAGCCGAGCACGGCGGCGGTCGACGCTCCGGGCGTGGACTGGAAGGCGTATTCCGGCAGGAACTGCTCGAGGAAGGGCACGCGCCGCACGCCGGGGGCGCAGACCCAGGCGGGAGTTTTCGAATTGTCGGAAGGCGCGGCGCTCACGGGTCTGTCTTAGAGCGCGCCGGGCGTCTGGCAAACCGCGATCGGGTCGGGGTCGATCAGGGCTTGAGCACGCCGTCGATGAAGAGCGGCCGGACATAGAACCGTGACGCCTCGTCCGCCGACAGTCGCCCGGCCGTCCAGCGCGCCAGATCGGGGGCGGCGTTGATGGTTTCGGCCACCATCTGGGCGGCGATGGCGGGATCGACGGGGCGGACGGCGCCTTCGGCCGACGCGTCGGCGATCAGCCCCGCATAGTGTTCGGTCTGGCGCTCCATGGCGTCGCGCAGGTCGGCGCGGACCTCGGCGTGGGCGGCGGCGATGGCCATGTGGCGCAGCAGGGGCTGGTCCTCGACCTGACGCCGAACCAGGGCGTCGGTGACGCCGATCAGCCGATCCCAAGGACCCAGCCCGGCGTCCAGCGCCGCCTTCTGGGTGTCGCGCACGGCGCCGAAGCTGCGGTCGAAACAGCTGAGCACCAGATCGTCCTTGGCCGAGATGTGGTGGTAGAAGGCGCCCTTGGTGACGTTTAGCCGCGCGGCGATCGCATCCACCGAGGCGCCGTGATAGCCGAAGTCGTTGATCGTCTCGGTCGCGGCCTTCAGGAAGTCGGTTCGCGACAGGTTGGGACCGCCTTCCTCTTCGGCCGGCGCCGGCATGGCGATGACGGGCGGCGCCCAGGCCGCGCCGGCGGCCAGGCCGTGGATCAGGATGTCCGACAGCCGCGCGGCGATGCGCGGATAGTCCATCGGGTCGTAACGCGCCGCCCAGGTCCGCGCCCACAGGATGACCGACAGGGTCAGGTGAACCCGGGCGTTTTCCTCGGGCTGGGGGAAGGCGGGCCGGTCCGGGGCCGGTCGCATGATCCCACGCAGATTTCGGAACATCTGGTTGAAGGCCGAGAAGGCGGGGTCCACAGCCGCTCCGGTCAGCGAGCGGATGTCGAAGAAATTCATCAGAGCCGGCCCGCGCCCCTCGGCGATGTCGGCCAGCAGGCCGAAATAGCCCTCGATGAAGGCGGTCAGGCGCGCGGCCGGATCGGGCTGCGCCGCCGCCTCGGCGATCAGCCCCTGATAGGCGTCGATCGTACGCATCAGGCAGGCGGCCGCGAGGTCGTCCTTGCGCCGGTAGTAGTAGGTCACGCTGGTGGTGATCAGGCCGACGGCCGCCGCCACCTCCGCCAGGGTCGTCCCGCCCAGACCCTTTTGATTGAACAGGGGGGCGGCGGCGTCGAGGATCTGCCGGCGCCGATCGTTGAACCGATCGCTACGCCGTCGGGCGGTCGTCTGCATGGACGCAGGCTTACCACGGGTAAGCCTTTGAGCAAGCCGGAAAACGCTTGATTAGAATAACGGGTATGGCCATGATCCTAACCATAGGGATCGCGTCAACATCGTTAGAATGTGCGCCATGGAAGCTCGGGAACAGGGGATCGCCTCGGCGATGCACGGCGGCGTGGCCGTAATCAAGATCGCTCGTGCGTGGGTCATCAGGCTGTTGGCCACGTCAAACCCCGCTTACGGCAGGTTCCAGATTTCAACCACTACGGACCGACGGGCGCGTGAGGGAGGGCGGCTGTCGGAAATCTGAGTTCGCCCTTTCTGTAACCCAAACCAAGGCGCTGCGATCAACGCGGCCGTAACCGAGGAAACCGCCCATGACCGAGACTGCGCCCAACCCCGGATCCAGCGCGCCGTCGCCCGACCAACCCGCCTGGCCTGCCCTGAGCCTGGCCCATGCCCACGCCGCCCTGACGGCGGCGGGATCGCCGTTCGAGATCGAGACGATCCAGATCGACGGGCGGCCGGTCAAATGGTGGAAGAACGCCCCGCCGACCCTGCGTCACACCTTCATGGCGGCCAAGGCCCACGGGGAAAAGACCTTCATCGTCTACGAGGACGACAGGGTGTCGTTCGACGCCTTCATGCGCGCCAGCCTGGCCCTGGCGGCCGAGCTTCAGACGGCGGGGGTGCAGCCCGGCGACCGGGTCGCCCTGGCCATGCGCAACCTGCCGGAATGGCCGGTGGCCTTCTTCGCCGGGGTCCTGACCGGGGCGGTGGTGGTGGCGCTGAACGCCTGGTGGAGCGGGCCGGAGCTGCTCTATGGACTGACGGATTCCGGCTCGACGGTCGCCATCATGGACCCCGAGCGGCTGGCCCGGGTCGAGCCCCTACTGGGCGGAGCGCCGGACGTGGCGCGCCTCTATGTCTGTCGCGCCAAGGACGAGCCGACGGACCCCCGCATCCGCACCCTGGAAAGCGTCATCGGCCGTCCCGCCGACTGGTCGAGCCTGCCTGAGGGGGCCCTACCGGCCGTGGCGATCGACCCCGAGGATCCGGCGGTGCTGTTCTACACCTCGGGCACCAGCGGGGTGCCGAAGGGGGCGCTGGGCACCCATCGCAACGCCGGTTGCAGCATCATGGCGGCCCAGTTCAGCGTGGTCCGCTCAATGATCCGGCGCGGCGAGGCGCCGCCGCAGCCCGATCCGGCGGCGCCGCAGCGGGTGTCGCTGGTCTCCATTCCCTTCTTCCACACGACCGGCTGCAACGCGGTGCTGCTGACCGCTGTGGCCCTGGGTCAGAGGCTGGTCTGCCAGCCACGCTTCGATCCGGTGGAGGCCTGCGCCCTGATCGAGCGTGAGGGCATCCAGACCATCGGGGGCGTGCCTTCGGTCGCCATCGCCATCCTCAGCTCCCCCGCGCGTCTCGATCACGACCTGTCGTCGGTCGAGGTCGTGGCCTATGGCGGCGCCCCGGCGCCCGAGACCCTGGTGCGCAAGATCGCCGCCGACATGAAGGCCGCGCCGGGCTCGGGCTGGGGCATGACCGAAACCAGCGCCGCCCACACCCACCACATGGCCGAGGACTATCTGAACCGCCCCTTGAGCTGCGGCCCGGCCATGCCGGTCAGCGAGGTCAAGGTGGTGGACGAGGCGGGGAACACCCTGCCGGCCGGCGAGGTCGGCGAACTGATGGCCTATGGTCCCAATGTCGTGAAGGGCTACTGGAACAAGCCGCAGGAGACGGCCGAGACCTTCGTCGACGGCTGGGTCAGGACCGGCGACATCGCCCGCATCGACGAGGAGGGCTTCGTCTTCATCGTCGACCGCAAGAAGGACGTCATCATCCGCGGCGGCGAGAACATCTACTGCCAGGAGGTCGAGGACGTCCTCTACGCCCACCCCGCCGTCGTCGAGGCGGCCCTGGTGTCACGGCCCCATCCGGTGCTGGGCGAGGAGGCTGTGGCCTTCGTCTCCCTGTTGCCCGGCCAGACGGTCGAGCCGGAGGCTCTGCGCGCCTTCGTCGCCGAACGGCTGGCCGCCTTCAAGGTCCCGGCCGAGGCACGGATTTCTTCGTCCATGCTGCCGCGCAACGCCGCCGGGAAGATCGTCAAGCCGGACCTAAAGGCGGCGCTCGCGAGAGAGACAGCACAATGAACCTCGACTTCTCGCCCGAGGACATCGCCTTTCGCGATGCCGTCCGCGCCTTCATCGCCTCGGACTATCCCGCCGACCTGCGGGCGAAGCAGAAGGCCGGGGAGCATCCGGGGCGGGAGGACTATCTGTCCTGGCACCGGGCCCTGGCGAAAAAGGGCTGGATCGCGCCGGGCTGGCCGGTCGAATACGGCGGTCCGGGCCTGACGCCGACGCAGAAGCATCTGCTGGCCAATGAACTGGCCGCCGCCGACACCATCCGCCTGCCGCCGTTCGGGATCAGCATGGTAGGGCCGGTGATCTACACCTTCGGCACGGCCGAGCAGAAGGCGCGCTTCCTGCCGCCGACCCTGGCCGGGGACATCTGGTGGTGTCAGGGCTATTCCGAGCCCGGCGCCGGGTCCGACCTCGCCAGCCTGACGACCCGGGCCGTGCGAGACGGCGACCACTATGTCGTCAACGGCCAGAAGACCTGGA
>NZ_JBQVNM010000046.1:0-21580 GCF_052436175.1 Brevundimonas sp. | reverse complement strand
TCATCAGGGTGACCAGCATGGGAGGTGCGGTCCAGTCATGACGCGGGGCGATAGGCCCCCGCTCGCAGGCGGCTGATATAGGGATTTCTACTCCGCCTATCAATCGTGATGCGGCGCCGCAGCATGAAAGCCGACAAACCTGTCTCCAGCTTCATTTGACGGTGAAGCCCCGGCCGATATGGTCGCGGCCGGCCGCCGACGGCCTGAACGGACCGACTTGCCTCGATGAAACAGTTCTTTCTGACGGTTCTAGGCGTCTTCACGGGCCTGATCCTCTTCCTGGTGGTCGTGCCGGTGGTGCTGGTCATGCTCGCCGTGGGCGCCGCGTCGTCGGCGAAGCCCGCGACCCCGACGAACGCCGTGCTGGAACTGGACCTGCGCGAGGGTCTGACCGATCAGGCGCCGCTCAACCCCTTCGCCTCGTTCGGCGGGTCGGGCCTGTCGGTGATGAAGATCGTCGACACCCTGGCCCAGGCCGAGAAGGACAGCTCGGTCAAGGTGCTGCTGCTGCGCCTGCCCGAGACCGGTCTGACCCCGGCGGCGGCCGACGAGATCCGCCAGGCCGTGATCCGGTTCAAGAACGCCGACAAGACGGTCATCGCCCATTCCCAGGGCTTCATGCCCATCGGGACGGTGATCTCATCCTATATGGTCGGCGCCTCGGCCAGCGAACTGTGGATGCAGAACACCGCCAGCTTCCAGGCGACGGGCTTCTCGGCCGATGACGTCTTCCTGGGGCGGGCCTTCGAGAAGTACGGCGTCAAGGCCGAGTTCGAGCAGCGTTACGAATACAAGAACGCCGTCAACCAGTACACCCAGAGCGATTTCACCGCCCCCCACCGCGAGGCGATGACGGCCTGGATGACCTCCATTTACGACAGCGCCATCGCCAATGCGGCGGCGGATCGCAAGACGACGGCGGAGGCCCTGAAGACGGTCATCCAGGCCGGTCCCTATTCGGCGCCCCAGGCCCTGTCGGCCAAGCTGATCGACAAGATCGGTCAGGTCGAGGAGGCCGAGAACGCGGCCCTGCAGCGCGCCGGCAAGGGCGCCAAGATCGTCGAGTTCGACGACTACGCCTCGGCCCAGGGCGAGCGCACCGGCTCGGGCAAGGACGCCATCGCCATCGTCGGCGGCGAGGGGGCCATCACCACCGGCACGGGCCAGGGCGGTGGGTTCGGCGGCGGATCGTCGATCAAGTCCGACGACACGGCCGAGGCCATCTATGACGCCATCAAGGACAAGGACGTGAAGGCCATCGTCTTCCGCGTCTCCTCGCCGGGCGGTTCGCCCGAGGCGTCCGAGCAGATTCTGGCGGCCGTGCGCGCGGCCCGGGCGGCGGGCAAGCCGGTGGTCGTGTCCATGGGCGCCTATGCGGCGTCCGGCGGCTACTGGATCAGCTCGGAGGCAGACTGGATCGTGGCCCAGCCCTCGACCCTGACGGGCTCCATCGGGGTGTTCGGCGGCAAGTTCGTGCTGGCCGACGCCCTGGGCCGGTTCGGCGTGGATATGCGGGAGCTGACGATCGGCGGCGACTACGCCTCGGCCTTCTCGCCGAGCCAGAGCTTCACCCCGGCGCAGAGGGCGGCCTTCTCGGCCTCGATGGACCGGACCTATGACGACTTCATCACCCGGGTCTCGACCGGTCGCCGTCTGCCCGCCGACCGGGTGCGCGAGATCGCGCGCGGGCGCGTCTGGACCGGCATCCAGGGCAAGGAACTGGGTCTCGTCGATCAACTTGGGGGGGTGACCGAGGCCGTGACAAAGGCGCGTGAACTGGCGAAGATCCCGACCGATCGTTCGGTGCGCTTCAAACGCTATCCCAAACCGGAATCGCCGTGGGAGGCCCTTTCGTCCGCCTTCGGCGTGTCGAGCGAGGCGGCCCGCGCCCTGATCGCCATCGGCGGCGTCATGTCCGACCCGCGCGCCCAGGCCCTGACCGGGGCGGTCGAGGCCGACCGGATGCGCGGGCAGGGGGCGGTGGTCCTGGCGGACCGGCCGCTGCCCTGAGCGTTCGTCGGGCGAACTCCGGGCGAAATTGTCGCGTTGCGCGGCCGTTGATCGGGTGTGGCGCGCGCGTACATTGACGGTTCATGTGGATGGACCGACACTGGGGTCCAGGGCGTCCGGCTGCGGGCGCCGATGAAGGGATGTCGATGACCCACGACCCTCTGATGAACGGCGCCGGCGCTCCGCTGGGTGTCCATGGCCGGCGTCGGACCCATGGCTGGCTGAGCCCGCTCGTGTCTCTGGCCGGTCTGGTCGCCACCGTGGTGGCTCTCGCCGTGGGCGCGATCCTGGCGGTCTTCACCGCCGCCGCCGTGGCCGTCTTCGCCCTGTGCGCCAGCGTGGTGCTGTTCTTCGCCGGCTTCGCCCTGCGCGCGCGCCGTCAGGTCGGGGTCAAGGCCCGTCGCGCGACCGACCCGGCCGAGGGCGTCATCGAGGCCCGCAAGGTGGGCGACACCTGGGTCGCCTACGGCTGGGACCGGCCCGGCCGTTGATCCCGGGGCGTTGATCCTGGGCCGCTGAGGCCGAACCATGCTTCCGATCATCGAGGCGCCTTCGCCCAACTTCAACGCGCGGCGTGGTCCGCCGGACATGCTGGTGCTGCACTACACCGGCATGCAGACGGCCGCCGAGGCCATCGGCCGGTTGCAGGATTCCGCCGCCGAGGTCTCGGCCCACTATGTCGTCGATGAGGATGGTTCGATCCTGCGACTGGTGCCCGAGGAGCGTCGCGCCTGGCATGCGGGACGCGGCGTCTGGCAGGGCGAGACCGACTGCAACGCCGCCTCCATCGGCATCGAGATCGTCAATCCGGGCCATGAATTCGGCTATCGCGACTTCCCCGAGGCCCAGGTCGCGGCGGTGATCGAACTGGTCGCCGACATCCGCACCCGCTGGTCCATCCCAGACGCCCGCATCATCGCGCATTCGGACCTCGCGCCCGACCGCAAGGAGGATCCCGGCGAGCGCTTCCCCTGGAAACGTCTGGCGGGGGCGGGGCATGGCCTGTGGTTCGAACCCGCCGCCGAGCGGATCGCCGCGCTAGGCGGCATGCTGCAGAAAGGCGACGAGGGGCTGGGCGTCCTCGTCCTGCGCTCGGGCCTGCACCGGCTCGGCTATGGTCTGACCCCGGCCGGCGCCTATGACGAGGAACTGGCGGCCACGGTCCGCGCCTTCCAGCGCCACTGGCGACCCTCACGCGTCGACGGCGTCGCCGACGGCGAGACCCGCGCGACCCTTATGGGGGTGTTGCAACTGGCGACGGCCGAGAGCGTCACGGGCGTGCTGAACTGACCTTTCGATTCCCATGAAGGGGAGGGAGAAAGTTGACGAGACGCTTCTAAGCGACCATCACGCCCCCGTCAGACGGCCGGGCGGTCGCGGCGGAGCTTGCTTCGTCGAGGAAAGTCCGGGCTCCACGGTGAAAAGGCGGCGGATAACTTCCGCCCGGGGCGACCCGAGGGAAAGCGCCACAGAAAGCAAACCTCCGACCTTGCGAGGTCGGTAAGGGTGAAAGGGTGGGGTAAGAGCCCACCGCATCGGCGGCAACGTCGATGGCAGGGCAAGCCCCGCCTGGAGCAAGACCAAATAGGGACGGCGCGCGGTTGCGGCCGCAGGGCTCACCGCCCCAGGCGTCCGGGTAGGTCGCGAGAACCGCTCAGCGATGGGCGGTCCAGAGGAATGATCGTCGCCGCGTCTTCGGACGCGGAACAGAACCCGGCTTACAGGCCGTCTGACCCTTTCTTTTTGGGCGTCCACAGGGCGATTTCGGCCCCCTGTGGCGCGGATGAATCACCGCTCGGCGGCGCGGCGCCACGGGATTGATTCCGCTCGTTAATCTTCCGCTTACCCTGTCGCGCCCAGAAGAATGCAAGGTCTTCGGCTCAATATGTTCCGTGTATGTTCTTGCGGAAAAGATGTAGCGGGGCCGGAACGCGTGCAGAACGTGGTTAAAAAGCGTCAATCAATCCCATTGAGGCCCAATACGTCCCATGTTATCCCGGTCCCGTAGCGTGGGGTTGGGGCGTCGAATCTCTCGACGTGTGACGGGTTTTCAGGGACGGGCCGAAAGGCTCGATGGGGCAGGGCGTGTTTCTCGGAACCTATGAGAAACAACTGGACGGCAAGCGCCGTCTTCAGATCCCCGAGGAATTCCGCACGGCCGCCAACGGCGCCGAGACCGGCGTCTTCTGCCTGCAATCCCCCACCGACGACTGTCTGGAGGCCGGGGGCGAGGCCCTGATGGCCGAATATGTCGCCCGAATTCAGGCCCTGCCGTTCGGCAGCGACGAGCGGACGGCCCTGGAAGAGACCCTGTACGGCGGCCAGCGGGTGCTGGCCTATGACGGCGCGGGGCGCATCACCCTGCCCGCCAGCCTGTGCCAGGACGCCGGACTGGACGGCGAGGTCGTCATCGTCGGCATGGGCGAGAAGTTCCGCATCTGGGATCGTGCCGCCTGGAACGCCCGCCGTCCCGCGAGCCGCGCCCTGGCCGGGCGAGTGCTGAAGTCGCCCCCGCCTGCGGGAGGCGCTGCATGAGCGGTCCTCACGCCCCCGTCCTGCTCGCCGAGGTGATCGAAGCCCTGGCGCCCGCGCCCGGCGACGTGATCGTCGACGCCACCTTCGGCGCCGGCGGCTACAGCCGCGCCATTCTCGAGACGGGGGCCGAGGTCATCGGCCTGGATCGCGATCCGACGGTCCAGCCGTTCGCCGACGCCCTGTCCGCCGACTTTCCCGGCAAGTTCACCCTCGTCCGCACGCCGTTCTCGGGCTTGGCCGAGGCCTTCGCCGAAACCGGCAAGGCGAAGCTCGACGGCGCCGTCTTCGACATCGGCGTTTCGTCGATGCAGCTGGATCAGGCCGAGCGCGGCTTCTCCTTCATGCGTGACGGCCCGCTGAACATGCGGATGGGCGACGAGGGGCCGACGGCGGCCGACATCGTCAACACCTATGAGCACGGCCCGCTCGCCTATCTCATCAAACTGTATGGCGAGGAGCGCCAGTCGGGCCGGATCGCCACCGCCATCCTGCGCCGCCGTGTCGAACGGCCATTCGAGCGGACGCTGGATCTGGCCGAGGTGGTCGAGAAGGCTGTCGGCGGACGTCGCGGCGCGCCGACCCATCCGGCCACCCGCACCTTCCAGGCCCTGCGCATCGCGGTGAACGACGAGCTCGGCGAGCTGCGCGCCGGTCTGGCGGCGGCCGAGGCGGCGCTCGCGCCCGGCGGTCGGCTGGCGGTGGTGACCTTCCATTCTCTGGAAGACCGGATCGTGAAGGCCTTCTTCACCGAGCGCAGCGGCAATGCGCCGGGTGGATCGCGCCATGCGCCCGTCGCCGTCGAGAGCCGCAAGCCCAGCTTCACCTTGGCCTTCAAGGGCGCGCGCGAGGCGGGCGAGGCCGAGCTGGCCGCCAACCCCCGCGCCCGCTCAGCGCGTCTGCGCGCGGGGGTTCGCACCGAGGCCCCCGCCTGGGGCCGGATCGAAGGGGCGATCGCCGCATGACCGCCGTTCTGACCGTCGCCCGCACCGGCCTCAATCGCCTGCTGAACTGGAAGGTTCGCGGCGTTCGCTGGATCGACATCATCGGGGTCGTCGTGGTCGCCGTCCTGATCTTCTCCGTCTATGTCGCCAAGGCGGCGGCCGACCGCGAGGATCGCCGCATCGCCCAGATCGAGCGCGAGATCTCCGAGAACCGCCAGCGGGTGCGCCTGCTGCGCGCCGAAATCGCCCGTCTGGAACAGCCCGGTCGGCTGGAGAACCTGTCGCGGTCGGTCGGTCTGGAGCCGGTCGATGTGCATCGCCGCGCGACCGAGGCCGATCTGCCGGGCCTGAAGTCCGCATCCCAAGCGCCGCAGGCTGCGCCCGTGGTCGCCACGCCCGCCCCTGTGCCCGCCTCTGTGCCGGCCTCTGGCGCCGCCGTCTCTCCGGAGGCGCCGCAATGAGCGTTCAGGACCATCGCGCGGGCCATCGTCCTGCCCCCGGCGTCCGACCGGACATCGGCTCGGCCCTGTCTCCCGGCCTGCGCTGGATCGGCTCCCTGGTCTGGTGGATCGAGCACGCCTTCGAGCGCGCCCGCGCCGACGCCCGGCCGGAAGAGGACACGCGGTTCCGGATCTTCCTGCTGCTGGCGGCCTTTTGCCTGGTGTTCTCCGGTCTGGCGGTCGGGGCGGCGCGCGCGGCCCTTTTCATGCCCAAGGGCGCGGCCGGGGCCGGCGCCAATCCCAACGCCCTGGTGCGCGCCGATCTGGTGGACCGTAACGGCGCCCTCCTGGCGACGAACATCACCCACTACGGCCTCTACATCGACCCGAGTGAAGTCTGGGATCGTCGCGCAGCCTTCGACCAGATCCGCTACGCCCTGCCGCGCGTGCCGCTGGACCGGCTGCGCAAGGTCATTTTCGGCGAGCGCCGCCTCATCGTCATGCCGGGCCTGACCCCGGCCGAGCGCGCCGCCGTCCACGACCTGGCCCTTGGCGGGGTGTCGTTTGAGCCGGAAGACCGCCGCGTCTATCCCCTGACCGGCCTGTCGAACCAGCTGATCGGCCTGGCTGACAGCGGCGGCATCGGTCTGTCGGGCGCCGAGCTGGCCTTCAACGACCAGATTCGTGCAGCGGGCATGGCGGGCCAGGACTTCCCCCTGTCCATCGACATGCGGGTCCAGGGAGTGCTGGAGAACGAACTGGCCGCCGCCGCCGAGCTGAACAAGGCCAAGGGCGCCGTGGGCATCGTCACCGACGCCCGCACCGGCGAGGTCCTGGGCATGGCCTCCTGGCCCCAGTCCAATCCGCGCAATCTGGCCGTTTCCGCCGTCTATGAGATGGGGTCGGTATTCAAGACCTTCACCATCGCCGCCGCCGTGGATACCGGCCGGGCGGACATGAACACCATGCTTGACGCCTCGTCGGCCTATATGATCGGCAACAGGCGGATCGCCGACTTCCACGCCACCAACCGGGTGCTGTCGCTGGAGGAGGTCTATCTCCACTCGTCCAACATCGGCACCTCGCGTCTGGCCATCGGCATGGGCGGAAACGTCATGCGCGACTACCTGACCCGGTTCGGCCTGCTGGACGCCGCGCCGATCGAGCTGAAGGAATCGGCGCGTCCGATCCGGCCGCGCGAATGGTCCGACAGCACCCTGGCCTCCCTCTCGTTCGGCTATGGCGCGTCCATCACCCCGGCCCAGATGGCGGCGGCGATGAACGCCATCGCCAATGGTGGGGAGTATCGGCCCCTGACCCTGCGCAAGGGCGGCGTCCCGGGCGTTCAGCCGCGCCGGACGGTGTCGGCCGAGACTTCCTTGACCATGCTGGAACTGATGCGGCGCAACGTCGTCACCGGCTCGGGCAGCCGCGCCGAGGCCCCCGGTCTGCGCGTCGGCGGCAAGACCGGATCGGCCAACAAGCTGGTCAACGGCCGCTATGACCCCACCCATGCCGTGGGGTCGTTCGCGGCGATCTTCCCGGCCGACGGACCTGTGGGAACCCAGAGGTACGGCATCTTCATCCTGATCGACGAGCCGGGCGCCTATCCGCGCACGGGCGGCTTCGTCGCGGCGCCCGCCGTGGGCCGGATCGCCGACCGCATCGCCCCCTTCCTCGGCGTGGAGCGGCGGGCCGACGCCTGGCGTACCGCCCTCGGCGACAAGACTCCCCGTTTCGAGGACGTGGAGGGCGACGGACGATGAGTTCGGCTCCCGCCATCAAGCTTTCGGACCTGCTGCGCCGCGACGTCGCCTCCGATCCCCTCATCACCGGGGTGACGGCCGACAGCCGCAAGGTCGAGCCGGGCGCCCTGTTCGTGGCCCTGCCCGGGACCACGTCCGACGGCCGCGCCTTCATCCCCCAAGCCCTGGCCCAAGGGGCGGCCGCGGTTCTGGCGCCGATGGATACCCCGCACGGCGCCGCGCCGGTTCTGGTCACCTCGGGCGATGTGCGTCGGGCCTATGCGATCGCGGCGCGGGGCTTTTACGGCGCCCAGCCGGCGACCTGCGTGGCGGTGACGGGGACCAACGGCAAGACCTCGGTCGCCGCCTTCTGCCGCCAGATCTGGGCCGCCATCGGCCACAAGTCGGCCAGCATGGGCACCCTCGGCGTGGTCGGCCAGAAGGGCGACAAGACCTACACCCTGACCGGCCCCGGTCTGACCAGTCCCGACGCCGGCGACGCCGCCCGGCTTCTGGCCGAGCTGGCCCGCAAGGAGGTCACCCATCTGGCGCTGGAAGCCTCCTCCCACGGCATCGACCAGCGTCGTCTGGACGGGGTGACGCTGAAGGCGGCGGGCTTCACCAACCTGACCCAGGACCACCTCGACTATCACGGCACGATGGAGGACTACCGCGCGGCCAAGCTGAGGCTGTTCGAGACCCTGTTGCCGCGCGGCCGGACGGCGGTGCTGAACGCCGATTCCGACGCCTACAACGCCTTCGCCTCGGCCGGGATCATGTCGGGTCTGGGCATCATGGGCGTGGGCGAGCGCGGCCGCGACCTGGCCCTGATCGAACGGATCGCCACGCCGGAGGGACAGAGACTGTTGCTGGACGTGCGCGGCGCGCGGCACGAGGTTCTGCTGCCCCTGGCCGGCGGCTTCCAGGCCGCCAACGCCCTGGTCGCCGCGGGCCTGTGCATCGCGGCGGGCGACCGCGTCGACCGCGTCCTGCCGGCGCTGGAGAAGATCACGGGCGCGCAAGGGCGGCTGCAGCGCATTCCGGGCGGCCGGAACGGCGGCGAGGTCTATGTCGACTACGCCCACACGCCGGACGGGCTGGAGACGGTGCTGAACGCCCTGCGTCCGCATGCGACCGGGCGGCTGATCGTGGTCTTCGGCGCGGGCGGCGACCGCGACCGGGGCAAACGTCCCCTGATGGGCGATATCGCCGGCCGGTTCGCCGACGTGGCCATCGTCACCGACGACAATCCCCGCTCCGAGGATCCGGCCGCCATCCGCGCCCAGGTGCGTGAGGGCTGTCCCGAGGCGCTGGAGATCGGCGACCGGCGCGAGGCCATTCACGAGGCGATCGGCATGATGGGCGCCGGCGATGTGGTGGTGATCGCCGGAAAAGGGCATGAACAGGGTCAGATCGTGGGGACGACGATTCACCCCTTCGATGACGCCACCGTCGCCGCCGAAGCCCTGACCCAGAATGCCTGACGCCCCGTCCAACCTGACCGCGCCCCTCTGGACAGCCGCCGATATCGCCCGGGCCACGGGCGGCCGGATCGAGGGCGGGGACTTCGACGCCACGGGCCTGACCTACAACAGCCGCGAGATCGAGCCGGGCGACCTGTTCCTGGCGCTGCGGGGCGCCCGCGACGGTCATGACTTCGCCGCCGCCGCCTTCGAGGGCGGGGCGGTCGGCTCCCTGGTCGAACGGCCGGTGGACGGCGGACCCTGCATCGTCGTGCCCGACACGCTGCGGGGGCTGGAGGCGCTCGGGGCGGCAGCTCGGGATCGCGCGCCGCATGTCCGTCGCGGCGCCGTCACCGGCAGCGTCGGCAAGACCAGCGTGACCCAGGCGATCAAGGCCGGTCTCGATCTGGCCGGGCCCGCTCACGCCTCGATCAAGAGCTACAACAACCACATCGGCGTGCCCCTGACCCTGGCGCGGATGCCCGCGACGGTGCAGCGGGCGGTGTTCGAGATCGGCATGAATGCCCCCGGCGAGATCGGTCCCCTGTCGCGCATGGTCCAGCCGCACGCCGCCTGCGTGACCACGGTCGGCCCGGTCCATATCGAAGCCTTCGCCGATGGCGAGACAGGCGTGGCGCGCGAAAAGGCGGCCATCTTCCAGGGGCTCGTCCCCGGCGGCGTCGCGGTCATCAATGGCGACAACCCCTGGGTCGATCTGCTGTCCGGGGCGGCCCGGGACGTCGGCGCCCGCGTCGCGACCTTCGGCTCGGCCGCCGAGCATGACGCCCGCCTGATCGACTTCGTTTCATACGAGGGCGGCGCCCGGGTCACCGCCGACCTTCGCGGCCGGGCGCTCGATTTCACTCTGAAGCAGTCCGGCTTCCACTGGGGCCTCAACAGCCTCGCCGTCATCCTGATGCTGGAGGCGCTGGATGTCCCGGTCGAGACGGCGCTCGCCGCCCTCGCCGAGTTCCAACCGCTGAAGGGCAGGGGAGAGACTCGCCGCGTGACCCGCTCCGGCGGCGCCTTCACCCTGATCGACGAAAGCTACAACGCCAATCCGCTGTCGATGCGGGCGGGCTTCAAGTCCCTGGCCGCCAGACCGGTTGAGCCGGGAGGGCGACGCATCGCCATCCTGACGGACATGCTGGAGCTGGGCGACCAGTCCCGGGCTCTGCATGAGGGTCTCGCCGTCGACATCGAGGCCGCCGGCATCGACGTGGTGCATGTCGCCGGCCCTGAGATGATCGGGCTCTGGCACGCACTGCCGCCTGGACGACGCGGTCAGTGGCGCACCGAGGCGATCGAACTGGCCGATATGGCCGCCGATCTGGTCGGGCCGGGCGACATCGTCATGGTCAAGGGGTCGAACGGCTCGAAGGCTTCGCTCGTCGCCAAAGCGCTCGCGGCGCTGGATCAACCGGCCGAGGGGGCCGTCTAGATGTTCTATCTGCTCTATCTCCACTTCGCCGATGTGGCGAAGGACTATCCCCTGCTCAATCTGGTCCAGTACCAGACCGTCCGGGTGGCCCTGGCCATGGCGACGGCCATGATCGTGGCGGTGGCCATGGGCAGCCGCTTCATCAACTGGATCCGCGCCAAACAGGGCCGGGGCCAGCCGATCCGCGACGACGGCCCGGTCTCCCACCTGTCCAAGGTCGGCACCCCCACCATGGGCGGTCTGATGATCCTGGCGGGCATCGGCGTGGCGGTCTTCCTCTGGGGCGACCTGACCAATCCCTACATATGGATCGTGTCCGGCGTGACGGCGGCCTTCGGCGTGCTGGGCTTCGTCGACGACTACGCCAAGGTGACCAAACAGACCTCGGCCGGCCTGACCTCGAAACAGAAGCTTCTGGCCCAGGTGGCGGTCGCGGTGGTCGCGGGCGTTCTGACCGTGCTGTGGATGACCCAGTCGCCGACCTCGCCCTTCCTGGAGACCTCGATCGCCTTCCCCTTCTTCAAGAACGTGCTGCTGAACGTCGGCTGGTTCTATGTCGCGTTCGCGGCCTTCACGATCGTGGGCTTCTCCAACGCCGTGAACCTGACCGACGGTCTGGACGGACTGGCCATCGTGCCGGTGATGATGGCGGCGGCGGCGTTCGGGGTCATCGCCTATCTGGTCGGCAACTTCATCTTCTCCCAGTATCTGGGCGTCCACCATGTGCCGGGATCGGGCGAGCTGGCCATCTTCTGCGCGGCCATCATCGGCGGGGGCACAGGTTTCCTCTGGTACAACGCCCCGCCGGCCAAGATCTTCATGGGCGACACCGGGTCGCTGGCCCTGGGCGGCGCTCTGGGGTCCATCGCGGTGGCCACCAAGCACGAGCTGGTGCTGGGCATCGTCGGCGGCTTGTTCGTGCTCGAGGCGGCCTCGGTCATGATCCAGGTCGGCTATTTCAAGCTGACCAAGCGGCGCATCTTCCTGATGGCTCCCATCCATCACCATTTCGAGAAGCTGGGATGGCCGGAATCGACGGTGGTGATCCGGTTCTGGATCGTCGCCGCCATGCTCGCCCTGGCGGGCCTCTCCACCCTCAAGTTGCGCTGACGCCATGATCCCGGTCCCCGGTTTCGAAGGCAGACGCGTCGCGGTCTTCGGCCTGGGGCGGTCGGGGATCACGGCCGCGCGCGCGCTTCAGGCCGGCGGCGCCCTTCCGATCCTGTGGGACGACGGGGTCTCGGGCCGGATGCAGGCCGAGGCGGAGGGGTTCACGGTCGAGGATCTGACGACGGCTGACTGGTCGGGCTTCGCCGCCTTGGTCCTGTCGCCGGGCGCGCCCCTGACCCATCCCCGGCCGCACTGGACGGTGGACAAGGCCCGGGCGGCGGGCGTCGAAGTGATCGGCGACATCGAACTGTTCGCCCGGGCCATCTCGGCCCTGCCCGAAGACGAGCGGCCGAAAGTCGTCGCCATCACCGGCACCAACGGCAAGTCCACGACCACGGCCCTGATCGGCTGGGTGCTGAAACAGGCCGGGCTGACGGTCCATGTCGGGGGCAATATCGGCATCGGCGTTCTGGCCCTGCCGAAGCCCACGCCCGACGCCGCCTATGTGATCGAGGTGTCCAGCTATCAGCTGGACCTGACCACCAGCTTCGCGCCCGATGTGGCGATCCTGACCAATATCAGCCCCGACCATCTGGACCGGCACGGAGGGATGGAGGGGTATGTCGCGGCGAAGCGGCGGCTGTTCCAGAGCCAACCGGTCGGGAGTCTGGCCTTGGTGGGCGTTGACGAGGGCTGGGGTGAGGCGATCGCTCGCGATCTGGCGACGTTCCAGAAGCGCGATGTCACAGCGGTCTCCACGCGAGACCATGGTCCCCCGGTCATGGAGGACGCGAAATCCGTCCTTTGGACTCATGATCGGACCCTTTTCGAAGTCGCAAAGTCGATGCGTCTTGAGACTTGGCCTAGCGAAGATTGCCCTCTTGTCGACCTCACCCCCGCCCGCTCTCTCCCCGGACGACACAACGCCCAGAACGCCGCCTTCGCCTATGCCGCCGCCCGCGCGCTGGGCGTCGGATACGAGCAAGCCGCCGCCGGCCTGATGTCCTTCCCCGGCCTGGCTCACCGGATGGAGACGGTCGGCCACATCGGCCCGGTCCGCTTCGTCAACGACTCCAAGGCCACCAACGCCGACGCGGCGCGTCAGGCCCTGACCTCCTATCCATCCGTTTTCTGGATCGCCGGGGGCGTGCCCAAGGCCGGCGGTATCGACGATCTGGCCGACCTCTTCCCGCGCGTGGCCCGGGCCTATCTGATCGGTCAGGCGGCCGAGGCCTTCGGCGCGACCCTCGGCAAGACGCCGCACGAGATCGTCGGCACGATTGAGGCCGCCGTGGCCGCCGCGGCGCGCGATGCGGCCGCAGCCGGGGGCGATCAGGTCGTCCTGCTGTCGCCGGCCTGCGCCAGTTTCGACCAGTATCCGGACTTCGAGGCACGGGGCGAGGCGTTCCGCGCCGCCGTGATGGCGCTCGGGGCCGAGGGAGGCGCGGCATGAACGAGACCTATACCCGCCCGTTTTCGCGCAACGATTCCGGCGTCATTGCCCAGTGGTTCTGGACCGTCGATCGCGCCCTGCTCGGCGCGGCCCTGGCCCTGATGGCGACGGGGGTGGCGCTCAGCTTCGCCTCCAGCCCGGCGGCGATCATGGCCGACGAGTCGATCACCGACCCCTTCCACTATTCCTGGAGGATGCTGGTCTGGGCCTCCGGCGGGGTGTCGATCATGTTCCTGACCTCGCTGATGTCGCCCAAGGGCGTGCGGCGGATCGCCGTCCTGACCCTGTTGGGCGGTATGCTGGTCATGGCCGCCCTGCCGTTCATCGGCAATGAGGTGAAGGGCGCCGCCCGCTGGGTGAACTTGGGTCCGTTCAGCCTGCAACCCAGTGAGTTCGTCAAACCCAGTTTGATCGTCTTCGCCGCCTGGATGTTCGCCGAGGGGCAGAAGGGGCAGGGGGTGCCGGGCGTTTCGATCGCCTTCGGCTTCTGGGCTCTCGTGGTCGGCCTGTTGCTGATACAGCCCGACATCGGCCAGACCCTGCTGATCACCGCCACCTTCATGGCGGTCTTCTTCATGGCCGGGGTGCCGTGGAAATGGATGGCGGTCATCGCCACGGCGGGCGCCGGCGGGCTGGTGTCACTCTATTTCACCTTCGGCCACATGCGCGACCGCCTGAGCCGGTTCACCAACCCCGAGAACACCGACACCCACCAGATCGACCGCGCCAGTGAGGCCATCCGGGCCGGCGGCCTGTTTGGACGCGGTGTCGGCGAGGGGGTGATGAAGCGGCACGTGCCCGACCTGCACACCGACTTCATCTACTCGGTCGGCGCCGAGGAGTTCGGCCTGATGCTCAGCCTGACCATCATCGGCCTCTACGCCTTCATCGTGGTGCGCGGAATGCGACGGGCGATGAAGCTGAACGATCCGTTCGAACAGACGGCGGCGGCCGGGCTGTTCACCCTGATCGGGCTGCAGGCCTGCATCAATGTGGCGGTGAACCTGAACCTGATCCCGACCAAGGGGATGACCCTGCCCTTCATCTCCTATGGCGGCTCGTCCATGCTGGCCATGGGCCTGACCATGGGATTCGCCCTGGCCCTGACCCGGCGCAGGCCGGGGGCCTATGAGCCCGGCGCGGCCTTCTCGCGGCCGGGGAGCCGCATCCTGTCGTGAGGGGTGAAGAGTGCTAGTGAATAGTGAGTGGTGAGAAGATCAGCGCTATGTCGGCATCGGCTTCCACTCACTACTCACCAGCACTCTTCACCCAGACCCAAGCTCCAGCCAGAGAGCGAGAATGAAGTCCAGAGTCTGCGTCGACGCCGCCGGGGGAACCGGCGGCCATATGTTCCCCGCCGAGGCCCTGGCCCGCGAGATGGCCGCGCGCGGCTGGCGCGTGGTTCTGGCCACCGACCGGCGCGGCGAACAGTACGCGGCCAACTTCCCGGCCGAGGAGAAGCTGTATCTAGACGCCGCCACAGGCTCCGGTCCCATGGCCCTGCTGAAAGCGGGCGTGGCGATCCTGAAGGGGGTGTTGCAAGCCCGGTCGGCGTTCAAGCGGTTGAACCCTTCGGTCGTGGTCGGCTTCGGCGGCTATCCGTCCGCCCCGGCCCTGGTCGCCGCCCTGACGCAGGGACGTGCGACCTTGATCCACGAACAGAATGCGGTGCTGGGCCGCACCAACCGGATGCTGGCCGGGCGGGTGAAGGCCGTCGCCTCGTCCTTCCCGACCCTGGTCCATGCGCCCGCGGGTCTGAAGGCCCATCTGGTCGGCAGCCCGGTGCGGGCCGAGATTCGCGCCCTGTTCGACCGGCCCTATGTGGCGCCGGCCGCAGACGGGCCGATCCATGTTCTGGTCACCGGCGGCAGTCAGGGCGCCCGCATCCTGTCGGAGACCACGCCCCGGGCCCTGGCCGCCCTGCCGGAGGCTCTGCGGCGCCGGCTGAAGGTCCAGCAGCAATCGCGGCCGGAGACGATGGAGGCCGCGCGCCAGATCTATCTCGAGTCCGGGATCGAGGCCGAGGTGGCGCCCTTCTTCCGCGACATGGCCGCGCGGCTGTCGACGGCCCATCTGGTGGTCGGCCGGGCCGGCGCCTCGACCTGCGCTGAACTGGCGGTCGCGGCCCTGCCGTCGGTCCTGATCCCGTTGAAGATCGCCACCGACGACCACCAGACCCTGAACGCCCGGGCCCTGACAGACGTGACAGCCTCCGAGGTGATCCGCGAGGACGACGTCACCGTCGAGCGTCTGACCGCCGCTCTCACAGGGATCCTGTCCGAACCGGCGCGGCTGGGCGCCATGAGCGCAGCAGCCCGCTCCGTCGCCATCCCCGACGCGGCCGCGCGACTGGCCGATCTGGCGGAGGCGACGGCGAATTACGCTTCCCTCTCCCGGCGGGAGAGGGCTTGAGCGCACGACGGCTTACCGTCGTTCTGGCGCGAAAGGGTGAGGGGGTGATCGTTGTGGTTTCGCGCGATGCTCCCGCCTCAACTTCTGACCTGACATAGGCGATCGGAACTCCGTTCAAGCCGCCAGCCCCTCACCCTTTCGCGCGAAGGCCGATCGCTTCGCTCACGGGCGCTCAAGCCCTCTCCCGACGGGAGAGGGGGCATCGAGCGCGAACAACCTCGGCCGTGGCGCGTTACGTCCCCCATGCCTCCCGAGATCCACGATCTGACGCGACGCATCGCGGTCTTGTGGCGCGAGTTCGCCTGGCTTCCCGAGTGGGCGGTCATCGGCCTGGTGCTGCTGGTCTTCGCCGGTGGGGCCTGGCTCGTGCACAAGGTGATTTTCGCCGTCCTGCGTCGGGTGGTGAAGGACCGCGATCTGTTCTGGCGCGGCGTCGTCGAGCGGGCGCGCAAGAAGCTGCGGGTGCTCGTCCTCATCGTCGGCCTGGCCATCGGGGTGACCGTGTCGCCGCTGGACCCGGGGGCCTCGGCCCAGGTGCGGTCGGGCCTGCTGATCGCCTTCATCCTGACCATCGGCTGGCTGGCGTCCGGCGTGCTGGACATGTGGTCGGTGATGCACCTGAGGCGGTACAATATCGCCGTCGAGGACAATCTACTGGCGCGCAAGCATCTGACGCAGACGCGCATCCTTCAGGGTGTGGCCAAGGTCATCCTTGTGATCGTCACCGTGGGACTGGCCCTGATGACCCTGTCCGGGTTCCGCCAGTGGGGCGTCAGTCTTCTGGCCTCGGCGGGTGTGGTGGGCATCATCGCTGGTCTGGCCTTGCAGCCGGTTCTGACCAATCTACTGGCCGGCATCCAGATCGCCCTGGCCCAGCCCATCCGCATCGACGACGCCGTCATCGTCGAGGGGGAGTGGGGCAATGTCGAGGAGATCACCTCGACCTATGTCGTCGTCCGGCTGTGGGACTGGCGGCGGATGGTGCTGCCGCTGAGCTATTTCATCACCAAGCCGTTCCAGAACTGGACGCGCGAGAACGCCCGGCTGATCGGCACGGCCATGTTCTACGTCGACTACGAGGCGCCCATCGACCGGCTGCGCGAGGCGTTCGAGGGCATCGTCAAGGCGTCCAAGCTCTGGGACGGGGACGTCCAGGTGCTGCAGGTCACCGACATCACGGAGCGGGTGCTGCAGGTCCGGTGTCTGGCCAGCGCAAGGTCGGCGCCCGTCGCATTCGACCTGCGCTGCGAAATCCGCGAGAAGCTGATGGCCTTCATGCGCGACGAATGCCCGGAAGCCCTGCCGAGGGACCGCCTGCAATGGGACCGCGAGCAGGTCAGTCCCCGATCGCCGCCCGCCCCAGCCTGACGGCGTCCTCCAGGGTGACGGCTTGGCTCGCGGGTGGTTCAGCGGCGCAGGCCACGGCCGCCAGTTCATCGGCGTCGCCTCCACTGACGATGGAGTAGGCGGGCTGGTTTTCGGTCATGGCAGGGCCTTCAATGCCGCCCTCGCGCACCGAGGCGAAGTCCAGACGGTCGGCCGTGCGGGCGGCGCAATCGAAGCGCCACCAGGACCAGCCGCCCCAGTAGGCGACATCACCGACGTGGAAGTCCTTGTCCGCCACCTGCAGCACCCGCATGCGGACGGTATCACCCTCGCGGACGATCGAGGCCGTGTCCGCCGCCTGGGCGAAGCGTCCGGCCCCGGTGATGACGAAGGCGTGGGATTGTGAGTCCAGAGCGAGCGACCACAACAAGGCGAGAAGGATCAACATCAATAAATTCCGTCATCCTCGGGCTTGACCCGAGGATCGGGCGCCATGCGGGCCTGTGCTTCTAATCGAGTTCTGCCGGCGACGCAGTGCGGGCGGCGAATCCGGCCCTCGGGTCAAGCCCGAGGGTGACGGAGAGGGATCAGTTCGGACGGAACAGGCCGGCGGGGCTGGCGGTGAAGATCTCCAGCCCGTCCTCCGTCACCCCGATGGTGTGTTCGCACTGGGCCGACAGGGACTTGTCGCGCGTCACCGCGGTCCAGCCGTCGGACAGAACCTTCACATGCGGCTTGCCCAGGTTCACCATCGGCTCGACGGTGAAGAACATGCCGGGCTCCAGCACCGCGCCCTCGCCGCGACGACCGTAGTGCAGGACGTTGGGCGCGTCGTGGAAGATGCGGCCGATGCCGTGGCCGCAGAAGTCGCGCACCACGCTCATGCGGTTCTCCTCGACGTAGCGCTGGATGGCGTAGCCGATGTCGCCGAACGTATTGCCGGGCTTTACCTGCTCCAGACCCAGGCGCAGGGACTCGTAGGTGACGTCGATCAGTTTCCTCGCCCGGGCGTTGATGTGTCCGACCGAATACATGCGGCTGGAATCACCGTGCCAGCCGTCGACGATGACGGTGTGGTCGATGTTGACGATATCGCCGTCCTTCAGCACCCGGTCGCCGGGAATGCCGTGGCAGACGATGTGGTTGATCGAGGTGCAGACTGTCTTGGCGTACCCCTTGTAGCCCAGGCAGGCGGGCAGGCCGCCGCGCGCGATCGTATAGTCGCGGATGCGGTCGTCGATCTCCTGCGTCGTCACGCCCGGAACGACGAAGGGGGCGATCATGTCGAGGGCCTCGGCCACCAGACGGCCCGCCAGGCGCATGCCTTCGAAATCATCCGCCGAATGGACGCGGATGGTGCTGGAGCGCACCAGGTGCTCGTCGGCGAGATCGTCGGGGGTTTCGTACATCAGGGCGGCAGGCTCGGAGAGGGGCGGGATCGCGATCAGATGGCGACGTTAGCACAAAAGCTCAACCCCGTGTTGAGCAGGCCGACGCGGCGGAACGAAGGCGACCCTCACTTCGGTCGGGCGGCGAGACCCGCGCCGAAAAGACCGGCGTCCTGGGGCTCCGGCTGAGGTCCGGCGCGTCGTCGCCGATCGAACGCCGGCTGCGCCTCGACATTGCACAGCTGCGCCACGACGTCCGCCGCCTCGCCCCGCACCTGGGCGACCTGTTGGGGTTGGCCCGCCGCGAAGCGAATGAGGACGATGCCGTCGCTTTGCCTTTGCACCGAACTCACCAGTTCGGGATTGATCCAGATCAGCCCGCCCACATCGAGTTGAAACGCGATTAACCGTGTGATGGCGGCCTCCTCTACGCGACGCTACGACAGTGCTGTCATAACAAGGTGTTCCGAACAAAGACTGAATGGCGTCCCGGAAACCCGGTTCCCTATTCCGCGTAGATCATCTTGCGGGTCATGCCGCCGTCCACCGTCAGAACCTGACCGGTGACGAAGCCGGCTTCGGCCAGATAGAGGACCGCGCCGGCGATGTCGTCGGGGCGGCCGACCCGGCCGACCGGATGCTGGGCCTGATCGGCCTCGCTCACGTCCTCCCCGTCCGAAATCCAGCCGGGCGCGACGGCGTTGACCCGGATCTTCGGCCCCAGGCTGATGGCCATGGCGTGGGTCAGGGCGACCAGGGCGCCTTTTGAGGCCACATAGGCCTCGGTATTCGGTTCGGACATGAAGGCGCGGGTCGAGACCATGTGGACGATGCCGGCGCCGTCGCGCATCAACGGAATCGCCGCGCGGCTCATCAGAAAGGCGCCGGTCAGGTGGCTGTCGGTCACCTTGCGCCAGTCCGCCAGCGACAACTCCGCCATCGGCCCCCGGTCGGGCGAGGCGATCCCGGCGTTGTTGACCAGCAGATCAAGCCGGTCCCAGCCCAGTTCGTCGAAAGCGGCCGCGACCGAGGTCTCGTCGCCGACGTCGCAGATGATGGAGCGGGCGTCCTCATGGCCGGGCTTCAGGTCGAAAGACGCGACCTTCCAACCCGCCTCAAGCAGGGCGACGCACAGGCCGGTTCCGATGAGGCCGGCGCCGCCGGTGACGATGGCTTTTTTCATAGGGCTTCAAGGCGTGGCGGGCGGGACGGTTCCGAGACCCTAAACCACCTCCGCTCGCCCGTTGTTGAGCACCACGACATTGTCGCGGTTCGGCGCTGTGGTGCGGAACGACACCACCTCGCCGTCGCGCCAGATCTCGGTGCGCAGGGCGTCGCCCGGAAAGACCGGGGCGCTGATCCGCGCGCCCATGGACTTCAGCCGCGTCGGGTCGAAGTCGCAGACCGAGCCCAGGATCGCCCGGGCCGCGAAGCCGTATGTGCACATGCCATGCAGGATCGGCTGGGGAAAGCCCGCCTCCCGCGCCGTAGCCGGCGTCGCGTGCAGCGGATTGCGGTCGCCGGTCAGGCGGTAGATCAGGGCCTGTTCCGGGCGGGTGACCTGATCGACGACGAGGTCGGCGGGCCGGTCGGGCAGGGCATGCGGGCTGGAAAGCGTCCCCGCCGATGACCCGCCGCCGCCGTCGGCGCGCGCGAAGTTGGTGATGATGTTGGTGGCGAGGGCCTCGCCCGTCTCGGCGTCGGTCAGCACCTGTTCGCAGACCACCAGCAGGCCGCGCCCCGGCCCCTTGTCGTGCACGCCGGTGATGCGCGACCTCACCCGGCCCCGCCCCGACGGCGGGATCGGCCGGTGGAAGATGTTCTTCTGCTCGCCATGCAGTGACATCGCCAGATCGACGCCGCTCTCCCGCATCCAGGCGTCGTCATAGTAGAGGGTGATCGCCGCCGTCGGACTGACCCGGAAATCCGGCCCCTCGACCACATAGGCCAGTTCGCGATCATCGACCGGATCCTGTCCGAACCCCGTGGCCAGGGCGTAGATCTGGCAATGTTCCTGCGTCCACGAACAGTCGTGATCCGGCAGTTTCAGGTCCAGAAGCCGCTGGGCGTCGATGGCCATGGTTGGTCCTTCCCTTTTATCTTTCAGGAAGGCTAGGCCGAATTAATCCGCTAATGCAAGTGACTGCGCGGTGATTGATCGAGCGTCTCAATGCGCTGGAGGGTCAATTGTCCACTGGCTGATGTAGTCGGGATCAACGACGATCTCGCCGGTTGAACGCAGGCGGTATTCGCCTCTCGGGGCGGGCTGGAACGAACTGAGGTCGGGCGGCAGCCAGTAGGTCTCGCCCTCATGGGCGCCGCTCGGAATGATCTCGAAACCGTTCTCGGGATCGGCCGTCTGGATGACGCCATAGAGCTGCGTCTGCTCTTCGCCTTCAGGTCGGCGCCAGGTCAGGCCGATCAGGACGACCGCCCCGATCATGGCGTCGGCCACTCCGTCATCCCATCCGGGCCTGTCGTCCTCAAAGCTCATGCCACCAGGGTCTCGGCCTGTTTCAGATCGACGCTGACCAGCTGGGACACGCCGCGCTCGGGCATGGTGACGCCGTAGAGGCGGTCCATCCGGCTCATGGTCACCGGGTTGTGGGTGATGACGATGAAGCGGGTGTCGGTGCGTTTGCGCATCTCGTCCAGCATGCGGCAGAAGCGATCGACGTTGGCGTCGTCCAGCGGGGCGTCGACCTCGTCCAGCACGCATACGGGGGCGGGGTTGGCCAGGAAGACGCCGAAGATCAGGGCCGCCGCCGTCAGGGCCTGTTCGCCGCCGCTCATCAGCGACATGACCGACAGCCGCTTGCCGGGTGGGCAGGCGTAGATTTCGAGACCGGCCTCCAGAGGGTCGTCGGATTCGACCAGTTTCAGCTCGGCCTGGCCGCCGCCGAACAGGGCCTCGAACAGGCTCTTGAAGTTGTCGTTGATGATGTCGAAGGCGGCGACCAGCCGTTCGCGGCCCTCGGCGTTCAGTTCGTCGATGCCGTCGCGCAGGCGGGCGATGGCGGTGGTGAGGTCCGACCGCTCGATCCGCATGGTGTTCAGCCGGTCGCCGTATTCGACGGCCTCGTCCTCGGCGCGCAGGTTGACGGCGCCCAGAGCCTCGCGTTCGCGCTCCAGACCGAACAGGAGGCTTTCGGCCCCTGCGGCGTCGGGCGGACGGGCCACCGCGTCGTCGGTCAGCTTCTGGCCGAGCGCTTCCGGCGACATTCCTGCGGCCTCCTGCACATTGCGGTACGCCTCGGCCAGACGTTCGGCGGCGGCCTCGGCGCGGACGGCCAGACCGGCGCGCGCCTCGCGGGCC
>NZ_JBQVNM010000045.1:0-23284 GCF_052436175.1 Brevundimonas sp. | reverse complement strand
GCCTCAGGCGCTCCTGACACAGGGGTTTGGTCCAAGCCGTACGAGATAGTTCAACGGCCGCGCCCCACCTTCCCGGATCAAGCTCGAGCCAACAGTGGTCGGGTAGACTTGATCTGCGTGGTCGCCGCTGGGGGTCGAATGACCGGGTGCCAGATCGTTTCAGAACAGCCCGAACGGCAGGGATTTGGACAGGCCGCCGTCGCGTCCATGCGACAAGCGCGGATTGCAGTCGATCCGAACGGTCCGCAACCGGGTGCTCGGATCAGAAGCACGATTTCGTTCTGGAACGGCCAAGGGCAACCTCCGAGCTAACCAGCCCGGATATTACTGCCGCAGTCCGGATGCGGGCATCAAGAATGTCTGCTCAGGGTCGATTTCCGACTGGGCTCCGCGCTTTCAGGCGACCGCCGCCCAGCATGCTCTAACGCACCCCGATATACTTGTGCGTCTGGACGCTGAGCCGCCATTTCGGGTGGGTCAGGCAGTAGTCGATGGCCGCCGCCGTATTAGCCGCCTGGTCCGGGCCGTCCATGGGCTGGAGCCAGAAGCGTTCGAAATCCAGATCCTCGAAACGGTCGGGCATGGCCTCGGCCTGCGGATAGACCAGTTTCAGCTCCTGACCCGAGGTCTGGACCACCGGCGCATCGGCCTTGGGGCTGACGCAGATCCAGTCGAGGCCCTGCGGGGCCGCGATCGTGCCGTTGGTCTCCACGGCGATATCGAAGCCTCCGGCCTTCAGCGCGCGAATGGCCGCCGCGTCCAGTTGCAGCAGCGGTTCGCCGCCCGTGACCACGACCAGTTTCGGATCGCCCTCCCGGCCACGCCACATCGAGGCGACGTGGTCAGCCAGATCCTCGGCCGAGCGGAACTTGCCGCCGCCGTCGCCGTCAGTCCCGACGAAGTCGGTGTCGCAAAAGGTGCAGACGGCCCCTGCTCGATCCCGCTCCAGCCCGTTCCACAGGTTGCAGCCGGCGAAGCGAAGGAAGACGGCCGGACGGCCCGCCTGGCCGCCCTCTCCCTGCACCGTCAGGAAGGCCTCCTTGACCGCATAGGTCACGCGACGTCTCCGCGTCGGGCGCCGACGCCCCGCCACCACCCTTCGAACCCGGCCGCCCGCAGCTCGCAAGCCGGACACTCGCCGCAGCCATAGCCCCAGTCGTGACGGTGGGTCCGGTCGCCGCGGTAGCAGGTGTGGCTGTCCTCCACGATCAGCTGGATCAGGTCATCGCCACCCAGCCGGTGGGCCAGGGCCCAGGTCTCGGCCTTGGTCAGATACATCAGCGGCGTCTCGATCGGCACGGGCTTGTCCAGACCGAGGGTCAGGGCCTGTTGCATGGCGTCAATGGTGTCGCGGCGGCAGTCGGGGTAGCCCGAGAAATCGGTTTCGCACATGCCGCCCACCAGCACATCCAGCCCCCGCCGGTCCGCCAGCGCGGCCGCATAGGCCAGGAATACCAGATTCCGGCCCGGCACGAAGGTGGTCGGCAGACCCCGGGCGTCCATCTCGATCGCCCGATCCGCCGTCAGGGCGCTGTCTGCGATCCGCCCGAAGCCGGTCAGGTCGCAGACATGATCGGGGCCCAGGCGCGAGGCCACGTCCGGCAGCGCCCTCGCCATTCCGGCCCGAACCTGCAGCCGCGCCTGCATCTCGACATGGTGACGCTGGCCATAGTCGAAGCCCACGGTCTCCACCCTCTCGTATCGCTCGAGGGCCCAGGCGAGACAGGTGGCGCTGTCCTGCCCCCCCGAGAAGAGGACCAGGGCCGAAGCGGGGGATGGGGCGTGGGAGGCGGGGGTCGGGATATCGCTCATGACAAATCTGCGGTCGGCCGGTCGGCCGCGCGCATTCTCGAATTTCCGGCAGGGATCAGGGGCGACCAGCCTACATCATCCGCCGCCGTCGCGCCAATCCGCGCGAAGTCGCGCCGGGCGCGATAAAATCCCCATTTTCGGGCTCGCCTTAACGGTTCTGCAAACGTCGCTTTCTAGTTTGGACTGCTAGTGTTGTGGGGAATACGGCATCCATGCCGAGGATTGACGCGTACACCGAGGCCACCAAGCCGGTCGGTCCCGAGACGACGGCGGTGGAACTGCTGTCCCGTTTCGAGGCCGAGGCGGACCTGCATCACCTGCCCGTCCTGGACGGCGAGCGGGTGCTGGGTCTGATCGAACGCAGCGCCCTGCTGATGCGGTTGACGGTGTCTCCCGCCGCGCCGATGACGGCGGCCCAGCTGATGGACCCCGAGCCTGTCGTCGTGGACGGCGCCATAGAAGCTCGCCCCCTCTGTGAAATCCTGCTCAAGGGCGGGCCTGCTGCGGTGACGCGCGGTTTCATCGTCACCAGCGGCGGTCGCTATCACAGCGTCGGGTCGGCGCCGGACCTGCTGCGCGCGGTGTCGGAGACGCCCCCGGCCGCGATGGCCGCGCCTCTGGACGTGCGCGGGTCGGCTGCCGACGCCTCTCAGCTGATCGGCATGGTCGAGGCCGAGATGAGCGCACCGATCAAGGGCATCCTGGCCGTGGTCGATCTTTTGCGCCGCCACCCGCTCACCAGCGACATTCTCGACCATGTCCAGTCCATCGACGAGCAGGCCCGTGGCCTGATGGCGGTGGTCCATGATGCTGCGGAACTGGTCGACAGCGGTCCCCGGTCGACGGTCGCCGCCACGAGCCTGCGCACGGTGATGGACGATGTCGAGGCCGACTGGGTCCTGCGCGCGGGCCAGAACGGCGTCACTCTTCTGGTGAGCTACGAAGGCGATACCGAACTGGTCGCCGATCTCGACGCGACGCGCCTGCGTCGCGTGTTCGACTGCCTGATCGGTCGATCGCTCAAATACGCCAGCGAGGGCATGGTCGAGGCCCGACTCAAGGCCATCGCCGTCGGCGGCGACATCCAGATCTCGGCCCAGGTCCGCGACGACGCGCCGGGCGTCGTGGCGAGTCATTCGGCGGCCTCCGCAGCCGACGGCGCCGAGGACGGCGGCTTCGCCCTGACGGTGTCGCGCCGTCTGGTGGCCGGTCTGGGCGGGCGTCTGTGGGTGGACACCAACGCCGGACGCGGTTCGACCGTCAATCTGGAGCTGAACGCCCCACGCAGCGCGCCCGTGGTTCAAGCTTCCACCAACGTCCAGATCCTGTCCGACCTGGAACTGCAATCGACGCCGCACGTCCTGATCGTGGACGACAACGCCACGAACCGCGTGGTCGCCCAGGCCCTGTGCGAGATGTTCGGCTGCAGTTGCGAAACCGCCGAGGACGGCGTGGAGGCGCTGGAAGCCGTCGAGAACCGCGCCTTCGACCTGATCCTGATGGACATCAAGATGCCGCGCATGGACGGGGTCCAGGCCACCCGGGCGATCCGCGCCCTCGACGGCCCGCAGCGCCATGTGCCGATCATCGCCCTGACCGCCAACGCCGACCCCGCCGACGCCGCCGCCTATGTCGCGGCGGGCATGATCGCGGTGGTCGAGAAGCCCATCAAGCCGGAACGCCTGCGCATGGCCATGAATGCGGCCCTGGTCCCACCCGCGTGGAACGCCGACGACGAGACGACTTCAGTCAATCGCAGCGCCTGATCCGGGCGTCTCGACCTCGCCCTCCTCTTCGTCATAACCGACCAGCCGCAGCGCCCGCGCCGTCTGTCCCCTCAGGGCGCACCAGCGCAGTAGGCCCTCCTCTCGCCCGTGGGTGATCCAGACCTCCTCCGGCGCCAGTTCGGTGAAGGTGTCGGTCAGTTCGGCCCAGTCGGCGTGGTCGGAGATGACCAGGGGCAGTTCCACGCCCTTCTGACGCGCCCGCGCCCGCACCCCCATCCAGCCCGAGGCGAAGGCGGTCACCGGCTCGGCGAAACGTCTCGACCAGCGGTCCTGGGTCGCCGAGGGTGGCGCGATCACGATCTCGCCGGGCAGGCCGCCTCCTCCTCTGGCGGGGACGGTCGCCGAGGCCAGAGGCCCGAGATCCACCCCTTCGCGCTGATAGAGGGCGTTCAGCCGCTCCAGCGCCCCATGCACATGGATCGTCCGGTCCCAGCCCGCCTCACGCAGCAGCCGGATCACCCGCTGCGCCTTGCCCAGGGCGTAGGCGCCGACGAGATGGGTGCGCTCCGGGAACTGTCTCACCGACTCCAGCAGCCGCGCGATTTCTTCCCCGTCCGGCGGATGAACGAAGACCGGCAGACCGAACGTGGCCTCGGAGATGAAGACGTGGGAACGCACCGGCTCGAACGGCGCGCAGGTCGCGTCCGGGCGGCGCTTGTAGTCGCCGGAGGCTGTGATGGTCATGCCGCGCCAGGACACCACCGCCTGGGCCGATCCCAGCACATGGCCCGCCGGGACCAGGCGGACCGAGACCCCGCCGATGTCTGTCGCTTCTCCGTAGGCGGAAGGCTGGCGACGAGCCGTGAAGGCCTCGCCATAGCGCTCGGCCATGATGGCCAGGGTCTGGGGCGTGGCGAGGACGGCGTCGTGGCCGGACCGCGCATGGTCGGCGTGGCCGTGGGTTATGACCGCGCGCGCCACCGGCTGCACCGGGTCGATGAAGAAATCGCCGGGTGGGCAATAGAGACCCTGAGGCGTCGGTCTGAGAAGGTCTTCGAAACGCATGGTCGTCCCCGACGCCTGAGCGCCTCCCGCACTGCCCTTGCACCGGGCCCCTTGCACCGGAGCGTCGCACGGATAAGGACGGTTGAATGCGCGATATGTTCCTGAACACCCTCCTGCCGCAACTGGCCGCCGGCGCGCCCCACACGGCTGCGCTCGGTTTCGTTCTGGACGGGGTGGACGGAAGCGACGTCCGCTTGCGGACCCCCTGGCGCGAGGATCTGGTCGGCGACCCTGAGACGGGCGTGCTGGCGGGCGGCCTGGTCACGACCATGCTGGACCACGTCGGCGGGCTGGCGGTCTGGGTGGCGCTGGGCGAATACCAGTCGATCGCCACTCTGGACCTCCGAGTCGATTATATGCGCGCGGCCCGGCCCAGGACAGACCTGCTGGCCGAGGCCCATTGCTACCGCCTGACCCGCAACATCGCCTTCGTGCGGGCCTGGGCCTTTGAAGACAGCCCCGACGATCCGGTGGCTGCGTCCCAGGCGGCCTATGTCCTGACCGGCGACGGCCCGCGTCGCGTCGGCGCCAATCTGCGCCCGGCCGTCGGAGCGTCGAAGCCATGAGCCCGGAGCTGCTCGACCGCATTCCCTATGCGCGCTTTCTGGGTCTGGAGAGCCGGCTGGAGGACGATGTCCTGACCGTCGTCATGCCCTTTGCAGACCGGCTGATCGGCAATCCCCTGCTTCCGGCCCTGCACGGGGGATCGACCGCCGCCCTGCTGGAGCTGACCGCCGTGGCCCAGGTCGCCCTGGCCTATCCCCGGCTGCACCTGCCGCGCCCGATCAACGCGACGGTCTCCTATCTCCGGTCCGGCCGGCCCGAGGCCGTTCATTGCCGCGCCCGTATCCTGCGCGCCGGGCGACGGGTGGCCCATGTCACGGCCGAGGCCTGGCAAGACGACCCGGATCAGCCGATCGCCGGCCTGACCGCCAACTTCCTCCTGTCGTACACGGAATAGTTGCATTGAGACTCCCGTCATGATTGATTCGTCTCGTGGCGATGGGCCATGAGATCAACGGGGGACTCACACATGCGTATTGAAGCCGGAAACCGGGCCGAATCGGGAAGCACGGTCGCCGCCCGCCTCTATCGGGTCGAGGCGGCCATCGACGCGGCCCTGGCGGAAACGGCGGCCTTCGTCGCCGACCTGCCCCGCGCCCGCAGCGAAGCCTATCTGTCTGCCGTGGCAGGACAGCAGGTGTTCGACCACGCCACCGAATCCCTGAGCGCCATCAACCAGGCCCGCGCCCGCATGGTGGCGGCCCACAACAGCCTGGCCGCCCTGGCCCGCAAGATGGGCCTCGACATCCTGGCCGTCGGCCCCTTGGACAAACCCGAGGACAGCCCGCCCATCGGCGGCGGACCGCGCGTGGAAACTGCCGCTAAAACTTAACGAACCCCTACCGAACACGCTTAACTCATGTTAACCTTCGGTCGCTTTCAGGCATTAACAGGGGTATATTGAGTATGGACCGCACCGAGACCATCAACGCCTTGGCCGGCGAACTGCATGCGACCGAGAAATCGATCGACGCGGCCATCATCCAGGCCACGACTCTTGTTCAGGCCTTCATCGGCGCGCGCACGACCCTGTCGCTGTCGCCGGTCGCCGGCGCCGAGTCGCAAGCCAAGGCCATGGCCACGATCGCCGCGCTCAGCGCCGCGCGTGACGCCGTCGTCGCCTGCCATTCTGAAATGGCGCGCGATCACCGTCGCATGGGCTACGGCACCTTCAACGTCGGCCCGCTGAACAAGCCCGATGGCGAATACGGCCTGCCGGACGGCACGAAGCCGGGCGGCGTGACGACCGACGAAGTGGTCGCCCCGCGTCACCTCAAGGCCGTTTGATTACAGCGATTTCATCACGTTCGGGCTTCGGTCCAGACGAGATTCGCGTCATATTCGCCCCTGCGTCAAACGACGTGGGGGCGTTTTGATGTTTGACACCTTGGCAGCCCAGATCGGCGCGATTTTCGTAGTCGCCGCGTGCGTGTTTGCATTTCTGAAGGGTAATGAGCCGGAACGTGTTGTCGCCGGCGCCTATGTACTGGGCTGGTTCGCTTCCTTGCTTTTGCAGAGCAGCACCAATCTCTACGGGGTGCAGTGGGGGGTGATGGCGATCGATATCGCCATGCTCCTGCTGCTTTGCGCCATGGTATGGAAAGCGTCAGTTGGCCGGCCTGGGCCGCCGCCTGCCAGCTCCTCGTCGTGATGAGTCACTTCGTCTCGATGTCGGACCTTCGCCCCTCGATGCTCAACTATATCTCCGTCATCAATCTGGCCGGCTACGGCGTACTGGTGGCCCTGGCGGTCGGCACCTTCTGGGCCTGGCAGGAGCGCCGGGCCGCCGGGCTGGAATAGGTTTATTTTCCTAACTATGCACTTTACATACCCGATGATTTCGGGGATAAAGACGCATGGCCAACGCAACGCTTTCCGACCCCATCTTTCACGACGTGGACGCCGCTCGCGCTCACTTTGAGAAGCTGCGTTGGCCGGAAGGTCGGACCTGCCCGCATTGCGGCGTGGTCGGCGACGATGCCTCCACCCTCCTCAAGGGCAAGTCGCACCGTCCGGGGCTCTACAAGTGCAAGGCCTGCGATCTGCCTTTCACGGCGACCATCGGCACGGTTTATGAGGACTCCAAGGTTCCTCTGAACAAGTGGCTCCTCGCCACCCATCTGATGTGCGCCAGCAAGAAGGGTATCAGCGCCCTCCAGCTTCAACGCGAACTCGGCCTCGGCTCCTACCGCACCGCGTGGTTCATGGCCCACCGCATCCGCGAAGCCATGACCGACACCGACGACACCCCGCTCGGCGGCGAGGGCAAGGTCGTGGAAGCCGACGAAACCTACTACGGCAAGCCCGCTGTCTCTCCGACGATCCGCGCCACCACTGGCCAGCCCTACAAGAACAAGAACCGCCGCAACAGCCGCCCGGTCGTCGCCCTGGTTGAGCGCGGCGGCAAGGCCAAGGTCTTTCACGTCGCCGTCGCTGACAAGGCCACGGTGTCCGCTATCGTCATGGCCAACGTCGATCCGGCCTCACGCCTCCACACCGATGAAAGCCGCCTTTATGTCGGCGCCGCCGACGTGTTCGCCTCGCATGAAACCGTGAAGCACTCGGCTGGCGAATACGCCCGTGGCGACGTGAATACGAACTCGGCCGAGGGCTTCTTCGGCGTCTTCAAGAAGGGCATGAAGGGCGTCTATCAGCACTGCTCTGAGAAGCACCTGAACCGCTACGTCACCGAGTTTGGCTTCCGCCATAACACCCGCGCCAAACTCGGCTTCAATGACACGATGCGCACTGACCTCGCCGTCCTCGGAACGGTCGGCAAGCGCCTGACCTATCGGCGGACTAACGAAGCCTTCGTTTAGGTTTCAGGCGGCGAGGCTCGCCCGCTGGAGGCGAAAGAACAAATCGTGAAGACAATCTGTGGACGAACCGCTCTCGGCCTCTTACGCGGCCGGGGGAATCATGCGTGGGGTTGTGCGGGGAAGTCGGTTGCAGCCGACTTCACCCGCTTTCACCAACTGCCGGTGCGCGGCAGCCCGTGGATCACTCCCGACTTGTCCTAGAGTCGGGCCGATGGGTCAAGCGCGGCGGCTCCTCTAGGAGACGATCTTGGCTACTTACTGGCTCACGTTCCGCATCGCGGACCAAGGAAACTATAGCGAGCGATATGACGCCCTGCACCACGCAGTTTTTGAAGCTGCGGAAGGCGGGAAGTGGTGGACCGAATCCACATCCTTCTACGTCTTTGAAAGCCCCTTAAAGGCCCAAGAGGTGGCGGAGAAAATCGAGAGCGTCATAAACCCTCAGACAGACTTGGCCCTCCTTGGGATGCCCGGTTTCAAGGTGGCAAAGGCAATAGGGGCCGTGGAGGACGAGGACCTCTTTACGCTCATACCATTCGCTAAACGGGCGTAGTCGACTGCTATCGGAACGCGAACGGCGCGAGCAAATGCGACCGCCATTTTCATCCTGAGAAATCGCAAACTCACTCTTTGCCCTCTGGCGCGGGCTTAGGCTCGCGCCCCTTCTCTTTCGGCGCATGTTTCTTCGGCGGGGTCGCCAGCATGCGCTTCACCACTTCATCGCGGCGTTCAGCCGTAGGATCTTTGGACATTGCGCAAGCCCTTCATCATCGACCCAGCTTTTGCCGTCCCGCTTACGCCAACTCAGCTTCACGACCTCGGCGTCATCGCTGTGGTCTGGGGTCAGATCGACTTCATCCTTGATGAAATCATCTGCCACGTCCACGCCTTCGACCATAACCAACGCGCAACGTTCGTGACCGACAAGCAAATCGCCGCGAAACTGGACTTGCTCCGGTCAGATTATACGCGCCTTCCGAAGCGCCTGCATGCGGGGTGCGCCGACCTGATCAAACGTGTGGCCCAGATCAAACAGAACCGAAATTCAGCCTTCCACGGCGTGTGGGGGTGGAAGTGGGAAACGCGATCAAAGACCCGACAGGTCGGCGCCTTTCACTCCAGGACCAAAAACAACCCGCTAAGACCCATTCAACTCGCCGGAATGGCAGAGGAACTCATAAGCCTTTCAAAGCTCGCAGGGTCGATAATGGCCGACCTGCACGGGATGCCGTTCGTCACCGCATCTCAGTTCACTTGGGGGGCAGAGGACTCGAAGGGGGAACCCGCCTCATGGCTTCGAGAACGCTACCCAACAATTCAAAAGGGCCGCAGTCCGACTGCACGCCGCAAGAGACCAAGGCCCCCCAGCCCGCCCAAAGATGAGCCTCGGTAGGCTCCCCCAAGATTTCGAATACCGGCCTGTCACAGGCGGAATCTGGCATAATTTCCTCGGTATGCAAAGTGCATAGTTAGGTTTATTTTCCTAGTTTAAGGGTGTAGTCTGCGGCGAATCGCCGATACGGACGCCACGCCTTGCCCCTGTCACACGCCAAGCTGTGGAAAGCCGTCGACAACCTGGCGCGCAGAGAGGGTCTGACCGCATCGGGTCTGGCGCGCCGTGCGGGGCTGGATGCGACCAGCTTCAATCCCTCAAAGCGGCACGGCCCCGGGGATCCGCCCCGGCCCCGTTGGCCCTCGACCGAAAGCCTGACGCGCATTCTGGAGGCCACCGGCGTGTCTCTGGGTGAGTTCGCCGACCTGGCCGAGGACGCAGCCGACGGCGGCTTGACCGTGCCCCTGCTCGGCCTGGCCCAGGCGGGGGCGGATGGCTTCTTCGACGACGCGGGCCTGCCGACCGGCGTGGGCTGGGAGGAGACGGACCTTCCCCGCGCGGCCGAGAGCCTGTTCAGCCTGAGGATCACGGGCGATTCCATGGTTCCCCTCTATCGCGAGGGCGACAGGGTTCTGGTCGATCAGGCCGCCACGGAGGTTCGGCGCGGCGACCGCGTCGTGGTGCGCACGACGAGCGGAGAGACCCTGGCCAAGGAGCTCCTGTCGCTCAGCCCCAAGGCCGTCACCCTCGGCTCCGTCAATCCGGCCTATCCGCCGCGCACCCTGGCCCGCAGCGAGATCCTCTGGATGGCGCGAATTCTCTGGGTCAGCCAGTAACGAAAGTCTGTTTTCGCGTTGAGTGTCAGTGGTCAGGTCGCGTTTCCAGCGTCAGTGGGCTTTATGCAGAGGGTTCGTTCATCACAGCGGGCACAGCGATTTCACGACGAACACGACGGGCTACGGTGTCATCGTGCCCGCTGTGAATCCGTCGTGCCCGCTGTGATGAACTGACCTTCTTGCCGTCAGAAGTCTCGAAGTTCGCTGACGCGAAAGGTGACGACCCACACCCAACAGCAATTCAGCCAAACGAAAAGGGCCGCCCCGAGGGACGGCCCTTGAACTCCGTATTCATGCGCTCAAGTCGCGAGGCTCCGCGAGCCGAGCATAGCGCACGACGAAGCCGACTTAATTGGCGCCGACGTAGCGGGCGTTGACCCAGCCGCCGCCGGCGATCTGGACCCACTCGCCCTGCGAGCCGATGGCGCTGAACGGCTGGCCGGCGCTCAGGCGCGACACCGTGCGGTAGTTGGTGCCCGGACCCGAACGGACGTTCAGGTTGGACAGGGCGCGATAGTCGCCGCCCGCCCGGACGCTGGCGGCGCGGGCGCGCTGCTGGTTGCAGCCGATGTAGGAACCGGCCGCGGCGCCGGCGCCGGCGCCGACCACGGTGCCGGCCGTACGCTCGTTACGCGCCAGGTTGGAACCCACGACGCCGCCGACCACAGCGCCGATCAGAGCGCCCGCAGCCTGACGGCCGCCGGGGGCGTCGCAGTTGGTGATGCCGTTGGCCTGGGCCTGGGCGGCCATGGGCGCAGCGGAAACCAGGGCGGCCAGCGCGGCGGCCGTGGCGAGCGAGGTGGTGAAAATCTTCGACATGGCTCTCTCCATTCATCGAGTTTGGTCGATGGCAGGGAGAATGCCTGACGCCGCTTATGGCTCCGCTGAACGGCTCGTTATGTTCCGTTCATCTGGCCGGGCTCAGCCGGCGAGTTCGCCGTTCGCCCCCGCCTCGATCAACTCGATGGTCTGCGGCAGGCCGTAGATGGCCGCGAACGAGCCGAAGCGCGGCCCTTGGGACGCGCCCAGCAGCACCTCGTAGAGTGCGCCGAACCAAGCCCGCAGCGGCTCGAAGGCGTGCGCCTTGCCCACCGCATAGACCTCGTTCTGGATCAACTCGCCGTCCGTGGTGTCGCCCGGCAAGGCCTTCAGCCGCGCCGCCAGGTCCTGCAGGGCCGCCTTCTCCTGCTCGGTCGGCAGGCGATAGGACTTCGTCGGCTTCACGAAGTCCTCGTAGTAGTTCAGCGCGTGACCCATCAGGCGGTCGAGCGTGGGCTCCGTGTCGGGCGTCGCGTCCGGCAGGTACTTCGCGAAATAGGCCCAGAGCTGGTCCTTGGACGAGGCGTTGGCCACCCCGACGAGGTTCAACAGCAGGCTGAACGACACCGGCGACGCCACCTTCGGCGGATCGCCCGCATGGATCGACCAGACGGCGTTGTCGATCTGCTTGGCCGGCTCCTGGGTCTGGAACTGGTCGATGAAGGACAGATAGTCGTCGATCGCGCGCGGAATCACGCCGAAATGCAGCGACTTGGCCGACTTGGGCGAGCCGAACATGTACCAGCTCAGGCTCTCGGGCGTGCCGTAGCGCAGCCACTCGTCCATCGTCAGGCCGTTGCCCTTGGACTTGGAGATCTTCTTGCCCTCGATGTCGAGGAAGAGCTCGAAGTTGAAGCCCTCGGGCGGCACGCCCCCCAGCGCCCGACAGATCTTGCCGCTTTCGCGCACGCTCTCGATCAGGTCCTTGCCCGACATTTCGTAGTCGACGTCCAAGGCGACCCACCGCATGGCCCAGTCGGGCTTCCATTGCAGCTTCACATGGCCGCCGGTGACCGGAACCTCGGTGCGGTTTCCGGGCTCTCCGGCCGGATCCTCGAAGGTGATGGTCCCCTTCTCGACGTTGCGCTCCAGCGTCGGGACCTGAAGCACATGGCCGGTGATGGGGCTGATCGGCAGGAAGGGCGAATAGGTCGCGCGCCGCTCCTCGCCCAGGGTCGGCAGCATGATCGCCATGACCGCGTCGAACCGCTCCAGCAGGGTCAGCAGGGTGTGGTCGAACCGGCCGCTCTTGTAGGTCTCGGTCGAGGACATGAACTCATAGTCAAAACCGAACCCGTCCAGGAAGGCGCGCAGCCGGGCGTTGTTGTGGGCGCCGAAGCTGTCATGCGTGCCGAACGGGTCGCGCACGCGGGTCAGCGGCAGATGCAGGTCCTCGCGCAGCATCTCCGGGTTCGGGATGCCCTCCGGGACCTTCCTCAGGCCGTCCATGTCGTCGCTGAAGGCGATCAGCCGCGTCGGCCAGTGGTCGCCGGTCAGGGCGCGGAAGGCGTTGCGCACCATCGTCGTGCGGGCCACCTCGCCAAAGGTGCCCATGTGCGGCAGGCCGGACGGACCATAGCCGGTCTCCAGAACCACCGGCTTCTGCAGGGCCGGGAAGGTCGCCAGGGCCTCATCCGCCTTGCCCGCGTCGATCAGCAGCTTCGTCGCCTCGCGCTCGGCGTCGCTCAGCCGCTTCTTCAGAACATGGTTCAGAAGATTGCGGGCCTGTTCAAACGGCCACGACTTGGCGTCGCGCGCGAGGGTTTCGATGTTCTGCAGCATGGCAGGGGCTTTGCCGTCTCAGGGACGGCGGGTCAACGGCCGGGACGATGACGCATCCGGTCCAACCCCCGCTCAGGCGGCGACGTCGGCCCTCAGGCCCGGCCATTCCTCGCGCCAGCCGGTCGCCGCCCAGGCGGTCACCTTTTCGAGCAGTTCGAGCGGCCGGATGGGCTTGGCGACGCAGTCGTTCATCCCGACGGCGGCATAGCCGGCCAGCTGGTCCTCCAGCGTATTGGCGGTCACCGCGATGATCGGCACGCTGGAGGCGACGCTTTTCAACGCCCGGATGCAGCGGGCGGAGGCGACGCCGTCCATCACCGGCATCTGGATGTCCATCAGCACGACATCCCAGCCGCCCCGCGCCGCGGCGGCCAGCCCCTGGGCCCCGTTGTCGGCGGTCTCGCAGTGGATGCCCTGGCTGGCCAGCAGGCAGCAGACAAGGGTCCGGTTGCTGTCGTTGTCGTCGATATAGAGCACCCGCAGGCCGCCCTCGCCTTCGCCGGCCGGGGCCGGTTCGGCATGCGGCGTGGCGACAGGCGACAGCGCCCTGACGGCGCCGTCCGTGAGCGCGGCCCCTTCCTCGCGAAGGGAAAGGCCGATCATCTGTTCGACCACGGCCGCCAGTTCGTCGCCGGCGGCGTGGATACGGGCGGCGTAACTGTCCTGCGCGGGGGTCAGACCATCCTTCAGCAGCAGGGCCGAAAACCCCAGCACCGCATTCAGGGGCGTGCGCAGTTCGTGCGACATGTCGGTCAGGAACCGCTGGCGCGCCTCGGCCATCGCCGCCTTCTGCTCGGCGGCGGCCCGCGCAGCCTCAGCCTCGACCCGATCAGTGACGTCGCGCTCGTTCAACAGGATGCTGACCGAGCCCGTCACGGGGTCCGGCAGGGGGCGGCAATCTAGATGGTGCCAGCGAAGGCCCGACCGGGTCTTCATGGCGTGCAGGACGCCGGTCTCCTCGCCGGCCAGGGCCATAGCCAGAACGGCCTGCCCCTCGGCCGTTTCCGCGAACCGGTCGAGGAAGCCCTTGTCGGGTCCATAGACGGCATAGGCCGCCGGATTGGCGAACAGGGGCGTCCCCTCCCCGTCGAACAGGCCGACAGGGCCGGCGCTGTGCCGCAGGGCCTCGACCGCGCGACGTTCCTCGGCCTCGACATCCAGCGGCGCCGCCTCGAACAGCAGAACGTCGCGACCATCCGCCAGCACGACCGTCGAAATGACGGCCCGCACCGTCACCGGCTGCCCCCTGGGATAGAAGGTCCAGCTTTCGTCGATCTCCTCGCCGTTGGCCGTCTGGGCGCGCAGGCGGTCGGTGCGTGTGCGCACCGCCGTCGACAGGTTGGAGAAGTCGCGCGCCAGCAGTTCGTCCAGGCTCTCGGCGCCCCAAAGCTCAAGGGCCGGGGGGTTGGCGTAGACGCCGCGACACGACACGGGACAGAACAGCCAGACCGGGCGACGCAAGCGGTCCCAGGCGGCTCGCGCGGCCAGGTCGTCGATCGGTGTGCGCGCCGGGCCCATTCCCGACACAATGGGCCACCGTGCTGAAGCAAGGCTTAAAACATCGGCGAAAAACGACGGCTCCGGCGACTTGACCCGCGACGGGCCTCATGCGCTTTGCCCCGCCAGATGAAGACCGCCGATTTCGATTTCGACCTGCCCGAGGACCGCATCGCCCTGCGGCCCGCCGAGCCGCGCGACAGCGCCCGGATGCTGGTGGTGGACGGCGACGACCTGTCGGACCGCGTGATGCGCGACCTGGCGGAAGTCCTGCGTCCCGGCGACGCCTTGGTGTTCAACGACACCCGGGTGATCCCGGCGCGGCTGTCGGGCGTGCGCCAGCGGCCGAACCCCGGGATTGGGGGGGCCGAGGGCGAGACCCTGACCGTCGAGGTCGAGGCCACCCTGCACCACCGAGACGCTCCCGACGTCTGGTCGGCCTTCATGAAGCCGGGCAAACGAATCAAGGCGGGCGACCGCATCCGCTTCGGCCCCATCGAGGACGGCGCCTGTCTGCTGGGGCGGCTGGACGCGACGGTCGTCGACAAGGGCGAGGACGGACTGGTCACCCTGAAGTTCGATCTGGCCGGTCCGGCGCTGGACGAGGCGATCCGCAACGTCGGGGTCATGCCCCTGCCCCCCTATATCGCCGCCAAGCGGCCCGAGGACGACCGCGACCGGTCCGACTATCAGACCGTCTTCGCCGAGCACGACGGCTCGGTCGCCGCGCCGACGGCAGGCCTGCACTTCACCCCGGCCCTGCTGGAGGCGATCCGGGCCAAGGGCGTTTCGACCCATGCCGTGACCCTGCATGTCGGCGCCGGCACCTTCCTGCCGGTCAAGGCCGACGATCTGGCCGACCACAGGATGCACAGCGAATGGGGCGAGGTGTCGGGCGAAACCGCCGACGCCCTGAACGCCGTCCATGCCGCGGGCGCACGAATCGTCTGCGTCGGCACCACCTCCCTGCGCCTGCTGGAGAGCGCGACGGGCGAGGACGGGGTGGTTCGCCCCTTCCATGGCGACACGGCCATCTTCATCACCCCCGGCTACCGGTTCCGGGCGGCGGACGTGCTGGTGACCAACTTCCACCTGCCGAAATCGACCCTGTTCATGCTGGTCTCGGCCTTCGCCGGGCTGGAGACGATGAAGGCGGCCTACGCCCATGCGATAGACAGCGGTTACCGCTTCTATTCCTACGGCGACGGCTCGGTGCTGTTACGTCGCTGACGCCCGGCGGTCCGCGACGCTTCGTCGCCCACGGCGACAACCAGGGTAAATTCGTTCCAGGACATGCACTTAGGAGGGCTGTAACATGCCTTGACCTGCGGAGGTCGCGGCTATAGGTTCCGCGCCGAATTCAGACCCCGTTTCGGGCGACCGAAACGCTGAGCGAACACAACCCATGTCCACCCCCCGGGAATCGCGCGAAGAGGCGATCAAACGCCTCAACGACCGCGCGTCGACCCTGGAGGCGGCTACGGCTCCGAAGACGTCCGAGCACCTTGCGGCTCAGGCGGTTTCGAGCCAGGCCTACAAGATCATCGCCGAGCTTCTCGGCGGCGTCTTCCTGGGTCTGGGATTGGGTTTCGGAGCGGACCGCCTGTTCGGCACCAATCCGTGGGGACTGATCGGCGGCGTCCTTCTGGGCTTCGCCCTGTCGATTTACATGGCGCGCCGCACAGCCAACCGGCTGATGGCGCAGGCGAAGGCGAGCGGGCTCGAACCCCGATCGATCCCCTTCGATGACGAAGATGACGAGGAGCGATAGGCCTTGGCCGATCCGATTCACCAGTTCCAGATCCAGAAGATCGTCGATCTCCCCGACGTGACGCTCCCGCTGTTCGGGCACACCGATCTGGCGGTCACCAATTCACACATCGCGATGACGGTGGCCTTCGTCGCGATCGTCGCCTTCCTGACGTTGGTGACCTCGGGCGCCAAGGTTGTGCCGGGCCGCCTTCAGGCGGCTGGCGAAAGCCTGTTCGGCATGATCGACGGCGTGACCGACTCCATCATCGGGCATGACGGACGCAAGTATTTCCCGTTCGTTTTCAGCCTGTTCCTGCTGGTGCTGGCGATGAACTTGCTGGGCATGTTCCTCAGCTTCACCGCGACGTCTCAGCTGGCCGTGACCGTCACCTTCGCGGCCCTGACCATCCTGCTGGTCATCGGCGTTGGTTTCGCCAGGAACGGTCTGGGCTTCTTCAAGCTGTTCTGGCCGACCAGCGCGCCCCTCGTTTTGCGCCCGGTCGTCGGCGCGATCGAGTTCCTGTCTTTCCTGCTCCGCCCGGTGACGCTGGCCCTTCTTCTGTTCGGCAACATGCTGGGCGGCCACGTCGCGCTGAAGATCTTCGCTGGCTTCGTCGTGGCCCTCGGCGCCGGCGCAATCGCCGGCGAGGGCCTGGGCCTGTTCGGCCTGCCGGTCGCCGCCCTGTCGATGACCATGGTCGTCGCCCTGACCGCCCTCGAGTTCCTCGTCGCCTTCCTGCAGGCGTTCGTTTTCGCCGTTCTGGCCAGCATCTATCTCAACGATGTGGTCAACCTGGGTGAAGGCCACTAAGGCCCAGTCCAGTCCGAACTCCCTCCTTCCAACCAACCCAGACTGAATAAGGATACTCATCATGGAAGCTGAAGCCGCCAAATACATCGGCGCCGGCCTGGCCACCCTCGGCATGATCGGCTCGGCCATCGGCGTGGGCAATATCTTTGCCAACTTCCTGAACGGCGCCCTGCGCAACCCGTCGGCCGCCGGTTCGCAAGTCGGCAACCTGTTCGTCGGCGCCGCCCTGGCCGAGGCCCTGGGCATCCTGGCCTTCGTTCTGGGCATCCTGATCCTGAACTCCTAAGCGACGTGAGTTCAGGGCGGCGGGCGGCTCCTCGCGAGCGCCCGCCGCCCTTCTGCCTTTTCGGGACGAACGGACACGATGGCCGAACCTGCACACGACACCCACGAAGCGGGCGCGCACGGCGCAACGACCGAGGCTGAAGGCCACGGCAGCGGCGGCCTGCCGCAATTCCAGACCCAGCACTGGGCTGGCCAGATGGGCTATCTGCTCATCCTGTTCTTCCTGCTCTATTTCCTGATCGCAAAGGTCTTCGCGCCGCGTCTGCGCCGCGTGATGGACGAACGCGCCAGCACCATTTCCAACGCCGTCGAGACCGCGCGCAAGGTTCAGGCCGAAGCCGCCGAACAGGCCGCAGCCGCCAAGGCCGACGTCGAGAAGGCTCGCGCCGAGTCCCGCAGCCTCGCCGCCGACGCCAAGGCGCGCGTGACCGCCGACGCCAACGCCCGCGCCGCCGCCCAGGAGGCCGAGGTCAACGCAAAGATCGAGACCGCCGAGGCCGCCATCGCCAAGACGCGCGACGCGGCCATGACCAATGTCGCTGGCATCGCCGCAGACACGACCGCGACCATCGTCGAACACCTGACCGGCAAGGCCGCCACGGCCGCCGAGCTCAAGGGAGCCGCCTGATGAACCTGATCTTTGAGATCAAAGACGGCATCTGGAGCTGGTCCAGCGCCGAAATCTGGGTCGGCATCGGCCTGCTGATCTTCTTCGGCATCTTGGTCGCCGCCGGCGTGCCCAAGCTGGTCGGCGCCCAACTCGACGCCAAGGCCGCCAAGATTCAGTCGGACCTGGACGAGGCCGCCCGCCTGCGCGCCGAGGCCGAGGCTCTGCTGACGCAGATCCGCGCCGAGAAGGCCGAGGCCGAGGCCCAGGCCGCGGAAATGCTGAAGGCCGCCGAGGCCGACGCCCGCACCATGGAGGCCGAGGCCAAGGCTAAGCTGGAAGAGACCCTGGCTCGCCGTCAAGCCCTGGCCGAGCGTCGCATCGCCCAGGCCGAGGCCCAGGCTACCGCCGACGTGAAGGCCGCCGCCGCCGACCTGGCCGTCAAACAGGCCGAGACCATCCTGACGGCCCGCGCCGCGACGCAGAAGAGCGATCCCCTGCTGGATGCCGCGATCGCCCAGATCGGCCAGCGCCTCAACTAGGGACTGCGCCTGAACTGGGGGCTTCGCGTCACGGAAAAAGATCAGGCCCCGCGGTTTCGCCGCGGGGCCTTTTTCTTGTTCAGTGGGCGGGAATGCCCGCTGCCATCTCGCGGGCGATGCGCTTGTCGCGCTCGACCAGACGGCCGTAGACTAGGCCCATGACGATGCCGAACACCACGTTGGTGATCAGCAGCCAGGCCACCACGCCGAATCCGCCGTCGCCCGCGAAGGTCTGGCGATCGCCCATCAGGAAGATGCCGGTCATCAGCACCACGAAGGCCCCGACCGAAAAGGCGATGCCCTTGGTGGCGAAGGTGTCGGTCGGCAGCCTTGGACACAGAACCCCGAACAGCGACCCCAGCGCCAGGGTCCCGATCAGAATATGGGCGATCCAGCCGACGGCGGGCGTGCCTTCCATGCCGATCATATGGGCCAGGATGTTGGGGAACGGGGTGAACCACGGACCCGCGACCATGTTCACGGCCTCCAGTCCGACGACCACGACGGTGGCGGCGAGGCCGGCCATCATGCCCTTTTGTACGCGTGACATCATAACGACAGCGCCTCCCAACGCCTGTTCTCGTTCCGATAACGCAGGCGGGAGGCTACGCCTGTCGGCGTGGGAGCGTTAGGCGCGGCGATTCACAAAACCGTGCTTCGCCAACGCGAAGTCGCAGTGCGGGATAGGCTTAGCCGAAGGCGCGACGCCACATCCGGCGCATCTTTTTGCGCATGCGGATCAAGGGCCTGCGGCGACGGCGCAGGACGTTTTTCTCGACCATCTTTTCCGCCCTCAGAGCCTGTTGCCAGAAGACCTGCCCGAATTCCGGGTTGCGGCGCAGCAGACGGCGGAACGGATAGACCCAGCGCGGCCGGGCGTACTGGGCGCGGATGAAATAGCGCTTGGCCCGATAGGAGCTGCGCAGAATCAGGATCAGGCCCAGGGCGATAACCGGCACGCCGCCGGGACCCGGCAGGGGCGCGATCAGTATGCCGGCGATGACCACCAGCACCCCGACCCCCAACATCGAGCTGCGCTTCAGCCAACGGAACAGGCCGCCGGGGTTCGGGCGGGTCTGAGTTCCGGGAAGAGCTTGCACGAGGGTCACGATGATGCCGAGATGGGGAGAAGGGCCTCTTGAGACAACGCCGCCGACCTCCGTCGGCTCCACGGCCGAGGGCATTTCCCCCGACCGTGGCGACCCTGCCACATCGGTGTTTACAATCTGCTTCGGTGTCCGAACCGAGGCTGATCCGTGAAGCTTTGGTCATGATCCAACGCGGCCGGATGACCGTGGCGGAAAGGACGCAGATCAGGCGAAGGCCACGCCCGTCAGTCGCTCCGATTCGGTCCACAGACGGGCGGCGACGTCCGGGTCCAGCGCTTGGGGTTCGATCTTGGCGACACCGGGCGGGCCCTTCATCTCTCCTCTGCCCTGCGGCCCGTAATAGCCGCCCGGCCGCACCTCCCTCAGCGTGGCCGCCATCAGGGTCGGCAGGGCGCCGTCGGCCGCCGAATGGCTGAACAGCCGCCCGAGTGGAGAGTGGGCCAGTCCGGTCAGCAGGCCCCCGGCCGACGACGGGCCGTTGGCGATCAGATCCGTGCGGGCGAACCCCGGGTGCGCGGCGACGCTGGTCAGGCCCCATCCCTTCGCGCGGCTGCGCCGGTCCAGCTCGATGGCGAACATCAGCATGGCCAGCTTGGACTGCTGATAGACCGGCCAAGGCCGATAGCCGGTCTCATAATTCAGATCGTCCAGCCGAATCCGCCCGCCGCGATGGGCCATGCTGGACAGTTGCACCACCCGCGCCTCCCCAGCCGTCAGCAGGGGCAGAAGCCGCGCGGTCAGGGCGAAGTGGGACAGATAGTTGACGCCGAACTGCATCTCGAACCCGTCAACGGTCGTCTGGCGTTTAGGCAGGGCCATGACCCCGGCGTTGTTGATCAGGATGTCGATCGGACGACCCGAGGCCCTCAGCCGTTCGGCCAAGGCCGCTACAGACGACAGATCGGCCAGGTCGGCCTGTTCGAAGCTGACGACGGCGTCGCGATGCCGGCCCCGGATCAGATCCAGCGCATCAGCGCCCTTGGCGGCGTTGCGGCCGACCAGAACGACCTCGGCCCCCGCCCCGGCCAGGTCCAGAGCCGTTTCCAGCCCCAGTCCCCCGGTCGCCCCGGTCACGAGGGCCAGTCGACCCGACTGGTCGGGAATATCTTTGGTGGTCCAGTTCACCATCTTCGCTATCCTTCAGGTCATCGAAATCGCCGGAGCCTTGGTTGCAATATCTGCATCCAGTGCAAATATGCAAGACGTGCAAGAATTAAGTCCGACAGCCGCCACTGGCCTGCGCGAGCGCAAGCGCATCGAGACCCATGCGCGCATCCAGGCCGAGGCTATGCGCCTGTTCCTGGCCGGCGGATTCGACACCACCACCCTGGACGACATCGCCGCCGCCGCCGGGGTCTCGCGCCGGACCCTGTTTCACTATTTTTCGTCGAAGGAAGAGATAGTCTTCGCCGCCAAGGCGGATTTCCCCAACATGATCGTCCAGGCCATCAACCGGCGTCCGGCGGACGAGCCCCTGCTGACCATGGTGGAGATGGCCCTGACGGACATGGCCGCAGGACACGAGACGCCCGAGGCCAAGGCCTTCGCGCGGCTGATCCGCGACACCCCGTCCCTCAATGCGGGGGATCAGGCCAAGTACGAGAAGGTGGAACGGCTGGTCGCCGCGACCCTGGCGGCGCGCAAGGGCCTGGCTGACGACGATCTGGACTGCCGTATCACCGCGGCGGCGGCGGTCGGCATACTGAAGCTGTCCACCGAAGCCTGGCTGGCCGACGACGGCGCCCGCCCGGAAACCTTCGGACGAGCGGCCTTCGCGGCGCTGAGACGAGTCGCCGCCGACCGCCGGGACGACTGAGCCGAAACAGGCTCCCCCTGCTCCGGCACGAACGCCCGCAGACGTCGATCAGGCCGCCTGGTTCGATCCTTCCGGCGCGACCCAGCGCAGGCGGGGCGAGCGGGCGGCGCGGGTTTCGTCCAGACGCTTCATCGGGGCGTGGAAAGGCGCGCCCTTGAAGCGGTCGGTATCCCCCGCCTTCGCCGCCTCGGCCAGCAGGCGCATGGCGTGGATGAAGCGGTCCAGCTCGGCCTTGGACTCGGTTTCCGTCGGCTCGATCAGCATGGCGCCGTGGACGACCAGGGGGAAGTACATGGTCATCGGGTGGAAGCCCTCGTCGATCATCGCCTTGGCGAAGTCGAGCGTGGTGATGTCCGTGCCCTTCAGCCATTCGTCGTCGAACAGGGCCTCGTGCATGCAGGGCCCGTCGGGGAAGGCGGCGCTCATCAGGTCCGACAGACGGGCCTTGATGTAGTTGGCGTTCAGCACTGCATCCTCGGCCACCTGACGCAGGCCGTCCGAGCCATGGCTCATCATGTAGCTGAGGGCGCGGACATACATGCCCATCTGACCCTGGAAGGCGCACAGACGGCCGAAGGCCTGGGCGGCGTCGCCCTCCTCCCGCTCGATCAACGCATAGCCGTCGGCGTCATGAACGACCCAGGGGGCCGGGGCGAAGGGCGCCAGGGCCTCGGACAGCACCACCGGACCCGCGCCCGGACCGCCGCCGCCGTGGGGCGTGGAGAAGGTCTTGTGCAGGTTGATGTGCATGGCGTCGACGCCCAGGTCGCCCGGGCGCACCCGGCCGACGATGGCGTTGAAGTTGGCGCCGTCGCAGTAGAAATAGGCGCCCGCCTCGTGCGTCAGCCGGCTGATCTCCAGAATGTCGCGCTCGAACAGGCCGCAGGTGTTGGGATTGGTAACCATGATGGCGGCGACGTCATCGCCCAGCTTGGCGGCCAGATCGGCGACATCGACGCGGCCGTCCTCGGGCTGGGCGACCTCGACGACGGGGTAGCCGTCGAAGGCGGCGGTGGCCGGGTTGGTGCCGTGGGCCGAGGTAGGCACCAGCACCTTGCGGCGTTTCTCATGCTGGCCAGACGCCTCGTGGGCCGCGCGAATGGCCATCAGGCCGCACAGTTCGCCGTGAGCGCCGGCCTTGGGCGACAGGGCGACAGCGGGCATGCCGGTCAGGGTCTTCAGCCAGTGGCTGAGGGTGTCCATCAGCTCCAGCGCGCCCTGAACCGTCGAGATCGGCTGCAGCGGGTGGATGTCCGAGAAACCCGGCAAACGCGCCATCTTCTCGTTCAGACGCGGGTTGTGCTTCATCGTGCACGAGCCCAGCGGATAGATGGCCAGGTCGATGGCGTGGTTCTTCTGCGACAGCCGCACATAGTGGCGCATGGTCTCGGGCTCGGACAGGCCCGGCAGGCCGATCGGGTCGCGGCGGATCAGGTCGCCCAGATCGGACCCGTCCGTCTTCGGCTCCGGCAGGTCCACGCCGGTCTTGCCCCAGCCCTCGCCCTCGAAAATCAGGGCCTCGTCCTGCAACAGGCCGCGCGCGCCGGTCAGGGTGGCGGGCTTGGTCTCGACCGCGTTCGGGGTGGTCGGACGGCCGACGGTGTTCATGGTGCTCATGGTCAGGCTCCCAGGACCTTGGTCAGCGATTTAGCGAGGATCTGGATATCCGCATCCAGCGTCGTCTCGGTGGCGGCGACCAGCAGGACGTCATCCATACCGGCGCCGGGGCTCAGACGGCTGTAGGGCACGCCGGCCAGGACGTGGTGGTCGGCCAGGGTCTGGACCACCTCGGCGGCGTTCCTGGGCAGGCGAACCGCGAACTCGTTGAAGAAGCGCGGGGTCAGGATCTCGACGCCCGGAATGGCGGCCAAGGCGTCGCGCGTGGCCACGGCCTTTTCGTGGTTCAACAGAGCCATCTTCCTCAGCCCCGTCTCGCCCAGGAGGCTCATGTGGATGGTGACGGCCAGGGTGCAGAGGCCGGAATTGGTGCAGATATTCGACGTCGTTTTGTCGAGCGGGATGTGCTGTTCCGGCGTCGTCAGGGTCTGGACGAAGCCGCGACGGCCGTCCGGATCCACCGTGTCGCCGCAGTAAAGACCGGGGGTCTG
>NZ_JBQVNM010000044.1:0-23408 GCF_052436175.1 Brevundimonas sp. | reverse complement strand
CTCCACCCGCCCGGTGTTCCCCACCGAGATTGAGCTGACCATCTCGGTCTGGGGGGCGCATTACTCCCCCCGCGCCGCCACATTATCCAGGGTGTCCACGAAGCACAGACCCGGGAACTCCTCATACTTGCCGACGATGGCGGCATAGGTCGCCTCGATGTTCAGATTGGCCACGTAGTAGGGCAGGATCGCCACCTCGTTGGCGTAGAGCTCGGTCAGGTATTTGTAGACCAGCTGTTCCGGCCGACCCCGGAAATAAGCGTCTGGCGCTTGACGTCGCCGCGCCAGAAGGTGGCGTCCAGGCGGTGCAGGGCCTGGGCTACGTTGTTCTCGCGGTGGAAGTCGTCATTGCCGAAGACGCGGGCGAAGATGTCCTCGGTCAGGATGTGCTGGATCAGCATTTCCCGCACGTCGTCGGCGGTGACGGACGGATTGATGGCGGTCTTGGCCTGTTTGAGGAAGGCGGCGGCGTCGGCCTGATAGGCCGCATTTGTCTCCTGGGCCTCGTCTATGCGACGGCGCAGTTCGGTCAGGACGGCGGGCAGATCGGCCTTGAACTGGACGATGGCCTTTCTGAACTCGGCGATCTCGGGCCGCTGCCAGCCGAAGAAAAGTTCCAGCAGGTTTTGCAGCGCGGGGCCGTCATCGGTCTTGCAGCGGATGACCTCGGCGCCGTTCTGGATCAGGACGGCCTGGACCGAATCCTCGAAGATGATGTTGGTGTTGGGATAGCCGCGTCGGAACTTCTTGGCGATCTCCTCGTCGAGGTCGTCGTCGGCGTCCTTGGCCTCCCAGTAGCCGAAGGGCACGCGCAGGTCGTGCAGCAGGGCGCCGTCGATGTAGTTGCGCACCTTGGCGGTGGTGATGAACTCGTGCTCGGGAATGAAGACGAGGTTTTGCGATTTGCCCCACTTCTTCAGCAGGTCCTTGAACGCTTCGCGGACCACGGATTCGCGGTTCGCGCCCGACACGCGTTTCAGCGTGGCAAGTTCGTTGAGATACTCGTTTATGAGAAGTTGGCTCATCGCTCCCCCGGCCCGGCCACCTTCGCCCGGTTCGCCCCCGTATGGCAACGTCGGGTGAGGAAAAGCCCGCGCGCGCCAACGGCCCCGTTCCCAAACTGACGCATCCCCCGGCTATAACCGCCCCGTCGTCATCGTCGTCCGCTGGAGCGCGTCTGCATGAACCTCGTCGTCCTGACCGGCGCCGGTATATCGGCGGAATCGGGGGTGCCGACGTTTCGGGCCTCGGACGGGTTGTGGTGCGGGCATCGGGTTGAGGATGTGGCGACGCCCGAGGGCTATGCGGCCGATCCGGGTCTGGTTCAGGACTTCTACAACCAACGGCGGCGGCAGCTGGCGGAGGTGGCGCCCAACGCCGCGCACAGGGCTCTGGCCGAGCTGGCGGGGCGGTGGGCGGGGGACTTTCTGCTGGTGACCCAGAACGTCGACGACCTGCATGACCGGGCGCATGAGGCGGTGACGCCGGCGCCGGGGTTCGAGCTGATCCACATGCACGGCGAACTGCTGAAGGCGCGCTGCACCCGCTCGGGCGTGGTCAGTCCCTGGCTTGGCGACATGGCGGCCGACGAGCCCTCGCCCGACCATCCCGACGGGCGGATGCGGCCGCACATCGTCTGGTTCGGGGAGATGCCGCTGGGGATGGAGCGGATCGAGCGGGCGCTGGCGGACTGTGATCTGTTCGTGTCGATCGGGACCTCGGGCGCGGTCTATCCGGCGGCGGGCTTCGTGCAGCAGGCGCGCATGGCCGGGGCGCGGACGGTGGAGATCAATCTGGAGCCGACGATGGGCCGCCGGCTGTTCGACGAGGGGGTCTATGGCCCGGCGACGGAGGCCGTGCCGGGGTTCTTCGCGGGGCTGTAGGTCTCGAGCACCAGCTCCACGCCGGGGCGGTGGTGCGGGCTGGCGGCGATGACGGCCTGGAGGTCGGGCCCGCGCCAGACCACGAGCGCCGGGCGGCCGGTCGGGTCGCTGACGACGGGGGACAGGCCCAGGGCCTCGAGATGCGCCGCGGCGGCCTCGGCGACGGTGCGGACCGAGCCCTCGGCCAGACCCAGGGCGCACAGGCCGCGGCCATAGATCAGGCTGAGCCGGACCTCGCCCTGACGACGACCGGTCAGGGTCAGGGCGCGGGGCGGGTCCTGAGCCGTCACGGCATAGCCGAGCCCTTGCGCCGCGCTGCGGGCCGCCTCCACGTCGGGCGCCCGGGCGAAGGGGCCGCAGACCGCAGACAGGACCTCATCGGTGACGGCCCGGACGTTCACGGACTGCGCCTGGGCGGTCGGCGCCAGGGCGGTGCAGGCGGCGGTCAGGACGAGGCGAAGCATGAGGCTCATGCGGCCAGGGTTCAGGGTCGGGGGCCCTCTGACCAGTGACGGGCTCTGACGATCAGGCGCGCGGCCCGAACCGGATGATGGCGGCGCCGGGATGACTAGAGCAGCAGGGCGTCGTCGTCGGCGGCGGGGAACCAGGGCTCGGCCAGGTCGCGCCACTGCGGATTGTCGGCCTCGATCAGGGAGACGATCCATTCGGGGCGCCAGGCGCGGATGGCCTGTTCGCGGGTGACGGCGGTGGCCAGTCGGTCGTGGGCCTCGAACCAGACCAGGCGGCGGCAGTCATCGACGACGCCCAGCTTGCGCCGGGCTCCGGGCCTGTGCTCGCGCGCATGCTGGCCCAGGTTCGTGGTCACGCCGAGGCGGACGGCGCCCTTCGGCCGGTCGGCCATGACGTAGACGGCGATGACGGCGGGGGCGGCGGCGGGGTCGGGCGCCGTCATGGATCGACCGCCTTCTGGTCCGCCTTCTGGGCCGCCATCTTCGCCAGCCTCTGGCCGCGGCCTTTCGACAGGGCGGTGACGACGCCGCGCAGGGTGGCGACCTCCTGTTCGGTCAGCTCGGCCCGGCCCAGCATGACGCGCAGGTTCTGGCTCATGGAGCGGAACTTCTCGGGCGGGTGGAAGAAGCCGGCGGCGTCGAGCTCCCGCTCCAGATGCTCGTAGAGGCCCAGCAGCAGGGCGCCGGAGGCCGGGGGCTCGCCCTCGCGGAAGTTGGGCGGCGGGGCGTCCAGCACCAGGGTGCGCCACTCATAGGCGTTGATGGCCACGGCCTGAGCCAGGTTCAGGCTCTGGTGGCGGGGGTCGATGGGGATGGTGACGATGCCCTGACACAGGGCGATGTCGGTGGTCTCCAGCCCGGCCCGCTCGGAGCCGAACAGCAGGCCGACGCCGAGACCCGAGGCGGCGTCGTCATGGAGGAGGCGGCCGGCCTCGCGCGGGGTGCGGACCGGCTGGCGGGTCTCGCGCGGGCGGGCGGTCGTGGCGAAGACGGTGTTCAGGTCGGCGATGGCGGCGGCGACGGTGTCGAACACCTGAACCCCGTCCAGCACCCAGTCTGCGCCCGAGGCCAGGGGCCAGGCCCGATCCTGGGGCCAGCCGTCGCGGGGGTTGACCAGACGCAGGCGGTCGAGGCCGAAGTTGGCCATGACCCGGGCGACGGCGCCGATGTTCTCGGCCATCTGGGACCGGTCGAGGATGATGACGGGGGAGTTCACTTCAGGGCCTCGATCAGGGGGCCGATGCGGCCTTTATAGTTCTTCCACCGGCCGGAGGAGCGGCGGTAGACGGGTTCGCGGATCTGCCAGACGCTGGCGGTGCGCACGGCGCCTTCGGCCGCGTGGAAGTCGAGCACGCCCGGCTCCCAGTCCAGACCACAGTGGCCGAGGATGCGGCGGGCCTGCGCTTCGAAATCGACGACCAGGTCGTCGTAGCGGACGGTCAGGATGTCGGGATAGAGGGCCTTCCAGCGATCGGTCAGCCGGTCGTGGGCCTTCAGCCAGTGGGCCGCGTCCTCCAGATCCATGGCCCAGGCCATCGACGGGTCCAGATGCAGGAACCAGTTGGACAGGCAGACGTCGCGCGGGTCGCGGACCGTGTGAATGATGCGGGCGTCGGGGAAGAGCCGCCTGATGAGACCGACGTGCAGGAAGTTGTCGGGCCGCTTGTCGGTGATCAGGCCGGTCTGGCCCCGCGCCGTGCGGACGCCGTCGAGATAGGCGGTGCGCCACTGGGTGAGGGTCGCCTCGTCCGCCGTCGCCGCCGTCTCGGGATAGCCGGCGATGTCGCGCGCCAGTTGCGGCAGCAGGTTCAGCTCGCCGCCCGACACCACGCCGCTGTGGGCGGCCAGGATCCGCTCCACCAGGGTCGAGCCCGAGCGGAACATGCCGAGGATGAAGACCGGAGGCTGCACGGCCGAGTGGGTCGCGGGCTCGGGCCGGTCGAAGGCGGCGATGGAGCGGGCGACGAAGTCGTCCTGGGCGGCGCGGTCGTAGCGGGCGCCGGTCGCCGCGCGGCTGGCCGTATTGGCGGCGGCGTAGGCGTCGAAGGCGGCGTCATGGTCCCCGACCTCGTCCAAGGCGCGGCCGAGGGCGAAGCCGAGCTCGGCCCGGTCCGCCGCCGGACCCGGCTTCGCCAGGGCGTCGCGCAGCCGGGCGATCAGGGGATCGTCGGCGGTCCGGAACGTCGTCGCATTGGCGAGGCGGGCGAGGGGCAGGGCGACCTCGTTCGGCCGGGCGGCGTCGAGGGCGCGGCGATAGACGGACTGGGCCTCGGCTCTGCGGCCCCGATCCTCGTGCAGGTTGCCCAGATTGAGCAGGGCCGGGAGGTAGTCGGACTTCAGGGTCAGGGCCTGATGCAGCTCGGCCTCCGCCTCCTCCGGTCGGCCCAGGTCGTCGGACAGGATGACGGCCCGGTTCAGGTGGACCTCCTCCGGGCCCGACACGCGGCGGCGCAGGGCCTCGGCGTAGGACTCCAGCGCCTCGACCGGCCGACCGGCCGCGCGCTGCATCAGGGCGAGGTTGAACCAGGTGTCGGGCAGGTCGGGGCGCAGGGCCAAGAGGGCGGCGTAGGCCTCGGCCGCCTCGGCCGACCGCCCGGCGGCGCGGGCGGTCTGGGCCCGGCGCAGCAGGACTTCGGCCTCGGCGGACATGGGGTGGCTCAGTCCTCGCCGATCATCGACAGCCAGGGATCGACGGCGCCGGCCTCGACCTCGGCCACCTTGACGGCGGGCCAGCCGATGGAGGCCTCACCGGAGGCGCGCCAGGCCAGGATGGTCAGGTCGCGCAGCTCGGCGGCGCCCGCCGACAGACGGGCGTTGACGAAGGCTGCGCCGCGCGGATCAGGGGCGTTGTTCGCGTCTCGGAAGCCGCCGGCCTTTTCCAGCTGATAGAAGGGGATGACCTGGCCGAGAGTGGTTTTCAGATAGGCGACCGTGCGGCCCTTCAGGTCGAAGCCGGTCAGGACCGGCGCGGCCATCCCGGCCTCGACCGACTGGAGGCTGGCGACGCGGCTGGTGAAGGCGCCTTCGAACAGGCCGTGGGTCTGGCGCGAGTTGGTGAAGCCCTCGGGGTTCGGATAGTCGCCCCAGCCGTTGTAGTGGATCGAGGTGTGGTGCGGCTGGGACCCGTCGCCGATGTAGTGGGACAGGACGCCCAGGTCGCGCAGGGTCAGGGCCTCGCGCCGCTTCAGGTCCGACAGATACCAGGCCTTCTTGCCGGGGTCGGTCTCGCGATTGGCCTGGGCGGTCAGGACGCGGACATAGGCCATGTCGCGCACCAGCTGCTGCCAGGCGTCCATGATGGCGTAGGGCAGGTAGCCGGCGTCATCGACGTCGATGCCCGCCGTCTGCAGCGCCGCGTCATATTCCGACTTCAGCCGGGGCAGGGCGTCGATGGACAGGCCGGCCTCGGTCATGATGCGGCCGTCGTCGGTCATGTCGACGAAGTGGGCGGTGTCGCGTTCGCGGTCGTGCGGCTGGCCGGCGCCCTTCCAGCGGTCGGGCTCGCGCGACAGTTCGCCGATGGCGGCGGCGGCCTCAGGGCTGCGCAGGAAGGCGGGCAGGTCGTCGGGCAGGGCGCGGATCGCCGCCATGCCGATCAGCCGGTGGCCGGTATTGCCCCAGGCCTCGACCTGGGCGGCCGGGGCGGCGAGGGCCAGGGCGGCGACGGCGGCGATGAGGAGACGCTTCATGACGGGACCCGCTGGAAGAGGAACAGAGCCCCCGCTTAGCCGATCCCGAACGCCGTCTCCACCCGCTGAATCCACGCCCGCACGGCGGGGAGGGGCGTCAGGTCGAAACCGCCTTCGTGAGCGACGCGGGTGTAGGCGACCAGGGCCAGGTCGGCGAGGCTGGGCGCGGTCCCGACCAGCCAGTCGCGATCGGTCAGGGCGGCCTCCAGCCGGTCCAGGGCCGCGCGGCCGCGCTCCATCAGCCGGGGCTCGACCTGATCGGCCTTCCTCCCTTCATAGACGCGCTGGAACCGGGCGACGGCCACATAGGGTTCGTGGCTGTATTGCTCCCAGAACATCCACTCCAGCATCCGGGCCCGGTCATAGGCGTCGGCGGGGATCAGGTCAGTCCCTTCGCCCAGATGCAGGAGGATGGCGTTGGACTGGGCCAGGGGGCGGCCGTCCTCAAGTAAAAGGGTGGGGACCTGTCCGGCGCTGTTCAGGCTGAGGAATTCCGGGGTGCGGCTGCCGCCCGCCATGATATCTGTTTCGATCCATTTATAATCATGCCGCAGCCAGTCGAGCATCCACTTGACCTTCAAGCAGTTTCCGGATCGAATATCACCGAAGACAGTCAGCATCGTCGCCAGTCTAAGTGTTTGTGAGAGGCCTATACTGATAAACTGATCACAGACGATGCCAAGGCGGAATCGCCGGTCATTCATCGCGGCGTGGATGATCTGTGGGTAATGTGCGACAGTGCTCTGTGGCGAATATGTTCGCCACAATCTTGCCGCAGATGCAAATCATGGGGAGGAGGCCGGACAGCCTCCCGACCGGCGTCTCCATGAGCCTGCCGGATGCGCGTCCTCGCCGTCGCCTTCATCGCCCTGAGCGTTTCGACGCTGGGCGTGTTTCCTCAGCCCGCCTCCGGCGAGCCCGTCGCCTACACCGCCGTGATCGCGGCCGAGGCGTCGAATGTGGAAACTCCGGCGACGACGAACGGTTCCGACGAGGCGGCTTCGGCGGACGCGCTTACGGCCGAACAGGCCGAGCATATGGCCGGCGATCCCGACTGGCGCGCCTCGGCCCGCCTCTATCACGCGGGCGGCGGCGGAGCGACGGGCAACGACAGCCTGGGCTGCCGTCCGATCGCCATGCGCACCGTCGCGGTCGACCCGCGCGTCATTCCCCGCCGCACCAAGCTGTTCATCCGTGAGACGGTCGGCCTGCGTCTGGCCGACGGCTCGATCCACGACGGCTACTGGTATGCGTCGGACACCGGCGGCGCCATCAAGGGCGCCAAGATCGACCTCTATACCGGCCACGGCCGGGGTTCGATGTCGCAAGCCCAGCGCCTGAACATGCGCACCCTGACCATCGCCGACGCCGGCCGCTTCGACGGCTGCCCCCCGGCGTGGAACGATCGCCCGGCGGCCGCGCCGATGCAGATGGCCTCCAACTGAGCGTCTTTCCCGCCTAGCAGACGCGGGCTAGCGTCGCGTCCATGGGCGATGTGAACCTGTATTTCGGCTGGCGGACCGCCCTGCTGCTGCTGCTCAGCGTGCAGATGCTGGTTCTTGCTCTCGCGCTCGCCCGACAGCCCGTGAACCGGACGGCCAATCGCATCCTGGCCGCCTGGCTGGTCGTGGCGACCGGCGTGTTGACGCCCTACACCATCGGTTTCGCAGGCGTCTACGACGCCTGGATGAACCTGACGTTCGCGCCGTTCGCCCTGACCCTGTTCCTGGCGCCCCTGCTGTATGGTTACACCCACGCCCTGGTCACCGGCCGGACGCCCGATCGCTGGAGACTGCATCTCCTGCCCGGTCTGGCCCAGCTGGCCTATATGACCATCGCCTTCCTGCTGCCGTTCCCGTTGAAGATGCGGTGGGCCGAACTGGGCGACGGACCCTGGGTATCGCCCCTGATCTCCACGGGCGTTCTGGTCGGGCTGATCGCCTATAGTGTCGCGGCCCTGCGCCTTCTGGCGGACCATCGCCGGGCCCTGGCCGACCAGCGCAGCGACGACGACCTCTACGCCGCCCGATGGCTGGGGCGGGTTCTCGCGGCGATGATCGGCATCGCCGGGGTCTGGACCGCCTGGCGGATCTGGCTGCTGGCGCGCGGCCGGTTCGACTATTTCGAGTTTTTCGGGCTGCACCTTCTGATCGGGCTGATCGGGGTGTTCCTGGCGGTCGAGGGATGGCGCAACGCCGCGCTGAAGTTCGTCCCGCCTCGGGCCGAACCGTCCTTGCCGCCCCTGCCGGCCTCGCCCTCGGTTTCTGAGCCCGACTGGAAGACGCTCGGTCTCGACATCGAGACCCGCACGCGGGAGGCGGGCTGGTGGCGCGAGCCGGAACTCAGCCTGCCGCAGCTGGCGCGACGCCTCGGTCTCAACAGCGGTCGGGTCTCCCGTGCGGTCAACCTGGGCCTGGGCATCAACTTCTCGGCCTTCATCAATGGTCTGCGCGCCGAGGGCGTGGCTGCCGAACTGGTCGAGCGGCCGACGTGCGACCTGCTGGATCTGGCGTTCGAGATGGGGTTCGCGTCCAAGGCCAGCTTCAACCGGGCTTTCCGCGCCCGCTTCGCCATGACGCCGTCCCAGTATCGGGCACAGTATCAGGTGCAGCGCCAAGCCGATTACCGGGGGGCGGCGTCCGACGTCTCAAATCCCGTCTTTTCGTCAGAAACTCCGAAACTGAGGCGCGCGAAAACCTGAGGGCGGTCATGCTGCGGGCGTTCGTTCCGGAGCTTCCCATGCCGACCCTCGATCGCCGCCGCCTGCTTCAGCTGTCCGGCGCCCTTGCCCTGTCTGTCGCTGCGCCGGCCAAGGCGCAGGGCGCGGTGCTGACCGAGGACTGGAGCGAGGACGTGGCCTTGCTGCGCCTGGCCTGGGAGCGGATGCATCCCGGAACCTACCGCTACAATACGCCCGCCCAGATCACCGCGCGACTGGACGGCCTGGGTGACGCCTGGCGTGGGCCGGGGACGTTCCGCGAGCGCTTCCTCGCCCTGTCGCGGGTGACGGCCTCCCTGCGCTGCGGCCACACCTATCCCAGTCCCTATAACGGCGACGCGCGGATGCTGGCGCGGCTCTATCCCGGGCGAAACCTGGTTCCGTTCCGCTTCCTCTGGATCGACGGCCGGATGGTGGTCACGCGCGACGACAGCGTGGAGCGGGTCTTCGCCCGGGGGGACGAGATCGTCGCCGTCGACGGCATGGCGACCGCGGAGATGCTGTCGCGCCTGATCCCGCTCGCCCGGGCCGACGGCGGCAATGACGCCAAGCGGATCAACCTGATGGAGGTGAGGGGAGATGACGGCTTCGAGACCTTCGACATCCATCTCCCGCTGATCCTGCCGGTTGTCGACAGGGCGCATTTCACCCTGGCCGACGGACGATCGATCGACGCCGGCCTCCTGACCCTGGCCGAGCGCCAGGCCGGCCGCACCGAGGCGGCGAAGACGCCCGACGACGCCAACCCCTGGACCCTGACCCTGGGCGAGGACGGCGTCGCCCGCCTGACCATGCCGGGATGGGCGCTCTACGACTCAAGCTTCGACTGGCGCACCTGGCTGGGGCGAGCGATGGACGACCTGACGGGCGATGGGGCGCGGGGGCTGATCGTCGATCTGCGCGGCAACGAAGGGGGTCTGGATTGCGGCGACGTGATCCTGTCCCGATTGATCGCGTCGGATCTGGCCGTCACGATCAACCAGCGCTTCGTCCGCTATCGTTCGGCGCCCGAGGCCCTGCGTCCGCACCTTTCGACCTGGGACCGGAGTTTCCTCGACTGGGGCGAGGCGGCGATCGGACCGGACGATCGCGGCTTCTATCGCCTGACCCGCTTCGACGACGGCGGGGAGACGACGATCATCGCGCGGGAAGGGCGGCGGTTCGCCGGACCTGTCATCGTCCTGTGCGACGCCTCCAACAGTTCGGCCACCTTCCAGTTCGCCTCGGTCGTTCGGGAGGCGGGGGCGGCGACCCTGCTGGGCCAGCCGACCGGCGGCAACCGCCGCGGCATCAACGGCGGCGCCTTCTTCTTTCTGAAGCTGCCGGCGTCGGGCCTGGAGGTCGATCTGCCCCTGATCGCCAGCTTCCCCCCGACGCCCCAGCCGGATTCGGGCCTGATCCCCGACGTCCTGGTCCCGACCTTGGCGACGGACGTCCGCCTGGGCCGCGATCCCCAGATGATCGCGGCCACCGCCCGCATTCTTGCGGCCTGAGGATCAGAACTTCCGCCGACCGCTGACGGTCTCGAAGAAGAGGCGGAAGTCGCCCATCAGGCTCCACAGCGGGTATTTGAAGGTCGCGGGCCTGTTCTTCTCGAAGAAGAAATGGCCGACCCAGGCGAAGCCGTAGCCGACCAGCGGCATGGCCAGCAGCCACCAGGGATTGCGGGTGATGAGGAAGGTCGCGAAGGCCAGGATCGCCAAACCCGTCCCCACCACATGGATGCGGCGGCAGGTCCGGTTGGAATGCTCGTGCACATAGTAGGGATAGAAGGCGGCGAAGCTCTGGTAGCGTTCGCCGGGTGCGAGATCGTGGGTCATGGGCGAAGCGTCGCGCCGACGACGCCGTGGGTCAAGCCGGGCCGTTAACGGCGTTCGATGACGGGGGATTCACCGGCTGCGGCCAGACTGGCCCCATGTCGATCTCTGCTCTTTCCAGCGCCGTTTCCGGCATCGCCTCGGCGACCGCCCGTTTCGAGGCCTCCGCCGCCCGCACCGCCCGCGCGCCGCTCGACGATCTGGCGGGCGAGGCCGTCGAGCGCATGGCGGCCTCGACCGAGCTCAAGGCCAATGTCGCCGTCCTGCGCGCCGCCGACGAGATGACCGGGACGCTGCTGGATATGCTGGCCTAGGTTGCCGCCTTCTCCGGCAAGCCGAACCACGTCTGAAACATCCCGGCCGCCGCCCGATCACCTGTGACCATCAGGCTGCCCTCGGCCTCCATATCGGCCAAAGGTCGCTTGCCGTAGACGAACTGGGGCACGGCGACGGGGGCGCCGGTGAAGACCAGGTCGCAGTCCGAAAGGGCCGCTGCATCGGCGACGCGCGTGCTGGTGAGTTCGCCGTCGGCGATCCGGGCGCGGAAGGTCTGTTCGCCGAAGACGAAGCCGACGGTGGTTTCGGGCGCGCCTGACGCGGTCCAGGCGTCGGCGTCGAACATGGTCCTGAGCGACATCATCACCGAGATGGCGCTGATCGGCAGGGCGGGGTCGTGTTGCGGCGAGCGGGCGGCCCAGCGGCCCAGGACCTCGAAGACGGGTTGGGCCTCATAGCCCCAGTCGGTCAGTTCATAGACCTGGACCGAGGCCGGCGGCGGCAGCTTGCGGCGACGCACGATCCCGGCCGCCTCCAGCCCTTCCAGCCGCTGGGTCAGCACATTGGCCGAGACGCCGCACAGGTCGGCCTTCAGATCGCCGAACCGGCGTGGGCCGAACATCAGCTCGCGCATGACCAGCAGGGCCCAGCGCTCGCCGACCAGATCCAGGCCGTGGGCGGCGCCGCAGGCGTCGTGATAGCGCTTGCCGGACCTATTGGTTATTTTTTGTAACTTCATAGTTGACTAATGTAAGTCACGGCGCCACGGTTCGCAACGTCGGGAGGTCGCAGAACCTCACGCATAAGAACCGCTCAAGCAGCGAGCCTCTGCGGGGCGAGCCAAGGGCCAGAACAACCGAAGCGCCTCAAGTCGGGAGCGACCGCGTCGCGACCATAGGCGCCTCCGAAGGAGCAGAAACGTGCCCGACAAGATCACCCCCTGCATCTGGTACGACCTCGGTCAGGCGCGCGCCGCCGCCGAGTTCTATGTCTCGCTCGGGCTGCCCGACAGCCATGTCGGCAGCGTCTTCAGCAGTCCGGCGGACAATCCCTCCAGCCCGGCCGGCGCCGAGCTGGTGGTCGAGTTCACCCTGGCGGGGCGGGCCTATGTCGGGCTGAACGGCGGGCCGATCTTTCCCCAGACCGAGGCCGTCTCCTTCATGATCCACACCGACGACCAGGCCGAGACCGACCGGCTGTGGGACGCCATCGTCGGCAACGGCGGCGCCGAGAGCCAGTGCGGCTGGTGCAAGGACCGCTGGGGCGTCAACTGGCAGATCACGCCGAAGCGGTTGCTGGAATTCTACAAGGACACGCCCGCTCGCGCGAAAGCCGCCTTCGAGGCCATGATGACGATGCAAAAGATCGACATCGCGGCGCTGGAGGCGGCTGCGGACGCGGCTCAGTAGTGATTAGTGATTCGTGAGTGGTGAGTGGTGGAGCGGACCTGGGTGTCGATGCCGCACTGAACCGTCGATCATCCCGCTCGTGAGACTCTACCCACTACTCACTGTTCACCAATCACTAGCCATTCACCACGGAGAACCCAGATGACCTACGTTTCCGGATTCCTCTCGCCCGTGAAGGTCGAGGACAAGGATCGCTACATCAAGTCGGCCGAGAAGAGCTGGCCGATCTTCCAGAAGTACGGCTGCCTCGAACAGGTCGAGACCTGGGGCGTCGATGTGCCGCCCGGCAAGCTGACCGGCTTCGATCTGGCCGTGAAGCTGGAGGAGGGCGAGGTCGTGGTCTTCTCCTGGCTGAAGTGGCCCGACAAGGCGACGGCCGACGCCTGTTTCGCCACAATGGAGACCGACCCGGCTTGGCAGGACATGGACATGCCGTTCGACGGCAAGCGGATGATGTGGGGCGGGTTCGAGACCATCTTCTCGAGCTGACGGACGGCCCCGGCGGGTGGCGAACGCGAGGGCGGAGCGGCTGTAGGGGAGGTATGCGTCGGACTCGGAACTCCGTCCTGCGCCCTCTGGGCCTATCCTCCGCCCTTGCCGTCGCCGCGTGCGCGGCGGCTCCGTCGCCGGCGTCTTGAGGCGGCCCAGACGCTCTCGCTGTCGGCGTACTCCGGCGACAGTTTGAACTTGGTCTTCTGGTCGTACTGGCGATCGCCCTTGATCGTCATGGCGCGTGTCACCCGCCAAGCCCGCCAGAGGACGAACCCGGTCCAGGCTGAACTCAGCAGCAGAGGTCCCAGCCAGGCCATCCGCGACACCCAGCTGTCGGCACGAACGAGAGCGAAGGCCAGGCTGATTGTGAGGATGCTGCTGAGCGATACTGACGGCGCACGGTGGTGATGCGCGATGTCGTGGTCTACCCACCTGCGAACGACCAGATAGGCGCCATCCTTGTCGAAGCGGCTCATGGTGGGATGGTGAGCGATCCGGCAGCGCGCGGCAATGGCGAAGAGGGGTGATGCCCGCTAGAACCACATCCGACTCAACGAAAGGCTCTCCCCATGAAGACCCGCGCCGCCGTCGCCTTCGAGGCCAAACGTCCGCTCGAGATCGTCGAGGTCGATCTGGAAGGGCCGCGCGCCGGAGAGGTGCTGATCGAGATCAAGGCGACAGGCATCTGTCACACCGACGCCTATACGCTGGACGGTCTGGACTCGGAGGGCATCTTCCCGAGCATTCTCGGTCATGAAGGCGCGGGCGTCGTCGTGGAGGTCGGACCGGGCGTGACCTCGGTCGAGGTCGGGGACCACGTCATCCCGCTCTACACGCCGGAATGCCGCCAGTGTAAGTCGTGCCTCAGCCGCAAGACCAACCTCTGCACCTCGATCCGCGCGACCCAGGGCAAGGGGCTGATGCCCGACGGGACCAGCCGCTTCAGCTACAAGGGACAGGCCATCGCCCACTACATGGGCTGTTCGACCTTCTCGAACTACACGGTCCTGCCCGAGATCGCGGTGGCGAAGATCCGCAAGGACGCCCCCTTCGACAAGGCCTGCTACGTCGGGTGCGGCGTGACGACGGGCGTGGGCGCGGTGGTCAATACGGCCAAGGTCGAGCCGGGCGCGAACTGCGTGGTGTTCGGCCTGGGCGGCATCGGGCTGAACGTCATCCAGGGGCTGAAGATGGTCGGGGCCGACATGATCGTCGGCGTGGACATCAATGACGACAAGGAGGAGTGGGGCCGTCGCTTCGGCATGACCCACTTCGTGAACCCGAAGAATGTCTCGGACGTGGTCGCCCATCTGGTCGAGCTGACCGGCGGCGGGGCGGACTACACCTTCGACTGCACCGGCAATACGGTGGTGATGCGTCAGGCGCTGGAGGCCTGCCATCGTGGCTGGGGCGAGAGCATCGTCATCGGCGTGGCCGAGGCGGGCAAGGAGATCGCCACCCGGCCCTTTCAGCTGGTCACCGGCCGGGTCTGGCGCGGCTCGGCCTTCGGCGGCGCGCGCGGCCGAACCGATACGCCCAAGATCGTCGACTGGTACATGGACGGCAAGATCGAGATCGATCCGATGATCACCCACACCCTGCCGCTCGAACGCATCAACGAGGCCTTCGACCTGATGCACGCGGGCGAGAGCATCCGCAGCGTGGTGGTGTTCTAGGCGCGATCGCTTGTCATGAACCGGGAGAAGGGTGGATGCTTCCGCCCTTGGTCCGGGTTCGGCCCGGACCCCATCGGTGAAGGATTACAGCGTCCCGGCTCTCCCGCTTCGCTTCGGCCGGGATGACAAGATCAAGTGGTTGGTTGCCAAATAAAACTGACCTCGGGTAGGGTCGTCATCAACGAGGGAGGACACACATGTTCACGCACATCACGGTCGGGGCGAACGACGTCGAGGCGTCGCGGAAATTCTACGATGCGGCCCTGGGCGCCCTGGGGCATGCGCCGGGCGCGGGGCCGGATCCCAAGGGTCGCTACTGGTGGCGGACGGATCGCGGCGCCTTCGCGGTGGGCGCACCCATCGACGGCGAGCCGGCCTGTCACGCCAACGGCGGCACCATCGGTTTCGGGGCGCGCAATGCGGATGCGGTCCAGGCCTTTCATGACGCCGGCGTCGCGGCGGGCGGCACGGCGATCGAGGATCCGCCGGGCGAGCGCAACGGCCCGTTCGGAACGCTGGTCCTGGCCTATCTGCGCGACCCGTCGGGTAACAAGGTGTGCGCGGTGCACCGGCCGGGGTGAGGTGCTGGCGCGAATGCTAGCGCCATGCTATCATGTCGCATGGCCCAAGTTCTGGTTCGCGATCTCGATGACGGCATCGTCGCCCGACTGAAGGCGATGGCGAAGGCGCAGAACATCTCCCTCGAACAGAAATTCAGGGACATGGCGGCCCGGGAGGTATTGGAGGTCGAGGAGCGATTTGAGGAAATCTCCCGACGGTCCCGGGAGCAGACTCGCGGTTCGAAGCTGGATTCGACGGCCCTCATCCGTGCAGACCGGGACCGGTGAGCGCGGTTTTCGACGCCAGCGTCGTGGTGAAGTGGTTCCTTGATGATGCGCTAGCCGAAGCAGCCCGAGACGCCCGGCTGGCGTTCTGGCCCGCCGTGGCGCCGGACCTCATGGTGATCGAGGTGGCCAATGCCTTCCGGCGCTACGTCGTTCACGGCGAGTTGCAGGCCGATGCCGCGATAGCGAATTTATCTGTGACCAGAGAGGTGGTTGACCTGTTCGACCATGCGCCGTTGCTGGACGAGGCCTTTTCCCTCGCCTGTCGATTGAACCACTCCATGACGGACTGCCTCTACGCCGTGCTGGCCAGACGTCTGAGTCTGCCGTTAGTCACGGCTGACGGAAAGCTCGCTCGAAAGCTGGCGTCGCTAGATGGACTCGATGTCCGGATGATCGGTTGATGACCCTGCAAACCACCAAAACCCACGTCGTTCACGGCGGGACGCTGAAATACCTCCGGCACGACAGCGCGGCGACCGGCACGCCCATGACTCTGTCGGTGTTTCAGCCGCCCGGCGAGGGGCCGTTTCCGGTGCTGATCTGGCTGTCGGGCCTGACCTGCACCGAGGACAACTTCACCACCAAGGCCGGGGCTTACCGGGCGGCGGCCGAGCGCGGGGTCATCATCGTCGCGCCAGACACCTCGCCGCGCGGCCCGGACCTGAAGGGGCGGGCCGTCCCGGACGACGAAGCCTATGATCTCGGGCAGGGAGCCGGCTTCTATGTGGATGCGACCGAGGCGCCCTGGTCGAGGCATTTCCGGATGGAGACCTATGTCACGGACGAACTGATCGGCCTGATCGACGCGGAATTCCCGACGACGAAGACGCGGTCGATCAGCGGCCACTCGATGGGCGGTCACGGGGCCCTGACCCTGGCCCTGCGTCATCCGGAGCTGTTCCGGTCGGTCTCGGCCTTCGCGCCGATCTCGTCGCCGACGCGGTGTCTGTGGGGCGAGAAGGCCTTCACCGCCTATCTGGGCGAGGACCGGACGGTGTGGGCCGGGCATGACGCGGCCCTGTTGCTGCAATCGGGCGCCGCGAAAGGGCGGTTCGACGAGATCCTGGTGGATCAGGGCGACGCCGACAGCTTCCTGATCGACCAGTTGAAGCCGGAACTGCTGGTCGCGGCGGCGAAGGCGGCCGGTCAGAAACTGACCCTGCGGATGCAGCCGGGCTATGACCATTCCTACTTCTTCATGGCCAGTTTCATCGCCGACCATGTGGCGTTTCACGCGGAACGGCTTAAGGCCTGAGCGGATGACCGACGCGCTCGATGCCTACGAAAACATGTTCGCCGCCCTGTGCTCCGAGCTGGGCTTCTGTCTGCACGAAAAGGGCAGACGGCGCGTCGTCGAGGCCCTGTCGGGCGGGCTGGATGCGGCGGTCAAGGCGGTGTTCGCGGCCGAGGGGGTGGACTATCCCTCCACGACCGGCGACCTGAGGCGTCAGGTGCGGGATTGTATCCGCGAGCATCTGCCGGCCTGATTCCGGCGCCTGACGCCAGCCGGGGCGGAGCCGCCCGGCGGCGAATGCGTTGTGTCGTCGGAAAAGCTCGGCCTTACGGCTTGGGTTTGTCGCCCGATCCCCTAAATGGAGGGTCTGGACCCGGAACACTGCACAAGGATCGCTCCCATGGCCTTCACCCTCGCCCCCCTGCCTTACGCCTATGACGCGCTGGAGCCGGCCATCGACAAGGAGACGATGACCTTCCACCACGACAAGCACCATCAGACCTATGTCGACAATCTGAACAAGTTCGTGGACGCGACCCCGGCCGCCCAGGGCAAGAGCCTGGAAGAGCTGCTGGCCGTGATCTCGACCCTGCCCAAGCCGATCCGCAACAATGGCGGCGGTCACTGGAACCACGCCCTGTTCTGGGAGCTGCTGGCCCCGGTCGGCGAGACGGGCGAGCCCTCGGCCGAGCTGGCCGCCGCGATCGACCGCGACCTGGGCGGCATGGACAAGTTCAAGGAAGACTACAACGCCGCCGGCGCGGGCCAGTTCGGCTCGGGCTGGGCCTGGCTGATCGTCCAGGACGGCAAGCTGAAGGTCGTCTCGACCCCCAACCAGGACAACCCCCTGATGGACGACGCGCCGGAGAAGGGCGCCGTGGTCCTGGCCGCCGACGTCTGGGAGCACGCCTACTACCTGAAATACCAGAACCGCCGGGCCGACTATCTGAAGGCCTTCTGGACCGTGGTGAACTGGAACAAGGCGAACGAACTCTACGCCGCCGCCACCGCCTGATAACCTGGTCAGCCTTGACTCACGAAGGGCGCGCCGTCATAAGCGCGCCCTTCACGCATCCTGCCTCGGCCGGACGCGCGATGACACTACGGACGATGCGTGGACCGCCGTTGAGATCGCATTCCCATCTGGGGGGATGCCGGGCCGCATCATTGAGAAGAGAATAGAATGTCCAAGCGCCACAGCGCCAAGTACAAGATCGACCGGGCCATGGGTGAAAACCTGTGGGGCCGCTCGAAGTCCCCGGTCAACAAGCGTTCCTACGGCCCCGGCCAGCACGGCCAGCGCCGCAAGTCGAAGGTCTCCGACTTCGGCCTGCAGCTGAAGGCCAAGCAGAAGCTCAAGGGCTATTACGGCAACATCACCGAGAAGCAATTCTCCGCCACCTACGCCGAAGCGACCCGCCGCAAGGGCAACAGCTCGGAAAACCTGATCGGCCTGCTGGAATCGCGCCTGGACGCCATCGTCTATCGCGCCAAGTTCGTCCCGACCGTCTGGGCCGCCCGCCAGTTCGTCAGCCATGGCCACGTCACCGTCGACGGCAAGAAGGTCAACATCGGTTCGTACCGCGTGAAGCCGGGCCAGGTCATCGAGGTCAAGGAAAAGTCGCGCAACATGGCCCTGGTGCTGGAAGCCCAGCAGTCCGGCGAGCGTGACGTGCCCGACTATCTGGAGCTCGGCGATCGCGGCTTCTCGGTCCGCTACGTCCGCGTGCCGGAACTGGCCGACGTGCCGTTCCCGGTGAAGATGGAGCCGAACCTGGTCGTCGAATACTATTCGTCCTGATCGGCCCGCAGGGCGGGCGGGCGCTATCGCTCGCCGCGCGGCGGCTCACTGCTTGAGCGCAAAGACGACAGATCAAGGCCCCGGAGCGATCCGGGGCCTTTTTGTTTTGGCGCAGCGGCCACGACGAGAGGGGATGCGCCGCGACGCGAATTGGGTGATAGTCGTTCGCCTGTGGGGAGTGGAGCGATGGCGCGGGCCAGGGCTGTTCTGATCGGGATCGTGGCGACTGTCGGCCTTTCGGCCTTCGGTCTTTCCGGTTGTGCGGCGATGCAGACCCTCGCGCCCGAGCGCGCGCCTCACGCCCAAACCATGCCGGGTGAGCTGGAGCCGATCAAGGCGGCGGCGGTGGTGAACGATCTGACGGTCTTCTGGGTCACATCCAACGGCTGCACCAAGAAGGACGACCTGCTGCCGGTCGTCTCGACGCGCGGCGCGGCCTCCACGGTCACCTTGCGTCGCCTGACCGAGGATCGGTGCACGCGCCCGCTGGAAGACGGCATCGAACTGCGCTGGTCGTTCGACGAACTGGGGCTGAAGCCCGGGGCCAATGTGACGGTCAACAACCCGTATCAGCTGCCGCCCAGCGGGACCTGACCGGTCCGGAAATACACCTTTCTGATTATTCACGTGTGTTGGGCCCGCCGGCGGGCGATCAAGCGTGACGCTATCAAGAAGGGGATATTTCCATGCTGCGTCTCGCTCTCGCCGTCATCATCGCCGCTCCGCTCCTGTCGGGCTGCATCGTCATCTCGACCGAAAAGCCCACCACCCGCGTGATCCAGACCGCTCCGGCCGACGCCCAGTAATGGCGCCCGCAGTCAAGGCGTTGGCGGTGGCGGCGGCGCTCTCCCCGCTGCTGTCGGCCTGCGTGGTCTATGATTCCACCGGCGGCGACGAGGTCTCCGTCCGGGTCGGGTCGCAGACCACGACGGCGGTCTCCGCCCCGCTGGAAACCCTTCGCGCCGTCCGGTTCGAGGGCGGTGCGGTGGTGGTGCGGGTCGACTCAAACGGCTGCACCGACGCCTCCGACTTCGCGGTCGAGGTGACGGATGGGACCAGCACCGACGTGACCTTCACGCGCGAACAGCCCGACCTGTGCAAGGCTCTGGTTCCCGACGGCGTCGAGCTGCGCTGGACCTATGCGGAGCTGGGCCTGGCGCCCGGCAAGGCCGTTGCCGTGCGCAATCCGGTGCGGCTGCCCTAACGGGCAGCGAAGGTCGGCAGCATGTCGGCGGGGATGCGGTGCGGTCGCATCGTCGCCGCATCCACCAGCACCCATTCGGAGACGCCCTGGGCGCAGACGCGGCCCTCGGCGTCCTCGATGCGGACATAGCGGTTGAAGCGCGGCCCCTGAGGATCGCCGACCCAGGTGCGGGCCTTCACGTCCACGGCGTCGGGCGCGATCGGGCGCATGTAGTCGATCTCATGTCGGACGGCGACCCAGGACCATTTGGCGCGGGTCGCCTCGTCGAAGCGGGCGGTCCAGTGGGCCGTGCCCGCGTCCTGCAGCCAGCCGACATAGACGACGTTGTTGACGTGGCCGTTGGCGTCGATGTGTTCGGGCAGGACGGTCAGCGGCAGAACGAAGATCTCGCGATCCTCACGCGGCGCGAGCGGGGTGCGCGCCATCGGACGTCAGTCCTGGCCGAGGGGAACGCCCTTTTCGGCCAGAAGGGCGTGAAGCTCGCCGGCCTGGAACATCTCGCGCACGATGTCCGAGCCGCCGACGAATTCGCCCTTCACATAGAGCTGGGGGATGGTCGGCCAGTCGGTGAAGACCTTGACGCCCTCGCGCAGGGCCTCGTCCTGAAGCACGTCCACGCCGACGAAGGGGGCGCCGACCTGGTCGAGGATCTGGACGGCCAGCGAGGAGAAGCCGCAGCGCGGCTGGTCCGGGGTGCCCTTCATGAACAGGACGACGTCATGCTCGGCCACGGTCTGGCCGATGAAGGCGTGGACGGGGTCGGCGGCGGTCTGGACGGCTTGGTCGGTCATGGGGAGCCCTTCGATGCAGGCGTCAGCTAGGGACGACGCGACGCCGGGTCAAGGCGTCGAGGGCTGGGGTCACGCAAAGCTGACCCGGTGAACACCGGTTCGAAGACCGGATCAGGCGGCCTGGGTCGCCATGCTGACGCGGGCCATCTCGATCTGGGCGGACAGGCCCGGCGGCATCTGGCGTTCGGGCACTGCGGCGAGGGCCGCCAGACGATCCGCCGACGACGTCTCGATCAGGACGCTGGTCACAGCGGTGTCGGTCAGGACCGATCCCAGGCAGATTTCCTCGGCGCTCCAGTTCGGGGTCTGGTGCAGGAAGGCGTAGCCGCCGACGCCGTGCAGGGGCCCCGTCCTGGGAGCGCCGCCGAACAGGCCGAACAGGCCGCTCTTCTTGGGTTCGTGGGCGCGGGCGGCCTTGCGGGCGGTGTCCAGGGCCTCGGGGAAATAGTCCTGGGTGATGATGGCCATGTCCCGCTCGCGCGCCAGGCGGACGCGGCTGCGCACCTGCCAGGGCGAGTTGACGTTCAGCGGGGTGGACAGGACGTCGAAGGCGCCGGTCGAGACATAGGCGTCCATGACGGGGCTGTCGCCCGCCACGCCCAGACAGTGGACGCGCTGGGTGGCGCGCAGGGCCTTGAGCGCGTTCAGCGACGACTGGGGCAGTTCGTCCTCGCCCGGCTCGTCCAGAAGGGCGATGTCGATCCAGCCCAGGCGAGAGACGGACAGGACCCGGTCGATGGCGTGGGTCATGCCCTCGGCGGAGAAGTCGCGGGCCTCGTTGCGGCGGCCCTCGCCACGGCCCAGCATCAGGCTGACGTTCAGCAGCTTGCGATCGACGCTGGACAGGGCCTGGCCGACGATCTCGGCCATGACCGGGTCGGCGCTCTCGAGCCGATAGGCGTTGATCCCGGCCTCGAGCGCGCCGTAGATCAGTTCGGCGGCGGCGTCCGGGCCGCGCGAGACGACGCCGAGACCGAGGCTGAGGGTCAGTTCCGAAACCGCGCCGCCGGTCGCGCCGAAGGGACGATAACGCATGGGTCAGGCTCCGTTCGAGGCGGGCGGGGCGGAGGTCTCGAGCGCCAGGGCGTGCAGGGCGCCGCCCATCTGGCCCTTGAGCGCGGCGTAGACGAGCTGGTGCTGGCGCACGCGCGGCAGGCCGGCGAAGGCGGCGGAGACGATGCGGGCGCGATAGTGGTCGCCGTCGCCGGCCAGATCGTCGATGGCGATCTCTGCGTCGGGGAAGGCCTCGGCCAGGTGGCCGTGCAGGGTTTCGACGGACATGGGCATGCGAAGACGATCCGTGGGTATCGCCGTCCAGATTGGCCCATAAACCTTAATGGCCCGCTACGGCCCGCCGCAGGGCGAAGATCAGCGGCGGGCGCGCTGGAACAGGCGGACCGTGTGGGCCTTGTAGTCGCCGTCGCCGTAGAAGACGTAGCCGACGCGTTCGGCCAAGCGGATCGAGGGCTCGTTGTCCGGCGAGATCATGCAGACGGTGCGGGAGGCCCTCAGTTCCGTGTCGGCCCAGGCCAGGGCGGCGTCGAGACCTTCGCGCGCCAGACCCTGGCCCTGGAAGGCCCCGCCGACGCCCCAGCCCAGTTCGGGCGCATCGAAGGCGGGCGTCAGGTCGCGGCGATAGTCCAGCACCCCGACGCTGCCGACATAGGCGCCCGTCTCCTTCAGCCGCATCGACCAGTTGCCGCGACCTAGAACACGCCAGTGGCCGATGTCGCGCAGCAGGCGGAACCAGACTTCCTCCTCGGTCAGGGCCCGGCCGGTGATGGCGGCGGTGAAGGCCGGGTCGGCCCAGAGGATCTTGAGATCCTCGAAGTCGCTCTCGGCGACCGGGGTCAGGGTCAGGCGTTCGGTCGTCAGGATGGGGCCGGTCACATCAGTCCCAGTTGCTTCAGGCTGGCCACGCCCTCGCGGCCGACGATCAGGTGGTCGTGGACCTCGACGTTGAGAGGGCGGCCGGCGGCGACGATCTGGCGGGTCATCTCCACATCGGCGCGGGACGGGGTCGGATCGCCGGACGGGTGGTTGTGCACCACGATGATGTTGGGTGACGACAGCTCCAGCGCCCTGCGCACGACCTCGCGCGGATAGACCGGGGCGTGGTCGACGGTGCCGCGGTTCTGGATCTCGTCGAGGATCAACTGGTTCTTCTTGTCCAGATAGAGGACGCGGAACTGCTCGCGCGGCTCGTGCTGCAGGGCGACGCGGACATAGGCCAGAAGCGCCGTCCAGGACGAGATGACGGGACGTTTGGCGGCGGGCTCGCGCGCCACACGCCGGGCGACGTCGAAGATCAGCTGAAGGTCCAGAGCGGTGGCGCGCGAGGCCTTGCCCCGGGCGTATCCCATGGACTCGGCGACCTGGGCGTCGACGGCCTCGTGGCTGGCCGCGCCGATGCCCTCCAGCCCGCCGAACCGGGCCAGCAGGTCCTTGGCCAGGGGTTTGGTGTCCCTGTAGGGCACGCTGCGGAACAGCAGCAGCTCCAGCAGCTCATAGTCGGGCAGGGCGTCGATGCCGCCCTTGGCGGCGCGTTCACGCAGGCGATCGCGATGGCCGGAATGGCGGGGTGGAGCCTTCCGCGCCGAACTCTTGCGCGCAGGGGCGTCCGTCGCGTCGGGCGGCGCCGGGTCGGCGGTCGGGTCGGGATCGGCTTGAGCGTCGGTCACGGGCGTCCGTCTGCTGCGTAGGCCGACGGTATAGGTTCAAAGGCTGCGATCAAGCGCCGGATGCGAAAACGGCCGGTCCCTGGCGGGGCCGGCCGTTCTGTCATTCAGAGTCGGACAGGGCTCAGCCCCGGGCGACGTAGCCCTTGCCGCCGTTGGAGGGGCGGCGGCGCGGGCGGCGGCTGATCTGGCCCTCGGGCTTGGCCTCGGCGGCGCGGGGGTCGTTGTTGACCGTGCGCGGACGCTCGCGGGGTCGATCCTTGGCCATCGGGTCGAAGGCGCGTTCCGGCGTCGGGCGTGCGGCGGCGTCGCGGGCGCCGGCCTTGCGGACGCGGTGCGGCTGACCGCCGCCCTCGAGCTTGACGCCGTCGCGGCGCGGGTTGCGACGGCCCCGGCCGCCGTCATTGCGCTCGCCGCCCTC
>NZ_JBQVNM010000043.1:0-24264 GCF_052436175.1 Brevundimonas sp. | reverse complement strand
GCGCAAGGGCGCTGCGGTCCCCCTCCCCCAATGGGGGAGGAATGAGCACGGCTTCAGATCTCATCGGAGAGTCTCCATACGCAGGGCCTTCAGACCCGGCCCGTCGATCTCGCCGGTCGCCAGCTTGCACAGGATCAGGGCCGAGAGTTGCGCCCGTTCGACGAAGCTTTCAGGCCAGGCGAACTCGGCCTCGGAATGGATGTCGCCGCCGCGCACCCCCAGGGTGTCGATATTGGGCAGGCCCGCCGCGTGCAGGTTGTTGCCCTCGCACACCCCGCCCGACGGCTTCCAGGCGATCGGCTGACCCAGCAGGGCGCCGGCGTCGCGCACGGCCTCGAACAGGGCGGTCTGGGCCGCGTCCATCGGCTTGGGCGCCCGGGTCATGCCTCCGTGCAGATACAGGCTCAGCCCCTCGAACGGCGGCGTCTCGACCAGTCGCCCGATCTCGGCCGTGATCCAGTCGGCGGAGGCGGCGTCGGGAACCCGGACGTTGAACCGCACAACCGCGTTGTCGGCCACGACGTTCAGCGGCCCTCCCCCAGCGATCTTCGCCACATTGACGGTGACGCCGTCCCGCTGACCGTTCAGCCCATGCAGGCCGGCGGCGATCAGGGCGGCGCCGGCGACGGCGTTGCGGCCGTCGTCGAAGGCGCGGCCTGCATGGGCGGCGCGGCCGGTAACGATCAGGTGGAAGTTGCCGCTGCCCTTCCGCGCCCCTGCCAGCGTCCCGTCCGGCAGGGCCGGCTCATAGGTCAGGCCGACGTGACCCCGCGCGCCCAGTTCAGCCAGCAGGGGCGCCGATCCGGGTGAACCGATCTCCTCATCGGGGCTCAACAGGACCGTCCAGCCGACCGCCTCGCGACCCGGCCGCGTCTCGAACGCTTCCAGCGCCGCGAGCAGGACCGAGATCCCGCCCTTCATGTCGGCGATGCCCGGCCCGTTCAGCGCCCCGTCGGCGCGGGTGCGAACGGTCTGGAAGACGCTCTCCGTCGGATAGACGGTGTCATAGTGGCCGGTCAGAACGACCTGAACTGACGCCTCGGGTCGCATCGAAATCCGCAGGGCCGGCGCATAGGTCTCGGTCCGGGTCGCGCCGTCGTCACCGACGCTGACGGAATCGGCCGTGGTGACCCGCTCCATCGTCGCGCCCGGCAGGGTCTGGCGCACCTCGGCCTCCAGCGCCGCCAGCACCCTCATCAGGCCCGGGGTATTGCGGCTGCCCGAGTTCAGGTTCGACCAGTCCACCGCCCGCGCGATCAACGCAGGCCCGCGCGCCACGACATGGTCGAGCACGGCCTGGTCCTCGGGAAGAATCCGCATGCTGGGACTTCTAGCCGCGCCGCCCGCAAAGGTGAAGCCGAGGGGTGTGAACGGGCCTCGGCCCGGTCTAGGGAGAGCGACGCACAGGATTGAATCATGACGACGAATGTAGCGGCCCTCTGGCTGCGGGCGATGAACCCCCTCCACCGTCCCGAGGCGATGGCCGAGGCGCAGAGATCGGCCCGGGCCACGGTGGTCGGCCTGGGTCTCTCGCTGATCCTCAGCATCGGCCAGACGGCCTGGATGATGTCCACCCCGCTGTTTGAAACCATGCTGACGGAACAGTATGCGGCCATGGGCCTCAGCCCGGCCGAGATCGCCGTCCAGCAGGGCATGATGCAGACCCTCTGGCCCTACGCCCTGGGCCTGGCCGTGCTCATCAGCGCGATCCTCTATGGCGTGGTCGCCCTGGTCCAGTGGCGGCGCATGGGTCGCGCCATTCCGCTGATCCTGCTGGGTTTCATCCTTTACGGCGTCTTCGTCGGCGGGGGCCTGCGACTGACGGGCGCGGCGATCGACGATCTCGGCATGCCCCTGTGGCTGCAACTGGTCGGGCTTGCGGTGACGGCGGTGACGGCCGTGATCTACACGGCCTCCTTGCAGGGGGCCATCCTCCTGCATCGCCTGAAGGGTCAGCGATGACCGTCACCCTGTTTCACAATCCCCGCTGCAGCACCTCGCGAAATGCCCTGGCCCTGCTTCAGAAGCGAGGCGTCGAGCCGGTCGTCGTCGAGTATCTGAAGACCGGCTGGGATCGGGCGACCCTGGAACGGCTGGCCGGACAGGTCGGCGGCGTGCGCGCCCTCCTGCGCGCCAAGGAAGACGGGGCCAGGGCCCTGCTGGCCGCGAACGCCACCGATGCCACCATTCTCGACGCCCTGATCGCCGAGCCGATCCTGGTCGAACGCCCTATCGTCGAGACCCCGAAGGGCGCCCGGATCGGGCGACCGGTCGAGCGGGTGCTGGACGTCCTCTAGCTACTCCCGGTTGCGGTTCGGCCGGTTGTCCGGCCCGCGCGCGCCCGGGGGCCGCGACGCCCGGCGCCAGCGGATCGACAGGGTGGCGTCGCCCGTCCCGCCGAACTTGGAGCTGATCGCCAGGTTGCGGCGCACCTGCCATTCGACATTGATCGCCGCGCCGTTCTCGCCGCCGCCGATGATCTCCAGATAGACGTCGTCGGTGATGTAGCGACCGCCCGCCACGGTCAGGGCCGAGGCCTCGCCGCCGAACGACAGCCGGTCCAGACCCGCCAGCTCGCGCAGGTTGCCGATCACGTCGAAACCGCCGCCGCCAGCCAGGGCCGCGACCCCGGCCGCCAGTTGGGCCGCCTCGAAGCCCGACAGCTGCGACGCCGACCGGCCGAACAGCACCTGGGACAGGATCTCGTCCTGCGGCAGGGAGGGGCTGGAGGTCAGTTCGATCTTGGGCGAGGCCGCCGTCCCGGTCACCTTGATCGTCGCCGTCAGGGCCGGATCCTCGCGCACCGCCGTCAGGTCCAGCCGGATCAGGTTCGGATCGGTCGACAGGGCCACCGTGCCGCGCTGATCGAAGACGAACCGCTTGCCCGCGAACTCGTAATCGCCGCGCACGACCCGCGCGTTCCCGCTCAGGATCGGCTGGGCGATGGTGCCCGTGACCTGGGCGTTGACGCTCATCTCCACATTCAGGCCGCGCCCGACCACGCGCACGTCGCCGCCCGGCGAGCGCAGCTGGATGTTCAGCCCGAACTGGGGCCCGCGCGATCGCGTCTGTTCCTCTTCGGGAATGTCGCCGCCCGGCTTGTTGATCTCGATCACATCCATGCGGACTACGCCGTTCGAGCCCGGCGGATTGGCCTCGATCCGGGCCTCATCCACGTCGATCCGGCCGGTGAGTTGGATATTGCCGTCGGTCCCACGCACGACCGTCACCGGACCGGAGGCGCGCGCCTCGGCGATGTCGTTGTCGATGATGCGGAACCGCCGCAGTGCCAGCTCGAAGTTCGAGGCCGACCCCTCGCGCAGGCCGATGCGGCCGTCGCCGGTCACCGTGCCGCCGGAGCCGTCATTGGCGGTGAAGCTCTCGATCTGGGCCGTTGTGCCGTCGAACCGGCTGGCCAGATTCAGGGCGTTGAGCCGCAGGCCTGTGGCGTTGTCGCGGAAGGCGCCGTCCTTGACCGTCAGGGCGCCGTTGATGCGCGGCTCGGCCAAAGAGCCGCCCAAGGTCGCCTGCCCGTCCACCTGACCGGACAGCGACCGTTCGCCGCCCAGGAACAGGTCCCAGCTCGGCTGGATCTGGCCCTGGATCGAGACCTGACCCGACATGTTCCGCGTCCGGGCGATGGCCAGCCGCAGCGGCGCGGCCGAGGCCTCGACCGGCAGGGCCACATCGACCGAGGCCCGCACCTGGTCATCGTCATTGGCGTTGGCCTCTATCCGCAGGGTCGAGCCGTCGAGCGTCGCATTGACCGTCCCGTCCACGGCCAGACCGCGCGGGGCGTCGATGCTGCGGACCTGGCTCATGGCGACATTGGCGGTGCCGGTCAGGGAATCTCCCTGCCCTCTCAGCGCCACCCGGCCCGTCACCTGACCGCGCAGGTCCGGCGCGATCGAGCCCAGCTCCACGGCGGTCAGATTGGCGTCGATCGTCGCGCCCCGCGCATCCTGTTTCAGCTCGCCGGTCAGGACGCCGCCGCCGACCGTCAGATCCACGCGCGCCACCTTGCCGTCTCCGGCCAGAGCCAGAACCGCGGGGTTGCGGGTGGTGAAGGCGACCTCGCGCACCCGTCCGCCGCCGGCCAGGGTCAGGCCGTGGTTCTCGCCGGTGCGAGTATAGACGGCCTGGCCGTTGAACTGGACCGGATTGGCGCCGCCGACATCGACGGCCAGGGTCATGGGCAGGCGCGACAGGGTTCCGCGCCCGTCGATATCCAGGCTGCGCATCACCCAGGTCTGGCCTGTGAGACGCAGGTTGCGGGCCGTGACGTCCACGAAGGCCGTCTCAGGGCCGTCGCCCTCGGTCAGTCGCACCCGCCCCTCGGCGCTGCCCGAGGCGATGAAGGCGCCGGGCCGGGCGCTGAAGGTCAGGTCGGCGCTGGAGGGGATCTTGTCCGACAGGGCGACCGCCCCCTGGGCCTTGATCCCGCCGGCGTCCAGATCGACGTCGGTCAGACGGATGGCCGGCCCGCCGAGATAGAAGTTCCCCGAGGCCGTCGCCGGGCCGTAGTTGGACCCGCTATTCAGCACGATCCGGCCGTCCGAGGCGTCGGCGCCCTTCCTGAAGCTCAGCACCAGATTGGCGTTGGTCAGGGTCAGGGGACCGGCCGCCACCTTGTCGAAGGCGGCGATCAGATCGGCGCGCGGCTGGGCCAGGGTGCCGGTCAGGGCGCCGTTCCCGGTCATGGCGCCGTCGATGGCGACTGGGCCGACGCCGAACGGGCCGCGCGCGTTCCAGTCCAGCGCCAGCCTCAGGCGACCGTCGCCCTCGATCAGTCCCTTGGCCGAGGCGCGCCCGGCCGCGCCGGTCAGGTCGCCGCGATTGATCTCGACCCGTCCGCCGTTCAGCAGGCCCTCGGCCTGAAGGCGCGGCGTCTGGCCCAGCAGCCGGTCGATTTCGGCCATGCCGGTGGTCAGACCCTGACCCCGCCCGTCGAACGTGATTTTCCAAGGCGCGCCCGACCGGGCCGAGGAGGCCGTGATCGGTCCACCGAAGGCGCCGCGCGCCCCCGGCTGGATGCGGCCGACGTCGGTGATCCGCCCCTGCCCCCGGAACGACAGCCCGCCCAGCAGATTGCGCCCACCCGAGCCGGTCAGGGTCAGCGCCTGCCCCCTGGCGTCAATCTTGCTCAGCACGATGGCGCCGTCCTTCTCCCGCGCCGCCTGAAGCCGAACGTGGGGCGTCGCGCCCAGCAGGGCGCCGACGATGCCTTCGCTGCGCCCGCCGACCCCGCGAATGTCGCTGTCCAGCGTCAGCCGCCCGCCCTTGTAGGCCGCGTTCAGCGGGCCGGAGAGGCGCGTCGCCTGATAGGAGGCCAGGGAGGCGTTCAACAGGCTGGCCTGACCCTTCAGGGCGAAGTCGTCGGGGGCGCCGGTGAAGACCCCGGTCCAGCTTGCGGGCCCGCCGATGGTCGTACCCGCCAGCCGCGTCAGATTGGCGGTCGCCAGCTCGATGCGGATGCCGTCGGGCGCGGACCGATCGGACATCTTGAGTATGCCGACCGCATGGGTCTCGACATTGTCGGCGAACAGCCGCCAGGCCACGCCCTGATAGCCGTCACGCCGGTCCGGCACGGCGGCGAAGCCGAAGCGGGCCGTGCGGCCGATCCGGTCCACGAAGGGCTGGAACAGGTCCGAGCCGCTGAAGTCGGCATAGCCCGACACACGCGCGCCCGCCTCGCCATAATGGCCCTGGACCGACAGAGGCGTGAAGTCGCCGGTGCGGACCACGGCGTTGATGACCTCGCCGTTCACCAGGGCGACGGCCGAGAAGGGCTGGTCCGGCGAATAGCCCATGGCCCCGGCCAGAGGGCCGCCCTGGGCCTCGTTGGCGCGCAGGTCCAGACGCAGATCGTCCATCTTGCCGCCGAAGGTCGCCGCCAGCTTCAGGAAGTCGCCCGGCCGGTTCAGGCTGCGGGCGTCCACCGTCGCGGTCTTGTTTCCGATGCGCGGGATATGGGCGTCGCCGGTCAGGTTCCAGCGGCCGTATTCCTTCGAGAAGCCCTCCAGCAGTTCGACGCGCGCCGAAAACCGGTCGATGTCCACGCCGATCGGCTGGGGACTGGGCGGCCGCCCGTCCGGCGGATCGATCTCGGGCCGGCGCACGAGTTGAATGACCTCGGCGCTGATCGTGTCGGCCTGGAAGCGTCGGCCCAGCAGGGGCAGATAGGACCAGTCCACCCTGACGTTGCGCGCCTCCAGCCAGACGCCCTTGCGGTCCGTGATCGTCACCCGGCGCAGGGTGAAGTCGTCGAACAGGTCGCCGCTCAGGCCCTCGACATTGATCCGGCCGTAACGGCTGATCTTCTTGCCCTGGATGAAGCTCTCGACCAGCCCCCGTCCCGATCCGGTCAGCAGATACATCCGCCCGCCGACCACCCCGATCACCGCCAGGGCCACCACCGCCGCGACCACGATCCCGGCGATGAACATGACCCATTGCAGCCGCGTGCGACGACGCTTCTCGGCCTTCGCCGGCGTTTCGGGGGCGGGCGTCTCGGGCGCCTCGTCTGGCGCGGTGTCGGGGGTCAGGTCGTCGGTCAAAACGCCTGGCCTATGCTGATGTAGATCTGGAAGGCGGCGTCGCCGTCACGCTTGTCCAACGGCACGGCGATGTCGGCCCGCACCGGCCCGAACGGCAGTTTGTAGCGCACGCCCGCACCGGCCGAATAGCGCGTGTTGTTCAGGTTCGGCGTCTCCTGGAAGCCCACCGCCCCCGCATCGACGAAGACCACCGCTCCGAAGCTCTTGCCGATGTCGCGGCGGATCTCCAGCGAGGTCTCGAACAGGGACAGGCCGCCGCGCGGCGTCCCGTCGGGCAGGCGCGGCGACACCGCCTGGTATTCATAGCCCCTCACCGACCCGCCGCCGCCGGAATAAAACAGCCGGTCCGACGGCACGCTCAGCTCGTCGCCGCCCACGATGCTGCCCAGCCGCAGGCGGCCCGCGAACAGGGTCCGTCCGCCGTCCTGGAGCGGGATATAGGTCGTGGCCTGGGCCTCGGTGCGGAGGAACAGGATGGTGTCCTCGCCCGTCACCGCCGTCGGCTGGACGTTCAGGGTCAGGCGATAGCCCTTGCGCGGATCGAGGGGATCGTCCGACCGGTCCAGATAGGCCCCGGCCCGCCCGGTCACGATGGCCAGGTCGCGGTCAAACACGAGCGGCGTCTGGGTGACCGGATCGAACCGGGTGTAGGAGTACCGTCCCGCGTCGAAGCCCAGGCCATAGCTGTAGTAGGAGGTCCGGCCGATGCGCTGCTGCAGGTCGGCCGCCGCAGCGAAGGCGGTGCGCAGGTAGGCGTCGGTGTCCTCGTTCACGACCGCGGCCGACAGCTTCAGCGTCCGCCCCGGCTTGCGCCAGTGCGGCAGGGACAGGTCGGCGCCGATCCGGCTGTCGATATTGGCCAGTCGCGCCTGGAAGGCCAGGGTGTCGGCGCGGCCGAAACGGTTGCGCCAGGTCCAGATGGCGTCCACCCCGGCCCCCTCGGCCGTGGACCAGCTGGCGCCGACCTCAAGCAGGCGCCTTGACCGATCCGCCAGGGTGACGATCACGGGCCGATTGCCGTCCGCCAGGGTCTGGTCGGCGGGGGCCAGGGCCACGCCCACGCTGTCATAGATGCCGGTCTCGGTCAGGCGGCGCTCCAGCTCGGCGACCTTTTCCGGATCGAAGACATCGCCCTCTTCCCAGGGTGCCAGACCCGCGACCCAGTCGGGATTGGTCGGGCCCGCCGTCTCGACCCGGACGCCGTCCAGGGTGACCAGCCGCCCCGAGGCGATGCGATAGGTCGGAGCCACGGTGTAGGCGGCATGATCCACCACCACGCGGCGCGGCTGGGCGGCGGCGTCGGCATAGCCTCGCCGGGTCAGGCCCGCGATAATCCGCCCCTCGGCGGCGATGACGTCCACGGCCCGGCCGGGGTCGCCCGCCTTAAGCCCGATCTCGCCGCGCACGGCCGTCGCAGCCTCGGCCGCCGGCTCGGGGGCGATCCACTGGATGGCGGGTTCGACCAGCAGGAAGCGCGGCCCCGGAATGACATCGATGATGGCGGACGGGTTTTCCTCGCCCTCGACCACGTCCTCGACCGTTGGCTGATAGAAACCTTCGGACCGCAACAGGGCCGTGGCGGCCTCCACGGCGGACCGGGCGCGCCGCCGGGCCTCGAACCGGTTGGCGGGGGCGTCATCCACCTCTCCGACGGCCAGTTGCAGCTGGGCGCGCAGCTCGCCGGACACCTCGCCGCGAATCTGCGCCTTGGGATCGGCATGCGCCGGGGCGGCCAGGGCGATCAGGACACAGGCCGCCACCACGCCGGCCGCCGTCACTGGGCCAACAGCCACCGCCGCGCGCCGCGTCGGAACCGACATCCCGAACAAGTCGGGTCGTTGCGGACGCCCTGAGGTCAAACCGGATCCTTCATCCAACTCATCGTCCGGCTCCCCACCGCCGGCGACGCGCTCACATCATGCGCCAGTGGCGACGATGTGTCCTCGATCAATAGAAGAGGGTTTCACTCTCGGGCTTGACGGTTTCCTCGGACGAGCGCGCATCCGGCGGAAGGGCGGAGGGGTCTGCGGGCGGCGTCTCGGCCTTTTCGGGTTCTGCGACCGGCGGCGGGCTCTCGACGGGCACGGCTTCGACCGGGGGCTGGGCGGTTTCCACCTCGGCCGGCGCCGGATCCTCGCAACCCGCCAGAAGGGCGGTCGAGGCCAGGGCCGCGGCCAGAATCAATCGTTTCATTTCAGATACTCCCCGAACCCGTCGTGAACGCGTTCCGTCTGTTTGCGTTCCATACCGCCACGCACGCCGCCGGTCACCCCCGGGCTTGAACGATCATCGGTCTCGGAAAGAGAATCTTCGCGATTCGCGCCTAGGATGCCGCGTGGGGAACAGCCGGCCTATGACCGCCAACAACTACGCCATCGTCGCCCAGATCCGTCTGCGGGAGCTCGGAAGCCGGCTGGGTCTCGCCGCCTTCATCGGAGTGGTGGCCTTCGTTTTCGCCCCTTCGGTCTGGCCAATGGTCTGGTTCGCCGCCGTCTGCCTGACCCAGGCGCTGGACTGGGTGGTCTGTCGTCCGCTGCGCCTGCATCCGAATGATGAACCCTCGACCGCGCTCAAGGCCGCCTGCTGCACGACCACGGCCCTGACCGTGGCCGTCTACGCCGCGATGGGCGCCTATGTCTGGTTCGAGGGCGGCGTCACCGGCCAGGTCTTCGCCATGATCCTGAACGCGGGCGGCCTGCTTCATGTCAGCCTGCACATGCACCAGTCGCGCGCCCTGCTCCTCTCCGCCGTAGCCCCGCACACGATCAGCTTCCTGGGCCTGCCGGTGCTGACGGCCGTGCTTCAGCGTGATCCGTCACTGCTGCTCGTGTCCGTCGGCTGCATGCTCTACATGACCCATCTCGTCGTGGCCGTCCGGCAGAGTTCGCAGACGACCAAAATCCTGCGCAACGCCAACCGCACGGCGGGCGACGAACGCCGCAAGGCCGAGATCGCCAGCGCGGCCAAGTCCGACTTCCTGGCCGTCGTCAGCCACGAAATCCGCACCCCGATGAACGCGGTCATCTCGGCCGCCAACCTGTTGCGCCGCACCCGGCTGGACGGCGAACAACGCGAACATGTGTCCATGCTCCTGGACGCCGGGGACATGCTGATGGGCGTCCTCAACGACGTGCTCGACTTCTCCAAGATCGAGGCCGGCAAGATGGAGCTGGAATCGGCGCCGATGAACCTGCGCGACAAGATCGGCGGCCTGGAACGTCTCTGGCGACCGCGTGCGGCGGCCGCAGGTCTGCGCCTGCGCACCGAGGTAGCGACGGACGCGCCGCTATGGATCTCGACCGACGCCCTGCGGATGCAGCAGATCCTCTTCAACCTGATGTCCAACGCCGTGAAGTTCACCGCCGAGGGCGAGATCGTCGTCAGCGTCGACTGGCGCGAGGACGACGCCACGGCGGTCTTCCGCGTCCGGGACACCGGCTGCGGCATTCCGGCCGAACGGCTGACCCATATCTTCAACAGCTTTGAACAGGCCGAGGCGGGCACCACCCGGCGCTACGGCGGCACCGGCCTGGGCCTGGCGATCAGTCGCCGCCTGGCCGAACTGATGGGCGGGTCGCTGACGGTCGAAAGCACCGAGGGCGTCGGCTCGACCTTCACCCTGGTCATGCCGGTTCAGGTGATTCAGGCCGTCCCTGCCCCGGCCGCCCGCGCCGCGACCGAGGCGGAAGACGGCCTGACCGGCCGTCGCCTGCTGGTGGCCGACGACCATCCGGTCAACCGCCGGATCCTGGCCCTGTTGCTGGAGCCGCAGGGATGCCGCCTGACCTTCGCCGAGAATGGTCTGGAGGCGGTCGAGGCGGCGGCGACCCAACCCTTCGACGCCATCCTCATGGACATGCAGATGCCGGTGATGGACGGGCTGGAGGCGTCGCGCCGCATCCGCGCCGCCGGCGCCAACCGGACAACGCCCCTCGCGGCCCTGACCGCCAACGCCATGGACGTGCACCGCGCCGCCTGGGCCGAGGTCGGGGCCGAGGCCTTCCTGACCAAGCCGATCGACCCCATCCTGCTGGTCCGCACCCTGACGGACCTGGTGGCGTCACGGCCCCGCGAGGACCAAATCGCCGTCGCCTGACATTCAGAGCGAAATCGGTCGCGTTGGACGCGGTCCAACTCGGCTCAGATTTCGCTCCAGCATTTTCCAGCAGCCCGCGACAGGGGCTTGACCCGCCCGGCCCGATGCAACAGAAGGCGGTCGCCCGACGGCGCGTCCTTAGCTCAGTTGGTTAGAGCATCTGACTTTTAATCAGAGGGTCCTCGGTTCGAGCCCGAGAGGACGTACCATCGGCGCGGGCAAGACGCCTCGACGCATTGCATGTCGCCACAGGCCGCGCCTCAGTCCGATATCCGCATCGCGAACGGCGTCGCGGGCAGCCCCTCGTCTCCATAGAGATTGACCGGCGGGGATCCCTGCCAGGCGTAGCGGACCTCCCGGGCATTGGCGTCGGACGGCAGCACGACCGTTTTCCCCTCGACCCGCGCTGGAACGAAGCGGCATCGCCGGGCGGCGTCGCACAGTTCGAAAGCCGCCGCATCGTGCGAACCGAAAACGGTCAAGGCCGGAGCTGTCAGGTCAAACGTCACTCTGATGCCGTCGGAGGAACGGTGCGCCTCGACGGGGGACGGCGCGCGGACGACAGATCGGCCGTAGGCCAGACGCTGCATCTCCAGCGCGAGCCGCTCGCCGACCTTCTCCTTGTGCGCGGGATGGATGTCGTGGGCTACGCCCTGGTCGATCAGAACCGCCAGTCCCATGTGCGGGTCCGCCGCCGCCGTCAGACGCTGGACCTCCCGGAGCCTGGCCCAGTCTCCGTCGGTGGGGACGGCGGTGCGCGGCCCGTATCCGGGCAGTTGGGCTACGACCAGGGGCAGGTCGGGGTCGCCGAAGAAGGCCCGCCAGGATGTCGCCCATAGCGTCAGCAACTCGCCATAGGACTCGGCCTCGACCGTATTGGTCTCACCCTGATACCAGGCCACCCCCTTGATTGGAAAACCCTGGAGGGGCGCGATCATGCCGTTCCACATCGTGCTCAGCCCTCGCGGAGCGGACCAGGGCACGGGCGGCGGCGGGGTCGCCCAGGACTGCCGGGCCGGGCCGGGCCTGTATCTCCAATCGCCGGCCAGGCTCATTTCCGGGGCGCCGGCGAACTGAAGCGCGAAGTCCGGCCCCCGGCTCATCATTCCGCCGGCCCCGCGCTCATCGATCACCCTTATGGCCACGATATTGCGCCCCGGCTTCAGCAGCCCGGTCGGCACGGCATACCGCCGCATCTCCGCCGCGGTCTGCGAGGCCCCGACGAGCTTGCCGTTGACCCAGACCTGGTCCCGTTCGTCGATCCGGCCGAGACTGAGGACCGCGTCTCTTCCTGCCTGATCAGGTGTGAGTTCGACGTCCCGCCGGAACCACATCAAGCCGTCGAAGCTCTCCAGCCCCTCAACCCCAGAGCGCTCCCAGCTTCCCGGCAAACGCATCGTCGGCCAGGCGGAGTCGTCGAAGCCTTCATCGCCCTGCGCGACCGCTCCGGCGTCGATCCCCTCAGCCCAGACCTGGGTGGCTGAGGCCAGAGCGGCCGCCGCCGCCACGGGATCACGGGCGTAGTCCACAAGGCGCCGCATGCCTTCTGAATGACGTGAGAGCGTGCCCAGGACGGCAGGCGCCATCCAGTCCTCAATCGACGATCCGCCCCACGACGCCTGTATCAGGCCGATCGGCGCTCCATCGCCGGCCTCCGCCAGCGTCCGGCCCATGTGCCAGCACGCCGCCGAGAAGGTCGGCAGACTGGCCGGTCCGGCCGGCGCCCAGGCCAGTTCAGGATCAAGCCTTTCCGCAGGCTCGGGACGGCTGGTTCGCCTGATCTTAAGGAGGCGGACGGCGACGCCCGCGCCCTCCTCGGCAGTGCGGCGCGGATAGGCCGTATCGCTGACGGCCAGGTCCATGTTCGACTGACCCGAGCACAGAAAAACGTCGCCCGCCGCCACATCGACGGCGGTGATCCTGGACCCGTCGGTCTGGGTGACGATGAGATCCCCGATGCCGCTTGAGACGGGCGGCAAGGTCGCCGCCCACCGGCCATCCGGACCGACGACAGCCCGGGCCTCTGCGCCCAACAGGCTTACCAGAACGCCCGCGCCTGGAGCGCCCTGGCCGCGGACCGGCGCCGGCCGTCCCCGCTGGATCACCATATGATCGGAAAACAGGGGATCAAACGTGAGGAGGTTCGGCGTCGCGGGCGCCGTCTGCAGGGGCGAGGCGGAGGCGAATGAAGCCAGACTGGCCAAACCAAAAGCCAGCAAGACGCGGAAAGTCACGGTACTCGACATTGTCCCCTCCAGACCGGCATGGCCAATTCTTACGACCCCGTCCACCGCGAGGCTATACCGCAGCTAAGCCGATCAAGACACCGGTGTCAAAAGGCAACACCCATATGACTTGACCGGTTCGTCATAGAGGTAAGACCAATTTTTGATTGACACCGGTTTCTTGATCGCCAAAGACCAGTCAGGGGCAAAAAAACAATCGCCCAGGGAGGAAGACACCATGAGCCGATCCTTTCGCGGACGCGTTCGCCACAAAGCCGCCTGTCTGACATCTTCGGCAGCCTGCGCCGTCATGATTGCGGCCTCGCTGGCCGTCGCCCCCGCCTGGGCTCAGACCACGCCGTCGTCGGCGCCGGCCACAGACCCCGACGCTGCGGTGGATCAGGTCGAGGAAGTCGTCGTCCAGGGCATTCGCAGTTCCCTCAACAACGCGCTTGAGATTCGCCGCAAGTCCGACGTCATCCTAGACGGCATCTCGGCCGACGACATCGGCAGCACCCCCGACCTGAACCTGGGCGAGGCGCTCCAGCGCATCCCGGGCGTCCAGATCAACCGCTCCGACGACCGCCGCGACGCCAGCATCAGCGTGCGCGGCCTGCCCAGCGAATATACCCGGACCACCGTCATGGGTCAGAGCGTGGCGGCGCCGACCCTGGGCACGCGCGGCTCTGGCAATCCGTTCGGCGTCTATGACGCGGCCATCTTCGGCGGGGCGGACGTCATCAAGTCCTTCTCGGCGGAAATGCCGGCCGGGGGCCTGGGTTCGATCGTGGACCTTCGTATCCGCCCCGCCCTGTCCCGCCCGGACAGCGCCGTGGTGCGCGTCGAAAGCCAGTACGAGGAGACGACGCAGGAATTCAACCCGGCCTACTTCATGACCGGGTCGAAGAAGCTCACGCCGGATTTCGGCGTCTACGGCACCCTGTCCTACTCGCGTCAGAACTTCCGTCGCGACACCATCCGCATCAACGCCTACACGGCCTACAGCAGCGCGCGGCTGGCGCAGCTGGCGGCCACAAACCCGGCCTTCGCCATTCCCGCGACCACCGACGGCGTGGCCAACCAGGTCGTCTATCCGTCCGAGGTTCGCCAGTATTCCCGCACCTCCGACGGCTATCGCGTGTCCGGCGCCGCCGGCCTGCAATGGCGCGTCAACGACAGCCTCAACCTGAGGCTGGACGCCATCGGTACGCGGCGCGACCTGAACGAGGCGAACCTCGACATCCTGACCGCCTTCCTGTCTGACACCAACGGCATCGTGAACCCGCTGGTGTCCCCCGTTCTGGCCGGCCGGTTCGACCGGGGATCCGACGGCACGGTCGAGAACGTCTATGTCGTCAATCGCGTCCAGGCCAGCGACGTGCAACTGCCGATCGGCAGCCGCGGCATGCCCTCGATCGACCAGAGCTTCGCCTTCTATCCCCAGGCCAATATCCAGCTCGGCGGCTGGAACATCGACGCCGTCGGGACCTATTCGGAGGCCCTGGGGACGCGCGACGAGTTCCTCTACGAGCACCGCATCCAGCCGACGACCGGCCGGGCCGACGCCAACGGCGACGGCATCGACGACCTCAGCAACGGGGTGAACGCCATCCTCGACACCGGTCTGGGGAACTATAGCAACTACCTGTTCGACCTCTCCGTCCCGGCCCGTCTGCTGACGTCCGTCGGTCCCTATGCCGTCAGCGCCGGTAACGGCACCCAGGCGCGCAATGGCATCAGGCCGGAGAACATCGTCTTCACTGCCAGCGGCGCCAATCACCGCGTCGCCCGCGACCTTTACGCCCTCGACCTGAAGGCCTCGCGCGATCTCGACTTCGGCCCGTTCACCAGCGTCCATTTCGGCGGCTACTACGCCCGCGAAACAGCCGACCAGATCTATCAGGAGAACGCGAACCTGGGTCTGCAGCTGAACAATCTCAACAATGAGATCTTCCGGCTGAACACGGCCGTGACCAGCGGCGGCGACTTCTTCGGCTCCGGGGCGCCGGGCGCGGAGCTCGACCAGTTCTGGTCGATCGACTACCGCCTCGTCGAAAGCCTGATCTTCCCGGTCCTGACCACCATTCCGACCAATGTCAGCTTCGCGCCGACGGCGGCCCAGCTGGCGGCCTTCTTCCCGGAGCTGACCCCGGCGGCGCGCTCGCGGATCACCTACGCCCGCATCCTGGAGCTGGCGCCCCGCAACGAGCTGTCGGGCATGATCCAGCGCTTCCCGCTCAACCGGGTCGCGGGACAGAACTTCGAGGCCACGCGCGACAATCTCGAACTCTTCGCCATGACCAAGTTCGACTTCTCGACGGTCGGCGCCGCACTTCCCGTCCGAGGCAACCTGGGTCTGCGCTACGTCAAGGTCGATCTGGAGGGCCTGATCGAGGATCAGGCGCTCAAGTTCTATACCGCCCTCGGTTTCACCCAGGCGGACTTCCGGCCCGGCTATTTCACGCCCGCCGAACCGGCCGGGGGCAGTTTCGACGCCCTGTTGCCGTCGGTGAACCTGATCTTCGACCTCTCACCCAAGCTGGTTGGCCGCGCCTCATACTATGAGACTTTCGAGGCCTTCGATCTGGTGGAGTTCTCGCCCGCGCCGACGCGTGTTCTCGAAAACGTGGACCCCGACCAGGGCGAGACCCTGAGCTCCGTACGCATCGACCTGGACACCTTCGACCTCCAGCCGCGCAGTTCAAAGGCTTTCGACCTGGGTCTGTCCTGGTACAACCGTCCCGGCAGCGTCGTGGCCCTCGGCTACTTCCACAAGACGATCACCAACAACATCCTGCGCCAGAACAACTTCTGCCCCGTCGGCCAGAATTTCGAGGCGGCGGGCCAGACCTTCGGCCCCCTGTTCGTCGATTCGACCGGCTTCTGCCGGATCAATCAGGGGGCGGCAGTCGAGACCGGCAACCAGCGCATCGTCATCAACCGCACGGTCAATGACCCGAACGAGCTGAAGGTTCAGGGCTTTGAGTTCCAGGTCCAGCAGGACCTGAGCTTCCTGTCCGGGCCCTGGCGCCACCTCGGCATGGTGTTCAACGCCACCAAGGTCACCTCCGAAGGCGAGAACGGCGCCAAGCTGTTCGGGGTCGCGGACGAGACCTTCAACCTGATCGGCTACTACGACGACGACGTCTGGCAGGCCCGCCTAGCCTACAACTACGCTTCGGAAATCCTGCTCGAGGGCGGGTCGACGTTCTCGGGCAGCTCCAGCCGGGTCAAGCCGCGCGGCCAACTGGACTTCACCGCGGCCTGGAACCCTTCGCGTGGCGTCGAAATCCGGATGGAGGTGTTCAACATCACCGATTCCCGCCGTGAGGAATACGAGGGCGTCGAGGCCTTCAACCGCGTGGCCGACTATGACGGCCGCACCTATTCGGTCAGCCTGTCCAAGCGGTTCTGACCTGGGACGGCCGGCGCCGAGAGGCGTCGGCCTGTCTGGCTTCACAGCCCTTCCCTGCCGGCGTTGCGCGGCAAGACCATGCGACCGGGCCGGATGTTCTCCGTCCCGGTCGTCGTCGTTTCAGACATTCGGCGTTGAACAGGCGACCGGACGCCCGGCCGCGGTCAGCGGAACTCCATCCGCCATTCCAGCGTGAACGCTCCGCTCCCAGGCGTTTCAGCGCCGCAGTCGAGAACGGACCGGTGGGCGCCCACCGGCGTGAAGTGGATCGCGGGATCGGGCGCGACGGCCCGGCACCTCAACCCCTGCCAGGTGAACCGCGCCACCTCGCCCTCGGCGTACTCCGCCGTCGTTTCCGACAGGGTCGGAGCGCTGGAGAAGGAAGCGAAGGTCATCTCGGTTCTGGCGATCCTGACGCCGGGTTTCGGGATCACCTTGTCGGTGCGCGTGATCCGTCCAGGCTCGAGGACGTAGCGGGTTTCGAAGCCGACGCGGTCGTCCGCGACCGGCGATGCGCCGCCCATCCGGTCGGCGGCTGACTGGCGATAGGTGACGACGGTCCGCGTCCCTTCGGTCGTGACTTCAGCGTTCTCGAAGAAGGCCAGAGGCATCAGCACGGCCCCGTCGTCCAGGGTCAATCGCGGGAGAAGCTGCGGATAGGTCTGGTCCGGCGACCCGGCCAGGACGCCCGGCGAGAACGGGATGGGGAAATAGGGCGTGTTCATGTGCTGGCCGGCGCCCCCGTTGACCAGAGGCAGGCCGATGACCCGGCCCTCGTCCCGATAGGTCACCAGCAGGCGATCATACCGGCCGCGCGAGAACCAGGTGGTCGTGGATCTCGGCAAGGTGTCCAACCAGGTGTCGAAACCGGGATCCGGCTTCTGGTCCTCGAAACCGAGCCGGCTCCAGATGGCGTTGGTGTAGAAGATCTGGCGCGCCAGACTGAGGTTCTCGCCCAGGATGCGGTGCTTGCCGCGATAGGCGTCCGTTCCCCGCCCGTCGTCCCACAGGTTCACCGAACCCGTGCGGGGGTCGATCCAGAAATCGGCATAGCGCGCCGCCACCCGCGAGGAGAAGGCGTAGGCCATGCGCGTCTCTTCAGGCGTCAGCACGTCCAGGGAGGCGGCGGCCGTCAGGACCTCCAGAAAGGCCGTCTCGCCATAGGCCCCGATGCTGCGGCCGTATTCGAACCCCTCGCCCCTCGGATTCAGCCGGGGCAGCATGAGATCGACGGACTTGCGCAGCCAGGTCCGCACTTCGGGGGGGGGCTCGATACCGGTCTCGATGAAACGCTGGGCGATCTCGCCGATCAGAAGAACGGAATAGCGATCGAACCGACCTTGGCCATCGGTCTCGTCGGCAAAGCCGTATTCGCCGGAATACTGGCGGAAGTGATCCAGCGTCCTGGCCAGCAGGGCCTCGCTGGCCGAGGCGTCTTCCCAACCCAGAAGGTAGCGAAGCCGGGCGATGCTGAAGGCCACGCCATAGTAGTTGTTCGGCAGGTCGATCAGGGTCAGGTCGTCTTCCCGCACGAACCGGCGCCAGTCCAGAGCCGTCCGCAACCGCGTCAGGGTCTCCGGATCCACCGCCTCCTCTAGCAGGCCGGCGGACTTCAGATCATTCAGGGCCGAGGCGTAGTAATACAGGCCCCAGGTCTCATTGACGTCGTCACGGGTCAGCAGCGCCAGCCTGCGAAATCCCTCGAGACGCGCCGGAAACTCCGCTGAGTCCCGGGGTGTTTGCACCAGGGCATGCGCCATCCCGGCGGCGATCTTGCCCGGCAGGAAGCGATCGTTCGCCGAAAAGACGTCGACGCCTTCAAGCCGATAGGCCCGCCCCTGCGCCTGCAGGTCTGTCAGCAGGGCGCCGACCTGGGGCGAAATCCGCGTCTCGACCGTGCGGTTCATCGGCGGAGGGTCCGAATAGACCTCGCCCCGGATCGAAGGCTGGGCGACGGCGCACCCGGGGAGGGCGAGGCTCGCGACGCCCGTTATCAGTGCAGCCCGGATCATGGAGGGTCCCGAAAAAGTCGGAAGCGACGCGCACGCCGCTTCCGAGAGGGGGAGAACCTCAATCCTATGCAGGACAGACCACATTATCAACTGGCTTTACCAATCTTTTCGCACGGCCATTTGAGAGGCCGCCATCAGATAGGCGCCGACGCCATAGAGCTGCGTGTCGTCGGCGCGCACCTGATCGGGCGCAAAGCCGACCTGCTGAACCCAGCCCAGCCGCCCATCCGGCTGCACGGCCCGGTCAAGGGCGGCCCAGCCGCGCTCCGCCGCCGCCTCGAACCGTCCGCCCTTCAGCAGGCCGCTATTCAGCCCCCAGGCCAGACTGAAGACGAAGAAGGCCGTGCCGCTCGTCTCCGGCGGCCCCGACGGGTCCAGAAGAGATACGGGCCAATAGCCCGCTTCGCCCTGCAGGCCGACGATCCGTTCCGACATCGTCTGGAACAGCGCCTCGTAGCGCCGGCGATCCGGATCGCTTTCCGGAAGAGTCTGGATCATCTTGGCCAGACCCGCGAGCGCCCAGCCGTTTCCCCGGCTCCAGAAGACCTTGCGCCCTGCCGCATCACGCCGGTCGAAGAAGCGGCTGTCGCGATAGAACAGGGCCTCGTCGCGATCGAACAGGGTCGCCACCGTCGCGTCCAGCTCCCGCTTGGCGTGGGCCGCATAGCGGGGATCCCCGGTCGCCTGCGACAGGGCCGTCCAGACCGGAGGCGCCATGAAGACCGCGTCGCTCCAGCACCATCGGACCTGACACGGAGCCTCGCCGGGACGCTCGGAGAACAACAGATCGACGTTGCTCGGCGACGTCAGAACGGCCTCGAACCGGGCGATGATCGGCGCCAGTCGCCGGGCCCGCTCTTCACCCTCGTGACGCCGCGCGCTCCAGATCCAGGCGTGGCCGATCGCGTCGGCGTCGGCGTGACGAGGCCGATCCTGGAACCCCCAGTTCTCGGCGGCGCCGTGACGCTCGATCGCCTCGACGTACCGCACATCCCCGGTCGCGTCGGCGAAGTCCGCCAGGCCGGCATAGAGAGTCGCCTGGATCCAGTTGCGCGGATCGGCCGTCTGGGGCTGGAAGGTGCGGACATAGTCGAATGTCTGCAGGTGGTTGAGCTGCCAGTCCGCCACGCGCGACGCCGTGGCGATCGCTTCCTGTCGCTGCACGACGACATCGGCCTGGCGGGGTCCGGCGGTTCCCGTCGCGCAACCGGCGAGCAAAGCCAGACCGGCGGCGGCCGCCATCGCCGCCCAGCCCTTGCGCATTCTCGTCATCCCACCGTCGACCGTCATTCTTTTTGGCCTTACCAATATTGTCATGCGCCTTGGTTCTGGCCTAACCTAACCTGTCTTTTGTCGTCCGACCACAGGAGTGCGTCATGTTGCGAGGCCCCTCGCCCGCCCGCCCGGGCGGCCGGCCCGGCCAGAGCGTCGCCGGGTTGGTTCGGATGGCTGCGGCGGCTCTGCTGATCGGCGCGACGGGGTCGAGCGTGCTGGCCCAAGCGCCGTCCGCCAACCCCACGCCCGTCCTCACCCCCGCCCCGGCCCAGGGCCCGATCTGTGACGGCGCACTCGGCTATGCCGAGGCCTTCGGCGGACGGCGGACCTTCCTGCTGCGGCCGGACCATATGACCGCGATCAAGGCGAGATCCGCGACGGATGAGGCTTTGAAACCCGCCCGGGCGGCTGTCCTGCGCCGCGCCGACGCCGCCCTCGCTCGACCGGCCCCCTACACCGTGGTGGACAAGACGCGCCTGCCGGCCAGCGGCGACCCCCACGACTACATGAGCATCGGCCCCTACTGGTGGCCGGACCCGGACCGCCCGGACGGCCTGCCCTATGTGCGGCGCGATGGGCAGGTGAATCCAGAGCGCGCCACCAACGCCTTCGACGCCACAGACATGGAGGCCATGAGCCGGGACGTTCAGGCGCTCTCCCTCGCCTACTATCTCACCGACGACGAGCGATACGCCGCCAAGGCCGCCGAGCTGGTGCGCGCCTGGTTCCTCGCGCCGGAAACCCGCATGAACCCCAACCTCGATTACGCGCAGGCCGTGCCGGGCCGCGAGGCCGGCCGGGCGGAGGGCGTGATCGACGCCCACCGTCTGGTCCGCGTCGTCGAGGGCCTGGGTCTGCTGGACCCCTCGCCCGCTCTGACCGAGCTCGACAAGAAGGCCCTGCGGGACTGGTTCGCCGCCTTGGTCGAATGGATGGCGACCAGCCCGAACGGCCGCGCCGAACGGGCCGCCCGAAACAACCACGGCGTCTATTACGACATGCTGCTGAGCCACTTCGCCCTCTACGCCGGCATGGATGACGCGGCCCGCGCCGTGGTCGGCTCCTTCGGCCAACGCCGGCTCGCGCCCCAGATCGACCCCGACGGCCGTATGCCCCAGGAGTTGGCGCGCACCCGCTCGCTCCACTACTCGACCTGGACCCTGATTGCGGCCATGGATGTCGCCCAGCTCGGCCAGTGCGTCGGGGTCGATGTCTGGGGCTACCGGACACCGGACGGCCGGTCTCTGGCCAAGGCGGTGGACTTTCTGGACGACTGGGCCGGTCGCGAGCGCGAATGGCCCTTCCCCGAGCTCAATCCCGACGAGACCGGCGGTCTGTATGAGGTCCTGCTCCGCGGTGCCTGGGCCTGGTCGGACCCCGAACTGGCGCGCAAGGCGGAACTCTATCGAGCCCGCAACCGCACGGCCGACATCAACCTGCGACTGCCGCCCTATGCGCCCTGAACAGGGTCCGGACGGCATGGATCGCTCACACGGCGGTGCGGCGGGCGATGTCCTGACGACGGGCTTCGGCGTCGGTCCGCGCGCGATCCAGAGCGTCCATCTCGGTCGCGGTCAGAAGCCCGTCGATCACCCGCCCGAGGTGAGCGCGCATGACGTCGCGCGCCGCCTTCGGGTCGCGTCGCGACAGGGCGTCCAGGATTTCGCGATGGTCCTCGATCAAAGGCCGCACCCCCACCTCGCGAGCGCGCGCCAGCATGGCCGCGCACAGGGGCGAGCGATAGCGAATGTCCCACAGGGTCTCGACCACCATGGCGATCGCCGTATTCCGCGTGGCCCGGGCGATGGTGAGGTGGAACCGTCGGTCCGCCTGTTCGCCGATAGACGTCGCCAGACTGTTCTCGCCGACCATGTCGCCCAGAATGACCTCCAGCTCGGCCAGCTCCTCGTCGGTGATGACCGTGGCGGCCAGGGCGCAGGCCTCGCCCTCGAACAGGCGACGCGCCTCGGTCAGTTCGAAGGCGCCGATGTCGAGATCCAGCGGGGGCCCGCCGGCCTCGGCCCCCTCCATGACATAGATGCCCGATCCATGCCGGGCCTCGACCAGTCCCCGGATTTCGAGCGCGATCATCGCCTCGCGCACCGTCGGACGACTGACCCCGAACTCCTCCGCCAGATCCCGCTCCGACGGGAGGCGCGTCCCAACCGGGTATCGACCCGCCGTGATCGCCGCCGATACGGCGCCGGCGACCTGTTGATAGAGTTTGCGCGTGTCGGCGGTCTGAGTGGTCATGCCGAAAATCTAGGATTATTTCCGTGCACTGGCCAGTCCAGTCGCCACCCTGCCGAGACTAGTGAAGGCCGTGCCCATGACTGACCGATCCCGAAACGCCGCGGCGTCCCCCCTGCCCTGGACCATGGCCAATCCAATTGTGGATGCGCGCGTGATCGTGACCTGTCCCGGCCGCAACTTTGCGACGCTGAAGATCACTACGGCCGACGGGACCTGGGGCCTGGGCGACGCGACCCTGAACGGGCGCGAGATGGCCGTCGTCTCCTATCTCCAGGACCACGTCGTCCCCCTCCTGATCGGCCGCGATGCGCACAGGATCGAGGACACCTGGCAGTATCTCTATCGCGGCGCCTACTGGCGCGGCGGTCCGGTCGGCATGACCGCCATCGCGGCGGTCGATGTGGCCCTGTGGGACATCAAGGCCAAGATGGCTGGCATGCCCCTCTATCAGTTGCTCGGCGGCGCCTGTCGCGACGGCGTCACCGTCTATGGCCACGCCAACGGCGACACGATCGAGGAGACGATCCAGGAGGCGCTGAAGTATCGCGCCATGGGCTATCGCGCGATCAGACTTCAATGCGGCGTGCCCGGCCTGCCCAGCACCTACGGCGTGTCTTCCGACAAACTGTTCTACGAACCCGCTCAGGGCGGTCTGCCGGTCGAGAACCAGTGGTCGACGCCCGAATACATGCGCACGGTGCCGCAGTTGTTCGCCGCCGCCCGCGAGGCCCTGGGCTGGGACATCGAACTTCTGCACGACGTGCATCATCGCCTGACGCCGATCGAGGCCGGCCGTCTCGGCCGCGATCTCGAACCCTATCGGCCCTTCTGGCTCGAGGACGCGACCCCGGCGGAAAACCAGGAGGCGTTCCGGACCATCCGCCAGCACACGACGACGCCCCTGGCCGTGGGTGAGATCTTCTCCTCCATCTGGTCGTGCAAGACCCTGATCGAGGAGGGGCTGATCGACTATGTCCGGGCCACGGTCGTCCATGCTGGCGGCATCACCCACCTGCGGCGCATCGCCCTGCTGGCCGATCTGCATCAGGTGCGCACCGGCTGCCACGGCGCCACGGACCTGTCTCCCGTGACCATGGCCGCCGCCCTGCATTTCGGCCTGTCGATCCCGAACTTCGGCATCCAGGAATACATGCGCCACACCGACGAGACCGACGCCGTCTTCCCCCACGCCTACGGCTTTAGAGACGGCATGCTGCATCCCGGCGAGGCGGCCGGTCTGGGCGTGGATATCGACGAGGCCCTGGCGGCCCAGCATCCCTACCGGCGCGCCTATCTGCCCGTGAACCGCCTGCGCGACGGCGCCATGTTCAACTGGTGAGGCGTCCGCTGATCGGTGCGGGCGCGGACACCGGGTCAGGCGGCGCTCACTCGTCCGGCGGTGATCGCTGACACCCGGCGACGCGCTCAGCCGACGGCGGGGGTTTCCTGTCCGACGAATGACTGTCCTTGCTCCCGCCGCCGCTCGCACACAGCGGCGTCGGCGGCAGCTCGGCCTCCATCAAGGCGCACAGGCGGCCGGAACCGGCGGTCAGGACGATCATGGCTTAATCTGCTATTGCGAACCGTTAGCAGGTTTGCGTGGATGCGCACGGCATGCAAGCCTGTTTCAACACTTCTCCGACCAAGGACCATCAACCGTGCGTGAAGACGGCAAGATCGACTATCTGGAGCTGCCCGCCGGCGACATCGACCAGGCCAAGGCCTTCTACGCCCAGGCCTTCGGCTGGACCTTCCAGGACTATGGACCGACCTACGCCGCCTTCGACGAGGGTCTGGACGGCGGCTTCGACGCCGACCCGGCCGAACGCACCCGGGCGCCCCTGCCCGTCCTCTACGCCCAGGATCTGGAGGCCATGCTGGAACGGGTCGAGGCCGCCGGCGGGGTGATCCTGCGCTCGATCTTCGCCTTCCCCGGCGGGCGGCGCTTCCATTTCCGCGATCCGGCGGGGACGGAGATGGCCGTCTGGTCCGACGGCGCCGAACCCTAAATCAGCGCGGATCGACCGACTGGGCGATTCGTTCGGCCAGGGCCGCGTCGGCGCCCTCCACGCTCGCGACCCAGACGTGGATCTCGCGCGGCGCCGTCGGACGCTGGAACAGATGCTCCTTCGCGTGGCGCTGGCCGTCCTCGGTGACGACGATCGACGCCCGTCCACCGGCCTCCACGGTCTCTCCGGTATAGATCGGGAACTGGGACGAAGGGCCCGTATAGACCATGACGAACGACTGCTCGCCGCGCTTGATCGCATAGACGTCGAAATCGGGGCCGGGACGGCCGCGGACGACGCTGAAGCCCTGCGGCAGGTCCAGACGGAACGGCAGGGCGGCGACGGCGGCGGGCGCCAGTGCGCCGGCGGCGGCGGGCGGCGGCGCTCTCGGGCGGGCAGCGTCAGCGGGTCGCGATCGCGCG
>NZ_JBQVNM010000042.1:0-24320 GCF_052436175.1 Brevundimonas sp. | reverse complement strand
GCTCTGCACCAGAGCCCGTTCAAGGCCATCACCTACGGCTTCAACTACACGGAGCGTCAGAAGGACTTCGTCAACGACCAGTTCTATCTGGGCGTGAAGGGCGGCGGCGACCTGGCCGTGCCGACGCAGTTCCTGCTGGAGCCGACCGATCTCGGCTACCTCGGCATCTCCCAGGTCATCAGCTATGACGCCCTGGCCCTGGTCAACAGCGGCGCCCTGAATCTGATCCGCAACCCCAACGCCGACGTCCTTTCCGGCAACTGGCAGGTGACGGAAAAGGTCACCACCGCCTACATCAAGGCGGACATCGACCACACCCTGTTCGGGCGTCCGCTGACCGGCAACGTCGGCATGCAGTATGTCTATACGGACCAGAGCTCGAACGGCTTCTCGGCCCGTCAGACCGGACCGGGCGTGGCGGAAACGGTCGCCGTCACGGGCGGCGCCGAATACGTCGAGATCCTGCCCAGCTCCAACTTCATCCTGGAGGTCGGGGACGACCTGTTCGCCCGGTTCGCGGCGGCCCGCACCCTGGCCCGCCCGCGCATGGACGACATGCGGGCCTCGCGGAACTACAACTACAACTCCGCCTTCGCCCTCTCGACCGACATCAACCGCTCGCCCTGGGGCGGCGGCGGCGGCAACCCGGAGCTGCGGCCCTTCATCGCCGATGTGGCCGACATCTCGATCGAGAAGTATTTCGCCAACCGTCGCGGCTATGTCTCGCTGGCCGGCTTCTACAAGCACCTGGAAAGCTATGTTTACAGCCGCAACCAGCTGTTCGACTTCACCGGCTATCCGATCGGCGTGATCTCCCCGACCAATCCGGAGCCCCTGCTGCGTCAGGGCCTGCTCAACGCGCCCGACAACGGCGACGGCGGCTGGATCCGGGGCGTGGAGTTCTCCTTCTCGGCGCCGTTCGAAATCTTCCATCCGGCTCTGGAGGGCTTCGGCGTCCAGTTCAGCGCCTCCCAGACCGACAGCGAGGTCCAGCCCGACCCGACCCAGGCCCCGACCACCCTGCCGGGCCTGTCGGAAACCGTCGTCAACGGCAGCCTCTACTATGAGCGCTATGGCTTCCAGGCGCGCGTCTCGGGCCGCTACCGTTCGGATTACCTGGGCGAGGTCGCCGGCTTCGGCAACGGCCGCACCCTGCGCTCGGTTGCGGCGGAAACCGTGGTCGACGCCCAGATCGGCTACGAGTTCCAGTCCGGTCCGATCAAGGGGCTGTCCGTCGTGGCCCAAGTCAACAATCTGACCGACGAGCCGTTCAAGACCTTCCAGAACGGCGATGAGCGCCAGACCATCGACTACCAGCACTACGGCCGGACCTATGCGGTCGGGGTCAGCTACAAGTTCTGACCGGGTTCTGAATCGACGGCGCGTCCCGTCCTCCCCGACGCGCCGTCCCAAACTGCGCCGCCTGTCCCCGGACAGGCGGCGTTTTCTTTTGCAGTGCTAGACGCCGATCAATCGCCCGAACCGCTCGCGGTGCCAGGCGGCGGAGCCCCAGGCGGCTTCCAGCACCCGGGAGCGCTTGATGTAGAAGCCGGCGTCGTGGGCGTCGGTCATGCCGATGCCGCCGTGCATCTGGATCATTTCGCGCGTGGCGAGGTTGGCCGTGTCCGAGGCCGTGGCCTTGGCGAGGGAGACCAGCAAGGCGCGGTCCGGGGCGGCCCTATCGATAGACTCCAGCGCCGCCTCGACCGCCGACCGGGTCAGTTCGATCCGGGTGTGGAGATCCGCCGCCCGATGCTGCAGGGCCTGAAAACTGCCGATGATCCGGTCGAACTGAACCCGGGTCTTCAGATACTCGAGCGTCATCTCGAAGGCCCCGACCGACAGTCCGAGCAACTCGGCCGCCGTCAAGGCCCGGGCGCGGTCCAGCAAGGCCTCGATCAGGCCCGCGTCGCCGTCCGGGTGGCTCAGCCGGGCCTCGGGCCCCACCGCCACGTTCGACAGTTCGATGTCGGCATGGCCGCGCGCGTCGGTCAGGCGTCGGGCCGTGCGCGACACGCCCTCGGCCGCTGCGTCCACAGCGAACAGGGCGACGCCGCCGTCGGTCCGGGCAGCGACGATCAGCAGGTCCGCGCCCATGCCCTCGGCCACGAACCGCTTCGTCCCGTTCAACCGCCAGCCGTCCGCCGTGCGCTCCGCCGTCGTTGCGATGACTTCAGGGTCATGACGCGCGCCTTCGTCGACGGCGAGGGCTCCGACGGCCTCGCCCGACAGAAGACGGGGCAGCCAGGCGTCGCGGATGGCCTCCGACCCCGCCAAGACCAGGGCGTCGGCCGCGACCGCCGAGGCGGCGAGGGGAGAGGCCCCGAGATGGCGTCCGGTCTGCTCCACGATCAGGCCGAGGGTCAGATAGCCCAGGCCCGAGCCGCCATGGGCCTCCGGGATCGCGACGCCGCCCCAGCCGAGGTCGCCCATCTCGCTCCAGCTCGCCGCATCGAAACCGCGCGGCTCGCCGGCGTCGCGCAGGGCGCGGAAGGCCGAGACCGGCATCCGCTCGCGGGTCCAGTCGCGGGCGGTGTCCAGCACCATCGACTGCATCTCGTCCAGCACCGCCATCAGGCCGTCTCCTCATTCATGGTCACGACGACCTTGCCCATGGCCTTGCGGTGGGCGAGCAGGGTCAGAGCCTCGGCCGCGCGCTCCAGCGGATAGCGGGCGGTGATATGGGGCCTGATGGCCCCGGCCTCGTAGAGATCGAACAGTTCGGCGACCTCGCGCCGATAAGCGGCGGGGTCGCGGGCCACGGCCGCGCCGTAGAAGACCCCGACCACGTCGCAGCCCTTCACCAGCGTCAGGTTGGCGGGGATCTTCGCGATCCCGGCCGGGAAGCCGACGATCAGAAACCGCCCCTCCCAGCCCATGCAGCGCAGGGCCGCCTCGGTGTAGTCGCCGCCGACCCCGTCGTAGCAAACGTCCGCGCCGCCTTTTCCGACCGCGTCCTTGAACAGGCCGGCCAGAGCCTTCTGCCCGTCCTTGTCGAACGGCCCGGTCGGATAGACCACGCCGCCCGCCGCGCCGTGCGCGATGGCCAGGTCGACCTTGTCCTGGCTGGAAGCCGCCGCGATGACCCGGGCGCCCATGGCCACGCCCAGTTCCACCGCCGCCAGACCGACGCCCCCTGCCGCGCCCAGCACCAGCAGGGTCTCGCCCTTGGCCAGCCGTCCGCGCCGCTTCAGCGCGTAGTATGAGGTGCCGTAGGTCGCCAGAAAGGCCGCCGCCTCGTCGAACGGCATGGCGTCGGGGATCGGGATGACGGAGGCGGCGTCAAGCAGGATTTCCTCGACCATGCCGCCCCAGCCAGGCACGGCCAGGACGCGCTGGCCGACGTTGAGGCCCTCGATGCCGTCACCGATGGCGGTGACCACGCCCGCGATCTCGCTGCCCGGCGAGAAGGGGCGTTCGGGTTTGATCTGATAGAGGTCCTGAATGATCAGGGTGTCGGGGAAATTCACGCCACAGGCGCGCACGGAGACCACCACCTGACCCGGCCCGGCCACCAAGGCGGGCTTGTTCTCCAGGACCAAAGTGTCGGGACCGCCGGCCGCGTGGCTCATCAGGGCTCTCATGACGGCAGTCCCAGGATCTGTTTTGCGATGATGTTGTTCTGGACCTCGTCGCTGCCGCCGAAGATCGACCAGGCCTTGCCGTGCAGCCATTCGCGGACGGTGGACAGCTCCTGCTCCGAGAAGCCCTCGCCATCCCAGCCCAGTCCCTGAAGCCCCTTGGCCTCCAGGATCAGTTCGGCCCGGGCCTGATAGGCGCGCACCCCGGCGTTCTTCAGAATGGAGGTGGCGGTCCCGGCGCCTTGGCCGGCCCGGGCCTCGGCGGTGACGCGCGCGATGGTCAGATCGACCAGCCTCTGTTCCATCTCGTTGCGGATGATCCGGGCGCGCAGGTCCGGATCGGTCAGTCGGCCGTTGTCATCGAGTCCGACGGCCTCACGCGCGATCTCGATCAGGGAGACGCCGCCGGCCATGGCGTCGCCGCTGTCGGAGATGGCCGACCGCTCGTGCTGCAACAGCCGCTTGGCGATGCCCCAGCCCCCGTTCAGCGACCCGACCAGATCCTCCTTTTCGGCCCGGACGTCGGTCAGGAAGGTCTCGCAGAACGGGGAGTCGCCCGAGATCAGGGCGATGGGTCGCACCTCCACGCCCGGCTGGCGCATGTCGAACAGCACGAAGGAGATGCCGCCCTGTTTCCTCGACGTGTCAGTCCGCACCAGGCAGAAGCACCAGTCGGCATAGTCCGCATAGCTGGTCCAGATCTTCTGGCCGTTGATCAGGAAGTGGTCGCCGCGATCCTCGGCCCGGGTCTGCAAGGACGCCAGGTCGGACCCCGCACCGGGCTCCGAGAAGCCCTGGCACCAGCGGACCTCGCCGCGCGCGATCGCGGGCACGTGGCGCAGTTTCTGCAACTCCGTGCCGAACTCCAGCAGGGTTGGCCCCACCATCATCACCCCCATCCCGCCGATGGGGTTGTAGGCGCCGGCCCGCGCCAGCTCGGCCTTGATCGCCCGCGCATGGGTCCGGCCAAGATCGGCTCCGCCATAGGCCGAGGGCCAGGTCGGCACGCCCCATCCGGTTGGCCCGAACGCAGCGCGCCAGGCCAGCTGGTCGGCGTCGAGAGTGTCGTCGTCGGCCGGGACGCCCCGGTCCTTGAGCGCGGGGGGGAAGTGGGCGGCCAGCCAGTCGCGCACCTCGGCGCGGAAGGCGGCCAGATCGTCCTCGCGGACGTCTTCGATCCTCATGTCCATGCTCACACCCGCTCGATGATGACGGCGGGCGCCATGCCCCCGGCCGCGCACATGGTGACCAGTCCGCGCTTCAGATCGCGACGCTCCAGCTCGTCGACCATCATCCCGATCAGGATGGCGCCGGTCCCGCCGATGGGGTGGCCCAGGGCGATGGCGCCGCCGTTCACATTGACCTTGTCGCGATCCAGCCTCAGGTCCCGGATGAACTTCTCCGCCACCACGGCGAAGGCCTCGTTGATCTCGAACAGGTCAATGTCGTCGACCGTCAGTCCGGCGCGGTCCAGCACCTTGCGGGCGCCCGCCACCGGGGCGTTCAGCATCAGGGTCGGACAGTCGCCGGCGTTGGCCATGGCGACGACCCGGGCTCGGGGCTTCAGTCCCTTGCGCGCCACATAGTCGGGCGAGGCGAGCAGCAGGGCGCCGGCGCCGTCCACCACGCCGGATGAACTGCCCGCATGGTGGACGTGTTTGATCTTCAGGTCCGGATACTTCCGCCGGACCAGATCGCCAAACGTGGGCCCGCCCGGCTCGCACGGCATGTCGGCCAGGGCCTCGAACGAGGGCTTCAGCCCGGCCAGTCCCTCCAGCGTCGTCTGGGGTCGCGGGTATTCCTCGCGCTCCAGAGCCAGAGACCCGTCCTCGCGATAGACGGGCACGAGCGCCCGGTCGAAATGACCGTTGCGGATGGCGTGGTCGGCCCGGCGCTGGCTCTCGACCGAGAAGGCGTCCAGCGCCGCCCGGTCGATCCCTTCAAGCGTCGCGATGGCGTCGGCGCAGACCCCGGGCATGGCCTGAGGGTGTTTCTCGCGCAGTCGGAGGTTGCCGGCGTCGGGCATCGGTGGCGCGCTGGCCGCCGCATAGGACATCATCTCCAGCCCGCCCGCGACGGCCAGGTCTTCCATGCCGGACATGATCTGGCCGGCGGCGAAGTTGAAGGCGGTGATCCCGGACCCGCAGAACCGGTCCAGGGTCACGGCGCTGGCTTTCACGTCATAACCGGCGTCCAGCGCCGCCATCCGGGCCAGGTCGCCGCCCTGTTTGCCGACCTGGCTCGACGTGCCCCAGACGACGTCGCCGACGTCGGCGGTGTCGAGGTCGTTGCGCTCGGCGATGGCCTTCAGGACGGTGGCCGCGACATGATGGGGGTGCATGTCGGCCAGCGCCCCCTTGCCGACCCGGCCGATGCCGCGCGGGGTGCGGCAGGCGTCGATGTTATAGGCTTCGGGCATGGTGTTTCCACGTGTTCGGCGGGCCGTTCGGCCTCTGCGCGGGTGTTTTCAGGCTTCGGGCGGGCTCGCCATCAGATGGTCGGCGATGGCCTGGTAGGCGGGCAAAGACAGGGGATCGAGCAGGGCGTTGCTGGCCAGGGGGCTGGAGGCGAAGCGGACGATGACCATCTCGGCTTTCGGATCGACGTAGCAGGCCTGCCCGAACACCCCGCGCGCCATGAAGGCCCCATCGGCGTTGTGAGAGACCCACCACTGATTGCGATAGCTCCAGCCGGGCAGGGTGGCGTAGCCGCCATGGGTGAAGGCCTCGGGGCTTCCGCCTTTCGCGATGTCGGCGACCACGGCCTCCGGCACGATCTGGCGACCATTGAAGCGCCCGTTGTCGCGCATCATCTCGCAGAACCGGCCGAGATCGCGCAGTTGCAGGTTCAACCCGCCCGCCGCATAGGCCGCGCCGCTCTGGTCGACCTGGATATAGGCGTCGCGCTCCATCCCCATCGGCTGCCAGAACCATTCGCTCAGCACCTGGTAGAGCGGCTTGCCCGTGACGCGCGAGACCAGCCAGCCTGCGACCTCGGTGTTGACCGACTTGTAGTGGAATTCCCTCCCGTGCTCGCCGGATTTCTTGAGGGTTTTCAGATAGTCGTAGGTGGTTTTGGGCCCGTCGTAGCCGGGCGGGCGGGGCATCATTCCGCCCGCGCGCACGAAGGCGAAGGCGTCCGAGTTCGGATCCGTATAGACCTCGGTGTAGGCCAGGGCCGTGGTCATATCGAGCACCTGGCCCACGGTCGCGTCGCCGAAGGCGCTGTCGGCCAGTTCCGGGATGTAGCGGGATACCAGAGCGTCGCGATCCAGCTTGCCTTCGGCGATCAGCATGGCCGCCGCCGTGCCGACGAAGGACTTGGTCACCGAATGGGCGATGTGCTGACCGCGCGGCGTCAGGGCGCCGAAATAGCGCTCATAGACGATGGTCCCCCGGTGCATGACGATGATCCCGTCGGTGTAGTTGGCGGCCAGGGACTGTGCCCAGCTCATCGGCGCGCCGCCGCCGATCGGGGTGAAGGTCACGGCGTCCAGATCGTCCCGCAGGGCGACGGGCAGGACGCTGACCGCCCCGTCGCCGCGCGAGATTTCGGCGCTCGGCAACAGTTCGCGCCAGTGGGAAAAGCTCCACCGCGTCTGCGGGAAGGTCATGAAGCCCATGTCCTCGAAGCGAATCTGGCGGTCGCGCGGTGGCGGCGATCCGACCATCCAGCCCATTACGGCCGGGTCGGTCGCCGCGGCGTCCGGCCAGGTCGTCGGCGCCGACGTCTGGGCGGCGGCGAGGGCGGGAAGGGCCGCAGCGGCCATCAGGATCATCACCAGTCGCTTCATCCGACCCTCGCCAAACAGTCCTGATTTGAAAGCTATGGCGCCGCATTGCTTTCGTAAACGGACTTTCTTGAATTTCGACCTGTCCCGCGTCCGATGCGCCCGCCCTGCGAAATCACTTGCATTAATGGACGAAACGGAAAAATCATTCCCCCAACAAGAAAACACAGTTGGGAAACGCCATGGATCAGACCGTCAGAGCGCCCGAGTTGCGTCCGCTTCCGACCGCCGCCGACTGGCCGTCTCCCGCCCGGGCCTGGGCGACGGTCTTTGTCCTGATGGCGGCCTACGCCCTGGCCTTCGTGGATAGGCAGATCCTGTCGCTGCTGGTCGAGCCGGTGAAGCGGGATCTGAGCATCACCGACACCCAGTTCAGCCTGCTCAGCGGTCTGGCCTTCACCCTGTTCTACACGGTCATGGGCATCCCCTTCGCCTGGCTGGCCGACCGCAGTTCACGGCGACGGCTGATCATGTTCAGCATCGGGTTCTGGACCCTGATGACCGCCGCCTGCGGGATGGCCGGCAGCTTCATGAGCCTGTTCATCGCGCGGATCGGCGTGGGGGTAGGGGAGGCGGGCCTGTCGCCCGCCGCCTATTCGATGATCGCCGACAACTTCCCGCCGGCGAAACGGGCGCGGCCCCTGGGCGTCTACACCATCGGCGCGATTTGCGGCGTCGGCCTGGCCCTCATCATCGGCGGCGCCGTCATCCAGTGGGCGATCACCGCCCCGCCGGTCAGCCTGCCCCTTCTGGGCGAGCTGAAGAGCTGGCAACTGGCCTTCCTGATGGTCAGCGTGCCCGGGCCCATCCTCATGCTGGCCATGATGGCCCTGCGCGAGCCGAAGCGCCAGGAACGGGCGCTGGTCGAGGGTGAAGTCCGCCCCTCCTTCGTGGCCTTCCTGCGCCGCCGCTGGGTTCCCTTCCTCCTGCTGTCGATGGGCTACTCCCTGATCGGGGTTTCCGTTGCGGCCTATCTGACCTGGACCCCGGCCTTCATGGTGCGCCGCTTCGGTTGGGAGATGAGCCAGATCGGCGCGACCTACGGCGCGATCCTGCTGGTCTTCAGCACCAGCGGCATCATCCTGGGCGGCTGGTGGGCGGACAAGATGGTCGCCAAGGGCGCCAAGGACGGCATCCTCAGGGTCGCCATGATCGGCACCCTCCTGGCCCTGCCCTTCACCCTTGCCGCGCCCTTCGCCCCGACAGGAACCTGGGCCATGGTCCTGATCGCGGCCATGTCCTTCACCATCGGCCTGACGCAGGGACTGCCCCCGCCCAGCCTTCAGGCCATCGCGCCGAACCGCTTGCGCGCGCGGGTCATGGCCCTGTTCCTGCTCATGGGGAACATCATCGCCTTCACCGTCGGGCCGACCGGCGTCGCCCTGATCAGCGACTACTGGCTGAAGGACTCCAGCAAGATCGGCGTGGCCGTGGCCATCGTCTCGGCCATCGTCGTGCCGATGGGATGGCTGTGCCTGTTCGCGGCGCGCAAGAGTTTCATCGAGGCGTCGGAGTTCGAGGCCGGCGACGCCTGATTTTTCACCCCGGACTGCAGAGGGACCCCAGGCTTGCCTGGGGCCTTTTTGTATGGGGATGCGCCGACTTGCGGTTCGCGCTCTGGGTCGCGCTTCGCGACCATCACTGTCGCTGGCTGACGCTCGCCTTCGCCTGGGCATCAGCGCACAGCGCATCGCGCAAGGTCCAGGCCCAGAACCCCTCTCCGGCCCCTATATGGGCGGACTCATCGCGCCACCGGGAGTCTGGATCCTCGCCACAAGGGCGAGGATGACGGGGGATGAGAACGTCAAGTTGTCATCGCTTTCCGACGAAATCCGGCGGCCTCGCGATCGAGTACGGACCCTGAGAGCCCTCGTCCGATTCGACGAGAAAAGAAAAAGCCCGCGAGGCCCCTTTCGGGAACTCGCGGGCGAGGCGGTCAAGGAGGGTAGGGGAGTCTAGAACGAATAGCTGACGTCGAAGCCGAACGTCTTGGGCGGGCCGTAATATTTCAGAAGGTCGCCGAAGGTCGCCTGAGCCCCTACGGCGTAGAGCTCATCCGTCAGGTTCTTGCCCCAGACGGTCACGTTCCAGGCGGCGTTGGGCGGCTGGATCCGCAGGGAGGCGTCGAGCAGGCCGAAGGGATCCTGCTTGATCGTGTTGTCCGGCGACCAGAAGGCTTCGCCCGTGCGCGTGTAGTTGCCCTTGAGGCTGAAGGCCTTGTCCCAGGCGCCTTCACCGAACTCATAGGTGAAGCCGACGTTGAACTTGTCCTTGGGCGAACGCTGGACGCGATTGCCGGTGAAGACGGCGCCGGCGCTGGTGACGAAGTCCTCGTACTTGGCGTCGATCAGCGAGCCGGAGGCGTTCAACAGCAGATTGTCGTTGACGGCCCAGGTCATCTCGGCCTCGAAGCCCTTGATCTTCGCCGCGCCCGCGTTGCTGGTGACGGTGCAGAGGCAGGCCAGGATCAGCTGCTGGGACTGCAGATCGGTGTAGTCCATCTGGAAAGCGGCGACGTTCAGGCGGACCCTGTTGTCGAAGAGGTCGGTCTTGGCCCCGATCTCGTAGTTGATGACCTCTTCGGGGTCATAGCCGATCCGCGCCCCGGCTTCGGTCGAGGGAATGTGGTCCCAGCCCCCGCCCTTGAAGCCCTTGCCGGCGCTGGCGTAGAGCATGATGTTCTCGTTCGGCCGGTATTCCAGGATCCCCTGCGGCGTGAAGGCGTCCCACTCCTTGCCGTAGTTGACCGTCCAGCTCTGACCTGCGGCCAGCACGAGGGCCGCGATACACAGGCCGTCGCCGCCGTCATTGAGACAGGCCGCGGTCCGGGTGCCGTTCTTCTTGTCCTTGGTGTAGCGGGCGCCGATCGTGCCCTTCAGCTTGTCGGTGAAGTTGAAGCCGACCTGACCAAAGACGGCCGACGTCTCGAGCTCGGCCGAGGTCGTGTAGAGGTAGATGCCGCTGAGCGCGGGGACAGGCGCGTATGAGGTCGCGACGTTGGAGTCGGTGCGGTCGACGTTGTCCTTCTGGAAGAAGGCGCCCAGGATCCAGTCGAAGCGGCTGTCCGGGTTCTGGGAGACCAGGCGGAATTCCTGGCTGATCGTCTCTGGTTCATCCGTCGCCGAATAGAAGCTATCGACCAGAGCCGGGGGCGAACCGGCGCCGAGCTGGTTGTAGCCGTTCCGGCCCTCGGAGTTGCGATAGCCGGTGATGGCGCTCAGGCGTGCGCCCCAGTCGAAGTCGTAGTCGATCCGCAGGCTGGCGCCCATGGTCTTGCGGTCGGCGTAGTCGCGCTGCGGGCTGAGGGTCTCGCGCGGGCCGATGCCGCGAGCGGTGCGATAGGCCGTCACGGCGCCGATGCCGGCGGCGAAGGGATCGTCCGTCACCGTCCGGGCCGAACCCGCCGACTTCGACGAGCCGTAGTCGATGGTGAACAGGGCGCGAAGCGGGCTGCCCTCGGGTTGATACAGCAGTTCTGCACGCGCCTGATGGGCGGTCAGATCTTCGAGGTCGGTGTTGAGCAGCACGTTGCGGGCGTAGCCGTCGCGATTGCGAACCTGGAAGGCGAAGCGGCCGGCCAGGCTGTCGGTCAGCGGGCCGGTCACATAGCCGTCGGCGTTGAAGCCGTTGTAGTTGCCCAGCCCCGCCGTCATCCGGCCGGATGGCTCAAACTTCGGCTTGTTGGTGATGACGCTGATGGCGCCGCCGACCACGTTCTTGCCGAGCAGAACGCCTTGCGGGCCGCGGATGACCTCGATCCGCTCCAGGTCATAGAAGTCGGAGAAGGCCGCGCCCATGCGCGAGATATAGACTTCGTCCACGAACACACCGACCGACGGCTCGGCCGTGGCGTCGAGGATGCGCACGCTGGTGATGCCGCGGATGTTCAGTTCCTTACCGAGCGACGAGCCTTCGGTCATGCTGAACGACGGAACGCTGGTGGCCAGGCTGTTCAGATCGACGATCCGCTGGCGCTCGATCGTCTCGCTGTTCACGGCCGTGATGGCGCTGGGGACTTCTTGCAGACTGCGGGCGCGGCGGTCGGCCGTGACGATGATGTCCTCGACGGTGGCGACCCCGGTGTCCGGCGTTGCGGGCTGGGCCGTCTGGGCCATCGCCATCTGCGGCATGGCGACCAGTGTCGTCAGGGCCGTGGTCGCCAGACAAGCCAAGGTGAACTTGCGCATTCGATTTTCCCTCCCCGGGCTTTGCCCGTTGTTGTTCGCCTCGCGCCGATGTCGGCGTCCGGCAATAATCCCGGCGCGGCGTCGAGGCCCGTCGAGCGGCGCCAGCGGAGGAATCCACGTTCCCTTGGTCCGGTGTCGCAAGTCGCACAATCCGGTAATAAATCTCGATTTGCAAGCCGTCGCGTTACCGCAGGCGATGAGACTTTCGCTAACAGACTTTTATTGAGTTTCCTCAATGTCTTGTGAATGTTGTGCGCCGCACCATGGCTCCGCTCACATCTCCAAACCCGTCGAACCGGCTGACCTGAGGGGCTTGCGGGCGTCAGGGGCTGGGCCCATTGATCCGCGAAATTGCGGCCTGATCCCCGCCGCTTTTGATTCAGGACTGTCTTTCCGCCGGACCGATTCCGGCTGTCGGCTGCTTTTCCAGGAGGCTCGCAGATGACCGCTTTTCACCCGCCCTGGTTCGAGCCGAAAACCCCGACGCCCGAGGACTGCGTCGGGCCGCGCCTGATCGACCGGTTCGCGGCCGAGACGCCGGACGACATCTTCATCCGCTTCGAGACCGGAGAGTCCTGGACCTGGGCTGAGACGCGGCGCAAGTCGCTGGAGACGGCGGCGGCGCTTCAGGCGCGGGGCGTGAAGCCGGGCGACGTGGTGGCGGCCTGGGCCCCCAACTCCGCCGCCCTGGTCCGCAGCTGGTTCGGCGCCAACTATGCGGGCGCGGCCCTGGCCCCGATCAACACCAGCTTCCGCGGACGACTGTTCGAACACGCTCTGGCGAAGACGGGCGCACGGCTCTTCATCGTCCACCCCGAACTGGCCCTGAGGCTGGAAGGCCTGTCCCTTGGGTCGGTGGAGCGGCTGATCCTGACCGGCCCGACGAACGCGCCGATCAATGTCCCTGTCGAGGTGGAGACGCACGAGGCCCTGATCGGCGACGCCGCCGCCGTTGCGCCCGCCGAGGTCCAGCCTTGGGACACGCCGGTGATCATCTTCACCTCGGGCACTACCGGCCCCTCCAAGGCCGTGGTGACCTCCTATGTGCAGGAGTGGACCACGGCCCGCTGCACCTACGGCTACATGGGTCAGAGCGACCGCATTCTGGTCAACCTGCCGATGTTCCACGTCGGCGGCATCACGGCCATCACGGCGGCCCTGGCTGTCGGCGGCTCGGTCGCCCTGTTCGAGGCCTTCGACACCCGCCGCTTCTGGGATCTGGTGCGCGAGACCGGCTCTACGACCTGCAGCGGCCTGATCGGCGCCCTGACGACCTTCCTGGCCAAAGAGCCGCCGCGCGACAGCGACGGCGACAACCCCTTACGCATCTGCACCCTTTCGCCGATCTCGGAGGAGACGATGCAGGTCGCCCGCCGGTTCGGCTTCGACTACATGTCCGGCTTCAACATGACCGAGGTGTCCACGCCCCTGATCACCGAGGTCAACGAGCAGACGATGTCCAGCTGTGGCCGCCCGCGCACGGGGGTGGAGTGCCGCATCGTCGACGCCTTCGACCGCGAGGTCCCGCACGGCGAGATCGGCGAACTGATCATCCGCACCTCCCGGCCCTGGGAGCTGTTCAAGGGCTACCTCGGCGATCCCGAGGCCACGTCCGAGGCCTGGCGCAACGGCTGGTTTCATACCGGCGACCTGCTGAAGCGGGACGAGGAGGGGCGGTTCTATTTCGTCGATCGCAAGAAGGACGCGATCCGCCGGCGCGGCGAGAACATCTCCTCGGTCGAGATCGAGATCGAGGTCAACGCCCACCCGGCCGTGCGGGAGGTGGCCGCCTACGGCGTCGATCTGCCGGGCGGCGAACAGGAGGTCATGGTCTGTGTCGCGCCCAAGGCGGGAGCGAGCATCGACGCGCGGGAGCTGCTGGAGTTCCTGATCCCCCGCATGGCCCACTTCATGGTCCCGCGCTTCATCCGGATCGAGGCCGAGTTGCCCAAGACCCCGACCAACAAGATCCAGAAGGTCGAGCTGCGCAAGGAGGGGGTCACGCCCGGCACTTGGGATCGGGAGGTCGCAGGCATTCGGGTGAAGCGCGAACGTCTGTCGACCCACTAGCAGCGGCGGCTGCGTCAGACTTGCAAATCACGACTGTTTGTTGTGGCGATGCCCGGCGAGGTGACTTGCAAAAGCAAACCAAACTGCTAGCGTTTTGAAAACAACGACAGGGAGCAGGCGACCATGAGCGCGAATTTCGAAGTGCTTCAGGCCTTCATGAAGGCCTCCAAGGCCAAGGATCACGACGCCTTCGTCGACCTCTGGCACGACGAGATGGAGTACTACTGGTCGGTCCACGCCAAGCCGATCACCAGCAAGGAAAAGCTGCGCAAGTTCATCCGCAACTACGAGGCCGCCTTCGACCAGCAGGACTGGACCGTGGTCAACTGGATCGAGAAGGGCGACCTGATGTTCTGCGAGGGCATCGAGATGATCTACGACAAGAGCCGCGACACCCTGATCCGCAACCCCTTCATGCAGGCCATCGAGTTCCGCGACGGCAAGGTCGCCAAGATGCGCGACTACTATGACGGCTCGGTCGTCCAGGCGCCCCAGAAGCCGCAGGCCGAAGGGGCGGCGGCATGAGTGGGGCCGAGCCCAAGATCGAGGTCATCGGCCGCCTGCAGAAGGCGATCGAGGCGCGCGACATGCCGACGGTCCTGTCCTACTTCGACCCGAACATCGAATACCATTACCACGTGGGCACTCGCCCCCTGAAGGGCATCGACTGGGTCGAGAAGTTCTTCACCAAATACTGGACCAACAACTCGTCCGGAACCTGGGTGCTGCAGCACTGGGCCGAGCGGGACGGCCGGCTTCTGGCCGAGGGCCGCGAGGAATACGTCAACGCCGACGGCGTCCTGGTCCAGCACCCCTATATGGGCATCATCGAGTTCGGCGCGGACGGCAAGATCACCGGGTGGCGCGACTATTTCCAGATGCAGGATCCCAACGCCGGGAAGTGAGGGCGGCGGCGGAAGTTGCGAGGCCCGCGACGTTTCGGCGTCGCGGGCCTTCCGTTGTTCAGGCCGGGATTCGGGCGTCGCGCAGGGCGGTTCGGCGCGCCTTGCCGGCGTCGTCGCGCAGCCGCTCGGTGGTGATCTCCCAGGTGCGCGGTAGCTTGTAGCGGGCCAGCCGCTCGGCGACGAAGACCTGCAACGTCGCCACGTCCGGCGCCGTCGCATCGGCGACCTCGACGATGGCGTGAACCTTCTGCCCCAGGTCCTCGTCCGGCAGGCCGACGACCACGCTGCACAGCACCCCGGGGCAGGCGTCGATGGCCGCCTCGATCTCGGCGGGATAGATGTTGGCCCCGCCCGAGATGATCAGGTCCGTGCGACGGTCCGCCAGATAGAGATAGCCGTCCGCGTCCATCCAGCCGAGATCGCCATAGGATTCCCACTCGCCGTTCGCCCGCGGTTCGGCGCCCAGATAGTGATAGGTCGAGCCCTTGCCGCCGGGGGGCAGGAAGTAGATCTCTCCGATCTCGCCGGGCGCAACGGGCTGGCCGTCCTCGCCGATGAACTTGATCTGCGTCGTGGGCGGCAGCCGACCCACCGTCCCCTTGTGCTCCAGCCATTCGCGTCCGCCGATCAGGGTCGCGGCGATGGATTCCGTACCGGAATAGCCCTCCCAGATCCGGTCCGGGCCCAGCCACTCGATCCATTTCTCCTTCAGCCAGACCGGGCAGGCGGCGGCGATGTGGCAGACGATCTCCAGCGACGACAGGTCGTACTTCCCGCGCACCTCTTCGCCCAGGGCCCAGATCCGATGCATCATCGTCGGCACGACATAGAGCCAGGCGCCGCGATGCCGCTCGATCAGCCTCAGGGTGTCCTCGGCGTCGAACTTCGGCGTGAGCACCAGATGGCACCCGGCCGCGAGCGCCAGATAGCCGAAGCCGAACGGGGCGGCGTGATACAGAGGCCCGGGAATGACGACCGCGTCGCCATACTGCATGGCCAGGCTCGGGGCGTCGGGGTCCAGCAGGCCGGGCGCATGATCGACAATGACCTTGGGCCGGCCGGTGCTGCCGCCGCTGGGGATGGCCTTGACGTACTTCGCGACCTTCTCCGGCAGGGGATCGGCCGACAGCTCTAGGTCATAGAGATCGGCCTCGCTCACCACAGTCGCGCCCGCATCGGCCGCCGCCGCGCCGCCGACGACCAGACGGGGCTTCATGAGCTCCAGGATGGCCTTCAGCTCTAGTGTCGGCAGACGATGCGACACCGGCGCGGGCGTCGCCCCGATGGCCCAGCAGGCGAAGGCGATCTCCATGAAGGCCGTGCCGTTGGGCAGGGCGATGGCGACGAAATCGTCCTGCTCCACCCCGGCGCGGATCAGGGCGCGGGCGCGGCGGTTGATGCGCGCCGCCAGTTCGCCCCGTGTCAGGGTGACCTCGCCACAGGTCAGGGCGGGATAGTCCGGATCGCGCCCGGCATGAACCTCGATCAACCGCCCGATCGACATCGGATTGGTCGCCGGCGGCAGGGTGAAGCTGCGGGCCATGGCGGGGCCTCTAGGCCTTGATGTCCTTCAGGACCGCCGCCTGGGCCGGATCGAGATATTCGTCCAGCCGGGTGATGACGCCGTCCTTCATCCGCACAACGCAGCAGGCGGTCATGCGGAAAGGCCGGCCGTCCGGCAGGGTGGCCTCGACCACATGCTGCTGCACCCAGCCGTCGTGGAGCACCTCGCGGCGGATGATGTTGTATTTCCGGACCGGCAGCTTGCGGTGCATCCAGGCGAGGGTCTTGAGGTTCTCGTCCACCGACTGCTCGTAGTCGTCGAAATTGTGCCAGATCTTGGCGTCCGGCGCATAGAAGGTCCGCGCCGCATCCGCGTCGCCGCGCTCCAGCACCGCCGAGAAGCGGTCGGAAAAGTCGTGAATGGCCTGTTCGTTTTGCATCTGATGGCTCCCTATGGGCGCCACCTTAAGTCTGATTATGCAAGCGTCAATCCTCGACGGGCGGTCAGTCGGCCGGGTGGGCCGCCGACCAGGTCGCATAGGCGTCCAGCGCCTTCTGCGGCGAGCCGATCCACCAGGAGTAGCCGTTGCGGCGACCGACCGAGATGCCGTTGACGTCGTCGTGGATGGTCTGGTCCTTGTCGCCGAAGATCGGCTGGCCCGTGACGATGTCGTAGTTGCGCGACCAGATCGGGCCGGCGCCCGGCTTGTCGATCAGCTTGCGGCCGTCGTCGGTCATCTCGAACGACTTGTCATAGACGCGGGTCGCTTCCAGCCAGGCGGCCCCGGACCGGATCGCGGCCTGGACCTGCGGCGAGGGGTCGGTCTCGCCCATCAGGAACATCAGGATGTCGGTGGTCTCGCCGCTGGCGACGGAGCGGGGCTCGTAGTTGCGGGCGCTGGTCGGGGTCAGGCGCATGGGCTCGACCTGCTGCGGCCAGCCCATGACCCGCCCGCCGTAGCGGACCTGGGCCGCCAGGATGACGTCGATGGCCTTCCTTGTCGCCTCGGCGGCCCGGACTTCCAGGTCGGCAGGCACGAAGTCGAAACCTTCCGTGCCATGGGCGACGTCGCGCAACACCATGGCGGCGTTGGCCACGGCGTTGTCGTTGAAGGTGATGGAGTCGTGGAAGCCGCCCTCCAGCGGCCAGATTTGCGGCCAGCCGCCGTTCGGATACTGGGCGTTCAGCAGATAGTGGACGCCCTTGATGACGCTGGCGCGCCAGGCGTCGCCCTCGGGGCCGGGCGCATGGGCAGCGACCTTGGCCAGGAAGCGCATTTCCGACCAGGTGGCGTCATTGTCCAGCGTGCCGACGAAGGTCCAGAACCGGTCGGCCGGGGCGTCGAAGTTCGCCGGGTTCTGCTCCATGGTCTCGGCGTCGTTGGAGAAACGCTGGCCGGGCAGGCGGGCGATGCGGCGATCCTGGTTCTTGCTCCATCCGCCGGCCGGGGTCTGGAAGCTGACGGTCGCATCGGCGACGGCGCGCGCCTCGGCCGTAGCGTACCATTCCGCCGGGCGGTCCAGCGGCAGGTTGTGCTCGTTGCCGCCGACGGCCTGGGGCGGGGGAGGGGGCGTCGCGCCGGCCGGAAGCTCGGCAGCCAGGGCGTCGCGATCCGCCTTCATCTGAGCCTGAGAGCGGGCCAGATAGTCGGCCCAGGCGCCCCGTTCGGCGTCCGGCAGGGCGCCGATGCGGTCGGCCGTCAGGCCGACAGCGGGCGTGTTGAGGCGGATGACACCGGCGGTCGTTCGGGACGGGGCGACGGCGACGAGCGCCGAGGCCAGAAACAGGGCGGGGAGGCGGTTGGATTTCACGGCGCGGTTCCTCTGAGTATGCTGGGACGCAAATCTCATTATGTGGATGACAGTCTACATATCGAGATTGAGGTCAGCAAGAACCTCCGCTTACATCTCGCAAGCGCGGCTTGCCTGAAATCGCCCTGACCAAAATTAAAATTGACCTGACCAAAATTGATTGCGATGGCACTTCCCAAAACCGCCGATTCTGGCGTCAGGTCGCAAAGGCCGAAGAGGGAGGGTCAAATGACAGACAGCGCCATCGGCGTCCCGCCGCCGACGGATCATACCGTCGATCAGAACGACAAGCTTGTCATCCTGGCCTCGTCGGTCGGCACGGTGATCGAGTGGTATGACTTCTATCTGTACGGCTCGCTCGCCGCGATCATCACGGTCCAGTTCTTTTCGGGCGTGAACGAGACCACAGGCTATATCTTCGCCCTGATGGCCTTCGCCGCCGGCTTCGCCGTGCGACCCTTCGGCGCCGTGGTCTTCGGGCGCCTGGGCGACCTGTGGGGGCGCAAGAACACCTTCCTCGTGACGATGCTGCTGATGGGCCTGTCGACGTTCGTGGTCGGCCTCTTGCCGCCCTATGCGGCCATCGGCATCGCGGCGCCGATCATCCTGGTGCTCATGCGCCTGATCCAGGGTCTGGCCTTGGGCGGGGAATACGGCGGCGCCGCCACCTATGTCGCCGAGCATGCGCCCAGGGGCAAACGCGGCTTCTACACCTCCTTCATCCAGATCACGGCGACGGCGGGCCTCGTCCTCAGCATGATCGTCATCCTCGGCGTTCGTCTGGCCGTGGGCGAGGAGGCCTTCCTGGCCTGGGGCTGGAGGATTCCATTCTTGGTGTCGATCCTGCTGCTGGGCGTGTCCCTGTGGATCCGTCTGAAACTGTCCGAGAGCCCGTCGTTTAAACGCATGAAGGCCGAGGGCAAGGGATCCAAGACTCCGCTCAAGGACAGCTTCGGCAAATGGCCCAACCTCAAGCTGGTGCTGATCGCCCTCTTGGGCCTGACCGCCGGGCAGGCCGTGATCTGGTACACCGGCCAGTTCTACGCCCTGTTCTTCCTGGAGCGGGTGATGAAGGTGGACGCGACCCTGGTCTACGTCCTGCTGACCATCGCGCTTCTGGCCGCCTCGCCCTTCTTCATCTTCTGGGGCTGGCTGTCGGACAAGGTGGGGCGCAAGCCGATCATCCTGGCCGGCTGCCTGATCGCGGCCCTGACCTATTTCCCGCTGTTCAACGCTTTGACCCAGGCCGCCAACCCGCGTCTGGCCGCCGCCGCCGCCTCGGCGCCCGTGACCGTCTATGCCGATCCCGCCGACTGCCATGTGCAGTTCGATCCCGTCGGCAAGACCGTGTTCAACCACTCCTGCGACCTGGCCAAGTCCTATCTGGCCAAGGCGGGGGTGACCTACGCCAATGAAGCGGCTCCGGCCGGGACCGTGGCCGAGGTTCGCATCGGCGATGCGGTCGTGGTGCCGGGCTTCCGCGGCGAAACCCTGCCGGCCGCCGACTTCGCCGCCGCGCGCAAGGCGTGGGACACGCAACTGGGCGCCGCCCTGACCGCCGCCGGCTATCCGGCCAAGGCCGACAGCGCCCTGGTGAACAAGCCGATGGTGGTGCTGATCCTGTTCATCCTCGGCTTCTACGTCACCATGGTCTACGGGCCTATCGCCGCGGCCCTGGTGGAGATGTTCCCGACCAATATCCGCTACACCTCCATGTCGCTGCCCTATCATATCGGCAACGGCTGGTTCGGCGGCTTCCTGCCCACGACGGCCTTCGCCATAGTGGCGGCGACCGGCAACATCTACTCCGGCCTCTGGTATCCGATCATCGTCGCCCTGGGGACGGTTGTGCTGGGCCTCCTGCTGGTCAAGGAAGGCAAGGACGTCGATCTGAACGCCTGATCCGCGCCGGACGGGGTTTTCAGACGATCAAGCTGAGGAAAGCGTCGTGAGCGATCAGGATCTCTATCCCGTTCCTGCCGAATGGGCCGAGCGGGCGATCATGAACCGTGCGGCCTATGAGGCCGCCCGCGTCGCGGCGCGCGAGACGCCGGACGCCTTCTGGGCCGAGCAGGCACGGCGTCTGGACTGGATCACGGCGCCGACGAAGATCAAGGATGTGTCGTTCGACAAGTCCGACTTCCACATCCGCTGGTTCGAGGACGGCGTGCTGAACGTCGCCTGGAACTGCGTGGATCGGCATCTGGCCGAACGCGGCGACCAGACCGCGATCCTCTTCGAGGGCGACGATCCATCGGTCTCCGGCCGCCTGACCTATCGCGAACTGCATCTTCAGGTCTGCCGCATGGCCAATGTCCTCAAGGACATGGGGGTCAAGAAGGGCGACCGGGTCACCATCTATCTTCCGATGATCCCGGCGGCGGCCGTCGCCATGCTGGCCTGCGCCCGCATCGGCGCGATCCATTCCGTCGTCTTCGGCGGCTTCTCCCCCGACAGCATCGCCGGCCGGATCGAGGACTGCGGCTCCCGCTTCGTCATCACGGCGGACGAAGGCAAACGGGGCGGCAAGTCCATCCCGCTCAAGGCCAATGTTGATGAGGCCCTGACCAAGGTTTCGGTCGAGAAGGTGCTGCTGATCGCCCATACCGGCGGTGAGGTCGGCTTCGTCGAAGGCCGCGACATCCGTTTCGAGGAGGCGGTAGCGTCCGTCGCCGACGACTGCCCCTGCGAGCCGATGAACGCGGAAGACCCGCTGTTCATCCTCTACACCTCCGGCTCCACCGGAAAGCCCAAGGGGGTGCTGCACACCACGGGCGGCTATCTGTTCTGGGCGTCCTGGACGCATGAACTGGTGTTCGACTATCGCCCCGGCGAGGTTTTCTGGTGCACGGCCGATGTGGGCTGGGTCACAGGCCACACCTATGTCGTCTACGGCTGCCTCGCCAACGGCGGGACCAGCCTGATGTTCGAGGGGGTGCCCAACTATCCCGACGTCCGCCGCTTCTGGCAGGTGGTGGACAAGCATCAGGTCGAGATCTTCTACACCGCCCCCACGGCCCTGCGCGCCCTGATGCGCGAGGGCGACGGCCCGGTGAAGGCGTCCAGCCGCAAGTCCCTGCGCCTGCTGGGCACGGTGGGCGAGCCGATCAATCCCGAGGCCTGGCGCTGGTATCATGAGGTGGTGGGTGAGGGCCGCCTGCCGATCATCGACACCTGGTGGCAGACGGAAACCGGCGGCGCCCTGGTCGCCCCACTGCCGGGCGCGACGGACCTGAAGCCCGGTTCGGCCACCAAGCCCTTGCCGGGTGTCGAGCTTCAACTCGTGGACGCTGAGGGTGCGGTGCTGGAGGGCGCGACCGAAGGCAATCTCTGCATCACCGACAGTTGGCCGGGCCAGATGCGGACCGTCTGGGGCGACCACGGCCGGTTCTTCGACACCTATTTCTCGACCTATCCGGGCAAGTATTTCACCGGCGACGGCTGCCGCCGTGACGCCGACGGCTACTACTGGATCACCGGGCGGGTGGACGACGTCATCAACGTCTCGGGTCACCGGATGGGCACGGCCGAGGTCGAGAGCGCCCTGGTCCTGCACGACGACGTGGCCGAGGCCGCCGTGGTCGGTTTCCCCCACGACATCAAGGGCCAGGGCATCTACGCCTATGTCACCCTGAACAAGGGCGTCGAGGCCAGCGACGACCTGCGCAAAGTCCTCGTCGCCCATGTTCGCAAGGAGATCGGCCCGATCGCCGCGCCAGACGTCATCCAGTGGGCGCCGGGCCTGCCCAAGACCCGGTCCGGCAAGATCATGCGTCGCATCCTGCGCAAGATCGCCGAGAACGAGCTGGGCTCGCTCGGCGACACCTCCACCCTGGCCGATCCGTCGGTGGTGGACGATCTGGTGAAGAACCGGGCCGGTTGACGGCAGGGCCGGGCCTCTGCGCCGGGGCAGCCGTGGGCAAAAGGAATTTCTGAAAATTGCCATAGGGATCGGGTGAGGCGGGATGCTAGATCACCGCCAAACCCGGCGGGCAGGATAGAACGACCCGCCGCCTCAACGCTTTCAGGGAGCGACGCCCATGCGCGACATCAACCACTTCATCGGCGGCCAGAGCTTCGTCGGCGCCTCGGGCCGGTTCTCGGACGTGTTCAACCCCTCGACGGGCGAGGTCCAGGCGCGGGTGCAACTGGCGACACCGGACGAGCTGGACCGCGCCGTCCAGAACGCCCAGGCCGCCTTCGACGGCTGGTCCTCGACCAATCCTCAGCGCCGCGCGCGGGTGATGTTCGAGTTCAAGCGTCTGGTCGAGGCCAATATGCAGGAGCTCGCCGAACTGCTGTCCAGCGAGCACGGCAAGGTTATCGCCGACTCGAAGGGCGACATCCAGCGCGGGCTGGAGGTCATCGAGTTCGCCTGCGGCATCCCCCATGCGGTGAAGGGCGAATACACCTGGGGCGCCGGCCCCGGCATCGACGTCTATTCGATGCGTCAACCGCTGGGCGTCGTCGCCGGCATCACCCCGTTCAACTTCCCCGGCATGATCCCGATGTGGATGTTCGGCGTGGCCATCGCGGTGGGCAACACCTTCATCCTCAAGCCGTCCGAGCGTGACCCCTCCCTGCCGGTCCGTCTGGCCGAACTGATGCTGGAGGCCGGGGCGCCTGAGGGGGTGCTGAACGTCGTCCACGGCGACAAGACGGCGGTGGACGCCATCCTGACCCATCCGCAGGTTCACGCGATCAGCTTCGTCGGTTCGTCCGACATCGCCAACTATGTCTATCAGGTCGGCGCCCAGCACGGGAAACGCGTCCAGGCCATGGGTGGGGCCAAGAACCACGGCATCATCCTGCCCGACGCCGACATGGACCAGGTGGTCAAGGACCTGTCGGGCGCGGCGTTCGGGAGCGCGGGCGAGCGCTGCATGGCCCTGCCGGTCGTGGTGCCGGTGGGTCAGAAGACCGCCGACGAACTGCGTGAGCGGATGGTCGCCGAGATCCAGTCCCTGCGCGTCGGGGTCTCCACCGACGCGGGCGCCCACTATGGCCCGGTGGTCACCGCTGCCCACAAGGCGCGGGTCGAGGGCTGGATCGATCAGGGCGTCAAGGACGGCGCCGAACTGGTCGTCGACGGCCGGGGGTTCAGCCTGCAGGGCCACGAGAACGGCTTCTACGTCGGCCCGTCCCTGTTCGACCACGTCACGGCCGACATGGAATCCTACAAGGAAGAGATCTTCGGCCCGGTGCTGCAGATCGTCCGCGCCAACAGCTTCGAGGAGGCCCTGGCCCTGCCGTCGAAGCACCAGTACGGCAACGGCGTCGCCATCTTCACCCAGAACGGCCGCGCGGCCCGCGACTTCGCCGCCCGCGTCAATGTCGGCATGGTCGGGATCAATGTGCCGATCCCGGTGCCCGTCGCCTACCACACCTTCGGCGGCTGGAAGCGCTCGGCCTTCGGCGACACCAACCAGCACGGCATGGAAGGCGTGAAGTTCTGGACCAAGGTCAAGACGGTCACCGCCCGCTGGCCCGACAGCGAGCTGGAACACGCGGACAGCTCCTTCGTCATTCCGACGATGGCCTGATCTTCAACCACATTCCGTCACCCTCGGGCTTGACCCGAGGGCCGGGTTGTCCGTCTGCTCGTGCGATGATCTTGACGCACGGCTCGCTCAACGCCCGATCCTCGGGTCAAGCTCGAGGATGACGGTGCTGAGGTAGGAGAGTAAATTTGGACTTCGCCCTCACCGACGACCAGCGCGCCATCCAGGACGCGGCCCGAGCCTTCGCCGACGCCGAACTGGCCCCGCATTCGGCCCACTGGGACGAAGAAAAGATCTTCCCCGTCGAGACCATGAAGGCCGCAGCCGAGATGGGGTTCTGCGGCATCTACACGGCCGAGGAACACGGCGGCATGGCCCTGGGCCGGGTCGAGGCGGCGGTGATCTTCGAGGAGCTGGCGCGCGGCGACGTGGCGGTCGCGGCCTTCATCTCGATCCACAATATGGCGACCTGGATGATCGACAGCTTCGGGTCCGACGACCTGCGTGCGCGCTATGTGCCGTCGCTGGTGACGATGGAGAAGATCGCCTCCTACTGCCTGACTGAGCCGGGCTCCGGCTCCGACGCGGCGTCCATGCGAACCACCGCGCGACTGGACGGTGACCATTGGGTGCTGAACGGCTCCAAGGCCTTCATCTCCGGCGCCGGGACCAGCGACGTCTATGTCGTTATGGCGCGGACCGGCGGGGAGGGGGCGAGAGGCGTCTCCACCTTCGTCGTCGACAAGGACGCGCCCGGCCTGAGCTTTGGCGCGCAGGAGAGGAAGATGGGCTGGAACGCCCAGCCGACCGCCATCGTCCAGTTCGACGACTGCCGCATCCCGGCCGCGAACCTGCTGGGCGTCGAGGGCGACGGGTTCAAATACGCGATGGCCGGTCTGGACGGGGGCCGGCTAAATATCGCGGCCTGTTCGATCGGCGGGGCACGCCTGGCGCTGGAAACAGCCCAGGCC
>NZ_JBQVNM010000041.1:0-26230 GCF_052436175.1 Brevundimonas sp. | reverse complement strand
TCAGGGTCAGGGTGAGGGTCTTCATGATCGGGGCCTCGAAGGAGCGAACGTAACGGGCGAAGGCGGGGCGGCGACCACACTGGCCGCCGCCCCCTGTTTCGCGATCAGCAGGTCGCGCCGGCGGTCAGGCCGCAGGTCCAGCCCTGCCACCAGGTGTCCGAGGCGTTTTGCACGGCGCCGATGTAGGTCGTGGCCTGGAAGAAGCTGTAGACGGCCGGAGCGTTGGTCGGCGTCACGGCGGTTTCATTGGCGCCGTTGATGAAGGTCAGCACCTGGTTCGACAGCGACGTGCCCGAAGCGGGGGCGGTCAGGGTCGAGGTTCCAGCGGCGGTGTTGCCCGTACCGGCGGTGAAGACGGCGGCCGACCGCGTGGCGTTCGCCGGGCGATAGGACAGGCGGCAGGACATGAACACCGAGGTGAACACCGGTGCGGACGTCTGGGTGTCGGCGTCGGCGATATCCAGGCAGCCGGCGGCCGAGGCGTTCACGGCCGTGAACACCGAGTTGATGATCGTCGGCTTGGTGCCGGTGTCGAAGTGGGCGACGGTGTGGGCGTCGATCGGCGAGTTGCGGCCCACCAGGGTGAAGTTGGCGATCTTGGGTTGGGAGATGTAGCGCGAGGCCAAAGGCGTCGCGGCCGGGGCGGCCGAGAACTCGAAGCCGGCCGAACGGCTGGTCGAGTTGGGCGGACGCTGGGTCACGATGCCGAACTGGGCGCCGCCGCGCCAGCCGGTGTCGGTGTCCAGGCCATCGTCGTCAGCGCCGGTAATGACCAAGCGGCGCAGGTTGACGTTGCCGCCGAAGATTTCGATGCCGTCGTCCGACGAGTTGTGGACCTGGACGAACTCGACCGTCGTGCCCGAGCCGACGCCGGCCATGGTCAGGCCCTGGAGTTCGTTGCCGGTGGAGATCTCGAAGCCCGAGAACTTGATCTGGACGTAGCGGATGCGGCCCGAGTTATCGGCCGGGGTGTTGCCGCCGTAGAAGGCGCTCGTACCCTCGACCTGGCCGGTGCAGGTCACCGGGGCCGTCAGCTGGCAGTTGGCCTGGGGCGCGCGGCCGGCGATGACCAGACCACCCCACTGACCCTGCGAGGTCTCGGTGGTCGTGCCTTCGATGTTCTGGCGGCTGGTGAAGACGATCGGCTGAGTCGCGGTGCCTTCGGCGAAGATCTGCGAGCCGCGGTTGACGATCAGATAGTCGCCGCCGCCAGAGGCGAAGATGCGCACGCCCGGCTCGATGGTCAGGATGCCCTGGGCGCTCCCCGCGCTGGGGGCGGCCGGGTCCAGGCCGCGGTCGGTGCCGACTTCGGTCCGGCCGGTGATCGAATAGATGGTGCCGGCGCGCAGCGGCACGGTCAGGGCCCCGATGATCTGCTGCGGCAGCTGGCAGACGCGCAGCGTGCCGTTCGCGATCAGACCGACATTGGCGAAACCGGTCGGGCAGTCGGTCGCCGGCGTGCCAGGAGCCGGTGTGGTCGGGCCGCCACCGCCGCCGCCACCGCCACCGCCGTTGCCGAAGTCGCCTTCGCCGGGGGACGCCACCTCGGCAGAGCCGCAGGCCGCGAGCGCCAGGGCGCTGGCCGCAACGGCGAGCGCAGTTTTGAATCGAAGGCCGGTCATCATCAGGTCCTGTGTCTGTCCAACAGAGTTGACTGACAGGAGACCGCCGGAACCCACGCCCCGGACACGCGTCGCCGCTCCCCCTGCCCTGAGCCTCTGCCTAGAGGCCGGATGTGACAAAGCGGCGGACCGTTGATGACGGTTAGATCGAGTTTCCTTGAAGACCTTGCGGCTCTCGTGTGACAGGCGATCCTGACACGAACGAAATTATGCGACCGCTTCTCGCAGACGATTCAGCGCGCCTCAGCGCGTCAGCATCGCTCCAACCTGACCGAGCAGGTTCACGGCCATGACCACGAAGGCGGCGAACAGCACCACGGCTATGGGCGTAGCCACACGAACGTGGCGATGCAGGAAATAGAGTATCTCGCCGACCATTTCGTTTCCTCGACGCCGCCTCGTCCGCTCAAGCGACTCTGGACGCCGATTAACGGTATATCACAATTCCCCAACAAACCTCAAACGCCGAAGACCCGCGTTCGAGGAACCTTCAGACCAGACGGCTCTGAACCACAGCCGCGCCGATGAAGCTGGCGAACAGAGGATGCGGCGCGAAGGGCCGGCTCTTCAGTTCGGGGTGGTACTGGACGCCGATGAACCAGGGGTGGTCAGTGCGTTCTACCGTCTCGGGCAGGACCCCGTCCGGCGACAGGCCAGCGAAGACCAGGCCCTTGGATTCGATCGCCTCGCGGTAGTTGATGTTGACTTCGTAGCGGTGGCGGTGCCGCTCCGAGATGTCCGTCGTGCCGTAGATCTCCGCGATCTTCGACCCGGCCTTCAAGGTCGATGCATAGGCGCCCAGCCGCATGGTGCCGCCCAGGTCCCCGCCTTGCTGGCGCAGGACCCGCTGGTTGCCCTGGGTCCACTCCGTCATCAGACCGACGACCGGCTCATCGGTCGGACCGAACTCGGTGGAGGAAGCCTTCGGGAAGCCGGCCTGGTTCCTGGCCGCCTCGATCACGGCCATCTGCATGCCGAAGCAGATGCCGAAATAGGGAATGTTGCGCTCGCGGGCGAAGCGGGCCGCCTCGATCTTGCCCTCGGCCCCGCGCTCGCCGAATCCGCCGGGGACCAGAACCGCATGGGCGCCCTGCAATCGGTCTTCGCACGCCTGGCGGTCGCCTTCGAAGGTGTCGGCCTCGACCCAGTCGATATTGACCTTGACCTGATTGGCGACGCCGCCGTGGTGCAGGGCTTCGATCAAGGATTTATAGGCGTCCTTCAGAACCGTATATTTGCCGACCACGGCCACTGTGACTTCGCCGTCCGGCTGAAGCCGGCGACGCACGATCTCGTTCCAGCCCGACAGATCCGGCTCCGGCGCGTCGGTGATGCCGAAGTGAGCAAGTACCTCCGCGTCCAGCCCCTCGCGGTGGTAGTCGAGCGGCACCGCATAGATGTCCTCGGAATCCATCGCCTGAATAACGCCCGAGGCGCGGACGTTGCAGAACTGACCGATCTTCCGCTTTTCCTCCTCGGGGATCGGGAACTCGCAGCGGCAAAGCAGGATGTCCGGCTGGATGCCGATCGAGCGCAACTCCTTGACCGAATGCTGCGTCGGCTTGGTCTTCATCTCCCCGGCGGTCTTGATGAAGGGCAGCAGGGTCAGGTGGACGAAGCAGCTCTGACCGCGCGGCAGGTCCTGACCCAGTTGGCGGATCGCCTCGAAGAAGGGCAGGCCCTCGATGTCGCCGACGGTGCCGCCGATCTCGACCAGAACGAAGTCGACGTCCTCGCCCTCATCCGTCAGCGCCTTGGTCAGGCAGAAGGCCTTGATCTGGTCGGTGACGTGCGGAATGACCTGTACGGTTGCGCCGAGATAATCGCCGCGCCGCTCTTTCTCCAGGATGGTCGAATAGATGCGACCGGTGGTGATGTTGTCCGACTTGGCCGCCGATACCCCGGTGAACCGCTCGTAGTGGCCGAGATCGAGATCCGTCTCGGCGCCGTCATCGGTCACGAAGACCTCACCGTGCTGATACGGGCTCATCGTGCCCGGATCGACGTTCAGATAGGGATCGAGCTTTCTCAGCCGGACCTTGTAACCACGCGCCTGAAGCAGCGCGCCGAGCGCGGCCGAAGCCAGACCTTTACCGAGCGAGGAAACCACGCCGCCGGTGATGAACACATAACGAGGCATGGGAAGTCACCTTAGCGCCGATTCGGCCGAACGGAGCCCGGCCTTCGACGTCTCGCTTGTTGATAACGGGAAATGCGCTCCGCCCCAGGCCCGCGAGGGCCGGATGGCGGAGACTTTGAGGGCGGGAGCGGTGGCGGAAATCCCCGCCGACACCATCCTTATTGCTGGGTCGCGGGCGCGGGCGCCGGAGCGCCGGCGGTCGGCAAGCTGGCTTCCAGGTCATCCAGCGACGGCGCGGCCGGCTGAGCCGGGGCGGTCTCGGCCGGAGCCTGCTGGGCCGGAGCGGCCGGGGCCTGATCCACGGCGATGGAGCCGACCGAGTCGGCGTCGATCACCGAGGCGCTGTTGCGCTCCATATTGCCGACGATGGTCAGCAGGATGGCGCAGATGCCGAAGGCGGCTCCGAGCCACCAGGTCAGGGTGGTCAGCAGATTGCCGGCGCCGCGTGCGGTCATGAAGCCCGAAGGCCCGCCGCCCATGCCGAGGGCGCCGCCCTCCGACTTCTGGAGCAGCACGATTCCCGTGAGGGCGATCGAAATGACGATCATGACGACGAGGAGGATGGTCTGGAGCATGGCCGCTTACATGTGGGCGGTGGGTCCGCCGATCAAGCGGCGGGCTCTAACACCGTTGCGACCGGGCGGCAACGTCGCGCTAGGGTCAGGCGGCGCTTTCAACCGGGCGCGGCGCATAGACAGGACGCCGGGGAGCCTGGCTGACGACCTCGCAACGCGCCACGACGCCGGCGCCCGACACCACGCCGGCGATGGCCATCATGGCCCCGGACAGGCCCGCCTCGCTGAGGCGGTTCCAGTCGCCGTCGACGGCCAGAGAGGTCCGATGGGCGGTGCGGACGATGGCGTCGCGGTAATAGGCCTCCTTGGCGTGAACCTCCTCCGCGGCCTTGCCCGGCGCCAGATGCAGTTTAAGCGCCACGAAGACGTAGTTGCGGATACGGCCGTCCACGAGCACGGGCAGGGCCATTCCCGTGATGTCGACGGTCGGCGCCGACTCCTTGTCAGCCCCCGCCTCCGACGAGGCGTTTGCGCGGGCCGCGGCGGACAGGCCGACCAAGGCGGCGGCGGAAAGAAGCAGGCGACGGTCCATGCCGGCATTCTGCCTGCGACCGCTTAGCAATTCGTTCCTTAGCCGTGGGTCCAACCCGGTGTTTGAACCGAAACCGGCACGCCGAGGTGGCGGACTGTCACGCCCGACCCTTCCGAAACCTGACCCAGGGCCGTCACCCGGACGAGCGCCTGTTCCGCCAGACGGCGCAGGCGCGCCTCATCCTCGGGCCGAACGGTGAAAGCGAGCTCGTAGTCGTCGCCGCCCGTCGCGAGTTGCAGCAGAGCGTCCTGAACATCCGTCCGCTTGTCCAGCCAGGCCCGGCCGGCGAGCGACGTCGGCGTTTGCTCGAGATCCAGATCGATCCGCACGCCGCTGGCTGTCGCGATGTGGCCGATGTCCGCGATCAGGCCATCGGAGACATCGACCGACGCGGTCGCGAGTTCCCGGATGACCGGCGCAAAGGCGGATTGGGGCGTCGGGCGACGATAGTGCTCGATCAGCGCATCCAACCTCTCGGGCTCGAGGTTCAGTCGCCCCTGCGCCGCCATCAGGCCCAGCCGACCGTCCCCGACATGGCCGGTGACGAAGACCATATCTCCCGCCCGGGCGCCGTTTCGCCCGACGACGGCGTCGCGCGGCGTCCAGCCCATCATCGTCACGGAGAAGGTCGCGGGCCCCGGCGTGGCGACGGTGTCTCCACCCAGTAGCATGACCCCATAGGTCGCCTGATCGCGCGCCAGACCCAGAACGAACTCTTCGCGCTCCGCCCAGCCGCAGCGCGGCGACCAACCGCTGGCCAGCAGATAGCCGAACGGCTCCGCCCCCTTGGCCGCCAGGTCGGACAGGTTCACCCGCAGCAGCTTCTGGGCCACCGTGTCGAGCGGATCGTCAGGCAGGAAATGCACGCCCTCGACGAGCGCATCCTTGGTCAGGATGAGGTCGTATCCGGGTCGAGACGGAACGACCGCGACATCGTCCAGCAGCCCCCTGCCCCATTCCGGATGAGCCAGGGGCGCGAACAGCTCGCGGATGGTCTCGAACTCGCCGGTCATGGGCGGAGCCGGGTCGTCAGGGCCTCAGGCCCCCGGACGCACGTCGCGGGCCACGCCGTCCAGCGCGGCGTTGACGAACTTGGCCTCGGCGTCATCGAAGAAGGCCTTGGCCAGTTCGACGTATTCATTGAGCACCACCTCGCGCGGAGCGTCCGGCTTGTTCGCCAACTCCCACGCACCGGAACGCAAAAGCGCCCTCAGGGTCGCATCCAGCCGCTCCAGCCGCCAGTTGGAGGCCAGTCGCTTGGTGATCATCGCGTCGATGGCGCGCTGGTCGCCGACCACGCCACGCACGACGTCGGCGAACCACTGTTCGTCGGCCTCGGCCAGGGCCTCGCCCTCGATGTCGGCGTCGAACCGATGGTTGGAGAACTCGGTGATGACGGTCTCCACGCCCTCGCCCGCCAGTTCCATCTGGTAGAGGGCCTGGACGGCGGCCAGACGCGCGACGGTGCGGGCGCGGCGCTGACGGCTATTCAGTTGCGGCTCGGCGCGGGCCTTTTCGGCCTCGGCCAGTTGTTCGAGCACGGATTTCAGGCTGGCGGGTTCGGTCATCCGCCGAGCCCGTGCCGCAACCGCTTGCGCAATGCAATCAAATCCAGACAGGCGCGGGCGGCGAAGCCGCCCTTGTCGCCCTCGCTGCGGCGCGCGCGCGCCCAGGCCTGGTCCTCGTCCTCGGTCGTCAGGATGCCGTTGCCGATCGCCAGACCCTTGAGGCCGAGCTGGGTGATCCCTGCGGCGGACTGATCCGCGACAATCTCGAAATGATAGGTCTCGCCGCGAATGATGGTCCCCAGGGCGACGAAGCCGTCATAGCGGGGCGCGGTCGGATATTTCCCGGCCTCGTCGGCCATGGCGATGACCGTCGGCACCTCCAGAGCCCCGGGCACGGTGACCACGTCGAAATCCACACCTTTGGCGCTCAAGGCGTCCTTCGCCCCGTCCAGCAGGGCGTCGGCCAGATCGTCATAGAAACGCGCCTCGACGATCAGTACGCGCAGGGGGTCGTTCACGTCCGGTCTTCTCCATCCATGTCCCGCCATCCGACGATGCGCAGGCCATAACCGTCAAGGGCAGTAGGCTCGGGCCGGGTCGAGCTCATCACGATCATGTCGCGGACCCCGAGGTCCAGCAGGATCTGGGCGCCGACCCCGTAGGCCTTGATCGCCCGGTCAGGGGATTTCGGCCGGTCCGCCCCGCCCAGCCGTTCGGCCAGCCCCTGAAGCGCCGGATCGCGCAGCAGGACGACGACGCCCGGGCCGTCCGCCGCGCTGAGCGCTTTCAGGGCCGAGGGGATGTAGTTCTGCCGATCCTCGACATGACCCAGAAGGTCGGCGGCCACATCCACCTGATGCATCCGCACAAGAGTCGGCTTGCCCGGCTCGATTTTGCCGTGGACGAGGGCGATATGCTCTGAGCCCTCGATGACGTTGCGATAGAGGATCAGCTGGAACGGCCCGCCGTGGGCGCTGTCGAACGGGGTTTCAAGCACGCGCTCGACATGACGCTCGGTGCGGCGGCGATAGGCTATCAGGTCGGCGATGGTGCCGATCTTCAGCCCGTGCAGCTGGGCGAAGGCGACCAGGTCCGGCATCCGGGCCATGGTGCCGTCCTCGTTCATGATCTCGCAGATCACGCCGGCAGGGGTCAGGCCGGCCATGCGGCTGATATCGACCGCCGCCTCGGTGTGGCCGGTGCGGACCAGCACTCCGCCGTCACGCGCGACCAGAGGGAAGACATGGCCGGGCGAGACGATGTCGTCGGCGCCCTTGTTCGGATCGACGGCGGCCTGAACCGTGCGGGCCCGGTCGGCGGCGCTAATGCCGGTGGTGACCCCTTCCCTCGCCTCGATCGAGACGGTGAAGGCCGTGCCCATGGAGGTGCGGTTCTCCACCGCCATCGGCGGCAGGCGAAGCTGGCGCGCGCGGTCGGCCGTGATCGCCAGACAGATCAGGCCCCGCGCATGCCGGGCCATGAAGTTGATCTGGTCCGGCGTAGCGAACTGCGCCGGGATGATGATGTCGCCCTCGTTCTCGCGGTCCTCGGCGTCCACCAGGATGTAGGGCCGGCCGTTGCGGGCGTCCTCGAGAATGTCCTCGATGGGGCTGATCGGGCTGTCGTTCATGTTCGCGGCCAGTTGCATCACGCCGTCTCCTGCCACCGGGCGAGATAGCGCGCCAGCATGTCGATTTCGAGGTTCACTGCATCGCCGGTCTTCAGGCGGCCCAGGGTCGTCGCCTCCCAGGTGTGCGGAATGATGTTCAGGTCGAAGGTCCGTCCGTCCACCGCGTTGACCGTGAGCGACACCCCGTCGACCGTGATCGACCCCTTGGCCGCGATATAGCGATGCAGGGGCTCGGGCGCCTCGACGACGATCCGGTGCGATCCGCCGGCCGGCTCGATCGACACGACCCGGCCCAACCCGTCGACGTGGCCCGACACGACATGGCCGCCCATTTCGTCGCCCAGCTTGGCGGCCCGCTCAAGATTGACCGGATCGCCGACCTTCCAGCCGCCCAGCGTCGTCTTCGACAGGGTTTCGTCCGACACCTCGACGGCGAACCAGCGGTCGCCCTTCTCGACAACCGTCAGGCAGCAGCCGGCGTGGCTGATCGAGGCGCCCAAGTCGATGCCCGACACATCCCAGATCGTCTCGATCTCATAGCGGCGATCGCGGTCGGTCGCGGTGACCGCGCGGACGCGGCCTATGTCGGTGACGATGCCGGTGAACATCTCAGGAAAGCCTCTCGTAGCGTTCCCACAGATCGTCACCGAGGGGCTCCGCCGCAAGACGTCTGAACTTCGGCGCATTGGCCAGCCTGGCCAGGGCCAGATTGGCCACGCCGGGACGCCCGTCGCCGCCCAGCAGCATGGGCGCCCGGAACCATTCGATGGCGTCCACCACCCCGGCCATGACGAAGGCTGCGGCCACACGCCCGCCGCCCTCGACCATCAGCTCTTTCACCCCGCGCTCGCTCAGCAGGCCCAGCACGGCGCCGACCGAGGGCCGGTTCATCGGATCGCCTGCGACCTGCACCACCTCAGCCTCGCCGATGGGCTTTGGTTCGCGCGTGGTCAGGATCAGCGTCCCCCTGACGGCCAGCCGGGCGAACGACGGGGTCCGCTGTCGGCTGTCCAGCACGACCCGCAGTGGATCGGGACCGGTCTCGCCGTCCGGCAGGCGCGCCGTCAGCCGGGGATCGTCGGCCAGCACCGTCTCCACACCCACCAGCACGGCGTCGCTGGCCGCGCGCAGGCGGTGGCCCTGGATGCGGGCCTCGGGCCCGGTGATCCACTGGCTCTCGCCGGTCGAGGTGCCGATCCGCCCGTCGAGGGACGTGGCGATCTTGAGGGTGATGCGGGGGCGCGACATGGGATCAGTCCTGATCGCTCACGCCGTCGTCCAGGCCCTCGGCGCCGAGGAATTTGGCGAAGTCGCCGGTGTGCCGGAAGTCCTTGTAGACCGAGGCGTAGCGGACATAGGCCACCTCATCGACGCCCTTGAGCGCCTTCATGATGAAGTCGCCGACGACGCTGGACGGGATCTCCGTCTCACCCAGGCTCTCCAGCTGGCGCACGATCCGGCTGACCAGTTGTTCGACCTGATCCGGCTGCACAGGCCGCTTGCGCAGAGCGATGCCCAGCGACCGTTCCAGCTTGTCGCGATCGAACGGCGTGCGCCGTCCGTTACGCTTGAGGATGACCAGTTCGCGCAACTGGACCCGCTCGAATGTGGTGAACCGCCCGCTGCATTGCGGGCACGACCGTCGGCGCCGGATAGCCGAACCGTCATCCGACGGCCGGCTGTCCTTCACCTGGGTGTCGGCATGACCGCAAAAGGGGCATTTCATCCGTCGGTTATCCGTAGATCGGGAAGCGGTGGGTCAACTCACGCACCTGGGCGGCCACCGAGGCGACCACGGCCGGATCGGCCTCGTCCCCGCCGTTCATCGACGACACGACGTCGGCGATCCAGTGACCGATCTGCTGGAACTCGGCCTCGCCGAACCCGCGGGTCGTGCCCGCGGCCGTGCCGAGGCGGATGCCCGAGGTCACGGTGAAGGGTGTGGTGTCGAACGGCACGCCGTTCTTGTTGCAGGTCATCAGGGCATGTTCGAGCTGGAGCTCGGTCGCCTTGCCGGTCACCCCCTTGGGCCGCAGGTCCACCAGCATCAGGTGGCTGTCGGTGCCGCCCGAGACGATGGCCAGGCCGCGCTCGACCAAAACGGCGGCCAAGGCCTGGGCGTTCTTCACCACCTGCTTGGCATAGAGCTGGAACTCGGGCTTCAGCGCCTCGCCGAAGGCCACGGCCTTGGCCGCGATCACATGCTCCAGCGGCCCGCCCTGAAGACCGGGGAAGACGGCCGAGTTGATCTTCTTGCCGATTTCGGTGTCGTTCGACAGGACCATGCCGCCGCGCGGGCCGCGCAGGGTCTTGTGCGTGGTCGTCGTCACGACATGGGCGTGCGGCACGGGGTCAGGATAGGCCTTGCCCGCCACCAGCCCGGCGTAGTGGGCCATGTCGACCATCAGATACGCGCCCACGCTGTCGGCGATCTCGCGGAAGCGGGCGAAGTCGATATGGCGGCTGTAGGCGCTGGCCCCGGCGATGATCAGCTTCGGCTGTTCCTTCCGGGCCATCTCGGCGACGTGGTCATAGTCGATCAGATGGTCGCTCTCGCGCACCGTATAGGTGACAGGCTTGAACCATTTGCCGGACTGGTTGGCCGGCGATCCATGCGTCAGGTGCCCGCCCGCCGCCAGGTCCATGCCGAGGAAGGTGTCGCCGGGCTGCAGCAGGGCCTGGAACACCGCCTGATTGGCCTGGGCGCCCGAGTGGGGCTGGACATTGACGAAGGCTGCGCCGAACAGCTGCTTCGCCCGCTCGCGCGCCAGATCCTCGGTGACGTCCACGAACTCGCAGCCGCCATAGTAGCGACGCCCCGGATAGCCCTCGGCGTATTTGTTGGTCAGAACCGAGCCCTGCGCGTCCAGCACCGCGCGCGAGACGATGTTCTCGGAGGCGATCAACTCGATCTGCTCCTGCTGCCGACCCAACTCGCCCTGGATGCCCTTGAAGATATCGGGATCGGCGTCGGCCAGCGACTTCGAGAAATAGTCGGCGTGGGTAAAGGCGGTCACTGGCGTCCCCGGGGAAATCTGAAGGCGCCCTATCTAGTCCCCGGCGACCTTCACCACAACATCTTGTGGTTCATCGCGGCCGGACCATCGCAAGAACCCTCCGGCCGACGGCGTTTGCATTCACGGCGCTGCGTTGATCTGTAGCACCGGCATGTCCTGATCCTCCGCCCTGCCGAGCTCGAAGACTGGCTCAGGTATTCCGAACGCCCGCAGCACCAACGCGACCGAACGGGCTCGACGTCCGGACAGGCTTGCGTCCGATGGCGCGGGAAGGCCGACGACCTTGAACGTCGCATGCGGGCATTCCGCGACGGCCCGGCTTGGCCACTCCAGACCCGAAGCGAAGCGAGGCGCCAAGGCCGCGCCGCCGTCAACGAAGCCGAGCACCAGAATTCCGTCCGTGCAAACGGGTCTCTGCACATCCTCCGCGCGCCGTGCAGCTTGTCCGGTCGCACATCCCGTAAGTATCAGAAGCGCCAGCATGGCGCCTATCCGGCCGACCAACATCCCGCCCCCGCATTACTCGCACTAACGAACTTGCGGGCCGGGCGCGGTGGCGTCAATGCGGCCGATCGGAGGGGGTCACCCCTGAGCCGCCGCCGACCTCACGGTCCAGCCAGCAAACGCCTGAGTTTGGCCAAGGCCAGCCGCTCGACAGCCTTGGGTTCATGCGCGGGGCCGACCGCCGTCGCCTCTCGCCCGGTCGCGACGTGGACCGCGGTGCATTTCAGAAACGAGCCGTTGCGGATGGATTCGACGATGACCTCGCCGAGCGCATCCTCCGCCATCAGGCCGCCGCCGGCATCCGGGCGATGCGGCAGTGGGCCCAGAGTTGGTCCATGGCCGAAACCAGGGCGTCCATCATCTCGTCGGTATGGTTCGGCGAGGGCGTGAAGCGCAGGCGCTCGGTGCCCTTGGGCACGGTCGGATAGTTGATCGGCTGCACATAGACGCCGAAGTCTTCCAGCAGCATGTCCGACACCATCTTGGTGTGGACGGGGTCGCCGACCAGAACGGGCACGATGTGGCTGTCGTTGTCCATGACCGGGATGCCGGCGGCGGCGAAACGGTCTTTCAGCGCCTGGGCCCGCTCCTGATGCGCCGCGCGCAACTCGGGATGGGCCTTCAGATGCCGCACCGAGGCCAGGGCGCCCGCCGTGAGGGCCGGCGGCAGGGAGGTGGTGAAGATGAAGCCCGAGGCCCAGCTGCGCACCGCGTCCACGATCACGGCGTCGGCCGCGATATAGCCGCCCATCACGCCCACAGCCTTGCCCAGGGTGCACTCGATGATGTCGATCTGGTCCAGCACGCCGTCGCGCTCGGCGACGCCCGCGCCGGTCGGGCCGTACAGGCCGACCGCATGAACCTCGTCCAGATAGGTCATGGCGTTGTACTGGCGCGCCAGGGCGATCGTGCCCTTCAGGTCGGCGATGTCGCCGTCCATCGAATAGACGCTCTCGAAGGCGATCAGCTTGGGCGCATCCGCGGGCGCAGCGGCCAGCAGCTGCTCCAGATGCTCCAGGTCATTGTGCCGGAACACATGCCGCTCGCAGCCGCCGTGGCGGATGCCCGCGATCATCGAGGCGTGGTTCAGGGCGTCGGAGAAGATGATCAGGCCGGGCAGGATCTTCTGCAGCGTCGCCAGGGTCGCCTCGTTGCCGACATAGCCCGAGGTGAACAGCAGCGCCGCTTCCTTCCGGTGCCAGGACGCCAGTTCGGCTTCCAGATCGACCGCCGAACGGGTGGTGCCGGAGATGTTGCGCGTGCCGCCGGCGCCGGCGCCCACGGCGTCGATCTCGGCCGTCATGGCCTCGATCACGACCGGATGCTGGCCCATGCCCAGATAGTCGTTGGAGCACCAGATCACGACGTCCTGCTCGGACCCGTCCTCGCGGCGACGTACGGCCTTCGGAAACTCGCCCCGGACGCGCTTCAGGTCGGCGAAGACGCGATAGCGCCCCTCCCCTTTCACCTGCTCGACGGCGGTCTCGAATGCGGCCTTGTAGTCGTACACTCTGATTGGCTCTTCAGCGTCCCGGTCGGACCCGGCGAAATCTGCGGGGCCTATTGCGCCGATTGGCCTCTCTTGTCCACGCGAGGGCAAGGACAAAACGCCGCAAACCCCTAATTGATAACGGTTCTCAGTCACGGTCAGGCCTCACGGGTTTCGACCTTGATTGACCATTTCCGCAAGCGCCGCCTTGCGCTGGATCAATCCGGAGCCAGCGAGGCCAGAGGCACGCGCGTCACCTGCACATCCTCCTTGTTCGTCGCATAGCCGATATACAGATGGCCGTTCCACACCACGCTCTTGGGATAGTGATAGCCCGGCCGCTTGTACTGTCCCTCGAACCGCAGCGGCTGCAGGTCGCCCTGCCCGCGCAACAGGAAGCTGCGGTCGAACCGTCGCCCGTCGTCGCTCAACGTCACCGCCAGGGGCATGCGGCGCCGGTCGGCGTTGGGGGCGTTGACCAGATAGGCCGTCCCGTCGGGCAGATTGCCTGCGCTCTGTTTGGCCCGCGAATCCGGCATGTCCGTCAGGACAGGCGCCGACCAGGTCTCGCCCCGATCGCAGCTTTCCGTGGCGATCTGACGGAAACTAAGCTCCTCGTCTCGGAAGACCATGACTAGGCAGCCGTCGTCCCGTCGGAACAGGCTGGGTTCGATCTCGCGGCTCAGTCGCTTCTCGTGCTCGGCGGCCGCGCCGGAGATGTCGCGCGGCAGGTTCACGTAGGACCCAGCCCGCCAGCCGCTCCGCCCGAGCAAGTCCTCGGTGAACCAGGGCCGGGCGATCATCCCGGGCCGCATATGAAAGGCCGTATGCAAACGCCCGTCATAGAGGTGCGGGTCCTGTTCGATCACCCCTTCGACTGGCGCTCCGTCGGCTCCCGTCACGCGCTGCGGCGCCGACCAGGTCAGGCCGTCCGTACTGGTCCGGTATTCGGCGTATCCGCCCGCGCCCGACTGGAAGCCGTCTGGCCAGACATTGGCGAAGGCGACCAGGGTGTCTCCGTCCGTCACCCAGCCACCGCTGGAATACATGATCCCGCCGTCTCCACGCGGGACCAGCACGACGGGGGCGCTCCACCGCTCTCCATCCTGACTGGTGGAATAGACCACATGGGTGTCGGCGCTGTCCTCGTCCCGGGCCGAGGCTTGCCACATGGCATAAAGCCGCCCCTTGAAGGGGATCAGCACCACGCCGTTGGAAAACCTGTCCGTAGTTTCGGTCGGCGCGAAGACGGTGAAGGTTTCCGTGCCCGGCGCCGCGCTCAAGCCCAAGTCAGGTCGCGCGGCGTCGAACAGGCCGGGCGCGAGGGCATAGGGCGGTGCGTGCTCGCCCAATGGCGACAGCAGCAAAGCCGCCGCGAACAAGCCGCCGATCACGCCGGCTTCTTGAACCGCAGCATGAACTGGCTGGTCTTGCCCCGTATCGCGGGGTCAAAGACGTTGGCCGTCAGCGGATCGGCGGGCTGGACCAGGATCGCGCTCTCGCCGTCGAGAACGAACCCCACCGCCTCGACCTCGGACTTGACCGCCGCGATGTCGATGCGGTGCAGCGTGTTGGCCGCCGAAAGTCCGGATCCCGCCGCCGCATGGTGGTCGATGATGACATAGACGCCGCCGGGCTTCAGCGCTGCGAAGGCCGCCGCATTCACCTTGGCCGCCGTATCCGCCGCGAAAGGCGCCAGATGCAGGTCATGATAGTTCTGGGCCGTGAAGATCAGGTCCAGCCCGGCCGGGAACGCGGGCGAACCGATCGGCGACTGGACGGCGTCCACATTGGCGATTTCGTCGGCGGCGGTGATCGCGGCGCGATAGTCGGCGCTGAAGCCGACGAACTCGGCAGGCTGCCAGGCCGTGACATGGCCCGTCGGACCGACGGCGACCGAGAAGACCCGGGTGAAATAGCCGCCGCCGATGATCATGTCGGCGACTTTCCAGCCCGGCCGCACGCCCGCGAAGACCAGGGTCTCGGCCGTATGGCGTGCGGCGTCCCGCTCACGATCGGCCGCCGTTCGCACCGTCGTATCGGCCAGGACGGCGCTGTAGGCGGCGGGATCGATGGCCGGCGCGGCGCCTCCGCCCGCCATGCAGCCGCACAGGATCAGCAGGGCTGCGACTGCCGGGATCAGGACGCGACGCATGGTCAGTCTCCGTGGTTTGTCCGGGCCTCAGCCCGGTTTTCTGAAGCGATAGACGAACTGGTCGGTCCTGCCGCGAATGGCGGCGTCGAAGACGTTGATCGAATGGTCGTCGGCTGGATTGCGCAGCACCGCGCTCTCGCCCTCGAAGACGAAGCCCGCCGCCTCGACCTGCTTGCGCAGGGCGGCGCCCTCAATCCGGTGCAGAGTGCCGGCCACCGAGATCCCCGACCCAGGCGCCGCCTCGTGGTCGATCAGGATGTAGAGGCCGCCAGGCTTCAGCACCTCGAAGACCCGGGCGTTCATCTTGTCCACGTCCACCCCGAAGCGGGGGATGGTGAAGTCGTGGTATTCCTGGCTCATGAAGACGATGTCGAGCGGCTCGCCGAAGGCGAAGCTGGCCGCGTCGAGATCTCCGTTGACCTTCGTTGTATTCTCCAACCGCTCGTCGACCGGGGCGAAGGTGACATTGTCCCGCTCGGCCGTCCGGTTCGGGATGAAGCCATAGACATGGCCGCTCGGCCCGACGGCCAGAGAGAACAGGGTGGTGAAATAGCCGCCGCCGGGCCGCACGTCGGCGATCCGGTCGCCCGGCGCAACACGGGCGAAGGCCAGGATCTCGGCCGGATGGCGGGCGGCGTCGCGTTCCACATCGGCGGCCGGCCGCGACGGGTCGCCGACGATGGCCGCATAGGCGTCTGGCGCGCTCGTCGCAGACGACGCCTGCACGATGGTGCGCTCGCCCCCATCGGCGGAAATCACCACACAGCCGGCCAGACCCGCCGCCATCAGGGCGCTCGCCGCCGCCAGTCCAACCCACCGCATCCGCATTCGCCTTCTCCAATTCGACGGGCGAGACTTGCCGCCAATTCGCGGGCGCTGGCAAGCGGGATCGGCCCCTCTCCCCTTCGCGGGATCGGACGCCTATAAGCCCCGCCATGTCCCTGCCCTTCGCGCCCGCCCCCTACCCGCTAGCCCGCCCGCGCCGCCTGCGCGCCCAGCCCTGGATCCGCCGTCTGGTCGCCGAGACGACCCTGACCCCGGCCGACCTGATCTGGCCGCTGATCGTCCACGACGGCGCCGACGACCGCGTGCCCGTCGCCTCCATGCCCGGCGTCGTCCGTCTGTCGCCCAAGGCTGCAGCAGAAGCCGCCGTCGAGGCGCGCGACTTGGGCATCCCCATGGTCGCCCTGTTCCCCAATGTGGATGGCGCGCTGAAGGACAGCTTAGGTACCGCCGCCACCGACCCGGACGGCCTGATCCCCGACTGCATCCGCGCCATCAAGGACGCTGCGCCCGAGATCGGCGTCATGACCGACGTGGCGCTGGACTGCTACACCGACCACGGCCACGACGGGGTGCTGGAGGACGGGCGCATCCTCAACGACGCGACCCTCGAGCGTCTGGCCGAACAGGCCTTTATCCACGCCCATGCCGGAGCCGATGTCGTCGCGCCTTCGGACATGATGGACGGTCGCATTGGGGCCGTGCGCGAGGCGCTCGAGGCCAACGCCTTTCACGACACCCTCATCCTGTCTTACGCCGCCAAATACGCCTCGGCCTTTTACGGCCCCTATCGCGACGCCGTGGGGTCATCGAAGTCCCTGACCGGCGACAAGAAGACCTATCAGATGGACTTCGCCAACTCCGACGAGGCGCTGAAAGAGGTCGCCATGGACATCGCCGAGGGCGCCGACGCCGTCATGGTCAAGCCCGGCATGCCCTATCTCGACATCGTCCGGCGCGTGTCGGAGACCTTCAAGGTGCCGACCTTCGCCTATCAGGTGTCGGGCGAGTACGCGATGATGCAGGCCTCCATCGCCAACGGCTGGCTGGACGAGGACCGCGCCATCCTGGAGACCCTGCACGGCTTCAAGCGCGCGGGGTGCGCCGGCGTCCTGACCTATTTCGCGCCGAAGGCCGCGCGGCTGCTGGGCGCCTGAGCATGAGCGATCAGGACTATGTCTATGACGAGGCCAGCGGCGAGTGGCTCAGCCCAACAGAAGCCGCCGAACGCGCGTCTGCCGGTGCGGTGAAGGTCGTCGATTCCGTCGGCAATCCGCTGGCCGACGGCGACGCGGTGACCCTGATCAAGGATCTGACGGTCAAGGGCGCGGGCCAGACCCTGAAGCGCGGGACGGTCATCCGCTCCATTCGCCTGACGGGAGACGATCAGGAGATCGACTGCCGCCATCCGACCATCAAGGGGCTGGTTCTCCGCGCCGAGTTCGTCCGCAAGGTCTAGCGTTCGGAGCGGGCCAGCAGAGCGATCAGGTCGTCCTTCCAGAAAGTCGCCCAGGTGTGCGTCCCGTGCCCCTTGCCGCCCACACTGTTGGGGATCAGCCGATAGGTTCCCTTGGCGATCTTCGGCGCGAACTGTTCCGAAAGTCCCAGCTCCGGCGGGTTGATGAAGTCGTCGGCCGAGTTGATCCAGGTCACCGGCGCGGTGATCTTCTCGAGTCCGGAGGACGGGTCATAGTCCCAGGAGGCGTTGACCTGATACCACAGGTCGTTGGCGTCCAAGGCGGGCAGGCGCCGATCCATCTGCGCGCGGGCGAAGGCGTCGACGGCCTGGGGCGTGGCCAGATCGGCCTGCATCGGCATGGGCGCACCGCCCGCCAGCACCAGCAGATCGACCGCCGTCCGCAGCCCCTGCACAGGCTGGGTCGCGTAGTCGCCGCCGTTCCAGACCGGATCGGCGCGGATGGCGTCCTTGAGCATGGTCCGCCAAAGCCGGTTGCGACCGACGATGGCGGTCGGCTGGCAGGCCAGGGGCATCAGGGCGTCGGCGAAGTCGGGATGGGTCTCGCCCCAGACGAACGCGTGCATGCAGCCCATCGAGGTCCCGAGGATCAGCCGCAGCCGATCGACCTTAAGCCCCTCCACCAGCAATCGCCGCTGGGCCTCGACCATGTCGGTATAGCCGTATTCCGGGAACCGGGCGCGCAGGCCGTCGCTGGGCTTGGACGAGGCCCCGTGGCCCAGATTGTCGGGCATGATGATGTAGTAGCGGCTCACATCCAGCGGCTGGCCTGGCCCGAACAGCTCGTTGGCGAACTGGGGCGACAGGAACTGGGCCCCGGTCCCGCCCGTGCCGTGCAGCAGCAGGACGGCGTTGGTCACCCGCCCCGAGGCGTCGCGCACCGGCGATCCCAGCGTCCGGTAGTGCATCTTCAGCTCGGCCAGTGCGCCGCCGCTGGCGATCGGGAAGTCGCGCGCCGACCAGTCCCCCTCGGCCGGCGACCAGGCCGGCGCCGGAGTGGCCGTCTGAGCCGACGCCATGCCCGATGTCGCCAGCATCATCCCGGCGGCGAGCACCGCACCCCAGACCTTCATGCGCATCATTTGTCTCCCGGTCCCGGCAACCGCGCCTTCAGGCTGGAGGTGTCCCAGCGAGCGCCGCCCATGGCCTGAACCTCGGCATAGAACTGATCCACCAGGGCCGTCTGGGCCAATCGCGCCCCGTTCGACCGGGCCTCGTCCAGCACCAGGCCCAGATCTTTGCGCATCCAGTCCACGGCGAAGCCGAACTCGAACTCACCCCTGGCCGCCGTCTTCCAGCGGTTGTCCATCTGCCAGCTCTGGGCCGCGCCTTTCGACACGGCGTCATAGGCCTTGTCGGTGTCCAGCCCGGCCATCTGGGCGAAATGCACCGCCTCCGCCAGACCCTGAACCACCCCGGCGATGGCGATCTGATTGACCATCTTGGTCAACTGGCCCGAGCCCGAGGGGCCCATGTGCTGGATCGCCTTGGAATAAGTCATGACCGCCGCCTCGACGCGGGCCAAAGCCTCGGCATCCCCCCCTGCCATGACGCTGAGCTGGCCGATTTCGGCGCCCGCCTGACCGCCCGACACCGGGGCGTCGATGAAGAACCGCCCGCCTTCCGCCGCCAAGGCCGCCATCTCCCGCGCTACCCTGGCCGAAGTTGTGGTGTGGTCCACGATCACCGCGCCTGGCGCCAGCTTCGGCAGGGCCTCGGTCACGACCGCCCGCACGTCGTCGTCATTGCCGACGCACAGAACCAGCAGTTCGACGCCGCGCGCCGCCTCGGCCACGGTCGCCGCGAACGTCCCGCCGGTCGCCTCGGCCCAAGCCTTGGCCTTGGCGGGAGAGCGGTTGTAGCCCGTCACAGCATGCCCGGCCGTGACCAGATGGCGCGCCATCGGCCCGCCCATCACGCCCAGCCCCGCAAAGGCGATCTTCATCGGATTATCCTTGTTTCCCGGGATCCGTCGCGACCCCGAAGCGGCCGCGGAAATAGGTCAGGGCGTCGCCCGGACCGGAGATGAAACGCTCGACCTTGCCGACGATGATGACGTGGTCGCCCATCGGAATCCTCTGGTGGGTTTCGCACTCGAACCGGGCCAGGGCCTCGGGCAGGCAAGGCGGTCCATCGTCGATCCGGATAAACTCGTTCGGGCCCAGGACAGCCACGCCCCGCGCGAAACGGCGGGCCGGGGCCTCGTCGTCGGCGGGCAGGACGTGAACGGCGAATCGCTCGGCCTCGGCGAAGATCGGCCAGCGCTCGGAACGCTCGTCCAGGCACCACAACACCAGGCGCGGCTCGAGGGAGACCGACGTGAACGAGTTCACCGTGATCCCCAGCGGTCCGGCCGGACTGTCGGCCGTCACCACGCAAACCCCGGTCGCGAAGGCGCCCAGCGCCCGGCGATAGGCGGCGGTCTCCTGATCCAGCGCGTCGGGCAGGGTTTCGAGGGTCACGGGTCCGAACTAGGCGAGCCCCGGACGCGGGGCAAGCGCGGGCTGGCGATCGGGGCGGGAAACGCCCCATTAACCTTGAACCGCCACTGTATGATCACCACTCCCCGAGGCCGCCGAGCATGTCCGCGAGCGATCGTCCGATCCTCATCAAGAAGATCAAGAAGGTCTCCGGCGGCGGCCACCATGGCGGCGCGTGGAAGGTGGCCTATGCGGACTTCGTCACCGCCATGATGGCCTTCTTCCTGTTGATGTGGCTGATCAACGCGACCGACCCGGAACAAAAGAAGGGTATCGCCGAGTATTTCGCCCCCGCCAGCGTCTCGATGACCACCTCCGGTTCCGGCGGGCTGCTGGGCGGCACGGCCCTGGGCGACGAGGGCGCCAAGGGCGCCGGATCGGCTTCGGTCGTTCAGCAGCTGGCGCCCGAGGCGCCGCCGAATGTCGATCAGGCGGGTCAGAGCCAGAACGTCGCCTCGGCCAGCGATCAGGCCCTGCGCGACGAAATCTCCAAACGGGAGGCGGCCGAGTTCGCCAGCGCCGCCGAATCCCTGCGTCAGGCCATGCAGCGCATGCCCGAACTGGCGGAACTGTCGAAACAGCTCATCATCGATCAGACGCCTGAGGGCCTGCGCATCCAGTTGGTCGATCAGGAGGGCCGCTCGATGTTCGACCAAAACTCGGCCCGGCCCAATGCCCGGGCACAAGTCCTGCTGCGCGCCATCTCGACCGTGATCAACCGCCTGCCGAACCGCATCTCGATCACGGGCCACACGTCGGCGGTCGCCGGATCGGGACGGGCCTCGGTGGCCGGGGACTGGCCGCTGTCATCGGCCCGCGCCAACGCCTCGCGGGAGATCCTGCAGCGCGCCGGCGTCGATCCCGACCGGGTCTATTCCGTGGCGGGTAAGGCTGGATCCGACCCCCTCTACCCCGACGACCCGTCCCTGGCGGGCAACCGCCGGATCGCCATTGTCCTGTTGCGCGAGGCGCCGGTCCTGCCGATGGACACCAGCCTGTGAGCCCGTCGCGCCTCCACTGTGGCGCGATTGCTCTTGCGAAGCGCGGCGACGCGGGTCCAGATCAGGACATGCCGGAACAGCGCCCGCCATATTGTCGTCCGAACGGGATGCGGATTTGACGCCGTGACCCAGCACGTCCCGACACGCCAGCTTCGCTTCTTCATGACGGCGGTCGCGCCCTGCCCCTACCTGCCCGGCATGACCGAGCGGAAGGTGTTCGCCAACCTGCCCTTCTCGGACGGCGCTCACGTCAATGACGAGCTGACCCATGCCGGCTTCAGGCGCAGCCAGAACATCGCCTATCGTCCGGCCTGCGACGCCTGCGACGCCTGTGTCTCCGTGCGCATCCCCGTGCCGGAGTTCGCCTTCAGCCGGTCCCAGCGCAAGATTTTGAACCGCAACGCCGATCTGTCGCGCGATCTGGTCGAGGCCGAGGCGACGACCGAACAGTTCGACCTGCTGAAACGCTATCTCGCCCATCGCCACCCGGGCGGCGGCATGACCGACATGAGCTGGTCCGACTATGTCTCCATGGTCGAGGACACCGCCGTCCGCACCCATTTGATCGAGTATCGCCTGCCCTCGCCTGACGGCGGCCCCGGCGATCTGGTCGCCGTGACCCTGACCGACCTGCTCTCGGACGGCCTGTCGATGGTCTACAGCTTCTTCGACCCGGATATGGAGCGCCGGTCGCTGGGCGTTTTCGCCATCCTTGACCATGTGCGTCAGGCGGCGGCGGTGAACCTGCCCTTCCTCTACCTCGGCTACTGGGTCCAGGGCTCGCCCAAGATGGACTACAAGGCCGCCTTCCGCCCGATGGAAGCCCTGCGGCCCCTCGGCTGGACCCGCATGGGCTAACTGACCGGAACCGAGGTCGAGCCCGCCTGCGGCACGGCCGTCACGGCGCCACCCGCAGCCGCATATTCGGGTTCATCTCGCCCGCCCGCGAATTTCACCAGGGCCGCGATCCGATCCTCGATCGAGGGGTGGGTGGCGAAGATGGCGTCGATGCCGCCGGCGTCCGGCTGGTTGTCCAGGAACATGCCCTGAACCTCGTCCGGCGCGGCCAGCTTGGACCGGCCCGAGACCTTGCGCAGGGCCCGGATCATGGCGTCGGGGTTCTTGGTCAACTCCACCGAGCCCGCGTCGGCCACATACTCCCGCGTCCGCGACAGCATCAGCCGGATCACCACGGCCAGAAAGGCGCCGACCCCCGCGATGGCGATGCCGATCAGGATCAGCGGCCCGGCGTTCTTGTTGCCCTTGCCGCCGCCCCGGACGTGGAACTGGCCCCGGAAGACCAGCTCGGCGATGACGCTGATGATCCCGGCGAAGATCGAGGCGATCACCATGGTCCGCACGTCCTTGTTGATGACGTGGGTCAACTCGTGCGCCAGCACCGCCTCCATCTCGTCGCGGTCCAGGGCGTCGATCAGGCCGCGTGTCACGGTCACCGAATACCGCCCCTCGTGCAGGCCGGAGGCGAAGGCGTTCAGCGTCGGACTGTCGATGATCCGCAGCGCCGGGGTCGCCATGCCGCGCGAGATGCACAGGTTCTCCAGCATATTGTAGAGCTCGGGCGCCTCGCGCCGCTCGACCTTCCGCGCCCCGGTCATGACGTCGATCATCACCTGATTGCCCAGATAGGCGATGACGAACCAGATCGCGGCGATGACCAGGGCGGCGGGGATGGTGAAGCCCAGCATGGATCCGGCCAGGACCAGATCATCCTCCAGACCCCGACCCGTCCCCTGGATCAGGCCGAAGCCCATCAGGATCAGCTGCGCCCCATACAGCAACAGGACCAACAGCACCGGGAAGCCAGCCAGCAGCAGCAGCGACCGGGTATTGTTGGCCCAGATGTGGGTCGAAAGCCCGACGGCTCTCATCAGGCTGCCCCGATCAGAACTTCACGGTGGGCGGCGCCGCGTTCATGTCGGCCCGCTCGGCGGCGCCCACGTCGAAGAAGGGCTTGTCCGAACCGAAGCCGACCAGGCCGGCGAACAGAACGGTCGGGAACTGGGCGCGCACGGCGTTGAACTCGGCCACGGCGTTGTTGAAGAAGCGGCGCGCGGCGGCCAGCTTGTTCTCGATGTCCGACAGGTCGGCCTGAAGCTGCAGGAAGTTGGTGTTGGCCTTCAGGTCCGGATAGGCCTCCGACAAGGCGAACAGACGGCCCAGGGCGCCGGTCAGCACATTCTCGGCCTGGACCTTGTCGTCCACGGTCGTGGCTCCGGCGGCGGCGGCGCGGGCGGCGATCACGGCCTCCAGCGTGCCTTTCTCGTGACCGGCGTAGCCCTTCACCGTCTCCACCAGATTGGGGATCAGGTCCTGTCGCTGCTTCAACTGCACGTCGATGTCGGCGAACGACTGGTTGGCCTTCTGGTTCAGCGCCACCAGCTTGTTGTAGGCCCCCACGACGAGGAACCCGACCAGGGCGATGACGACGATGATGACGATGAGGGCGGTCATGGGTGTCTCCAGCTTCGCCGTCACCATCGGGCGCCCAAGCCCGGCGGGCCAGTGAATTCGACGTCAGGTCAGCGTCCGCAGGTCACCTGAACTTGCGCAGCCCTCTCGGCCCCATCCGCCCCGTCTGGGCGCGCTTGCCCAGCCAGTCCTTCCAGTCGGGCCAGTTCCGCCGACGCCCGCCGCCGTCGACCCATTCGGGTCCGACCTCGCCGTTGAACACCGCCACGTCCTGAAGCCCGCCGCCCTTGTAGGACTGCAGCTTGACCCCCTTGCCGCGGCCCATCTCGGGCAGTTCTTCGGCCTTGAAGATCAGGGTCTTCAGGTTCTCGCCGATGGTCACGACATGGTCGCCGGTCAGCCGCATCAGGGCCAGAAGGTCGCCGTTCAGCACCTGCTTGCCGCCCCGCTTCTGGGCCAGCATGTCATCCTCGGGCGCGATGAAGCCGTAGCCGGCCTTCGACGCCACCAGCAGCTTCGCCCCCGGCTGGTGCGCCAGCACGGCGATAATCTCGGCCTTTTCGTCCAGCTCGATCATCAGCCGCAGCGGCTCGCCGTGCCCGCGCCCACCGGCCAGCTTGTCGGCGCCGAGGGTGAAGACCCGCCCGTCCGAAGCCGCGACGAGAATCTTGTCCGTCGTGAAGGCCGGAACGAGGAAGGCCAGGCTGTCGCCCTCCTTGAACTTCAGCTCCGACGGATCCTCGACCTTGCCCTTGGCCGCGCGGATCCAGCCGCGTTCCGACAGGATGACCGTGATCGCCTCGCGCGGGATATAGGCTTCGGGCGCGACGAAGGCCGACGCATCCACCGCCTCGGCGATGGTGGTGCGGCGCGGCGAAACCAGCGCCTTGCGCACATCCTGCAGCCCCACGGCCAGCAGTTTGGTCTGCTTGGCCGGGGAGGCGATCATCGCCTTCAGGCCCGCAAGTTCCTCTGCCAGCTCCTTGTATTCGTTCTCGATCGCCATTTCCTCGATCCGCGCCAGCTGACGCAGACGGGTGTCGAGGATGTAGTCGGCCTGCATTTCGGTCAGACCGAAACGGGCGATCAGGACGGCCTTGGGCTGTTCCTCCTCACGAACGATCCGGATCACCTCGTCGAGGTTCAGGAAGACGATCCTGAGCCCTTCAAGCAGAAGCAGCCGTTTCTCGACCCGCTCGACCCGCCATTCGGCGCGGCGGATCAGCACGACCCGCCGGTGATCGAGGAAGGCGACAAGGCAGTCCTTCAGCCCCATGACGCGCGGCGTATTGGTCGCGTCCAGCACGTTCATGTTGATCGGGAAGCGCACCTCCAGATCGGACAGCCGGAACAGGCTCTCCATCAGGACCTCGGGCTCGACCGCGCGCGACTTGGGCTCCAGCACCAGACGGACGTCCTCGGCCGACTCGTCGCGCACATCGCCCAGCAGGGGCGCCTTCTTCTGCTCGATCAGGTCGGCCAGTTGTTCGATCAGCTTGGACTTCTGCACCTGATAGGGCATCTCGGTGACGATGATCCGCCACACGCCGCGACCCAGATCCTCGGTCTCCCAGCGCGCCCGCAGCCGCACCCCGCCCCGGCCCGTCTCATAGGCCTCCAGGATCGACGCATGGCCCTCGACGGCCACGCCGCCGGTGGGGAAGTCCGGTCCCGGCACGATCTCGGCCAGTTCGGCCGTCGTCGCCTCGGGCCGTTCCAGCAACAGCAGGCAGGCGTCGATCAGTTCGCCCGCATTGTGCGGCGGGATCGAGGTCGCCATCCCCACGGCGATGCCGGACGAGCCGTTGGCCAGCAGGTTCGGGAATCCGGCCGGCAGGACGATCGGCTCCTCGTCCTGATCGTCATAGGTGGGTTTGAAATCGACGGCGTTCTGGTCGATCCCGTCCAGCAGCAGCATGGCGGCTGGGGTCAGCTTGCACTCGGTGTAGCGCATGGCCGCCGCGCTATCGCCGTCGATGTTGCCGAAGTTCCCCTGACCGTCGACCAGCGGATACCGCTGGGCGAAGTCCTGGGCCAGACGCACCAGGGCTTCATAGATCGAGGCGTCGCCGTGCGGGTGGTATCCGCCCATGACCTCGCCGACGACCTTGGCGCATTTGCGCGCGGCGGCCTGCGGGTTCAGCCGCATCTGGTACATGGCGTAGAGGATGCGCCGGTGCACGGGCTTAAAGCCGTCCCGCACGTCCGGCAGGGCCCGGTTGGTGATGGTCGACAGGGCGTAGGCCAGATAGCGCTTCGACAGCGCGTCGCCCATCGGCTCTTCGACGATACGACCGCCTTCCGGCGGCGGAGTGTGAATGGTCATGAGGCTGCGAATCGTTCGGTTTGAGCCGCAAGTCTAGCCTGATCCGTCGGTCGACCGCGGACAGGAGATGAAACCATTGGAGCAAAATGGTCGTATGGGAGAGGCATGACGCCCGGAACCGCCCCATGATCCTGTTTCTCCTGTCCTATCTGGCCGGCGTCCTGACCATCGTCAGCCCCTGCATCCTGCCCGTCCTGCCCTTCGTCTTCGCCCGCGCGGACCGGCCTTTCTGGCGGAACGGCTTCCCCCTTCTGGTCGGGATGGCGGTCACCTTCGCGGCCGTGGCCTCCCTCGCGGCCCTGGGCGGAGGCTGGATCGTCCGCGCCAACGACATCGGCCGCTGGATCGCCCTTGCGGTCATGGCGGTGCTCGGCGTCAGCCTGTTGATCCCTCGGGTGGGCGACCGGCTGATGCGGCCCTTCGTGGCCGCCGGATCATGGCTGACGGACCGGGCGGAACGCCGGTCGGGCGATCAGGGCGAGGTGGGAGCGTCCCTTCTGCTGGGCGTGGCGACGGGGCTCCTCTGGGCCCCCTGCGCGGGGCCGATCCTCGGCGTCATTC
>NZ_JBQVNM010000040.1:0-26260 GCF_052436175.1 Brevundimonas sp. | reverse complement strand
GCCAGCGCCTCGCGCAGGTCGTCGTCGTCGTCGATGATCAGGAGGGTCTTGGGCGTGGGCATGTCTGTAACAATGGCGAGGCTTGGGCTCCACGCCAAGGGCGACGCGGAAAAACGAGCGCTTTCAAGCCCTCTGAACCCCCGGCGCGGCCGTCCGCTCCCCGAAAAGCGCTGATCCGACACGAACATGGGTGGCGCCGTGGCGAATCGCCGCCTCGAAATCCCCGCTCATCCCCATCGACAGGACCGGCAAGCCGTTGCGCTCGGCGATCCGGGCCAGAAGGGCGAAATGCGGATCAGGAGCCTCGGCCGCCGGAGGAATGGCCATCAACCCCTCGACCGTCAGGCCATAGTCGACGCGCGCCCGGGCGATCAGGGCGTCTGCGTCGTCCGGCAGGACGCCGGCCTTCTGCGGCTCGGCGCCGGTGTTGACCTGAACCAGCAGGCGCGGACTGTGCCCGACCTTCTGCACCGCCTCGGCCAGGGCCCGGGCCAGCTTGTCCCGGTCCAGGGTCTCGATGACGTCGAACAGGGCCACGGCGTCGGCGGCCTTGTTGGACTGGAGCGGGCCGATCAGGCGCAGTTCCAGCCCCGACCCGGCCGGATCGCGCGGGATCCATCGACCCTGCCCTTCCTGCACACGGTTTTCACCGAACACCCGCTGCCCCGTCGCCAGAGCGGCGTCGATGGCCTCGGGCGGCTGGGTCTTGGTCACCGCCGTCAGGACCACCGAAGCTGGATCGCGCCCGGCGGCCCGGGCGGCGGCGACGATGCGCGCCCGCACGGCCTCGAACCGCGCGGCGATGGACGCCGGCCCCGAACCGGAGGATGAGGAAACCATGTCGGTCACGGACGCCAGCCTGGATGTGCTTTCGGACGAGGGGCGGGCGCTGTGGACCGCCGCCCTCGCTCTAGCCCGCGCAGCCGCCCCTGTCAGCCCGGAGGGGCGCCCGGTCGCCCTTCCGCCCCTGCTGTTCTTCACTGACCCGATCCGCATGCCCGAGCCCTGGACTACCGCCGCACGCCTTCCGGCCGGATCGGCCGTCGTCTATCGCCATTTCGGGACCGCCGGGGCCGAGGCGACCGCGCGGCGGTTGCGGGAGGTCACCACGCATCGCGGCGTCCGGCTGTTGATCGGGCTGGACGCCGATCTGGCCGGGGCGGTGGGCGCCGACGGGGTGCATCTGCCAGAACGGGCGCGGAATCGGGCCAGCGACCTTCGTCAGACCTGCCCTGACTGGCTGATCACCACCGCCGCGCACCCTGACGGAGATCTGGACGCCGCAACGTCCGGGATCGACGCCCTGGTCCTGTCCCCGATCTTCCCGACGAACAGCCCCTCTCCGCCCCGTTCGGCCCTGGGCGTCGAAGGCCTGGCCGAGGCGGTGCGGCGGTCCACACTGCCGGTCTATGCCCTCGGCGGGATCGACGTCACCAATGTCGGGGCGCTGGCCGGAACCGGGGCATGCGGGATCGCGGGCGTCGAAGCCTTCAACCGCGCCTTCGGCGTCTGATCAGAACTTGAAGATGGATTCCAGCCGGATGCGCGGCTGTGCGCGGCGATCCGTCTCCGGCGCGCGCGCCGGATCCTGTTCGGGCGCGGCCAGTCCGGCCGAGGCGCCCACGCGCAGGCGCGGGCTGACGCTGTAATAGGCGCCGGCCTGGACGTCGCCGAGCTGGGCTTCGCGGCCCACCGGCTCGTTCATGTTGAAGTCCAGACCCCAACGGCCGCTGTCCATCCAGCGCAGCAGGCCGCGGCGTTGCGGCGCCGGCCGGGCGCGTTGGGCGTTCTGGGCCTCGGCGAGGGAAACAGCGGGCGCGCGCGTTCTCGCACCGGTCTGCGACTGGGCCGAGGCATGACCTGCCGTGGAGAGCAGAACCGCCCCCGCCAGACCGATGATCACAAGACCAGCACGCATTTCCAACCCTTGGTTTCCAGGCGAACCCGGAAAGACTCGTCTCGGCGATTCCGCAGGACTTCGCCGAGGAACCGGCGTTTTCGCCGTGAACGTCGCGATTAGACACCTCGCTTGGTCCCGGTCAACGCAACACCGACCAAAGACCGTTGTTCCATGGACTATGGCCGGAGTCTGTGGCGCTGGCGTCACGGGATTAGGGTGAAGCCGTGTTGGCGGATTTCAGTCCGGTGACCGTCCCGTGTCGCTTGTGGCCCTGCCTGCCTTGTCATCGCCCCTTTTCACCGTGTTATAGAGCGGCCCATCGGCGTCGCCTTGCGGACCCAGTCCGGAACCGTCGCGCGGGCCTTCAGGCTTCGGACCTGACGATCCGATATTTCGACCGCGACCGCCCCTTGATATGGAGATTCCCCTGATGGCCCCCAAGACTGCGATGGTCGCCACGCCCGTGACCCGCGCCGCGACAGCGCGCGTCGGCGCCGCCGCCGCCATCGTGACCGGCCTGATGCTGTCGGCCTGCGGCGGCCTGCCCTTCATGAACCGGGACAAGGCCCCGACGCCATCCACGACCCAGACCATCGGCGTCAACGGCTTTCTGTGGCGCGCCAGCCTGGACACCATGGGCTTCATGCCCCTGCTGACGGCCGACCCGTTCGGCGGCGTGATCAACTACGACTGGTACACCGACACCCAGGCCCCGAACGAGCGGTTCAAGGCGACGGTCTTCATCCTTGACACCCGCCTGCGCGCCGACGCGCTCAACGTGACGGTGACGAAGGAGATCAAGGGCGCCGACGGCGCCTGGGCCCCCGCCCCGGTCGCCGCCCAGACCGAGACCGATCTGGAGAACGCCATCCTGACCAAGGCGCGCCAGCTCAACCTCGCCCACGCGAACTGAGCGCGCTGCGCTCAGTCGTCTTTTTGGGGCGCTAACGCTCGCCGCGCCCCCGGGACCGATCTTCGATCGGCCCGAGGGTAAACTCAGGCTCGCTGTCTGAGCGCGAGGGTTAAGGTCTGATTTCCTTGGGCGTCCGCGTCCTTCGGGCTATGTGAGGCGCGAGGGCAGGACGTCCTCCATGCTTCCAGGACTCCCGTGGCCCGTTACGACCCCAAGACCGCCGAACCCCGCCAGCAGAAGCGCTGGGCCGATGCGAACGCCTTCGTCACGAAGGACACCGGGCGACCGAAATACTATGTCCTTGAAATGTTTCCCTATCCGTCGGGGAACATCCACATGGGGCACGCCCGCAACTATGTGATGGGCGACGTGGTCGCGCGCCACAAGCGGGCGCAGGGCTTTGATGTTCTGCATCCCATGGGCTGGGACGCCTTCGGCATGCCCGCCGAGAACGCCGCCATGGAGCGCGGCATCCACCCCAAGGGCTGGACCTACGACAATATCGCCAACATGCGCGAGCAGCTGAAGCTGCTGGGCCTGTCGCTGGACTGGTCGCGCGAGTTCGCCACCTGCGACCCGGAATACTACGGCAGGCAGCAGGCCTGGTTCCTGGAGCTCTATCGACGCGGGCTGGTCTATCGCAAGGATGCGGTGGTCAACTGGGATCCGGTCGACAACACCGTCCTGGCCAATGAACAGGTGATCGACGGCAAGGGCTGGCGCTCGGGCGCACCGGTCGAGAAGCGCAAGCTGAACCAGTGGTTCCTGCGCATCACCGACTATGCCGACGACCTGATCGACGGGCTGAAGACCTTGGACCGCTGGCCCGAGAAGGTCCGGCTGATGCAGGAAAACTGGATCGGCAAGTCCAGGGGCGCGACCCTGTGGTGGGAGATCGTCGACGCCCCGGCCTTCCTGCCCGCTTCGCCCAAGGGAGAGCCCAATCACGCCCGTGATCCGATCGAGGTCTATACGACCCGGCCCGACACCCTGTTCGGGGCCAGCTTCATCGCCCTGGCTCCCGACCACCCCCTGACCAAGGCCATCGCCGAACACCGGCCGGACGTCGCCGACTTCGTCAAGGCCTGCGCCCAGACGGGCACCAGTGAAGCCGACATCGAAAAGGCCGAGAAGCTAGGCGTCGATCTCGGCGTCCGGGTCCGTCACCCGTTCGACCCGGACAAGACCCTGCCCGTCTGGGCGGCCAATTTCGTGCTGTCGACCTATGGATCGGGCGCCATCTTCGGCTGTCCGGCCCACGACCAGCGCGACCTGGACTTCGCCCGCAAATACGACCTGCCGGTCATCCCCGTGGTCAAGCCCGACGACACCGAGACCGTCGAGATCGGGACCGAGGCCTACACGGGGCCGGGCCGCGCCTTCAACTCGGGCTTCCTGGACGGCATGGACGTCGAAGCCGCCAAGGCCGCCGCCATCGGCAGGGTGGAGGCCGAGGGCCAGGGCAAGGGCGCCACCATCTATCGCCTGCGTGACTGGGGCGTTTCGCGCCAGCGCTATTGGGGTTGCCCGATCCCGGTGATCCACTGCGACGCCTGCGGCGTGGTCGAGGTTCCGGCCGCTCAGCTGCCGGTCGTCCTGCCCGAGGACGTGACCTTCGACACGCCCGGCAACCCCCTGGCGCGGCATCCGACCTGGAAACACGTCCAATGCCCGTCCTGCGGCGCCGAGGCGACGCGCGAGACCGACACGCTCGACACCTTCGTCGATTCCAGCTGGTACTTCGCCCGCTTCACCGATCCGACGGCGGCCGAGCCGATCAACGCCGCCGCCGCCGACCGCTGGCTGGCGGTGGACCAGTATATCGGGGGGGTCGAGCACGCGGTGCTGCATCTGCTCTACGCCCGCTTCATCACCCGCGCCCTGTCGGACGCCGGCATGCTGTCGGTCAAGGAGCCGTTCGCGGGCCTGTTCACCCAGGGCATGGTGGTCCACGAGACCTACAGGACCGAGGCCGGCGCCTGGGTCGAGCCCACCGATGTCGATCTGACCAACGCGGCGGGCGCTCGCTCCGCCCGTCGTCTGTCGACGGGCGAGCCCCTGATCATCGGCGACATCGAGAAGATGTCGAAGTCCAAGAAGAACGTCGTCGCGCCGCAGGAAATCCTGGATTCGCACGGCGTCGACGCCGGCCGCCTGTTCGTCCTCAGCGACAGCCCGCCCGAGCGCGACGTTCAGTGGACCCCCGGAGGGGTCGAGGGCGCCAGCCGCTTCGTCCAGCGCGTCTGGGCCGAGTTCGACGGCTTCGACGCCTCGGCCGCAGGCGATCCGGCCGCCGACGCCGCCCTGATCCGCGAGACGCACAAGGCCATCAAGGCCGTGTCGGAGGGGGTCGAGGGCTTCCGCTTCAACTCCGCCATCGCCAAGCTCTACGCCTTCCTGGCCACCGTCCGGGATGCGAAGACCGCGAGCGGCGAGGCCCGACGTCAGGCCCTCTCGGCCCTGGCCCGCCTGATCGCCCCCTTCACCCCCCACGTCGCCGAGGAGGGATGGTCGCGTCTCGGAGAGACCGGCATGGTTCTGGACGCGCCCTGGCCCGTCTACGACCCCGCTCTGGCCGCCGATGACGAAGTGGTCCTGCCCATCCAGATAAACGGCAAGCGGCGCGGCGAAATTTCTATGCCGCGCGGCGCCGACGCCAAGGTCGTGGAGGCGGAGGCCCTCGCCAGCGAGGCGTTTCATGCCTACCTTGCGGCCAATGGCCAGACCGTCCGCAAGGTGAAAGACGAGCCCGATCGTATCGTCAAACTGGTCGCCGGCTGATGCGGCGGGCCGTCGTCTTCGCGTCCGTGATCGCCGGGATCGCCCTCTCGGCCTGCGGCTTCACGCCCCTGTATGGCGACGGCGGCGCGGGCGCATCCCTGACGCGCATCGCCGTGTCGGCCCAGGACGACCGGCTCGGCTATCGGCTGCGTGAACAGCTCGAGGACGCCCTGGCCTTCAACCGGTCTGCGACGCCCCTCTATCGCCTGACCACCGAGGTGCAGCAGAGCCGCCGCCCCTTGGGTCGGCGCATCGACGACACCGCCACACGCTACGAGCTGACGGTGAAGGCGGCCTGGACCCTGACCCCGACGTCCGGGGGGGCGCCCCTGACCGGGACCGAGACGGTCACCACCACCTATGGCTCGGCCGACCAGCCCTACGCCGCCATCGCCGCCCAGCAGGACGGCGAGGACCGGGCCGCCGCCGAGCTGGCGCGCCTGATCCGTCTGGACCTCCTCCAGGCCCTGGCCGGGCGCTAGCCCATGGCGGCTTGCGCGTGATCCTCGCCAAACGCCCCGAGATCGACCGCTTCCTGGCGCGGCCCGACGCCGCCGTGCGCGCCGTGGTCATTCACGGCAAGGACCGGTCCGGCGTGGCCGAACGGTCCGAGATCCTGTGCAAGGCCATCACGCCGGACCTGAACGATCCCTTCAACGTCACCCTGCTGACCGACAGCGACATCGACGGCGACGAGGCGCGGCTGGAGGAGGCCCTGACCGCCCTGTCCATGATCGGCGGGCGACGTCTGGTTCGGGTGCGGCTGGGATCGGACAAGGCCTCGGTCGACAAGGCTGTGGCGGCCGCGCTCAAGACCCATGCCGACGACGGCTTTAACCCCGACGCCATGCTGGTCATCGAGGCCGGAGCCCTCGGCCGCGACTCGGCCCTGAGGAAGGCCGCCGAGAGCCACAAGGCCGCCGTCGGCATCGCCTGTTACGAGGACGAGGTCGGCGACGTCGCCCGGATGACGCGCGAAGCCCTGTCGGCCGAGAAGGTGTCGCTGAGCGCCGACGCCCTGGACCGTTTCGTCAGCCGCCTGCCCCGCGGACGCGGCCTGATGCGGCAGGAGATCGAGCGGCTGATCCTCTACATCGGCCCGGGATCGGGTCGGCAACTGGATGTGGACCAGTTGGAGGCCCACCTCGGGGTCGAGCCCGACGCCTCGCTTCAGGACGCGGCGCTTCAGGCCTTCGGCGGCAAGCCCGCCCCGGCGCAGGCGGGCCTGAGACGCGCTCTGGCCGAGGGCGAATCCGCCGTCCTGGCTGTACGTCAGGCCTCGATCCACCTCGGAAAACTGCGCCGAATCAATATCTTGCAGAACGCGGGAGCGGGTGCCAAGGAGGCGGCCAAGGCCGCGGGCGTCTTCTGGAAGCAGGAGGCCGAGATGCTGCGTCAGGCCCGGGCCTGGCGGCTGGATGATCTCGATCGGGTTCTGGACAGCGTCAACACCGCCGACCTGGCTACGCGCACCACCGGCATGCCCGAAGCCCTGATCGCCGAACGCCTGTTGCTGGAGATTTCCGCACGGGCGCGAAGGCTTGGGCTCTGACCACTTCCCGTCTCCCCTTGCGGGAGAAGGTGGCGGGCGAAGCCCGACGGATGAGGGGTTATGCTGACGGCGAAGATCTGCGTCAGCCAAACTCACTTAGAACGCCGCCATGACCCCTCACCCGACCGCGCCAGAACGACGGCTTACGCCGCCGTGCGCGATCTCCCTCTCCCACAAGGGGAGAGGGCCAGGCATCAGCCCCGCTTCGACGCCTTGCGGAAGGCGGGCTTGGCCATGGCCGTGCTGCGGGCCGCGGCGACCTTTTCAGGATGCTGCCCGGGCTTGAAGGCGGCCTTGCCCGCTCCGGCCGACCCCGCCTTCTTGGCGGCGAGGACGCGTTTCAGGGCTTCGGCGGCGGTTTCAGGTTGGTCGGTCATGCGCGCACCCTAGCACGGCTGCGGCGTCAGGCCCGCATCAGCCGACGGCAAAGATCGTCGAGTTGCTCGAGCGACTTGTAGGTGAGGGTCAGTTCCCCCTTCCCGCCCCGGTCGCTCAGGGCGACCTTCAGTCCGAGCGCATCGGCCAGATCCTGTTCGAGTGCCGCCGTATCGGCCGAGCCGCCGGACGCCCCCTTCGACGCCGAACCGGTTGGTTTGACCGGCTCCTGCGACTTGCGGGCCAGGGCCTCGGTCTGACGCACGTTCAGGCCCTCGGACACCACGGTCTCGGCCAGGGCCTCGGGATCGCGGGCCGTGATCAGGGCGCGGGCGTGGCCGGCAGACATCCGGCCTTCGGTCACATGGGCCAGCACCGAGGCCGGCAGCTGCAGCAGACGCAGGGTGTTGGCCACATGGCTGCGGCTCTTGCCGACGACACCGGCCAGGGCGTCCTGGGTCCGACCGAACCGCTCCATCAAGAGGGCGTAGGCATTGGCCTCTTCCACCGGGTTCAGATCGGCGCGCTGGACGTTCTCGATGATGGCGACTTCCAGCACCTCCACATCGTCCATGTCGCGGACGATGATCGGCACCTCCTTGAGGCGCGCCCCCTGCGACGCGCGCCAGCGGCGTTCGCCGGCGATGATCTGCCAGACACCCGGTTCGCCGGGCTGGGCGCGGACGAGAATGGGTTGCAGCACCCCCTTGTCGCGGATCGAGGCGGTCAGTTCTTCCAGATCCGCCGGGGTAAAGATCTTGCGCGGCTGATCCGGGTTGGGCTTCAGGGTCTCGATCGGCGCCATCTGGACGCCGGTCGGCAAGGCCCCGCCCGCCACCGGCACGGCCTCGGCGGCGTTCTCGCCCATCAGGGCCGACAGGCCACGGCCCAGTCCTCTTTGTCGATCAGCAGCCATGGTATCCTAACCCTTGAACTCTCTCGGACGGCGGCGTTCAGGCCGCCGCCATCTCGGCGCGCTTCTGGCGTTCGCGGCCGACCACTTCGCGCGCCAGACGAAGATAGGCCTGGCTGCCGGTGCATTTCAGATCATAGATCAGGACTGGCTTGCCGAAGGACGGCGCCTCGGACACCCGCACATTGCGAGGGATTACAGCCTCATAGACCTTGTCGCCGAAATGGCCGCGCACATCGGCGGCGACCTGGCCCGACAGGGCGTTGCGGCGATCGTACATGGTCAGGACCAGGCCCTGGATCTCCAGAGCCGGATTGAGGCTGTGCCGGACCATCTCGATGGTCTTCATCAACTGCGTCAGCCCCTCCAGGGCGAAGAACTCGCATTGCAAAGGCACCAGAACCCCGTCGGCCGCCGCCATGGCGTTCAGCGTGAGCAGGTTCAGGGACGGCGGGCAGTCGATCAGAACATAGTCATACCGCGTATGACCGCTTTCGCCCTGTTTCTGCAGGGCGTCGCGCAGGCGATAGGACCGGCGGTCAGCCTGGCTCAGCTCAATCTCCACCCCGGACATGTCCGCGTCGGCCGGGATGATGTCGAGGCCCGGCACATTGGTCTGGACGGCGGCGTCATGGATGGACCGGCCGTCGACGACCACGTCATAGATGGTGATCCGGCGTGTTTCACGTGGAACACCCAGACCGGTGGAGGCATTGCCCTGGGGGTCCATATCGACGATCAGAACGCGCTCGCCGATGGCGGCCAGGGCCGTCCCGAGGTTGATGGCGGTCGTGGTCTTGCCCACCCCGCCCTTCTGGTTGGACACGGCGAGAACCCGCGTTGGGCGGGAGGCGGCAGTCGGGGTCTTGTCCGGGCGGTCAGCCACGTCGCAGGCTCCTGACAGAAAGGATACGGCCGCGCGGGTCGCTGCGCGAGACGGAGAGGTCGCTCTGCACATGCCAGACCTTGCGGGCCTCGATCAACTCGGCCTCGGCCTTCTCTCCCTTGAGAAACAGACCTTGTGCACCGCGGGCGAAATAGGGCTGTGCATAACCCAGCAACTTCTCCAGCGGCGCCACCGCGCGGGCGGTGACGACGTCGACCCTGATCGTCTGCGCCTCCGCCCGGCCGTTGATCACCGTGGCCGGAAGCGACAGGTCGTCGACCAGATATTGCAGGAAGCGGCAACGTTTCCCCAGACTGTCGATCAGCCAGACATGGGCGTCCGGCCGGCCCTTCAGCAGGATCGCCAGCACCACCCCGGGAAAGCCCGCCCCCGCGCCGAGGTCGGCCCAGGTCCGGGCGTCCGGCGCGAGTTCCAGAAGTTGGGCCGAATCCCAGGCGTGGCGGTTCCAGAAGTCGGGGATGGTGTCCGGCCCGACCAGGTTCATGACTTCATTGGCCTCGGTCAGGTGATCGAGAAAGGCCCGCAACTCGGCCATACGTTCGGGCGCGGCGCCGGTCAGGCGCTGGAACTCGTCCGGCGTCATCAGGCGCAGACCGGCTGCTTTTTCACGTGGGACAGCAGGGCCGTCAGGGCGCCCGGGGTCATGCCTTCGATCCGCCCGGCCTGACCCAGTGTGCGGGGCTGGACCATCGACAGCTTCTCACGGACTTCGTTCGACAGACCGCCGATGGCCGCATAGTCGAGGTCGGTCGGCAGGGCGAGCGCTTCCTCCCGCCGCAAGGCCTCGGCGTCCGAAGCCTGGCGATCCAGATAGCCGGCGTAACCCGCATCGATCTCGACCTGCTGGCGGACCTGTTCGGGCCACGCGACGATCTCCGGATGGGCCGCCTCGAAGGCTTTCAGGTCGACGCCGGGGAAGGCCAGCAGGTCGCGGATCGACCGGCGCACCCCGTCGGCGTTGACGGCCAACCCCAGGGCATTGGCCTCCTTCGGCGTATAGCGGGTGTCGCGCACCAGCTTCAGGGCTCGATCCAGAACCGCCGCCTTGGCCTCAAAGGCGGCGCGGCGTGCGGGCGAGACGATCCCCGCCGCGATGCCGACGGGGGTCAGGCGCAGGTCGGCGTTGTCGGCCCTCAGGGTCAGCCGGTATTCGGCCCGGCTGGTGAACATCCGATAGGGCTCGGTCACCCCCTTGGTCACGAGGTCGTCGATCATGACGCCGATATAGGCCTGGTCGCGCCCGAGGATGATCGGGTCCGATCCGGCGGCGGCGCGGGCGGCGTTCAGCCCGGCGATCAGCCCTTGCGCCCCTGCCTCCTCGTAGCCGGTCGTGCCGTTGATCTGGCCGGCCAGATAGAGGCCCGGCCGCTTCTTGACCTCCAGCGCCGGGGTCAGTTCGCGCGGATCGACATAGTCGTATTCGATCGCATAACCGAAGCGGAACACCTCCACCGCCTCCAAACCCGGCATGGTCCGCAGGAAGGCCAGTTGGGTCGCGTCCGACACCGAGGTCGAGATGCCGTTGGGATAGACCGTCGGATCATCCAGACCCTCAGGCTCGAGAAAGACCTGATGCGAGGTCTTGTCGGCGAACCGCACCACCTTGTCCTCGATCGAGGGGCAGTAACGCGGGCCGCGCCCGGACAGATGCCCGCCATAGACGGCGCTTTCGCCCAGGTTCTGGGCGATGATGCGGTGGGTCTCTTCGGTCGTGTGGGTAATGCCGCAGGCGATCTGGGGCACGTCAATCCGGTCGGTCAGGAAGCTGAAGGGGACCGGCCTCTCATCGGCCTGCTGCATCTCCAGCCGGTCCCAGGCGATGGTGCGACCATCCAGCCGCGCCGGAGTGCCGGTCTTGAGCCGGCCCATCATCAGGTCGGCGGCATGGAGGTCAGCCGCCAGACCCGTGGACGGCGCCTCGCCATGACGTCCGGCGGGGATGCGTTCGTCGCCCTTGTGGATCACGCCGTTGAGGAAGGTGCCGGTCGTCAGCACCACGGCCCCGGCCCGCACAGCCTGCCCGGCTCCGGTTTCGACCCCGACAACGCGATCGCCGTCGAGGATCAACCGCTCGGCCGTGCCGGCCATCAGGGTCAGGTTGGAATAGTCAGCCAGTTCGGCCTGCATGGCCTCGCGATACAGGCGACGGTCGATCTGGCTGCGCGGCCCCTGGACTGCGGCGCCCTTGGACCGGTTCAACAGGCGGAACTGGATGCCGGAGACATCCCCGAGCCGACCCATGAGCCCGTCCAGGGCGTCGATCTCGCGCACCAGATGGCCCTTGCCCAGACCGCCGATGGCCGGGTTGCAAGACATCTCGCCAATGGTCTCGAGCTTCTGGGTCAGAAGGACCGTCCGGGCGCCGGCGCGCGCGGAGGCCGCCGCCGCCTCGCATCCCGCGTGGCCGCCGCCGATGACAATGACATCAAAACTCAAGCCGCTCATGCCGGCCATATAGTCCAAACAGGGCCGAAGCGCCACGCGGGCGCGGTCGGCTGATTTCACGTGAAACGTCTACTTGCCGATGCAGAAGGTGGAGAAGACCTCGCCCAGGACATCCTCGACCCCGATGGCGCCGGTGACCCGGGCCAGGGCGTCGGCGGCGCGGCGCAGGTCGTCCCCCGCCATCTCCGGCGCGACCTCCAGGGCCCGCCTTCCCGCCTCGACCGCCGCCCGGGCCTCGACCAGACGACGGCGGTGCCGTTCGCGCGTCACAGCCGGGAAGTCGCCGCCCGACAGATCCCGCGCCAGCCGGGCCGCAATCCAATCGTGGAGATCGCCGAGGCCCGGTCCTGTCGTGGTGCTCACAGACAGGGCCCCGGCCGCCGAGCCCGTGGTGTCTTCCCCCAGGTCGGCCTTGGTCAGGACGATCAGATCATCGGGTCGCGCGAAGTCAGCGGCGGCCCCCTCCGGGTCGCCGGGCGCCCGCACCCAGAGCCGCAGATCAGCGGCCTCGGCTCGCGCCCGCGCCCGCCGGACGCCCTCGGCCTCGATGGGATCCTCGCTTTCGCGAAGCCCCGCCGTATCCGACAAAGTCACCGCGTAGCCCCCGATCACCAGTTCGGCGTCCAGCACGTCGCGCGTGGTTCCCGCGATAGGCGTGACGATGGCCGCTTCACGTGAAACAAGGGCGTTGAATAGAGACGATTTCCCCGCATTGGTCTCCCCGATCAGGACGATGCGATAGCCATCCCGAACCCGCCGGCCCCGGTCGGCGTCGGCGAGGGCGGCGTCCATATCGCCCATCAGGCCGTCCAGAACCGGCCCGGCGGTGCGCGCCAGATTGTCGGGAATCTCCTCGTCGGGAAAATCGATCTCGGCCTCGACCAGAGCCAGGGCCCTGAGCAGGTCGCGCCGAAATCCTTCATAGGTTCTGGACAGGGCGCCGCCCAGCTGGCCGAGAGCCTGACCCGCCTGTGCGGTGGTTTCCGCGTCGATCAGATCGGCGACGGCCTCGGCCTGGGCCAGGTCCATGCGCCCGTTCTCGAAGGCGCGCCGGGTGAACTCTCCCGGTTCAGCGGGGGCCAGACCGAGCGACAGCAAGGCCTCCGACACCGCCTCGACCACCGCCCGGCCGCCATGCAGATGCAACTCGGCGCAGTCTTCACCGGTGTAGGAGTGGGGCGCAGGGAAGCTGAGCACCAGGGCTTCGTCGAGAACGATCTCGTTCCACGTGAGACGACGCAACGACGCCATGCGCGGTTTCAGCCTGTGCGCGCCCAAGGCCTCAAGCGCGTCCGGCGTGGCGGGGCCTGAAAGGCGCAGGATCGCGATGGCCCCGCGGCCGGGCGGGGTGGCGAGGGCGAAGATGGTGGTCACGTCTCCTCCCTGTCGCGTAGCGATGGGAAGGTGGCGCGGCGCGCTTCCGCCGTGACGGAGGGGTTCTCCCCTCGAAGGAAGAAACGGCTGGACGAACCCCTCCACCGCTCCGCGGTCCCCCTCCCCATTTCATAGGGAGGACATTCCGTCACGGCTTGGTCGTCGTCACGGCCGCTTCCATCAGGCGGCGGAAGTGGTCCTGGGCGGACAGACCGAAGCTGGTCCAGGACTTCATCAGTTCCTCGGGCTGCATGGCCGAGACATTGGCGTCCATGCGCTTCTTCATTTCTTCGACAAGATGGTCGTTCAGCCCAGTCACGTCCGGGAGGCCGAGGAAGGCGCGGGCCTCCGCAGGCGTGCACTCGATCTCGATGTTCATCTTCATGGCTGCGGCGCCTCCGTTCGAAATTCCGTGGTCTTACCGGGGTTTCACGTGAAACAGCTCGGTATGACCCGGTTCGCCGATCAGGTGTTCATGGACTGGAAGAAGTCGGAGTTGTTCTTGGACTGGCGCAGCTTGTCGAGAAGGAACTCGATGGCGTCCTGCGGACCCATGGGGTTCAGGATACGGCGCAGGACATAGGTCTTGGTCAGCTGATCCTTCGGCGTGATCAGCTCTTCCTTGCGGGTGCCGGACTTCAGCACGTCGATGGCCGGGAAGATGCGCTTGTCGGCGACCTTGCGGTCCAGCACGATTTCCGAGTTGCCGGTGCCCTTGAACTCTTCGAAGATCACCTCGTCCATACGGCTGCCCGTGTCGATCAGGGCCGTGGCGATGATGGTCAGGCTGCCACCCTGTTCCACGTTCCGCGCGGCGCCGAAGAAGCGCTTGGGCCGCTGCAGGGCGTTGGCGTCCACACCCCCGGTCAGAACCTTGCCCGACGAGGGCACGGTGGCGTTGTAGGCGCGGCCCAGGCGGGTGACCGAGTCCAGCAGGATGACGACGTCGCGCTTGTGCTCGACCAGACGCTTGGCCTTCTCGATCACCATCTCTGCGACGGCGACGTGGCGGCTGGCCGGCTCGTCGAAGGTCGAGGCCACGACCTCGCCCTTCACGGTGCGCTGCATGTCGGTGACTTCCTCGGGGCGCTCGTCGATCAAGAGGACAATCAGGAAGACCTCGGGGTGGTTCTTCTCGATCGACTTGGCGATGTTTTGCAACATGACCGTCTTGCCGACGCGCGGCGGGGCGACGATCAGGCAGCGCTGGCCCTTGCCCAGTGGGGCGACGATGTCGATGACCCGGCCCGACCGGTCCTTCTGGGTCGGATCCTGGATTTCCATGTGCAGCCGCTCCTCGGGATAGAGGGGCGTCAGGTTGTCGAACAGGACCTTGGTCGAGGCCGTTTCCGGGTCCTCGAAATTGATGGTGTCGACCTTGAGCAGGGCGAAGTAGCGCTCGCCCTCGCGCGGGCCGCGCACGGCCCCGTGGACCGTATCGCCGTTGCGCAGACCGAAGCGGCGGATCTGCGAGGGCGAGACATAGATATCGTCCGGACCCGGAAGATAGTTGGCGTCGGGGCTGCGCAGGAAGCCGAAACCGTCGGACAGGATCTCGAGCACGCCCTGGGCGATGATCTCGACCTCTTCGTCGGCCAGGGCCTTGAGGATGGCGAAAAGCAGGTCCTGCTTGCGCAGATTGCCGGCGTTCTCGATCTCGAGCTGTTCGGCGAAGGCGACCAGATCGGCCGGCGTCTTGTCGTTCAGCTCCTGCAGGGTGATGCGGCCGGAGGGGACGACGGCCTCGCCCTCCTCTTCGCCTTCGGCTTCCTGATCGACCATGGGCAGGTCGGCGGCCGAGATTTCGCGGCGATCCGCCTCGGCGGCGTCGACCACGATTTCGGTTTCAGCTTCGGTTTCGGGGGCGTCAGTGGTGTCGGTCATGGGATTCGATCAGCGTCATCGCCGCCGAACAGGGGGTCGGGCGGTCGGGAAAATCTGGAATGTCGGTCCTGGAGGACCAGAGGGAGGGCGATGGACCTGCGGGTCGAACCGGCGGGGATCGCGAGAGAGAGGGACCGCCCGAAGCATCGGGACGGTTCGCGCGCAGCGAAACCACGAAACCCCCGGTCAGGTCAAGCGGCGCTGCTTTCGGCCGTCACGCCGCCGACTAACCATTCCGGGCTCAAGCCGCGAGCATCCGCGTTGCGAGCGGTAGCCCGGCGCCGCGGCGCTCTAGGAGAAGGCCCATTCCGTGGTGGCGGACAGAACGATGACGATGGCGATGACGAAGGGAATCTCATTGGTCATGCGCCAGAACCGGCTCGAGTATTTCGACGTCCCGGCGGCGATCCGCTTTCTCTGCCCGGCCAGGAAGCCATGCCAGCCGAACAGCAGCAGGATCCCGATCAGCTTGGCGATCATCCACGGCTGATGGGCGAAGGACCAGTCGGCGCCCCCGCCGCTCCGCAGCCAGAACAGCCAGGCGCCGAAGACCAGGGCCAGGGTCATGGCCGGATTGATGATGATCCTCAGCAGTCGCGCCTGCCACAGGCGTAGCAAGGACTGCATCTCGGACTTTAGGGGCTCCGGCTTGCCGTTCTGTTCGGCATCATAGGCGTAGAGGCGCGGCAGGAAGAGCATCCCCGCCATCCAGGCGATCACCGCCAGAATGTGCAGGCCTCGGGCCAGATCATACCAGTTCATGCCGCCGCCCTTTCAGGATTGAGATGGGGACAGGCCCCCCAGGCGCGTCCACAGCCCGGACCGTCCGGCGCCGTTCCGGTCCGCCCGAGCGCCTTGACCGTGGCCTCAGCCAGTCCCTCGATGAAGGCGGCGTCCACACCGACCGCCGGAGCCCTCAGATAGGGCGAGACGCCCGCCGCGTGGGCCAGTTCTGCGTATTCGATGTCCAGCTCGACCAGGGTCTCGATATGTTCGGAGACGAAGGCGATCGGAGTGATGACGACCCCCACCCCGTCATCGGCGGCCGTTTGTATCGCCTCGGGCGTCGACGGCCCCAGCCATTTCAGCGGCCCGACCCGGCTCTGGTAGCAGAGGGCGTGGTCGACCCGGACGCCGCCCGCCGCCAGCCGCGCCATGACGGCCGCGACCGTCGCCTCGACCTGTTCCTGATAGGGATCCCCCTTCTGGGCGATGAGCTTTTCCGGAATGCCGTGGGCCGAGAACAGCAGCCGCACCGGCGCGTCCCCCGCCTCGGCCAGCTTCGACCGGATGGCGGCGACCTGGGCCTCGATCCAGCCTTCTGCGGCGGGATAGCAACAGATCGTCCGGCTGACCCCCGGCCCGCGATAGGCCTCCGCCCACGCCTTGAGCGACGACTGGGTCGTGGTGGTCGAGAACTGCGGATAGAGGGGCAGAAGCACCAGATCGTCCGGGGCGAAGGCCGCCACATCGGCCGCTGTCCGGTCCGTCATCGGCGACCAGTAGCGCATGGCGATGAAGACGCGGATGTCGTCGCCCGGCAGCGCGGCCGCCACCCGTTCTCGCAGGGCCTCCGCCTGTTTGCGCGTCTCGGGCAGCAGGGGCGAACCGCCGCCATGGTCCATCATCGCATAGTTGGCCTGGGCCGAGGCCTCGCGACGGCTGGAGATCAGCCGCGCCAGCCAGCCCCGGAAAGGCGCCGGGAGGCCGATGATGGCCGGGTCGTTGAACAGGTTGAACAGGAAGGGCTTCACCGACGCGGCGTCATCCGGCCCGCCCAGATTGAACAGCACGACCGCAACCCGGCGACCGCCGGGCCGGGCGCCTGCATGGGCGTTCGACGCGGGTGCGACGACGGCCGTCACTGCGCGCCGATCCTCTTAAGCACCTGTTCGACATGGGCGATCGGCACATCCGGCAGGATGCCGTGGCCCAGGTTGAAGATCCACAGACCGTCTCCCCAGGCCTCCATCAGTTGATCCACACGCGCATCCAGCGCCTTGCCGCCGGCGCGCAGCAGCAGGGGATCGAGCGCGCCCTGGATCGGCTTGATGGTCTGGACCTCGCGACCCGTCGCCAGCGGACAGGCGGTGTCGAGGGCCACGGCCTGGACATCGACCTCGGTCGCGTACCGGGCGGCGTGGACGGCCGAGCCGCGTGGGAAGCCGATCAGGGGGACGGTGACGCCCAGTTCCCGCGTCCGGGCCACCAGGGCCTTGTGCGGATTGAGAACCAGCCGCTCAAACAGGTCGTCGGGCAGACCCTCGGCCCAGCTCTCGAAGATCTTGAGCACCTGGGCGCCCGCGTCGGCCTGCATTTTCAGATACCGGGCCGTCGCCTCGACCAGAACGGCCAGAAGCCCATCCACCGTATCGGGGTCCGAATAGGCGTAGGATCGGGCCGAGGCCCGCTCGCCCTTGCCGATGGTGTTTTTGCCGCCGTCCAGCATATAGGTCGCCACCGTCCAGGGCGCGCCCGCGAAGCCGATCAGGGCGCGTTCAGGCTCAAGCTGGGCACGGACGAGCGACAGGGTCTGGCCGATCTGGTGCAGATGCTCGCCGGCACCCTCGGCCAGTTCCGACATCCGCCCGACCGGCGGCATGTCGCCGAGCCGCGGCCCTTCCCCGGTCTCGAACCAGACGTCCTGTCCCAGGGCCCGGGGGATCAACAGGATGTCGGCGAAGACGATGGCCGCGTCGAAGCCGAACCGACGCATGGGCTGGAGCGTCGCCTCAGCCGCCATCTCGGGGTTCAGGCAGAAGGCGATGAAGTCCGAGGCCTCGGACCGCAGAGCCCGATACTCCGGCAGATACCGGCCGGCCTGGCGCATGAACCAGACCGGGGGCCGCGCCGTCGTTCGGCCGGCGAGCGCATCGAGAAGCAGGGGCGTCGTCATCGCCTGCCTCTACGTCCCCCCGCACTTTCCCTCAAGCCCGGGCCCCTTCCTTCTCCTGATCAAAAGGAATTTGAGAAATGGAGGAAAGCAGAAGGGTCGTGGACGACGGGGACGGATCGGTCGCGGCGCCGTGAACGAAACGAGACTTTCAACGGAGGTCGGTCGGGTGTCACACACCGGGAAAGCGCCTGTAGAAACCGGGGACAAATCTTAACCAATCCTTAACGCCCGGGGCTTTGCGGGCGGGGTCCGGCGGGGATGACCCTTGATGTCGTTAAGGTTTCATTAAGACTTTCCCCAGCCGAAGCCGGGGAGCGGGACCGGGTGGGGATGACCGGAGCCTGACTTCGCGGACGGCGCCCGGTCATCCCCGCTCGCCCCCGCCGACCCTGGCCGCTATAGACATCGGCGCCCTGGTGCAGGGCCTGAAGTCCCGCCTCGCCCCCACGTCCGTCCACAGGAATCCATCGATGAGTCCGCTGTCATGAAGGCCGGTTTCCGATGAGCCCGGCGCGCCCCGCCGGCGCCTCGCGACTGGCCACCTATTTCCACGTCCACCTGGTGTCGGATTCGACCGGCGAGACCCTGAACGCCATGGCCAAGGCGGTGACGGCCCGGTTCGACGGGGTCATCCCCATCGAGCACATCTACGCCCTCGTGCGGTCGGACAAGCAGATGGAGCGGGTCCTGGCCGAGGTGGCCACGGCGCCGGGGGTGGTGCTGCACACTCTGGTGGACCGGGAGTTGCGCGCCCAGCTCGAGGAGGGGTGTCGCAAACTGGACATGCCGCATATCGGGGCGCTGGATCCTCTGGTCGGGGCCCTGTCCCGCTATCTGGGGGCGGCGCTGTCGACGCGGGTCGGGGCCCAGCACGCCCTCGACCACGACTATTTCAACCGGATGAGCGCGCTCGATTTCGCCATGGCCCACGACGACGGCCAGGGCACGGCCGAACAGTTGGAGGGCGCCGATGTCGTCCTGTGCGGGGTGTCGCGCACCTCCAAGACCCCGACCTGCATCTATCTGGCCCATCGCGGCATCAGGGCGGCCAATGTGCCCCTGGTGCCCGGTCAGGAGGACGGCGAACGGCTGGTCGGGTTGAAGAATCCCCTCGTCGTCGGCCTGACGGTCTCTCCCGACCGGCTGGTCCAGATCCGCCGCAACCGGCTGGACGGGCTGAATGCGGCCCATACCTCCGACTATGTCGATCATGACCGAGTGCGCGAGGAGACGGTCAAGGCGCGCCGGGCCTTCGAGCGGCGTGGCTGGCCGACGATCGACGTCACGCGGCGGTCGGTCGAGGAAACGGCGGCGGCGATCACCAACCTGCTGAGCGAACGCCGCACCCACCGGATCGGATCGACCTGGTGAGCGGCGCCATGAACGATGAACGCCTGATCCTCGCCTCGCGAAGCGCCGCGCGCCGGGCCATGCTGACGGATGCTGGCGTCGCCTTTGCCGTCGAGGACGCCGGGGTGGATGAGGACGCGATCAAGGTCGCGATGGCCGGCGCCGTGCCGACGGATCTGGCCGTAGAACTGGCCGCCGCCAAGGCCCTGGCCGTATCGCGACATGCCCCTGACGCCTGGGTCCTGGGCGCTGACCAGACCCTGAGCTTCGACGGAGGTCTGGTGTCGAAGGCGAAGTCGCTGAAGGAGGCCCGCGAGCGGCTTCGGCAGATGCGCGGTCGGGTTCATCACCTGCATTCGGGCGCGGCCCTGGCCCATGACGGGGCGGTGGTCTGGTCTGGGGTGGACAGCGTGGCCATGCGGATGCGGGATTTCTCCGATGCGTTTCTGGACGCCTATCTGGCGGCCGAGGGCGAGGCCCTGCTGTCCTGCGTCGGCGCCTACCGGCTGGAGGGTATGGGGTCGCAGCTGTTCGAGGCGGTCGAGGGCGACTATTTCACGGTTCTGGGTCTGCCCCTGTGGCCGGTGCTGGCGGAGCTGCGGCGGGCCGGAGTGATCGCGACATGAGTTCATCTTCCCTCTCCGGGCGCATCACCGGCGCGGTGAAGGTCGGGGCCATCGTCGGTCGGCCGGTCGCCCATTCCCTGAGCCCGGTCATCCACAACGCCTGGATCGAAGCGGCGGGGATGGACGCCGCCTATGTCGCCTTTTCCCCGGCCGATGAGGCCGCGTTCGAGACCCTGGTCGCCGGCGGCCGGGCCGGGTTCGTGCGCGGGCTGAACGTCACCGCCCCGTTCAAGGAACAGGCCTTCGCCCTAGCCGACACGACCAGCGAGACGGCGCGGATCTCTTCCTCGTCCAACCTCCTGACCTTCCGGGACGGCCGGGTTCATGCCGACAGCACCGACGGCCTGGGCCTGCTGGGCGCCCTTGAGGAACAGGCCCCGGCCCTGTCGCTGAACGGCGCCGTCGTGGCGATGCTCGGCGCGGGCGGCGCCGCCCGGGCCGCCGCCGCCGCTCTGGTCGGGGCTGGAGCGACGGTTCGGGTCGTCAACCGGACCCTGGAGCGGGCCGAGGCCCTGGCGGCGGATCTCGGCGCCGGTGTCGAGGCCTGGTCGACGGGCCCTGCGGCGCTCGAAGGCGCGGCCCTGATCGTCAATGCGCTGAGCGTCCAGCCGGACATCGACCTGGGCCGTCTCGATCCGGCGACGGTGGTGATGGACATGACGTATCGGCCGCTGGTGACGCCTTTCCTTAGGGCGGCCCGGGCCCGGGGTCTGACGACCGTGGACGGCCTGGCCATGCTGATCGGCCAGGCGGGACCGTCGTTCGCGGCCATTTTCGACCGGCCGCCGCCGGACTTCGATGTGCGACCGGTCTGCCTGAAGGTGCTCGGAGAGGCCGGATGATCGTCCTTGGCCTGACCGGCTCGATCGGCATGGGCAAGTCGACGACGGCCCAGATGTTCGCCGAGGCGGGCGCCGTGATCTGGAATGCGGATCAGGCCGTGCATGGCCTCTACGCCGTGGGCGGGGCGGCGGTCGGGCCGATCGGCGAGGCCTTTCCGGGCGTGGTCGTGGACGGGGCCGTGGACCGGGGCCGGCTGGCCGAGGCCCTGGGTCGCGACGAGACGGCCTTCCGTCGGCTGGAGACCATCGTCCATCCGCTGGTGGCGGCGGGGCGAGTTGATGATCTGGCCGCGGCCCGCCGTCGCGGGGTGAAGCTGGCGGTGCTGGACATTCCCCTGTTGTTCGAGACCGGCGGCGACCGGGCCGTAGATGCGGTGGTGGTGGTGACCGCCGATCCGGAGGTTCAGGCGGCTCGGGTTCTGGCCCGGCCGGGCATGACGCGGGAGCGGTTCGAGGCCATCCTGGCCCGCCAGACGCCGGACGCCGAGAAACGCCGCCGCGCCGACTTCGTGATCGACACCGGCCGGGGGCTGGAGGCGGCCCGGGTCGAGGTCGGCCGGATCGTCCACACCGTCCTGTCGCCCGACTGGGTTCCAAGCGAATACCGGCGCGAAATCTGAGCCGAGTTGGACGATGTCCAACTCAACCGATTTCGCTAGCCCCTTCCGCAGGCCGGCGAAGCGCCCCATTAAGGGGGCATGGCGCGCGAGATCGTTCTGGACACCGAGACCACCGGCTTCGACCCCAAGACGGGCGACCGGCTGATCGAGGTCGGCTGTATCGAGATCGAGGACCTGTTGCCGACGGGGCGGACCTTCCACCGGTTCGTCAATCCCGAGCGCTCCATTCCGGCCGACGCCATCCGGGTTCACGGCATCACCGACGACAAGGTCAGGGACGCGCCCAAGTTCGCCGAGATCGTGCCCGATCTGATGGCTTTCATCGGCGACGCCCCCCTGATCGCCCACAATGCCAACTTCGACCGCAACTTCGTCGATTTCGAGCTGGATCGTTGCGGTCATCCGATCACCGGCGAGGCGCGCTGGATCGATACGCTGAAGCTGGCCCAGACGCGGTTTCCGGGCATGGCGAACTCGCTGGACGCCCTGTGCAAGCGGTTCAAGGTCTCGCTGGTCGAACGCACCCTGCACGGCGCCCTGATCGACGCCCGGCTGCTGGCCGAGGTCTATCTGGAGTTGCGCGGCGGCAAGGAGCGGGTCCTAGACCTGTCCAGCCGGCGCGAGACGGCGCCCTCGGCCTTCGGGGCGACGGCCAGCGGCGGTCGCCCGCCCCGCCCGGTCCCCCTCGCCCCCCGATCGACGCCCGAGGAGCGGGAGCGGCATGTCGCCTTCCTGACCGCGACGCTCAAGGACCGGTCGCTGTGGGCGGCTTACGGGCTTGAGACCGGGGCCGCCGGTTAGGACCGGGCCACGCGCTCATCCCGGCCAGGGCTCGTCTTCGCCTGCATCGGTTTCCGGCGGACTGAGACCGCCGCAGTCGGGACAGCGGATCCAGCCCTCGTCGATCATCTCGGCGTTCATGACCTCCAGCCGGGCCAGAATCCGTGCACGAAGGGTCTCGACCTCCGCCGCCTCCTGCGGCGTGAGGGGGATGACCGGTCGGTTGCGTCGGGCTCTGGGCTTGGCTCGGCTCATGGCGGCGTCAGGCCTTGGGAGTGGGGTTTCGGGCAGGCGGAAGCGCCGTCCGCAGATGCGACGGTGAATGGGAGGCGGGCGGAGCGCCGGGACTTCGCCCGGAGAAAAAGAGAAATACCGTTTCGGCGAAGGCCGACTATCGGGCGAAATCTGAGACCCGATCCGAGGATCGCGCCCGATTTCACCTGAAGCTCCGCACGAAGGGTTCGACGCAGCGCCCGGTCGGCGCGGCTGTTCGCCGCTAGCCGGTTGAAGCCGCGCCACGGGCGGACCGATCCTTGCGAGACCGACCCGGAACCGGCGGGTGTCCAGACCGCCGCATGTCCCGCGCCTTCGTCCCCGCCGCCGCAGACTCGCAAGGCCTTGCGCGCCTCCCGGTGCGACGGGACAGGAGGAGTGTAAGGCGGTTGTGAACCGAGGCGGGTTCAGGCGGGCGAGTTTAACGCAGGCCGTTGAATTCGCGCGCGTCTGTCGGCTGAGCCATGCGGGTTCGGGAGATTATCCCGACGGGGCGAAGGGTTCGCCACAACGGTCGGCGGCCGTGTCGCCCCCTCCTGGCGCCTGACGGCGCCGGTCCTCCCCATCGCCCTTCGGCGATGGGGAGGTGAGGTTGGGCCTACGCCTGGCCGGGTTGGGCGTCGGCGTTGGCGGCGGCCTGCTGCTGGCGGGCCAGGTAGATGCCGGTGAAGTCGATCGGGTCGATCATGAAGGGCGGGTAGAAGCCGCCGTCCGCCGTGGCGCGCGAAATGATCTCGCGAGCGTAGGGGAAGAGGTAGCGCGGGCATTCGATCAGCAGCAGGGGCTCGATGTCCTGGGGCTGGACATTGGTCAGCTGGAACAGGCCGCCGTAGACCAGTTCGACATGGAAGACCGAGACCTGGTCGGTCGTGGCCTTGACCGAGAGGCGCAGCTCGACCTCGAACAGACCGTCCGGGCGACCCTGGGCGGCCAGTTCGACGTTCATGTCGATGGCCGGCTTGCCGTCGATGCGCAGGCTTTCCGGCGCCTTGGGGTTCTCGAAGGACAAATCCTTGACGTACTGGGCCAGTATGCGGAATCCGCCGGGCGCGTCCTGCGGCAGGACGCCCTCGTTGGCGTTATTGGCGTCGGCGGGAGGGGTTGCGTCGGTCATGGGCGTTCGGGCCGTATCTGAAAAAGGGAGCGCCCGGCGCCGCCTGGCCCCGGGTCGAAGGCGCGGCGACTAGCACGACCCGCGCCCCTGCGGCAACGGCGTCAGCCCCCGGAGGGTGCGCCGCGCCTTGCCTCAGCCCATATCAGTCCCTAATCCTCGCCTCGGACGCGCCGTGTCCGACGCTCGCTCCCCCGCTCCAGCCGCCGCCACCCAGGACATCGCCTTGTCGATCCCGATTCATTTCCAGATCATCTTCTTCGCCGCCGTGGCGGCCGTGGTGCTGTTCCAGCTCTACAACGTCCTGGGCAAGCGGGTCGGCCGTCAGCCGCAGGAGGACGCCCGCGCGGTCCCGCCGCCGGTGGACGGCGCCCCGCAACGCCCGGCCCTGGACGCCGGAACCCTGGCGGCCGTCGCCTCGCTGAAGGCCCGCGACCCGGCCTTCGATCCGGCCAAGTTCCTGGACGGGGCGCGTCAGGCCTATGAGACCATCGTGCGCGGCTACGCCTCGGGCGACCGGGCGGCGCTGAAGCCCCTGCTGGCTCCCCATGTCATGGCCTCGTTCGAGACCGGCATCGCCGCCCGCGAGACCCGGGCCGAGACGGAACAGGTGGAGTTCCTGCATCCGCCCCGCGCCGATCTGGAAAGCGCCACGGCCGAGGGCGACCGGGCCGTGGCCAAGGTCCGTTTCCTGGCCGAGATCCGCAGCCGCATCCTGAGCGCGGACGGGGTCGAGACCGGCGAGCCCCGTATCGAGGAGCGTCGCACGGCCGAGAACTGGACGTTCGAGCGGGTGCTCGGCGCCGCCGATCCCAACTGGGTCCTGGCCCGGGTCGAGCCCGCGACCGCCTGATGTTCGTTCGTAAAGGCCGGACGGGCGGCCTGCTGATCGGGGCGGGTCTGCTGCTGGCCGCCTGCGTCACGTCGCGTCCGGTCCCGAATGTTCCGCCGTCCGGTCCGGCCGTCCCGGCCGCTCCGGCGCCGACCGAAATTCCCTATACGCCCCGGCCCGGAGCCGAGCCCGCCGACAGTCCCGCCCGCCTGGCCGGCTGGGCCGCCGAAGACCATGTGGCGGCCTTCGAGGCCTGGCTGGCCGGATGCGGCGTGGCCAGGGACGCCGCCGCCCGGACTCAGTGCGATCGTGCGCGCCTGTTGCAGCAGACCTCGCGCCCGGTGACCCCCGCCCTGGCCAGAAGTTTCTTCGAGACCGGCTTCACCGTGGTTCCCGCCCGGACGGCGGACGGTCGCCCCGGGCTGATGACCGCCTATTTCGCGCCCGAGTATCCGGCGCGACGGACGCCCGACGCCGAGTTCGACATGCCGGTTCTGCCGAAGCCGCGCGATCTGGAACGGCGGGGGACGACGGTGGTGCAGCGCCGGGCTGACGGAACGACCGGCCCCTATGCCGAGCGCGCGGCCATCGAGGCCCAGGCGGTTTCGCGGCCGGAAACCTATGGCCCCCTGGCCTGGATGCGGGCCGAGGACCTGTTCTTTCTGCAGATCCAAGGCTCCGGCTATCTGACCTTCCCTGACGGTCACGCCGCCCGCGTCGCCTATGCCGCCGACAACGGCCGGCCCTTCGTCGGCATCGCCCGGCCCATGGCCGAGCGCGGCCTGCTGCCCGCCAACGGGACCTCGGGCGACGCCATCCGCGCCTGGCTGGCCGCCCATCGCGGCGCCGAGGCCCGAGCCGTGATGGCCCTGAATCCGCGCTACATCTTCTTCGCTCTCGACCCCGACGACGGCGGCCATCCGGCCGGGGCGGCGGGCGTGCCCCTGCCCCCGCGCCGGGCCATCGCGGTGGACCCCTCGCACTGGACCTATGGCGATCTGGTCTGGGTGGACGCCGACGCCGGAAACCTGCCCGGCGGGCATAATCAATATCGCGGGCTGGTCGTGGCGCTCGATACGGGCTCGGCCATCCGGGGTCCGGTGCGGGCCGACTTCTACATGGGTCGTGGGGACGCGGCCGGCGCCGAGGCGGGCTCTGTCCGGCACCCGCTCAGGATGTGGCGGCTGGTTCCGAAGGGCTGATCCGCGCCTCAAAGTCGCATCGCCCGATCCGGTAGACCACATGCTCCATCCGGCGACCGTCGATGACGGCGACGTCGCGGCGGTCCGTCAGTTCGGCGCCGATCCGTTCCAGAGCCGTGCGCGAGCGGTGGTTCTCCGCCCCGACCCTGAAGATGGCGGCGTCGAAGACGGCGAAGGCGTGGGCCAGCATCAGGCGCTTGAGTTCGGGGTTGCGGCCGCCGCCCCAAAAGGCCCGCGCCAGGAAGGTCCAGCCCATCTCGATTTCGCCCGGCCCGGCCCTGCGGGTCGAATAGCGGGACGAGCCGATGACGGCGCCGGTCGCCGGATCCTCGACCACCAGTCCGCCGCCCTCGGCCAGGGCCTCGTCGAAGAAGGCGTCGAACACCTCGGGCTTCCAGCGGTCGTGGGCTGGATGCTGTTCCCAGATCAGAGGATCGGACGCGACGGCGAACAGGGCCTGTCGGTCATCGGGCGTCAGGGGCCGCAGGCGGACCCGTTCGCCCACCAGGGTCGGCGCGGGATCGAAAGCGGCGGGGAAGACGCTCACCGCCGTTTCAGTCCGCCCAGGATGCCGCGAAGGAGCTCGCGGGTGATAGTGGTGCCGGCGGTGCGCAGGACAGACTTGGTCAGGGCCTCGACCGGGGTCTGGCGCGTGGACCGGCGGGCGGCGGGGGCCCGGGGCGC
>NZ_JBQVNM010000039.1:0-26788 GCF_052436175.1 Brevundimonas sp. | reverse complement strand
GCACCACATCGACCTGAAGACCGGCACCTACCGCGGTCGTCAGGTTCTGACGCCCAAGGAAGACTAGTCTCCTTCACGGACGACGGATCCGCGATTTCAGCGGCGCGCGATGGCCTCGCGCGCCGCTTTCGTGCGTTATGGTCCCAGCATTTGCAGGAGCCAGACCATGATGACCCGCGCCTTCGCCGCCGCTGCGGCCGTTTCCGTCCTCGCCCTGGCGGGATGCGAGCGAGCCGCGCCCGAGAAGGCGACGGAACCGGCGGCGGTCGCTCCGCCCGCCCCGGCGCCGGTCGTCGATTCCAATGTCCTGACACCCGAGGGTCTGGGGCCGGTCCGCATTGGGATGAGCGCCGCCGAGGTCGCTTCGGCCTGGGGCGCGGCCCCGCCGCCCGACGATCCTTCGCCTGAGGGCTGCAACGAATTCCATCCGGCGAATGCGCCCGAGGGCGTGATCGTGATGATCCAGGCCGGGCGGCTGACGCGCATCTCCCTGATCCGCGACGCGACCCAAAAGACCGAGCGCGGCTTCGGCGTCGGCGACACGGCAGCGGCGATCAAGCAGGCCTATGGCGGGGCCATCCAGGCCCAGCCGCACAAGTACAATCCCGCGCCCGCCGAGGATCTGATCGCCTGGTCAAAGGGCGGCTCGACCGAATACGTCACCGATCCGGCGGCGCGCGGCGTGCGCTACGAGATCGGGACAGACGGCAGGGCGAACATCATTCATGCGGGCGATCCGTCGATCCAGCTGGTCGAAGGCTGTCACTGAGCCCGTCATACCGGCCGGGTCCAGCGTGACGGTTGGCGTTTGGCGGCAGGGCGTCTAAACGCCAAGGACCATTTCCTTCGCTGCAAGACAGAGCCCGCCATGACCGACATCGCCGACATCGTCGCCCGCCAGATCCTCGACAGCCGCGGCAATCCGACCGTCGAGGTGGACGTCATCCTCGACGACGGCTCGTTCGGTCGCGCCGCCGTGCCCTCGGGCGCCTCTACGGGAGCTCACGAGGCGGTCGAGCTGCGTGACGGGGACAAGGACGTCTGGGGCGGCAAGGGGGTCCAGAAGGCAGTCGACGCCGTCAACGGCGAGATCTTCGACGCCCTGTCCGGCATGGACGCCGAAGATCAGCGCCGCATCGACGAGGCCATGATCGCCTTGGACGGAACGGCCAACAAGGGGCGTCTGGGCGCCAACGCCATCCTGGGCGTGTCCCTGGCGGCGGCCAAGGCCAGCGCCATCTCGGCCGGATTGCCGCTCTATCGCTATGTCGGCGGCATCTCGGCTCGCGTCCTGCCGACCCCGATGATGAACATCATCAACGGCGGGGCCCATGCGGACAATCCCATCGACATCCAGGAGTTCATGATCCTGCCGACCGGCGCAGAGAGCTTCTCCGAGGCCCTGCGCATGGGGTCTGAAATCTTCCACGCCCTGAAGACGCAGCTGACGGACGCCGGCCACAACACCAACGTCGGCGACGAGGGCGGCTTCGCGCCCAACCTGGCCTCGGCCGAGGAAGCCCTGGCCTTCATCACCAAGGCCGGACAGGCCGCCGGCTATCTGGCGGGCGAGGACTTCCACCTGGGTCTGGACGTTGCCGCGACCGAGTTCTTCAAGAACGGCAAGTATGAGCTGACCGGCGAGGGCAAGTCCTTCGACGCCGAACAGATGGTCGGCTACCTGGCCGACCTGTGCGAGCGGTTCCCCATCGTCTCGATCGAGGACGGCTGCGCCGAGGACGACTTCGACGGCTGGAGGATCATGACCGAGCGTCTGGGCGATCGCTGCCAGCTGGTCGGCGACGACCTTTTCGTCACCAACCCCGCCCGTCTGGCGGCTGGCATCGGCGAGGGCCTGGCCAACTCCATCCTGATCAAGGTCAACCAGATCGGCACCCTGACCGAGACCTTGGACGCCGTGGATATGGCCAACCGCGCCGGCTACACCTCGGTGATGAGCCACCGTTCGGGCGAAACGGAGGACTCCACCATCGCCGACCTGGCCGTCGCCACCAACTGCGGACAGATCAAGACCGGCTCCCTGGCCCGCTCGGACCGGACGGCCAAGTACAACCAGCTGCTCCGCATCGAGGAGATGCTGGGCGATCAGGGCGCCTATTACGGCGACGGCATGCTGCTGAAATAGTCCGGACGGCGGCCCTCCCGCCGGATGTGGGAGGGTCGCCGAACCGTGTTTCAGTGCGGAAATACTGCGTTCGATTTTACGGCCAAGCTACGAATTGTTAGGCATTTTCGGCGACACATAATTCATTGTGTCCACGCTCAGAAGGAGCGTCCGAATTGCCTGAACGGATGAAGCCGTACCTGCCTTCCGCCTTCCTGATGCTGATGGTGCTGTACCTGGGGGTGCAGGCGCTGACCGGGGAGCGGGGGCTGCTCAGGGGGGGTGAGCGCGCCGCGCTGCTGGCCCAGCGGGAACACCAACTGGCCGAACTGACCGAGCGTCGCGCCGACATGGAGGTGCGCGCCCGTTTTCTGCGCACCGAGCATCTGTCGCGCGACCTGCTGGAAGAGCGGGCGCGGGTGGTGCTGGGGTTCGCCGATCCGCGCGACTATGTGATCCGGGTGTCGGACCTGCCGGCGCCGACGCAGAATCCGCGCACGGTCTCCTGAACTATTGTTACAGCTGAGCCGGGTCGCTTTGCGTTTCGGGAACGAAGGCTGCTAAAGCCCCTTTCCGTAACGAAAAGAAGGCCCGGCTTCGCTATGCGCGGAGCGGTCCCCAGTCGGGAGATGTCGGATGGCGAAAGCCCCCGCGAAACCAGCGCAAAAGGCCTCCGCCAAGAGCGGCAGCGTCCCCAACGGCCCGACGGCCACGAAGGAGGATCTGCTTCGCTATTATCGTGAGATGGTGCTGATCCGCCGGTTCGAGGAGCGGGCCGGACAGCTGTACGGCATGGGGCTGATCGGCGGCTTCTGCCACCTGTATATCGGCCAAGAGGCCGTGGCTGTCGGCGTTCAGGAGAGCGTCAAGCAGGGTCACGACAAGATCATCACCGGCTACCGCGACCACGGCCATATGCTGGCCGCCGGCATGGACCCGAAAGAGGTCATGGCCGAACTGACCGGTCGCATCGGCGGCTCGTCCAAGGGCAAGGGCGGGTCGATGCACATGTTCGACGTGCCGACCGGCTTCTATGGCGGTCACGGCATCGTCGGCGCCCAGGTGGCGCTGGGCACCGGCCTGGCCTTCGCCGGCAAGTATCGCGGCGACGACTCGGTCGCCTTCGTCTATTTCGGCGACGGCGCCTCGAACCAGGGTCAGGTCTACGAGAGCTTCAACATGGCCCAGCTGTGGAAGCTGCCGGCCATCTACATCATCGAGAACAACCAGTACGCCATGGGCACGAGCATCGAACGCTCGTCGTCCACGACCGAACTCTACATGCGCGGCGCCAGCTTCGGCATTCCGGGCGAGCAGGTGGACGGGATGGATGTCCTGGCCGTGCGCGACGCGGTGGCCAAGGCGGTGAAGCGGGCCCGTGAGGGCGAAGGCCCCTATATCCTGGAAGTGAAGACCTACCGCTATCGCGGCCACTCCATGTCCGACCCGGCCAAGTACCGGACCAAGGAAGAGGTGGACGAGGTCAAGAAGACCCGCGACCCCATCGACCATGTGAAGATGCTGCTCGAAGAGGCCAAGGCCACCGAGGACGAGCTGAAGACCATCGACGCCGAGATCAAGGCGATCGTGGCCGAGGCGGTCCAGTTCGCCCAGGAAAGCCCGGAGCCGGATCCGTCCGAGCTCTATACCGACGTCTACGTGGAGGCCTGATCCGTGACCGACATCCTCATGCCGGCGCTGTCCCCCACGATGGAGGAAGGCACCCTGACCAAGTGGCACATCAAGGCGGGCGACACCGTGTCGGCGGGCCAGGTGATCGCCGAGATCGAAACCGACAAGGCCACGATGGAAGTCGAGGCCGTGGACGAGGGCGAGGTTCTTGAAATCCTCGTCGCCGAGGGTTCGGAAAATGTGAAGGTCAATACGCCGATCGCGCGTCTGGCAGGTGAAGACGGCGCGGCCGCGCCTGCGCCCAAGGCCGAGGAGCCGAAGGCCGAAGCGCCCAAGGCTGAGGCTGCCGCCGAGGGGGCTGCTGCTGTCCCGGTGAAGCCGAAGACCGAACTGCGCGACCCGGAGATCCCGTCCGACGCCAAGCTGGTCAAGACGACCGTGCGCGACGCCCTGCGCGACGCCATGGCCGAGGAGATGCGTCGCGACGACCGCGTCTTCCTGATCGGCGAGGAAGTGGCCCAGTATCAGGGCGCCTACAAGGTCAGCCGCGAGCTGCTGCAGGAGTTCGGCGAGCAGCGCGTCGTGGATACTCCGATCACCGAGCACGGCTTCGCCGGTCTGGGCGTCGGCGCCGCCATGAGCGGCCTGAAGCCGATCGTGGAGTTCATGACGTTCAACTTCGCCATGCAGGCGATCGACCACATCATCAACTCGGCGGCCAAGACCCTGTACATGTCGGGCGGTCAGATCCGCGCCGACATCGTCTTCCGCGGCCCGAACGGCGCTGCCAGCCGCGTGGGGGCCCAGCACAGCCAGGACTATTCCGCCTGGTACGCCCAGGTTCCGGGTCTGAAGGTGATCGCCCCCTATGACGCCGCCGACGCCAAGGGCCTGCTGAAGGCGGCGATCCGCGACCCCAACCCCATCGTCTTCCTCGAGCACGAGATGATGTACGGCCTGGAGTTCGACGTGCCGGAAGTGGACGACTACGTCCTGCCGATCGGCAAGGCCAAGGTCCGCCGCGAGGGGACCGACGTCACCATCACCGCCCACAGCCGTATGGTCGGGTTCGCCCTGCAGGCCGCCGAGAAGCTGGCCGAGGAAGGGATCTCCGCCGAGGTCATCGACCTGCGCACCCTGCGTCCGCTGGACCACGAGACCATCGTCGAGAGCGTCAAGAAGACCAGCCGTCTGGTCTCGGCGGAGGAAGGCTGGGGCCCGATGGGCGTCGGCGCCGAGGTCGTGGCCCGGGTGATCGAACACGCCTTCGACTATCTGGATGCGCCGCCCCTGCGCGTGCACCAGGAGGATGTGCCTCTGCCCTACGCCGCCAACCTCGAAGTCCTGTCCCTGCCGGGCGCGGACAAGATCGTCGCCGCCGTGAAGCAGGTGATGGCATGACCGACATCCTGATGCCCGCCCTGTCGCCCACGATGGAAGAGGGCGTTCTGGCCAAGTGGCACGTCAAGGCCGGGGACGTGGTCAAGGCCGGCGATGTGATCGCCGAGATCGAGACCGACAAGGCGACCATGGAGGTCGAGGCCGTCGACGAGGGCGAAGTCACCGAGATCCTCGTCGCGGAAGGCACGGAAGGCGTGAAGGTCAATACGCCCATCGCCCGGCTGAAGGACGAGGGGGACGCCGCCGCTCCGGCCAAGGCGCCTGAAAAGGCGGCCGAAGCGCCCAAGGCCGAGGCCGCGCCTGCGGCGTCTGCGCCGGCCAAGACCGAAACCGCGGCGCCGGCCAAGGCGCCGGCCGCCCCGGCGTCGTCGGACGGCAAGCGCGTTTTCTCGTCCCCTCTGGCACGCCGGATCGCAGCCCAGAAGGGCATCGACCTGTCCACGATCAAGGGCACCGGGCCGCACGGTCGCGTTGTGCGTCGCGACGTCGAGGGCGCGCCGGCGTCCGGCGCCGCGTCGAGCACGGCCGCTGCGCCGAAGGCCGAGGCCCGCAAGGTCCAGTCCCTGGCCCAGATGGGCATTCCCGACGGCAGCTACGACCTGGTCCCGCTGGACGGCATGCGCAAGGCGATCGCCCGCCGCATGGTCGAGAGCGTGCAGAACGTGCCGCACTTCCCCCTGACCATCGACGTCGAGATCGACGCCCTGCTGGCCGCCCGCGCCAAGGTCAACGCCCTGCTGGAGCCGACGGGGGTCAAGGTCTCGGTCAACGACTTCGTCATCAAGGCGGCCGCCATGGCCCTAAAGGCGGTGCCGGAGGCCAACGCGAGCTACAGCCCCGAGGGCATCGCCCTGCACCACAACGCCGACATCGCCATGGCCGTGGCCATCGAGGGCGGGCTGATCACCCCGATCATCCGCAAGGCCGAGACCAAGACCCTGTCGCAGATCGCGACCGAGTCGAAAGACCTGGCCAAGCGCGCCCGCGATCGCAAGTTGAAGCCCGAGGAGTTCCAGGGCGGCACCTTCAGCGTGTCCAACCTCGGCATGTTCGGCATCAAGACCTTCGCCTCGATCATCAACGAGCCCCAGGGCGCGATCATGAGCGTGGGCGCGGGCGAACAGCGCGCGGTGGTAAAGAACGGCCAGCTGGCCGTGGCCACCGTCATGTCGGTCACCGTCACCTGCGACCACCGCGTGGTGGACGGCGCGACCGGCGCCCGGCTGCTGCAGGCCTTCAAGCCGCTGATCGAAGATCCCGTCACGATGCTGGCTTAAGGGAGGTATGAGGTCATGACCTCGGTCTATGACTTCTCCGCCCGGGCCATCGACGGCACGGACGTTTCGCTGGACCGGTTTCGCGGTCAGGCGCTGCTGATCGTCAACACGGCTTCGAAATGCGGCTTCACCGGCCAGTACGCGGGGCTGGAACAGCTGCACCGCACGTTCGCCGATCAGCCGTTCGAGGTCCTGGCCTTTCCCTGCAACCAGTTCGGCGAGCAGGAGCAGGGCAAGGCGGCCGAGATCGCGGCCTTCTGCGCCACCAGTTTCGACGTGACCTTTCCCCTGTTCGACAAGGTGGAGGTCAACGGACCAAACCGCCACCCGCTCTACGCCTGGCTGACGGAACAGAAGCGCGGCTTCCTCGGCTCCAAGGCCATCAAGTGGAACTTCACCAAGTTCCTGACTGACCGGGAGGGAAGGGTTGTCGCCCGCTATTCCCCCCAGACTGAACCCGAGGCCATCAAGGCCGACATCGAGAAGTTGATCTGACCATGGCTGCTGAATTCGATCTCGTCGTCATCGGCTCGGGCCCCGGGGGCTATGTCGCCGCCATCCGCGCCAGCCAGCTGGGCCAGAAGGTCGCCATCATCGAGCGCGAGAGCCTCGGCGGCATCTGCCTGAACTGGGGCTGTATTCCGACCAAGGCCCTGCTGAAGTCGGGCGAGAAGTTCGAGAGCCTGAGCCATCTGAAGGACTACGGCCTGTCCGCCTCGGGCGCGACGTTCGACTTCGACGCCATCATCCAGCGCTCGCGCGGCGTCGCGGCGACGATGAACAAGGGCGTCACCTTCCTCATGAAGAAGAACAAGATCGAGGTGATCGAGGGCTCGGCAAAGCTGGAGAAGGGCGCGACGGCTCCGAAGGTGGTCATCGAGCTGAAGGCCGGCGGTTCGCGCACGGTCGAGGCCAAGGCGGTCATGCTGGCCGTCGGCGCCCGCGCCCGCGCCCTGCCGCAAATCGGTCTGGAAGCGGACGGCGACAAGATCTGGGCCTATCGCGACGCCCTGGCGCCGAAAAAACTTCCCAAGACCTTCGTGGTGATCGGTTCGGGCGCCATCGGCCTGGAGTTCGCCAGCTTCTATCGCGCCCTGGGGTCCGAAGTGACGGTCGTCGAGGCGGTGGACCGCATCATGCCGGTGGAGGACGAAGAGGTCTCCAAGGCCGCGCAGAAGTCGTTCGAGAAGCGCGGCATCAAGATCAAGGTCGGCGCCAAAGTGACCAAGGTCTCCAAGACCGCCTCGGGCGTGAAGGTCGACATCGAGGTCGGTGGCAAGGCCGAGAGCCTGGAGGCCGAGGTCTGCATCTCGGCGGTCGGCATCACCGCCAACACCGACGGCATCGGTCTCGAGGCGCTGGGCGTCACCCTGGATCGCGGACACATCGTCATCGACAGCCACTGCCAGACCAATGTGAAGGGGTTGTTCGCCATCGGCGACTGCGCCGGCGCGCCCTGGCTGGCGCACAAGGCCTCGCATGAGGGCATCCACGCCGCCGAATACATCGCCGGCTACAAGACGCCGAACGTCGTCTCGCCCATCGCCGGCTGCACCTACACCCAGCCCCAGGTCGCCTCGGTCGGGGTCACCGAACAGGCCGCACGTGAAGCCAAGCGCGAGGTGAAGATCGGTCGCTTCCCCTTCCGCGTGAACGGCAAGGCGGTGGCGGCGGGCGAGGTGGACGGCTTCGTCAAGGTCATCTTCGACGGCAAGACCGGCGCCCTGATCGGCGCCCACATGATCGGCCACGAGGTCACCGAGATGATCCAAGGCTATGTCACCGCCATCACCATGGAAGCGACCGAGGAAGACATCCACGGCATCGTCTATCCGCACCCGACGATGTCCGAAGCCATGCACGAGGCGGCTCTGGACGCCTATGGGCGGACGATCCACTTGTAAGTCAGCCATTTCCGCTCATCCCGGCGAAAGCCGGGACCCAGACCTTTGGGCGATGATCGCGGCCCGGATCGCACCGCCCTCAACACCATGCGCCGTGCCCAACGAAAGCACTGGGTCCCGGCTTTAGCCGGGATGAGCGGAGTGAATGGTTTTACCGCTTCTTGCCCAGCTCCGCCGCGATGTCCTTGGTCATGCGGCCGACCTTGCGGTGGGCGGCGGTGATCTGGTCGCGGGTCACGCCCCAGCGTTTCATCCAGTATTCGACGGCCTGACGCTCGGACAGGTCGAGACGGTCCTTGTCGATGAAGCCGCGCTTGTCCTTCAGTCCCGCCATGGTCGCTTTCCGTTTCGAACCGCCATCATGCCCGGATGCGACGCGATGAGCCAGCGTCCTGGCAATGACACCGGTAGACAAGGCGAGAGGAAAGCCCGACATTCATCGGACTAATCGGCGACAGACCGACGGAGGATGATGATGGCCAGGGCTTCTGGATATGTTGCGGGCGCGATCCTGGTGGCGGGACTGGGGACCGCCGTTCCGGCCGCAGCCCAGGACGGCTGGTACACCCAGGGCGACTTCGCTCCGGCGGCCCGGGTCGAGATCGTCATCGCCAACGACCTGAACGAGGACCGCAAGGACGCCCCCATCGTCATCCGCCGTGACCAGTTGCCGATGCTGGCCGACATCCAGGAGCTGACGGCGACGTTGGTCGATCCCGAGGGCCAGTCCAGGCCCGAGCCGACACCGGAACTGCTGGCGCGGCAGGGGCCGCACGAGCGGCGCGGCGAGGCCAACGGCCGGGCGATCGACTATCAGTTCGACGATCTGGACCGGGACGGGATCTGGGACGAGCTGTTCTTCGTCGCCGATTTGAAGGCGGGGGAGAAGAAGCGGTTCTATATCTATCGCGGCTTCCAGCAGCGGGGCTGGAACCCGCACCGGACGCACGCCGCCGTCGGCTCCTACATGCGCCACGCCGTGCCCTTCTGGGAGAGCGAGCATGTGGGCTGGAAGCTGTGGTTCCCGACCGACATCGACATCTACGCCAAGCGCAAGGCGATGCTGATGTCGAACCGGCTCTATATGGGCAACCTCGACGGCTATGGCGTGGCGGCGGAGAACCCCGACTACGGCGCAGACATCCAGTCGGTGGACGACAGTTTCGGCGGCGGTGGGATAGGGGTGTTCGAGGGCGATGCGCTGAACCGCCCGCGCTTCACCCCGACGGCCGATCTGGAGCACCGGTTCAACGCCGGCCAGCAGTCGGACACCCGCTACAGCTTCGAGGTTCTCGTCAACGGCCCGCTGCGCAGCATGGTGCGGGTGAAGACGATGAACTGGAATACAGGTCAGGGCCGATATGAGGTCGAGCAGACCTATACGGCCTATGCAGGCCAGAACTATTCGACCGCCGAAGTGCGTTTCCCGGTCTGGGAGCCGGGGCCGCAGGGGGCTGATTTCGCCGTGGGGGTGCGCAGGCGTCCGGGCCAGAACTTTGAACGGCGCGGGCCGAACTGGGTCGTGACCACGGCGCCGGAGGCCCTGCGTAACCCGGACGACGTCGAGGGGCTGCAGCAGCAGGCGCCGATCCTCTATGCCGGCACGGCCCTGATCGTGCCGGAGGGCGATCATGGGGCCTATCAGTTCGAGCCGACACGCGGCGAGAACCACGTCTTCCGCATTCCGGCCCAGACCGACCGCACCTATCGCTACATGCTGGCGGCGGGCTGGTCGGAAGGGGAGGTGCTGAAAACGCCGGAAGCCTTCGCCGACTATGTGGCGGCCAGCGCCCGCAGCTACGCCAGCCCGCCACGGCTGGACGGGGTGCGGGAGGAAAGAAAGCCGTAGTAGGCCCCCCAAACCACCGCTCATCCCGGCGAAAGCCGGGACCCAGTGCTTTCCCGAAGCCGTGCGCTGGATCCACACTCTGCCTGACCGGCGCCGATTCAAGCCCAAAGATCTGGGTCCCGGCTTTCGCCGGGATGAGCGGATCAGAGGTGAAGGCGGCCCTCGGCGAAGAAGGCGTCCATGCGCGCCTCCCATGGGGCGACGTTGAAGCCGCTCTCGGCCAGCCAGGCGTCGCTGAAATAGGTCGAGGCGTAGCGGTCGCCGTGGTCGCACAGGATGGAGACGATCGAGCCGCGCTCACCCGCCTCGGCCATCTCGGTGGCGAGCTGGGCGCAGGCCCAGAGGTTGGTGCCGGATGATCCGCCGCAGCGACGGCCGAGGCGTCGGCTCAGCACGCGGGCGGCGGCGATGGAGGCGACGTCCGGCACGGCGATCATCCGGTCCACGACGCCGGGAATGAAAGACGGTTCGACCCGGGCGCGGCCGATGCCCTCGATTCGGGAGGTCGGACCATCGACAGTCTGGACCGAGCGATCCGTCCAGTGGCGGTGGAAGACCGAGGCCTCCGGGTCGGCCACGCAGATGCGGGTCTCGTGCCGGTTGAAGCGGGCGAAGCGGCCGATGGTGGCCGAGGTGCCGCCGGTGCCGGCCCCGCAGACCACCCAGCGCGGGACGGGGCAGGGCTCGCGCTGCATCTGGGCGAAGATCGACTCGGCGATATTGTTGTTGCCGCGCCAGTCGGTGGCCCGCTCGGCATAGGTGAACTGGTCCATGTAGTGGCCGCCCAGTTCGTCGGCGAGCCGCTGGCTCTCGGCATAGGCGTCGCCCGGGCGATCCACGAAGTGGCAGCGACCGCCGTAGAACTCGATGGCCGCGATCTTCTCCGGCGCGGTCGAGCGCGGGACCACGGCGATGAAGGGCAGTTTCAGCATCCGGGCGAAATAGGCCTCGGACACGGCGGTGGAACCGCTGGAGGCCTCGACGATGGTCATGCCCTCGCCGATCCAGCCGTTGCAGAGGGCGTAGAGGAAGAGCGACCGCGCCAGACGGTGCTTGAGGCTGCCGGTCGGATGACTGGACTCGTCCTTGAAGTAGAGGGCGATGTCGGCCAGGGCCGGCATATCCACGGGGATCAGGTGGGTGTCGGCCGAGCGGTTGTAGTCAGCCTCGATCCGCCGCACGGCGCGCGCAACCCAGTCGCGGCAGACGGGGAAGGGGACGGAGGGCGTGTTCATAACCGGGGGATAGGCCGAGTCAGAAGGTCAGTCGAGACCGGTCCGGTCGTTGCGCCAGTCGAACAGGGCCTCCAGCACCTGCACCGCCTGACCGCGGTCGGAGGTCAGGTCGGGGTCGCGGCCGAGGATCAGGCGGGCGTCATCGGCGGCGGCCAACATCAGGCCGCGGTGACGGATGGGGTCAGCGAGCCGATAGGCGGGCAGGCCGCTCTGTTTCAGGCCGAGCGGATCGCCGCCACCGCGCAGGCGGAAATCCTCCTCGGCGATCTCGAAGCCGTCTTCGGTGCGGCGCAGGGTTTCCAGACGTTCGCGGGCCGTCTCCCCGAGACCGCCGTCATCGCCGCCGTACAGCAGGATGCAGGAACTGGACCGCGCGCCGCGCCCGACCCGCCCGCGCAGCTGGTGCAGCTGGGCCAGGCCGAAGCGGTCGGCGTGTTCGATGACCATGATGGAGGCGTTGGGCACATCGACCCCGACCTCGACCACCGTGGTCGCGACCAGCAGGGGAATGCGGCCGTCGGCGAAATCGGCCATGACCGCCTCGCGCTCGGCGCCCGGCATCTGGCCGTGAACCAGACCGACCTCGATGTTCAGGATGCGGCGCAGGTCGACGGCGCGGGCCTCGGCGGCGGCGAGGTCGATGGCCTCGGATTCCGCGACCAGAGGGCAGATCCAGTAGGCCTGGGCGCCGGTCTCGACGGCGGCCTTCAGCCGTTTGGCGACCTCGCCGATGCGGGCCTGAGGCAGGACGGCGGTGACCACGGGAGTTCGGCCTGGCGGCTTCTCCATCAGGCGGCTGACGTCCAGTTCGCCGAACTGGGTCAACTCCAGCGTCCGGGGGATGGGGGTGGCCGACATGGTCAGGAGGTGGACGCCGCCGAGACGCGGGTCGCCCTTGGCCTGAAGCCGGTTGCGTTCGTTGACGCCGAAGCGGTGCTGTTCGTCGATGACGGCCAGGGCCAGGCGGTCGAAGCGGACGGCGTCCTGGAACAGGGCGTGGGTGCCGATGGCCACGGCGGCGCGGCCGGTGGCGAGGGCGTCGAGCCGTTCGCGGCGCTCAGCCGCCGTGTCGCGGCCGGTCAACAGGAGGGTCGGGACGCCCGCCGCCTCAAGCATCGGGCCCAGCCGCTGATAATGCTGGCGGGCGAGGATTTCCGTCGGCGCCATCAGGGCGGACTGGAAGCCGGAGGAGGCGGCGTCGGCCAGGGCCAGGGCGGCGACCGCCGTCTTGCCGGACCCCACGTCGCCCTGCAGCAGCCGGCCCATCTGGCTGCCCGAGGCGAGGTCGCGGCGGACTTCGGCCACCGCCTGATCCTGCGCGCCCGTGAGCCGGAAGGGCAGGGCGGCGAGCAGGGCGGCGGAGGCGTCCCCCGGCGTGATGACCGGGGCCGGATTGATCTGGCGCGCGCGGCGACGGCGGGCGAGGGCCAGTTGGTGCGCCAGCAGTTCGTCGTAGGCCAGGCGCTGTCGAACGGGGGCGTCCACATCGAGCTCGGCCTCAGTTGTCGGATTGTGCAGGGCCTCCAGCGCGGCGCGCCAGCCGGGCCAGCCCTGTTTCGTCCGCCAGGCCGCGTCCTGCCATTCCGGCAAGTCGGGGGCGATCGCCAGCGCCGCCTGCGCCAGTTTGCGCACCACGCGCGAGGTCAGGCCCGCCGTCGCCGGGTAGACGGGCTCGACCGCGGGAATGTCCCCGGCCTTGTCCAGAGGCACGATCCAGTCCGGGTGGACGATCTGGACCTCGTTGTTGAAGCGCTCGACCTTGCCGGAGACCAGCCGTCGCTCGCCGCGCGGCAGCTGGCGGTCGATGTGGCGCGGATCGCCGCCGAACCAGACCAGATGGACGAAGCCGGCTTCGTCCGAGGCCCGCACCTTCAGCGGGGCGCCGGGCCTGGACGGGATGAACATGCGGTCGATCATGACGTCGAACACCCCGACCTCGCCCTCGACCGCCTCGGTCGAAATGGTGCGGCGGCGGGTGATGACGCCGGTGGGGCCGAGCAGCAGCAGGTCGCGGACCAGCGGCCCCGCCAGCTTCTGGATCAGGGGCGCGATCTTGGGCCCCACGCCCTTGAGGGTGGTGACCTCCGCAAACAGGGGAAAGAGAATCTGGGGCCGCATTGTCCCTCAGCATAGCTGGCGCGCGCGGCCTTGGAACGCTATCTGAGACGGCGAATATCAAGTGATGGATCGGGCAGGAAAACCTGCAGCCGACGTACAGGCGCGTCTGATGAATACCGAACACGATGAAGCGGCGAAGAAGGCCCGGCTGGGGCGGCTGACCTTCCGCGCCTGGCGACGGGGCTTCCGCGAGGCCGATCTGGTGCTGGGGCCCTTCGTCGAGCGGGAGGGCGAGACGCTGAGCGAGGCCGAGATCGCCGACCTGGAGCATCTGTTGAGCCACGACGACGACCATCGGATCTACGCCTGGATCATCGAGACCGAGCCGACGCCGGAGGCCTATGAGACGCCGGTGATGGGTCGTATCCGCGCCTTCATGCGCGCCCATGTCGCCCAGGCCGTGGCGGACGGGGCCGGCTGATGGACGCAAATGCGGATCACCGCACCGACGCGGAACTGGGCGGGGCGCCGGAGGGGCTTGACGCTCTGGTCATCGGCGACCGCTTGAGGGCGACCGGCGGTATCGGTCTGTTCGTCGCGCGCGACTACCAAAGGGCGGGCAATTTCAGTCAGGCGTTCCGGTTTTTCGCCAAAGACATTGAAGTGGTGGAGTTTCCGGCCTGGGACTGCCTGCCCTATGACCGGCTGAGCCCGACGTCGGCGGTTTCGGCCGAGCGGATGGCGGCGCTGACGCGGCTGGCCGGGCGCGACCCGAAGGACCAGACGCCGCTGCTGGTCGTGACGACCATCGCGGCGGCCATGCAGCGTACGCCGCCGCGCGAGGCGACCGGCAGCGCGGGGTTCAAGGCGGTGGTCGGCGCCGATCTCGATACGGCGGCGCTGGAACGGTATTTCACCGTCAACGGATACATGCGCGCCTCGACCGTCAACCAGCGTGGCGAGTATGCCGTGCGGGGCGGGGTGACCGACGTCTTCCCACCCGGCTTCGAAGAGCCCGTGCGTCTGGACATGTTCGGATCGGAACTGGAATCGATCCGCACCTTCGATCCCGAGACCCAACGCTCCACCGGCCAGCGCAAGGCCGTGGAGCTTGCGCCCGTGTCCGAAGCCTTGCTGGACGCCGAGACCATTTCGCGCTTCCGCACCGGCTATCTGGAGCTGTTCGGCGCCGGGGGCGACGATCCCCTCTATGTCGCCATCAGCGAAGGCGCGCGGCGGCAGGGTATGGAGCACTGGCTGCCGCTGCTCTATCCGCGGCTGGACACCCTGTTCGACTATCTGCCGGATGCGGCGCCGGTGTTTCTGGACAGCCAGGTGGAGGCGGCGCGGGCGGATCGCTGGGCGCTGGCGGCGGACGCTTGGGAGGCCCGGCGCGCGGCGTCGATGGCCAAGGGGGCGGGGACGGCCAACCGCGCCCTGCCGCCGGACCGGCTCTATCTGCCGGAGAGCGACTGGAACAGCGCCCTGGCGGGGCGGACGGTGCGGCGGCTGACGCCGTTCGACAGCCCCGGCGAGAACGCCGGCGGGCGTCTGGGTCGCACCTTCGCGGCCGAACGGGCCCAGGACAGCATCAATCTATTCGAGGCGGTGGCGGCCCACGCCACGGCGCTGAAGGGCGAAGGCCGGCGGGTGCTGTTCGCGTCCTGGAGCGAGGGCTCGTCGGAGCGGCTGGCGGCGATGCTGGCCGATCATGGGCTGGAGCCCGTCGTCGCCGTGCGCGACTGGGACGACATGCAAAAGGCGCCGAGGGACATGTTCCTGCGCGCTGTCCTGCCGGTCGAGCACGGCTTCGTCACCGACGAGGTGGCGGTGCTGTCGGAGACCGACATCCTGGGCGACCGACTGGCGCGGCCGAAGCGCAAGCGCCGCGCATCGAACTTCCTGGCCGAAGCCTCGGCCCTGACGACCGGCGATCTGGTGGTCCACCTGGATCACGGCATCGGCCGGTATGAGGGGCTGAAGACGCTGGATATCCAGCAGGCGCCGCACGACTGCCTGGAACTGGTCTACGCTGGCGACAGCAAACTGTATCTGCCGGTCGAGAACATCGACTTGCTGACCCGCTACGGCGCTTCGTCGGACGACGTCCAGCTGGACCGGCTGGGCGGGGCGGGCTGGCAGGCGCGCAAGGCCAAGGCGAAACAGCGGCTGCGGGACATGGCCGAGGGGCTGATCGCCCTGGCCGCCAAGCGGGCCCTGCGGGTGTCGGAGCCCATCACGCCGCCGCAAGGGTTGTTCGACGAGTTCTGCGCCCGCTTCCCCTATGAGGAGACGGATGACCAGCTCAACGCCATCGGCGACGTGCTGGAGGATCTCGGCAAGGGCACGCCGATGGACCGGCTGATCTGCGGCGATGTCGGCTTCGGCAAGACCGAGGTGGCGCTGCGCGCCGCCTTCGTCGTCGCCATGGGCGGCCAGCAGGTGGCCATCGTCTGTCCGACGACTCTGCTCGCGCGCCAGCACTTCAAGACCTTCTCCGAACGCTTCGCCGGCTGGCCGATCAAGGTCCGGCACCTGACGCGCATGGTCACGGCCAAGGATGCGGCCGAGACGCGGGCCGGGCTGAAGGACGGTACGTTCGAGATCGTCGTCGGCACCCATGCGGTGCTGTCCGAACAGGTCGGGTTCAAGGATCTGGGCCTGGTGATCGTCGACGAGGAGCAGCACTTCGGCGTCAAGCACAAGGAGAAGCTGAAGTCGCTGCGGGCCGATGTTCACCTGCTGACCCTGACCGCCACGCCGATCCCGCGAACGCTGCAGATGGCCCTGTCGGGCATTCGCGAGATGTCGATCATCGCGACACCGCCGGTCGATCGTCTGGCGGTGCGCACCTATGTGACGCCCTGGGATCCGGTGCTGATCCGCGAGGCCCTGCTGCGCGAGAAGTATCGTGGCGGTCAGGCCTATTATGTCGCGCCACGCCTGAAGGAGCTGCCCGACATCGAGCGGTTCCTGAGGGAGCAGGTGCCGGAGGTGAAGTTCGTCGTCGGTCACGGCCAGATGTCGCCGACCCAGCTGGAAGACGTGATGAGCGCCTTCTACGACGGGTCGTATGACGTGCTGGTCTCGACCACGATCGTCGAAAGCGGCATCGACATTCCGACCGCCAACACCTTGATCGTGCACAGGTCCGACATGTTCGGCCTGGCGCAGCTGCATCAGATCCGCGGTCGGATCGGACGGTCGAAGGCCCGGGCCTTCGCCTATCTGACTACCGACCCGGTCAAGCCGTTGAGCCTGTCGGCGGAGCGGAGGCTGCAGGTGCTGCAGTCGCTCGACAACCTCGGCGCCGGCTTCCAGCTGGCCAGTCACGACCTGGATCAACGCGGCGGCGGCAACCTGCTGGGCGACGAACAGTCGGGCCATATACGCGAGGTCGGGGTCGAGCTTTATCAGCAGATGCTGGAGGACGCCGTCGCCGAACTGCGCGCCAGCGGCGGGGCGGCGGCGCCGGATCGCGGCTGGTCGCCGGCCATCAATGTCGGCGCGGCCGTCTTGATTCCAGAGGATTACGTCCCGGACCTGAATGTCCGTCTGAGCCTCTATCGTCGTCTGTCGGACGCCGAACGCACGGAAGAGCGCGAGGCGCTGGCCGCCGAGCTGATCGACCGGTTCGGCCCCTTGCCGGACGAGGCGAAGCAGTTGCTGCGGATCGTGGGGATCAAGGCCAACTGCAAGACGGCCTGTATCGAGCGGATCGACATCGGGCCCAAGGGCGCGGTCCTGACCCTGCGCAACAACAGCTTCCCCAATCCCGGCGGGCTGGTCGGGCTGATCCAGAAGAACCACGCCTTCTGGAAGATCCGGCCGGACCAGAAGATCGTGGTGAAGGGCGACTGGGATACGGCAGAAGACCGGCTGAAGGTGGCGGAGCGCATCACGGCCGATCTGGCGAGAGTGGCCGGGGCCTGACCCGCCGCTTGGTTGGGCCCGTCAGAGGGCGCGGGCGCCCTTGCGGGCGATGAGGTCGGCCGAGGCGCGCTCGAGCACCGAGGCCGGGTTCTCGCCCGGGCCGACCTCGGCCGAGCCGATGTCGAATTCGACCACGAAGGGCGAGCGATCCGGGCCTGCGTCGAAGGCGGTGCAGGCCACGACGGCGCCGATACGCTCGGCCGTCAGGCGCGCCGCCGCGCCCGCCGTGGCGGGGAGGGCGAGGGCGAAGACCTCGGGCGCCAGACGGGCGGCCGTGTCCTCGACCCGGACGAGGCGCGAGACCATAGCCCCGATCTGGGGCATGGCGCGGTCCAGCCAGCCGCCGGCGCGGGCGTGGGCCAGGTCCGAGGCGTCGGACACCCGCAGGACGCAGACCGACAGCGGACGTCGGCGCTGGCGCGCGGCCTCGGCCAGTCTGGCCAGATGGGCGGCGAACAGCTCGCGCGTGAACAGGCCGGTCGAGGGGTCCATCAGGCTGGAGCCACGGGCGCCCTCAAGCGCCTTGCGGATGGAGACCAGGCGGCGATGGGCCGCGGCCAGGGCCATGACCCGGGCGGCGGTCTCGGGTTCGGAGGTCTCGGCGGCCGCGACGTCGGCGAAGCCCCGGTTGAACAGGTCCGACAGGTTCAGTTCGCCCGGATCGCGCAGATAGAGGGTGAGGGGGATGTGATAGAGGCGCGTGTTGCGCTTCATCCCCGAGGCGATGGACAGGGCGGGGGCATGATCCGGCGCGCCCCACAGCACGGCGCCGTCGAAGGCGGCCTCATGCAGGTAGTCGAAGGCGGTGTAGGGGGTCGGCGCCGCCACCACCTCGGCGCCCGCCTCGGTCAGGGCGTTCGACAGGGCCAGAAAACGGGGATCGGCGCCCCCGGCTACGAGGATGCGCAGCGGGGCGGGGTCGGGCTTCTCTTCGCCGAGCGCCGCCCCATGCTGGGCCAGGGTCGTGCGGCGAAGCTCGAACTCCTCCTCGGCGATGGCGGCGCGAACCAGCTGTTCGGCGCGCAGGGCCAGTTGGGTCGGATGCGGCACGCCGGACATGACCAGATCGACGTCTGGATCCGGCTGTTCCGGATCGCCGGCGATGGCGACCACCGCCAGACGGCGAGGGCCGGCGGCGCGGCGCAGGCGACGGGCCATGCCGGGGTAGTCGGGGTGGCCGCTGTCGAGGACCACCGCCTCGACGGCGAAGTCGGCGACGGCGGCGGCGGCGGCGGCCGTGGTCCGCGCCGTGATCGTGCGCCAGCCGAGCGCATCCAGGCCGTGGCACAGCGGCGCGATCAGGTCATCGGTTTGGGCGATGACGACGAGGCGAGGATCGGACCCCAAAGGCGAAACACTCCGTGCCGACCGAATCCCAAGCCCCCAAGGCTTCCGGTCGGAGCAGGCGGAACATAGCGACCCGGCCATGGCGGAGGCAACGGGCCATGCAACGCCCCGTTGAGTTTGTTCGGCTTCCCCCGCGCGCATTTTCCGCTAGAGTCGCGGGCCGAGGCTGCGGTGGGGACCGTTTTTGAGTGCTGTAACCGAACCGTCCACCGGCCACGGCTGGTCGCCCGTCTACTGGCTGCGACTGGCCGGGCGCGCCTTCGCCCGCAGTTGGGGGCGGGACGTGATGCTCTACACCGGGGGGGTGTCCTTCTTCGCTCTGCTGGCGGTGTTTCCGGCCATCGCCATCCTGATCGGTTTCTATAAGGCGGTCCTGTCGATCGGGCAGGTCAGCGAGCAGGCGGCGGCCCTGGCCGACCTGCTGCCCCATGCGGCCCAGGGCATATTCAAGGCCGAGATCCAGCGCCTGTCGAACGTGGGCGCGCGCACCGTTTCGGCGCAGAGCCTGTTCGCCCTGGTCATCGGCGCCTATGCTGCGCATAGGGGATTCAAGGCCTTGCTGGCAGGGCTTAACCTCATTCATGACGACGCCGCCCCGCATGGGTTCGTGAAATTCAACCTGCTGGCCTTCTTCGTCGCCCTGTTCGCCTTCGCCCTGTTCACCGCGGTGTCCGGCGCGGTCGTGACCTCACGCCTGCTGGAGCAGACAGCGCAAAGTCGGGCGGGCCCGAGCACCGACATTCTGCCGCTCGACGTGCTGTGGCCGGCGCTCGGCCTCGCCCTGGGGCTGACGCTCCTCTACCGCTACGCCATGTCGCATCGGACCCGGGTCGCCTGGGGGCCGGCGATCACCGGCGGGATGGTGGCGACGGTGATGTCGATGATCTCGTCCTGGCTGTGCGCCATCTATGTCGAGCAGATCGCGTCGCTGGGGGCGACCTATGGCTCGGTCGGGGCCGTGGTGGTGCTGCTGATCTGGTTGTCGTGGAACGTCAACGCCATCTTCTACGGCGGCGCCTTCGCCACCGAGATGGAGATCGCGGATCGGAAGCGGGCCGAGGCCCTCGCCCTGGAGGCGGCGACCACGGGCGCTGCCGTCGTCAATCTGTCAGAGCGTCGCCGGTCTCGACGATAAGGGTCAGGACGCCGTCGTTTTCGGATGTTTCGATCACCGAACCGCTCAGTTCCTGCATAAGGAAGGGCACGTCGATCCGGGCCATGGGATCGGTGGCCAGGAGTGTGGCGCGGGTTCCGGCGGGCTGATCCTGGAGCGCGCGCCGCAGCCGCAGGGACGGCACGGGACACCGGTGGCCGCGCGCGTCGACGACGATCATTCCCCGAGCCGATCCAGCAAAAGCCCAAGGGCGACGCGGACAGAGGCGAGGCGGATCGCCTCGCGCCCCAGATCGCCGAAGCGGTGCTCGGCGTGAACCGTGCCTGAGGCGTCGTGAGCGGCGAAGTGGACGAGACCAACCGGCTTGTCGGCCGAGCCGCCGCCCGGTCCCGCGATTCCCGTGATGGAGACGGCGAGCGCGGCATCTGAACGGGCCACGGCGCCCTCGGCCATCGCGCGGGCGACGGGCTCGGACACCGCGCCATGGGCGACGATCAGGGCGGCCGGGACGCCGATCATGCCGCTCTTGGCGGCGTTGCTGTAGGTGACGAAGCCGCGATCCAGGGCGGCGGACGAGCCCGGCACGGCGGTCAGGGCGCCGGCGACCACTCCCCCGGTGCAGCTTACGGCCGTGGCAAGCAGGACGCCGCGACGGATGGACGCGGCCACGACGTCGCGGGCCAGGAACTGGATGTCTTCGGGAAACATGGGCCTATCCGGATGGGGTCCGAGTCGTTCTAAGGTGACGTTCCGCGTCGGTCCTGTCGACCGCATCCCTGTGTCGTGAGGCCCCATATGACCGATTCGACCCTGCCGCCAGAGCCGGTCGCCGCCCGCGACGCCACGCCCCTGCTGTTCGCGGTGGCCATCTTCACTTCGGCGGCCCTGGTCTTCGTGGTCCAGCCGATGGTGACCAAGCTGGTCCTGCCCATGCTGGGCGGATCGCCGTCGGTGTGGAACACCTCCATGGTCTTCTTCCAGACCGCTCTGTTGGCCGGCTACGGCTACGCCCACGCCCTGCAGCGGGTGAGGTCGATCCGGACCCAGGTCGGCGTGCATCTGGGGCTCCTGGTCCTGGCGGCCCTGTTCCTGCCGTTGAAGGTGAGCGGCCTGCTCGGCGATCCGGATTCGGCCGCACCGTCGGCCTGGCTGCTGGCGACCCTGACGCTGTCCATCGGCGCGCCGTTCGCCGTGCTGTCGGCCACCGCCCCCCTGCTGCAGGCCTGGTATGCGCGCGTCAGGGCCGGAAAGCCGGACGGGCAGAATCCCTATGTCCTATACGCCGCGTCCAATCTGGGTAGCTTCCTGGCCCTGCTGGCCTATCCGCTGGTGATCGAGCCGCTGGCGACCCTGTCGGGCCAGAGGCTGGGCTGGAGCGGAGGCTATGCGGCCTTCGTATTGATGATCGTGCTGCTCGCCCTGGCGGTCTGGCGGCGACGTGAGGACGCGTCGATCCAGGTCGAGCCGGCGCCGCTGGCGCGGAGCCCGGCCATCGCCTGGCGCGAGAAGGGGCTGCTGGTCCTGCTGGCCGCCGCGCCGTCCAGCCTGATGCTGGGGGTGACGGCCCACCTGTCGACAGACGTGGCCTCGGCGCCCTTCCTCTGGGTCGTGCCGCTGGCTCTCTACCTCCTGACCTTCGTGATCGCCTTCCAGAGCCGGCCGATCATTCCCCTGCCGATCACCCTGGTCGTGCAGGCGGCGGTGGTGGCGCTGTGTCTCGTGATAACGCCGTTCCGGACCGGGAACTGGCCGATGATGGTGGCGATCCACCTGGCCGCCTTCTTCCTCACGACCCTGATGTGCCACCAGCTGATGGCGCGGCGCCGGCCGGCGCCGGACCGGCTGACCGAATTCTACCTGCTGATGTCCCTGGGCGGGGTCGTCGGCGGAGCCTTCACGGCCCTGCTGGCGCCAGTGATCTTCAAGGGGGTGTGGGAATACCCCCTGGTCATGGTGCTGGTCGCGCTGTTCCGGCCGGCCCTGAAGAGCGAGATCGGCAAGTCGGCGGTCATTGTGATGGTCGGCGGTCTGATCATCGCCGCGTCGCCGCCGATCCTGTCCTGGGTGTTCCAGAACGACTGGGACTTGGCCTGGAAGTTCAACAGGATGTTCCCGCTGCGCATGCAGCAACTGGCCATCACGATCCTGGGCGGGGTGGCGATCATCGCCTTCCTGCTGAGGGGGCGGCCCTGGTTCTTCGCCGCCTTGCTGGCGGCGATCACCGTGTCGGGCCACTACATCGCCCGCGGCTATGAGGCGGCCATCACCGAGCGGAGCTTCTTCGGCGTGATGAAGGTGTCGCCCACGACCGACGACCGGATGGGCGGGACGGTTCATGTCCTGATGCACGGCACGACCCTGCATGGGGCGCAGGCGCGCGATCCGCGCTTCGCCTGCCTTCCGACCCTCTACTACGCGCCCTCGACGCCGATCGGGCAGGCGACCCAGGCGGTCCAGCGCCGCGGCTGGGGCGTCAACATCGGCGTAGTGGGTCAGGGATCGGGCGCCATGGCCGGCTACAAGCGGCCCGACGACACGATGACCTTCTTCGAGATCGATCCGGCGGTGGATCGGCTGTCGCGCGATCCGAAGTGGTTCACCTTCATCAACGGCTGCGCCGAGGGGCCGGTGCGCACGGTGCTGGGCGACGCCCGTCTGACCCTAGGACGCGAACAGGCGGGCAGCTATGACCTGCTGCTGATCGACGCCTTCTCGTCCGACGCTGTGCCGACCCATCTTCTGACGCAAGAGGCGATCGCCGGCTATCTGAAGCTGCTGAAGCCGAACGGGGTGGTGATCCTGCACCTGTCGAACCGCAACCTCGACATCACCGGTCCGGCCGAGGCGGCGGCGCGGGCGTTGAACGCGCCCTTCCTGCACCAGATCTATGCGGAAAACTCTGACGCTCCGGATATGGCCGAGGCGTCGACCGAAGCGATCATCCTGTCGCCGACGGCTGCGGGACTGGCCGAGTTCACCAACGATCCGCGTTGGGACCGGGGTGCGAACGCCGACGTCCGCCCGTGGACCGACGACTACGTCAACCTGTTCGGCGCCGTCTGGCGGCACATGAACCGGTAGTCAGCGCGGCAGCTCGATCGTCGCCACGGCTTGGGCGGCGAGGCCTTCGCCCCGGCCGGTGAAGCCGAGAGTCTCGGTGGTGGTCGCCTTCACGCTGACGGCGTCCAGCGGCAGGGCCAGCAGTTCGGCCAGCCGCTCGCGCATGGCCAGGCGGTGCGGCTTCACCTTGGGCTGTTCGCAGATGAGGGTGACGTCCACATGGACGATCTCGCCGCCGCGCGCCTTCACCAGATCCGCGGCGTGGATAAGAAACCGGTCGGAGGCCGCGCCCTTCCATTGCGGGTCGCTGGGTGGGAAGTGGTCGCCGATGTCGCCGTCGCCGAGGGCGCCGAGGATGGCGTCGGTCAGGGCATGCAGGCCCGCGTCGGCGTCGGAATGGCCGATCAGGGTCTGGTCGTGCGGAACTTTGACGCCGCATAGCCAGACGGACGCGCCGGGACCCCAGCGGTGAACGTCGAAACCGGAGCCCACGCGGGTCTGGCGCTGGAGAAAGGCCTCGGCCATCTGGAAGTCCTCAGGGTAGGTCAGTTTCATCAGGCGCGCATCGCCGGGAACCAGGGCCACACGGCCGCCGTCAAGTTCGACCACGGCGGCGTCGTCGGTGGGGGTCTGATCGGCGGGCCAGTTCGCCCAGGCGGCGGCCAGGCGACCGGCGCGGAAGGCCTGGGGCGTCTGGGCGCGCCAGAGGTGGGCGCGATCGACGGTGGCGGTCGAGACGCCGTCGGCGCCGCGCTTGATCGTGTCGGCGACGGGCAGGGCAGGCAGGGCGCCGTCGGCGCCGGCCTCGACGGCTGCCAGCAGGCGGTCGATGACGTCGCGGGGCAAAAGGGGACGGGCGGCGTCGTGGATCAGGACGATGTCGTTCGGGGCAGCGTCCAGAGCCGCAAGGCCCGCACGGACCGACTCGGCCCGGGTCGCGCCGCCCGGGACGGCGCGCCAGCCGTCGAGTCCGGCAAGGGCCTCGGCCGCGCGGCCTTCGGCGCCCGGCGCCACCACGACCACGACCGGGGCCGATCCGGCCTCCAGAAGGGTCTCGACCGACCAGCGCAGCACAGGCTTGCCGCCCAGCCGACGCCACTGCTTCGGGTCGCCGTCGCCCGCCCGCGCGCCGGAGCCCGCCGCCACCACCAGGGTTGAGAATGCCATGGCGGCCTTCTAAAGGCCCCGGTTCTGCTTGACGAGGGCCGGATGAGCCACGGTTTGCGCATTGGGGACGTCGAGATCGCCGGTCGGGTGCTGATGGCGCCGATGACGGGGATCACCGACCTGCCTTTCCGGCAGGTGGCCTCGCGGCTGGGCGCGGCCTATGTGGCGACCGAAATGGTGGCCTCGGCCGAACTGGCGCGGGGCCGGCCGGACGTGGTGCGCCGCGCCGCCGTGGGCCAGGGCCTGCCCCTGACGGTGATCCAGCTGGTGGGGCGCGATCCGGAGGCCATGGCCGAGGGCGCGCGGATGGCCGAACGGGCGGGCGCCGACATCATCGACCTGAACTTCGGCTGTCCGGCCAAGGAGGTGACCGGCGTGGCTTCGGGTTCGGCCCTGATGCGGACACCGGATCTGGCGGCGCGGATCATCGAGACGACCGTGAAGGCGGTCAGCCGCCCCGTGACGGTGAAGATGCGGCTGGGTTGGGACGACGCCTCGCGCAACGCCGTCGAGATCGGGCGAACGGCCCAGGATCTGGGCGTGGCGGCGGTGACGGTGCACGGACGCACACGACGGCAGTTCTACACCGGGGTGGCCGACTGGCAGGCGGTGGGCGAGGTCAAGGCCGCCCTGTCCATTCCCGTGGTCGTCAACGGCGACATCCTGACGGCCGAGGATGCGCGCGAGGCTCTGGGTCAGTCGGGGGCGGACGCCCTGATGCTGGGGCGCGGCGTCTATGGCCGGCCCTGGCTGGCGGCCCATCTGGACCGGGCTCTGGTGGACGGGACGCGGCTGATCGAGCCGGACCGGGCCGATCGGACGGCCATCGTCATCGAGCATATGCGGGCCTCCATCGTCTTCTACGGGATGCCTCTGGGGCTCAAGATGTTCCGCAAGCACCTCGGCTGGTACATCGAACAGGCGCCCTGGCCCGAAGACCCGCAGGATCGACGTGCGGCCAAGTCGGCCCTGTGTCGGCTGGAGAACCCGGACGAGGTTGAGAGCGGATTGCGTGAGCTCTGGACCGACCCAGGTCCCGCCGCCCGAGAGAAGGGTGTTGAGTTTTCGTCACAGGCGGTCGAAACTACTGCTGCATGACGGACACAGTCACAGCGAGTTCCGGGCTGAAGCCCGCGCCGTCGGCGACGGAGGGCGAAGCGCCGCTCTGGATGCGTTTCGCCACCGGTCGGGCTCGGGCCCTGTTCGCGGCGGCCTATGGCCTGGCGGTGCTGGTCACGGTGGCGGCGATCTGGCTGGTGGCGGTGGCGCCGGGCGTCGGGCCGGACGACGGGGGTGCGCGAGTTCTGGCCGGCCAGGCGGTGCTTTATATCCTCCTGGCCAATCTGGTCCTGATCGGCGGGCTGGCCATGGTGGTCGGTGCGCAGGTGATGCGGCTGGCCCGGGGGCGCAGGACCGATCCGGGCGCACGCCTGCATCTGAGGTTCGTGACCCTGTTTTCGCTGGTGGCGGTGGCGCCCGCCATCCTGATCGCTCTGGTCTTCGGTCTGCTGGTCAATCGCGGCGTGGACCAGTGGTTCAGCGACAATGTGCAGTCGGCGGTCCGCAACGGCGCCGACATCGGCAGGGCCTATGTCGATGATGTCGGATCAACCATGGAGCGCGACCTGGGCGCGATGTCCACGGAACTGGGCGGGGTCCGCCCGATGTTCGCCAACCGTATCCAGTTCTCCGGCGCCCTGACCCAGATCGCCGACTTCTTCGGCTATCCGGCGGTCTACATCCTGGACAGTCAGGGACGCGTTCTGGCCCAGGGCGTCCTGCCCGGCGCGCCCCCCTATGTCGCGCCGCCGGCCTCGGCCTTCGAGATGAGCGACGGCGACGACGCGCCGGTGGAGGTCACGCAGAACCCTGATGTGATCCGCGCGGTCTATCCGCTACCGGAGTATGGCGACGCCTGGCTGTATGTCGTCAGACCGCTGGCGCCGGGACTGGTGGCGCGCATGCAGAACAGCGTCGAATCGATCCAGCGTTATCGCGAGGCCGAGCAGAGCCGCGCGCGCATCCAGTCGGCCTTCGCCCTGAGCTATCTTGAAACGGCCCTGCTGGTGCTGGTGGGCGCGGTCTGGCTGGGAATGTCGGCGGCGAGCGCCATTTCCGGGCCGATCGGACGTCTGGTCAAGGCGGCGGATCAGGTGGCGGGCGGCGACCTGACCGCGCGTGTTGAGAGCGATGGAGCGCCGGGAGAGATCGCGGTCCTGTCGGACGCCTTCAACCGCATGACCGGCGACCTTCAGGCCCAGCAGACGGCCCTCAAGGCGGCCAGCGACGAGGCGCAGGATCGAAGTCGCTTCATCGAGACGGTCCTGTCGGGCGTCAGCGCCGGGGTCATCGGTCTGGATCGACGCGGGCGCATTTCCGCCATCAACGACAGTGCGTTGCAGCTGCTTTCGATCACCGAGGATCAGGTGCTTGGCCAGCCCCTGGCCGAGGTCGCCCCTGAACTCAGCGAACTGGTCGGTCGGGTCGAGGCTCATATCGAGGAAGACATCGACGTCAGCCGAGAGGGCGACACCCGGCGGCTGCGCGTACGGATCGAGGGCGGGCAGGGCGGTGAAATGGTCCTGACCTTCGACGACATCACCCGGCTGGTGACGGCCCAGCGCAACGCCGCCTGGCGCGACGTGGCCCGGCGTATCGCCCATGAAATCAAGAATCCCCTGACCCC
>NZ_JBQVNM010000038.1:0-27103 GCF_052436175.1 Brevundimonas sp. | reverse complement strand
GGCGGCGACCACCAGGGTCAGGACGCTGCAAACAGGCGCACGCCAGCGGCCAGCCATGGAAACGGAAGCGCGCGTGTGTGTCATCGTCATCAGGGGAACCATCGGGGGCTGGCGTCGGCTCAAGAAACGAGCCCGCCGAGGAATTTGAACAGGTTGAGCTTTTGCAGGTCGTTCCAGGTCGCGAACAACATCAAACACGCCAGCAAAGCAAGACCGACCCGGTATCCCGCCTCCTGAACCCTGGCCGCCACGGGTTTTCTCGCCACAGCCTCATAGGCGTAGAAAACCAGGTGGCCACCGTCCAGAACGGGGATGGGCATCAGGTTGATGAAGCCGATTCCGATCGAAAGTATGGCGGCGAACTGGATAAGCATCAGGCCGAGGTTGGCGGCCTTGAGCCCGACCGGCGCCTCGCCGGCCGTCGCCTGGGTGGTGATGCCGCCCGCAGCCTTGGCGATGCCCAGGGGCCCGTTCAGCAAGGCGCCCGATTCGCGGCCGGTGAAGATGCGGCCGAGATAGCTCAGCGTGGTCGACAGAACCTCCCCGACCTGGCGAACCGCCGCTCCGACCGCCTCGATCGGATTGTAGCGGATGGCCCGGACGTCGCCAGCCAGATAGCCCATCTTCAGACCGATGCGGCCGACCCGCACCGTGCCGGAGATTGCGTCTTCCGTGGTCGTGCGGACGGGGGTGGCCGTCAGATTGACACGCTGCCCGGCGCGCTCGACCACAAACTGGACCGGGGTGGCCGAGTTCAGGGTCACCACGCGGATAACGTCCTCGCCCCGGCGGACCGGCGCGCCGTTGGCTTCGAGGATCATATCCCCCGGCTGGAAACCGGCAGCGGCGGCGGCCGATCCAGCATCCACGGCCGCCACGCGGGGCGGCGCGATCTGGTCGCCCAGGGTAGCGAACAGCGCAGTGAAGATCGCGATGGCCAGCACGAAGTTGGCGAAGGGACCGCCTGCGGTGATGAGCGCACGCTGCCACACAGGCTTGAAATGGAAATAGTCCCGAACGGCCGCCGGGCCCTGTTCGGCGATGACCCGTTGGCGCAGTTCGGCCAGACCGGCCTGATCCGGCACGCTGGAGGCGTCGAGGTCGCCGGAAAACTTCACATAGCCGCCCAGCGGCATCCACCCGATCCGCCATTCGACGCCGCGTTTGTCCGTCCGCCGCAGGATCGCTCGCCCGAAGCCGATGGCGAAGCGGTCGATCTTCACCTTGAAGAGCCGGGCGACCCAGTAATGGCCGAGTTCGTGGACGGTGACGACCAGGGTCAGCACCAGCAGGAACGGCACGATGTAGATCAGGGCCTGACCCAGGAAGTTCAGCATCGGGTGGAGGTGCTCCGTTTCGCCTCAGGCGGCGAGGGCCATGTCGGCGACGACGGCCTCGGCCAGGCCGCGCGACTGGCGATCGACATCGAGGGCCGCTTCGCACGCATCGCCATGGTCTGAACCGATCCCGAGAGCCGCCGCCCGTTCAAGGGTTTCGGCGACGACTGCGGCAATATTGAGAAAGCCCAGCCGCCGGTCAAGGAAGGCATAGGCGGCGACCTCGTTGGCCGCGTTGAACACGGCGGGCGCCCAGCCCCCCTGCCCCAAGGCCTGGCGCGCCAGGGCCAGGGCCGGGAACCGTTCATCATCAGGCGGCTCGAAGGTCAGACGGCCCAGGGCGGCCAGATCCAGCCGTTGCGCCGGCCAGCCCAGACGATCCGGCCAGGCCAGGGCACAGGCGATCGGCGTCTTCATGTCCGGCGGACCCATCTGGGCCAGGGTCGAACCGTCGATATAGTCGACCAGGCTGTGAATGATGGACTCGGGATGCACCACCACCTCGATCCGCTCGACGGGCATGTCGAACAGATAGGCGGCCTCGATCGTCTCCAGCCCCTTGTTGGCCATGGTGGCGCTGTCGACCGAGATCTTGGCACCCATCGACCAGTTGGGGTGGGACACGGCCTGTTCGGGCGTCACTCGACGCATCTGTTCCAGCGACAGCGACCGGAAGGGCCCGCCCGAGGCCGTCAGGACCAGCCGCGAGACCTGTGCAGGCGCGTCGGCCGGGAAGACCTGAAAGATGGCGGAATGCTCGGAATCGACCGGGATCAGCCGACCCCCGGCCTGTCGCACGCGCTCGATCAACTGCGGCCCGCAGCAGACCAGGCTTTCCTTGTTGGCCAAGGCCAAGGTCGCCCCGGTTCCAGCGGCGGCCCAGGTCGAGCGCAGGCCGGCGGCCCCCACGATGGACGCCATGACGAGGTCTGCGGGACGAGTCGCCGCCTCGACCACGGCCGCATCCCCGGCGGCGGCCTGCACGCCCGTTCCCGAAATCGCGTCGCGAAGGTCGGCCAGCTTGTCCGGATCGGCGATCACCGCGACGCGCGGCCGCCAGCGTCGAGCCTGCTCGGCCAGCCGCCCGACATTGCCGCCGCCGGTCAGGGCCTCGACCTCGAACGCCCCGGTGCCCGCCGCCTCGGCCTGGTCCATCAGGTCCAGCGTCGAACAGCCGACCGATCCGGTCGATCCCAGGACCGTGACCCGGCGGCGGATCATATCGCCCCCTCCAGCCACAGGACCACGAGCCGGCCCGCCGCCACGACGACCACGGCGAACATCAGCCCGTCCACCCGGTCCAGCAGCCCGCCGTGGCCCGGGATCAGATTGCCCGCATCCTTGACCCCGAACCGACGCTTCAGCGCCGACTCCCACAGGTCGCCCGCCATGGTCGCCAGGGCGGCGGCGAGGCCCAGTGCGGCGCCCCAGGCCGGGCTGAGCCGTCCCATGTCGAGCCAGGACGCCATCACGGCGCCGGCGAACATGCCCGCCGTCAGGCCGCCTATGAAGCCGGACCAGGTCTTGTTGGGCGAGAAGCGCGGCCAGAGTTTCGGCCCGCCCACGGCGCTGCCGACGATATAGGCCAGGATGTCGGCCGACCAGGCCACCGCGAAGACCAGCACCGTCCAGTGCAGACCCACCAGATCATGCCCGTTGCGCAGCCAGATCAGCAGGACGACCGGCCAGCCGAGATAGAGGGCGCCATAGGCCGTGTTCAGCGCCTGCAACCCTCTGAGCCTCGCGGCGAGCCCCGCGATCAGGGAGCCCGCCAGCAGCAGGCCCAGCCCGATCGGCAGTCGACCGAGATAGGTGGTCACGACGGCGGCGATCACGACGACGGCGATGATCGAGGCCATCGCCCGCCATGCGCCGTGGGCGCTCATCATCGCCCACTCGATGGCCAACAGGACCGTCGCGGCGACGATCAGACCCAGAAACCAGACGCCCCCGGCCCAGGTCGCCAGAACGGCCGCCGGCGCCAGGACGGCGGCGGAGGCGGCGCGCAGGGCGATGTCGCGGGGACGCAGGGCCATCAGCCCGCCGCCATGGCCGTGCGGGCCTCGACGCCGCCGAACCGGCGTTCGCGGGCGCCGAAGGCGACGACCGCCTCGGCCAGCGCCGCTTCACCATAGTCGGGCCAGAGGATGTCCTGGAACACCATCTCGGCGTAGGCTGCCTCCCACAACAGGAAGTTCGACAGCCGCTTCTCGCCGGAGGTTCGGATAATCAGATCGACGTCCGGCGCCCCGGCTGTCGACAGGCCCGCGCCCAGCGTCTTTTCAACCAGAGGCCACCTGATCTCTCCCGCCATCACCAGTTCGACATGGCGATGAACAGCGTCGACGATGTCGGCCCGTCCGCCATAGTTGAAGGCCACCTGCAGGATGAAGCGTGTGTTCTGCGCCGTGCGCGCCTCGGCGCGTTCGATGATCTCGACGATGTCGGCGGGCAGGCCCCGCCGTCGTCCCAGGACGCGCAGGCGAACCCCTTCCCGCTCCATCCGGTCCACGTCGCTGGTCAGATAGTTGCGGACCAGGCCCATCAGGTCCGACACTTCGTCGGCCGGACGCGACCAGTTCTCGGTCGAGAAGCCGAACACGGTCATGCATTGCAGGCCCAGTCGTGGCGCGGCCTCGACTGTCCGCTTCAGGGCCTTGACCCCCTCGCGATGTCCCATGACGCGCGGCAAGCCCCGCGCCTTCGCCCAGCGGCCGTTGCCGTCCATGATGATGGCGACATGACGCGGCCCCACGGGCGACACGGACCGACCGTCAGCGAGGGCCGTCATGCGAGGGCTTTCGGGGTGATGGCGGCGGAACGTGGGGGCAATGCGGCTTCCGGTCAGGTGAGAATGGAGGTCTGGATCAGACCTGCATGATCTCAGCTTCCTTGGTCTTCAGGGACTCGTCGATACGCTTGATGGCCGCATCCGTATCCTTCTGGACCTCGGTTTCCATCTTCTTCTGCTCGTCCTGGCTGATATCGCCCGCCTTTTCCGCCTTCTTCAGATCGTCATTGGCGTCACGACGCACGTTGCGGACGGCGATCTTCTGCTGCTCGGCGTATTTCCCGGCCAGTTTGGCGAGGTCCTTTCGCCGCTCTTCGGTCAGGGGCGGCACGGGAATGCGCAGGGTCTGGCCGTCCACGATGGGGTTCAGCCCCAGGTCGGCGGCACGGATGGCCTTCTCGACCGGCCCGACCATGCCCTTGTCCCAGACGCTGACCGAGATCATGCGCGGCTCCGGCACACTGATGGCGGCGACGGCGTTCAGCGGCGACGACGCACCATAGGCCTCGACCTTCACCGGATCCAGCAGGCCCGCATGGGCCCGGCCGGTGCGCAGGCCGCTGAACTCTTCCTTCAGCGTGGTCACGGCGCGATCCATCCGGTCGCGGTAAGTCTTGAGGTCTGGCTTGGCCATGGCGTTTCTCTCGTCTCTTCTGGCGGGTCAGGACGTCGCTGCGCCCGTGTTGATCACTGTAAAGGCCCCCTCGCCGCGCAGCACGCGTTTCAGCGATCCCTTCTCACGGATCGAGAAGACGACGATGGGAATCCTTGAATCGCGCATCAGCGCCACGGCCGAGGCGTCCATCACCTTCAGGTCGCGGGCCAGGACGTCCTGATAGGACAGGGTGTTGTAGCGGGTGGCGGAGGCGTCCTTCTTGGGGTCGGCCGTATAGACGCCGTCCACGCTGGTGCCCTTCAGCAGGGCGTCGCATCCCATCTCGGCGGCACGCAGCGCCGCACCGGAATCGGTGGTGAAGAAGGGCGCGCCCACGCCGGCGGCGAAGATCACCACCCTGCCCTTCTCCAGATGGCGCAGCGCCTTGCGCCGGATATAGGGCTCGGCGACGGCGTTCATGACCAGGGCGCTCTGGACGCGGGTGTGGACCCCGATCTTCTCCAGCGCCGCCTGCATCGCCAGGGCGTTCATCACGGTCGCCAGCATGCCCATATAGTCGGCGGAGGCCCGGTCCATGTCCCCCGCCGCCTTGGACACGCCGCGGAAGATGTTGCCGCCGCCGATGACCAGACAGATCTCGACGCCCTCGGCCGCTACTTCGGCCACCGCACGTGCGACCTCGTCGACGGTCTCCATGTCGATGCCGAACCCCTTGTCGCCCATCAGGACTTCGCCCGACACCTTCAGGAGCACGCGTTTGTATCGATAGGCGGCGGGGGCGTCGGTCATAGGAGGTCCATCTGAGGCGGCGCCGCTGAATCGGGCCGCTCCTTATAGACGAAGGGCGCGCCGGCCATAAAGCCGAACGCGCCCTGTTTGGAGATTATCCCTCTCCGGAGGAAGGTTGATCCTCCGCCAGTCTTACTGGCCGCCCATCATGGAGGCGACTTCCGACGCGAAGTCCGGTCCCTCGACCTTCTCCACGCCCTCGCCAAGGGCCAGGCGGACGAAGCCGGCCAGGTGCAGGTTCGAGGAGCCGAGTTCCTTGGCCGTGTCGGCGACCAGTTGTTCGATCGTCTGGTCGGGGTTCATGACGAACGGCTGCTTGGTCAGCACCACGTCCTTCTGGAACTTGTTGATCTGACCCTCGACGATTTTCTCGATCATGTTCTCGGGACGGCCTTCTTCCTTGGCCTTTTCGATCAGAACGGCGCGTTCCTTCTCGACGGCGGCCGGGTCCAGGTCGTCGGTGTTCAGCGACAGCGGCGCCGTGGCGGCGACGTGCATGGCGATCTTGCGGCCCAGCTCGCGCAGGGCGGCCTGGTCGCCTTCACCTTCCAGAGCCACCAGCACGCCGATGCGGCCGACGCCCGGCGAGACGGCGTTGTGAACATAGGTCGACACCACGCCTTCCGACACCGACAGGCGGGCCGCGCGGCGCAGTTGCATGTTCTCGCCGACGGTCGCGATCAGCTGGGTGACCTCGTCCTGAACGGTCGCGCCCGATTCCAGCTTGGCGCCGTGCAGGGCCTCCAGGCTGTCGTGGTCCAGACCCTGAAGGGCGAAGGCCTTGGCGGCGTTCTGGAACAGCTCGTTGCGGGCGACGAAGTCGGTTTCGGCGTTGAACTCGATGGCCGAGGCGACCTCGCCCTTGCCTTCCGGACGGGCGGCGACGGCCACCAGGCCTTCGGCGGCGACGCGGTCGGCCTTTTTGGCGGCCTTGGACAGGCCCTTGGCGCGCAGCCAGTCGATCGCGGCGTTGATGTCGCCGTCGGTCTCTTGCAGGGCCTTTTTGCAGTCCATCATGCCCACGCCGGACTTGGCGCGCAGTTCCATGACGAGGGCGGCGGTGATCTCGGCCATTTCAGTCTCCTGGGTATTCGTAATGCGGGAACGGCCGGGCTGATCTAGCCCGGCCGCATGTCAGTTTGACGGGCGGTCCGGTTTGCGCCGGACCGCTGCCGGTCAGGCGGTGGCGTCTTCGGTTTCGCCCGAAGCGGCCAGCAGTTCTTCGGCGACGGCTTCCGTGCCTTCCGGCGCGGCGTCGGCGGCGACCGGAGCCGAGGCTTCAGCCAGCATCGGCTCGACCGGAGCGACCGAAGCGCCGAGATCGACGCCCGAGGCAGAGGCGCCGGCGGCCAGACCGTCCAGAACGGCGTCGGCGATCAGGTCGCAGTAGGTCTGGATGGCGCGGGCGGCGTCATCGTTGCCGGGCACCGGATAGGTGATGCCGTCCGGATCCGAGTTGGTGTCCAGGATGGCGATGATCGGAATGTTCAGCTTGCGGGCTTCCTGAATCGCGATCGCTTCCTTGTTGGTGTCGATCACGAACATGATGTCCGGCACCGAACCCATGTCCTTGATGCCGCCCAGCGAGGCGTCCAGCTTATCGCGCTCGCGCTGCAGGCTCAGCAGTTCGCGCTTCACGCGGCCTTCGCCACCCGATTCCAGCAGGGCGTCCAGTTCGCGCAGACGGGCGATCGAACCCGAAACCGTCTTCCAGTTGGTCAGGGTGCCGCCGAGCCAGCGGTTGTTCATGTAGTACTGGGCGCAGCGGGTCGCGGCCTCGGCGACCGGGTCGGCGGCCTGGCGCTTGGTGCCGACGAACAGGACGCGACCGCCCTTGGCGGCGACGTCGCGCACGGCGACCAGGGCCTGGTGCAGCAGCGGCAGGGTCTGCGACAGGTCGATGATGTGGATGTTGGAGCGCGAGCCGAAGATGTAGCGATCCATCTTCGGGTTCCAGCGGTGCGTCTGGTGGCCGAAGTGGGCGCCGGCTTCGAGGAGCGAACGCATGGAGACGTCAGGCAGAGCCATTTGGAAGTCCTTTTTCCGATTATTCCGCCGCAGACGGTGAAAGAGGTCGGTTGACCTCCTCGGAACGGCCCGATCAGGATTTCTCCCCGATCACGCCACGCCTGCGTGTGAAGTGGGCGGGCATATAGTCGGGACAGGCCAGAAAGGCAAGCGCAGGCCGGCGCGGGCCTGTTCGGTCACCCGGCCGAGACTTCAGAAGCTGCGGCCGTCCACTCGCTGCGCGGTCCAGCTCCAGGGCTCGACATCCGTCAGGGTTCGCACATTGACCGCCACCATGGACGATCCGTCGGGCGCCACGCCGCGTGCGAACGACTGGACGCCGCAGGTTTTGCAGAACAGATGCACGATCTTGTGGGTGTTGAAGGTGTGTTCGGTCTGGGCGTCCTCTCCCGCCTTCAGCCGGAAGGCGTCAGGCGTCACGAACTTGAGCACCAGCCCCTTGCGGTAGCAGTGGGAGCAGTTGCACTCGATCAGCCCCTCCAGATCGGCGTCGACCTCGAAGGCCACGGCCCCGCAGCGGCAGGAGCCATTGTGCGTCTTCACGTCCGTCATCACGCATCCTCCAGCATCAGCACGCCCGGCGCGGTCTTCAGCGCGCCGCGCAGAGCGGCGTCCAGCCGGTAACGGCCCGGCAGCCGCATTTCGATCTCGCGCCGTCCGTCCAGGCTGGCGACCAGTGAGATTTCCCCGCCCCTCGCCGCCCCTGCCGCATTGGCCGCCGCCGTCGCCCGCTCCAGTCGGGCGCGGATGGCGGCGGGATCCACAGCCCGGGCCGAGACGTGGATGCGCAGGGCCGCGCTGGAATCGTCGATCACCGTATCCAGCCGACTGGCGTCGTCGCCGAAGAAGCGCACCTCGCCGTCCGCCGACTTGGCGCGGATCTTGACCATGACCGAGGCCCCGACCTCCAGCACCTCGCGGCACTTGCGCAGTTGTTCGGGCGGGAACAGGCATTCGAACTCGCCGGTGGGATCGGAGAAGGCGACGAAGGCGAACTTCTCGCCGGTGCGAGCGCTGGCCCGTTCCTGACGCCGCCGCACCACCCCGGCCATCATGAAGGCCTCGTGCCCCTGTTCGGCCAGGGCCGTGGCCTCGGCGACGAAGGTGACCCGCTTGCGCTTCAACGCCGGGATCATGTCCTCCAGCGGGTGGCCCGACAGGTAGAAGCCGACGGCCGACAGCTCGTGATCTAGCTGCTCGGGCCCGATCCAGGGCTCGACGGTCTTGAGGCGCGGTCGTGACGCCCCGGCCTGATCGGCGCCGAACAGCGAGACCTGGGACGAGGCCCGATCGGCCGCGACCGACTGGCAATAGGCCATCAGGACGTCGGCCTGCTCGACCAGTTGCCGCCGGTTGGGGTGGATGGTGTCGAACGCGCCGGCCTTGGCCAGGCCTTCCAGCGCCCGCTTGTTGACCGCGCGCGGATCGACACGCTCGAGGAAGTCGAAGATGTCGGCGAACCGCCCGCCCGTCTCGCGCACCTCGACGACGTGCTTCATCGCCTCCAGTCCGACATTGCGGATGGCGCCGAGTGCGTAGAGGACCGCCCCCTTCTCGCCCTCCCATGACACGTCGAAATCGGCCGAGGAGCGGTTCACGTCCGGCGCCAGCACCGGCACGTCGAACTTCTTGGCGTCCTGATAGAAGACCGCCAGCTTGTCGGTGTTCGACAGGTCGAGCGACATCGAGGCGGCGAAGAACTCGACCGGATGGTTCGCCTTCAACCAGCCCGTTTGATACGAAATCAGGGCGTAGGCGGCGGCGTGCGACTTGTTGAAGCCATAGCCGGCGAACTTGGCCACCAGGTCGAAGATCGACCCGGACTGGGTCTCGGGGACAGACTTCTCCAGCGCGCCCTTGATGAAGCGCGCCCGCTGGAAGTCCATCTCCTCCTTCTTCTTCTTGCCCATGGCGCGGCGCAGCAGGTCGGCCTCGCCCAGGCTGTAGCCGGCCAGCACCTGGGCGATCTTCATCACCTGTTCCTGGTAGATGATGACCCCGTAGGTCTCGGTCAGCACCTCGGTCAGGCTGGGATGGAGATAGTCGACCTCGGCCCGGCCGAATTTGCGGTCGATATAGGTGTCGATCATCTCCATCGGCCCCGGCCGATAGAGGGAGATCAGGGCGGTGATCTCCTCGATGGAGCCGCAGCGCATCTTCCGCAGGGTGTCGCGCATGCCCTGGGATTCCAGCTGGAACACCCCGACCGTCTGGCCCGAGGCCATGAGCTCATAGGTCGCGCCGTCGTCGAGCGGCAGCAGGTTGAAGTCCCGCGCCGCGCCGCGCCGGGCCAGAAAACCGTGGGCCCGGTCCAGCACCGTCAGGGTCTTCAGGCCCAGGAAGTCGAACTTCACCAGACCGGCCGGCTCGACCCATTTCATGTTGAACTGGGTCGCCGGAATGTCCGAGCGCGGATCCTTGTAGAGGGGCGTCAGCTCGACCAGGGGCCGGTCGCCGATGACGATGCCGGCGGCGTGGGTCGAGGCGTTGCGGTACAGCCCCTCCAGCTCCAGCGCCGTGGCCAGCAGGGTCGCGACCGAGGCCTCGGCGTCGCGCGCCTCCTTCAGCCGGGGCTCAAGCTCGATCGCCTGGGCCAGGGTGACCGGGTTGGCGGGGTTGGCCGGCACCATCTTGGCGAGACGGTCCACCTGGCCCAGGGGCATTTGCAGCACCCGACCCACGTCGCGCAGCACGGCCCGCGCCTGCAGGGTGCCGAAGGTGATGATCTGGGCCACCCGGTCCTTGCCGTAGTGTTCCTGCACATAGGTGATCACCTCCTCCCGCCTTTCCTGGCAGAAGTCGATGTCGAAGTCGGGCATCGAGACCCGTTCGGGGTTCAGGAACCGCTCGAACAGCAGGCCGAACCGCAAGGGATCCAGATCGGTGATGGTCAGGGCCCAGGCGACCAGCGACCCGGCCCCGGACCCCCGCCCGGGCCCCACCGGGATGGAATGCGCCTTGGCCCATTTGATGAAGTCGGCCACGATCAGGAAATAGCCGGGGAAGCCCATCTGGGTGATGATCCCGACCTCCCACTCCAGGCGGGTCCAGTATTCCTCTTCCGGGGCGGCGGGGACGACCTGCTTCAGCCGCGCCTTCAACCCCTCGCGGGCCTGATGCATCAGTTCGTCAGGCTCGGAGCGGCCGTCGCCGGTGTCGAAGCGCGGCAGAATCGGCGGGTGGGTCTTGACCAGGAAGGCGCAGCGCCGGGCGATGTCGATGGTGTTGTCGCAGGCCTCCGGCAGGTCGGCGAACAGGCGGCGCATCTCGTCGGCCGGTTTGAACCAGTGCTGGTCGGTGATGCGGCGGCGATCCTCCTGACCTGTGAAGGCGCCGTCGGCGATGCACAGCAGGGCGTCGTGCGACTTCGCCTGGCTCGGCTTGGCGTAGTGGACGTCATTGGTCGCCACCAGCGGGACATCGTTGGCATAGGCCCAGTCGATCAACCCGCCCTCGGCCGCAGCCTCCGCAGCCGTGCCGTGGCGCTGCAGCTCGACATAGAAGCGGTCGCCGAACACGCGCGCCATCTCGGTCAGAGCCGCGCCCGCCTCCCCCGGCTTGCCCTGCACGAACAGCGGATCGACCGGTCCGTCCGGCCCGCCGGACAGCAGGATCAGGCCCTCCGAACGCGCCGCGACCTCGGCCCAGGGCACGCCCGGCTCGTCCATTCCCTCGATGTTCAGATAGGCGGCGGACGACAGGGCCGAGAGGTTCAGCCAGCCCGTCGTGTCCTGCACGACCAGCACCACGGTCGGAACCTTGGCCCACCGCTCCGAGATCTGGCCGCCGATGCCCGTGACCGGGAGGGCGCAGGCGATGATCGGTTGAACGCCCAGCCCTTTCGCCGCTTCGGAAAACTCCAGCGCCCCGAACAGATTGGCGCGGTCGGCCACCCCCACGGCCGGCATTCCGTTGGCCTGGGCCAGGGCGGGCACCTTCCCGGCCTTGTTCGCCCCCTCCAGCAGCGAGTAGGCGGACTTCACCCGCAGATGGACGAAGCCGTCAGACGCCATCTGATCCTTAGGGGCTGCGTCGGTGATGGCCTGCTCCTCATGTGCAGGCCGGAAGCGACTCATGCCGCCAGCGACGCCGCCTGCCACACCATCCAGACAAACCCGCCGCATGATGCAAGCGACAGCATATCCCGAACCAGCCTCGACATCGTCTTATCCCCAGACCATCCTGTGAGTTCTGGAAATGTTCTATGTTGGCCGTTTGTTCTCGTCAAGCGCAGAACGAAACCAAAGCCTCCAGGCTGTCGTAGTCTGATTGTGGACACCCTGCGGAGCCGCCCCATGAAGACCCTGCGTATCAAGACCCGTATCGCCGGCCTGATCGCCCTCACCGCCCTGCTCGGCTGCTCCCCGCCGGCGCAGCAGGCCGAGGCGGCCCCCGCCGCGCCTCCGCCCGCCGGGTTCGAGGTCGCGGTCTTCGCCGGCGGCTGCTTCTGGTCCCAGGAGAAGGCCTTCGACGGTCTGCCCGGCGTTCGTTCGGCCGTGTCGGGCTTTGTCGGCGGCCTGACCGCCAATCCGACCTACGAACAGGTGGTGCGCGGCGGCACGGGCCACCGTGAGGCGGTGCAGGTGACGTTCGACCCGCGCGTCGTCAGCTACCGTGCGCTTGTCGATCGCTACTGGCGCACGATCGACCCCACCGACCCGGACGGCCAGTTCTGCGATCAGGGCCCGTCCTACGTCACGGCCGTCTATGCGACCCCGGCCCAGCGCGCGGCGGCCGACGCCTCGCGCGCAGCCGCCCAGCGAGCTCTCGGCCGCCCTATCGTCACACCCGTCGTGGCCGCATCCCGCTTCTGGCCCGCCGGGGCCGAGCACCAGGACTACGCCCGCCTTCACCCGGCGCGCTACGAGGCCTACCGGATCGGTTGCCGTCGCAGTACGGACCTTCGGCGCCTGTGGGGCGCCGCCGCCGTCGGCTGACCTCAAGCCTCAGTGCGGCCAGACTTCCTTGAGGACATCCGTCTTGCCGTCCTTCACGCGGACCTCGAGCGCCGGCGTGGCGGGCTGGCCGTCGGCGAACAGCTCATAGATCACCGCCCCGTCCTCGGCCTGGGTGCTCTCGATGACGCGCACCGGCGTGAAGCCCGCCCTGGCGCCCTGGGCCGCCCCGGCGACCGTCACCGGCACCGCACTCCAGGCGATGTCCCGCTGGATTTCCACCACCTGCCAGCCCTGCGGCGTCTCCAGCAGGTCCAGTTCGATCTCGGCGCCGTCCAGCGTGCCTTCGACGTCGTAGTAACGCCGCCCTTCCCGTTCCTTCAGTTCGGCCTCGGCGATGACCATGCCAGGGCGCGTGGCCTCGACCACGGTTCGCACAGCCTCGGGAATATCGGCCGCCGCGGTCGGGGTGATGTCGGTATGCGGCGCGGCGGGCGCTTCGGCCGCCTTGTCGGTCTCGGTGTGCGTGCAGGCGGCCAGCGCCATGACACCGGTAGCCATCACGGCGGTCAGGAACAGTGTCTTCATGGCGATACTCCCCTTCGTTGAAGGAATGACCCTAGCCCGCCGCTGGAGAGAAGGCCAAGCGCGGCCAGAAGCCGCGCCCCGTCAGTAGGCGTGGCTCTCGGCCGCCCGTTCCACCAGATGGCCGTCCTTCAGGGCGAAGACCCGGTCCATATGCCCCGCCAGCTCCATGTTGTGCGTCGCGATCAGGGCCGCGACGCCCGTCGTATGGGCGAGGTCGCGCAGGGCCTCGAACACCGTCTGGCTGGTGGCAGGGTCCAGGTTGCCGGTGGGCTCGTCGGCCAGCAGCAGGCGCGGCCGGTTGGCCAGGGCCCGGGCCACCGCCACGCGCTGACGCTCGCCGCCCGACAGCTGCGACGGCTGGTGGTTCAGGCGATCGCCGAGGCCCAGCCGGGCCAGAAGCTCCGACGCCCGCTCGCGCGCGGATTTCTGGCCAAGCCCGGCGATGCGCAGCGGCAGGGCCACATTATCCAGGGCATCGAACTCGGGCAGAAGGTGGTGGAACTGGTAGACAAAACCGATCTTGGCCAGGCGCAGATGGGTGCGGGCCCGTTCCGGCAGGCCGCCCACGATCTCGCCGTCGATGCGAACCTCGCCGGCCGTCGGCCGCTCCAGCAGACCCGCCGCATGCAACAGCGACGACTTGCCCGATCCGGAGGGCCCGATGAGACCCACGACCTCGCCCGGGCGGATGTCCAGATCGACGCCGCGCAGCACCGTCAGGCCGCCGGTCGCCGTGTCGTATGTGCGGGTGACGCCCCGCAGGCTGAGGACCGGTTCACTCATAACGCAGCGCCTCGACCGGATCGAGCTTGGCGGCCTGCCACGACGGGATCAGACCGGCGACGCAGCTCATGAAGAAGGACCAGACCGTCACCCAGAAGACGTCGACCGGATCGACCAGGGCCGGGATCGCGTCCAGCTGATAGACGTCGGCGTTGAACAACTGGGTCTGGAACAGCCATTCGAGGAAGTGCTGGATCGCGCCGATGTTCAGGCAGAACAGCAGCCCCAGCAAAAGGCCGGTCAGGGTGCCCGCCACCCCGATCATGGCGCCGGACATGAAGAAAATGCGCAGCATGGATGACTGGCTGGCGCCCACGGTCCTCAGGATGGCGATGTCGCGGGTCTTGTTCTTCACCAGCATGACGATGCCGGAGATGATGTTCAGGGCGGCGATGGCGACGACGAGGCCCAGGATGATGCTCATCGCCACCCGTTCGACCTTCAGCGCGCCCCAGAAGGCCGCCAGCCTCTGGCGCCAGTCGCTGACCAGGGCTCCGGGCCCGGCCGCCTTCTGCACCGGGGCGATGTAGGACTGGACCTGGTCCGCGTCGGCGACCTTCAGCTCTATGACGTCCCAGACGCCGTCCTTGCCGAAGAACAGCTGGGCCTGTTCCAGCGGCATGAAGATATAGGCGCGGTCGTAGTCGGCCGTGCCCGACGAATAGACCCCGCCCACGAAATAGGTCTTCTCCAGCCCGCCCAGATTGCCGAAGGCGCTGTCCGCGCCCGTGGGCGAATACAGGGTGACCGGATCGCCGACCTTGAGCCCCATCTGATCCATCAAACTCTTGCCGACCAGAATACGATCGCCGCCGTATTCGCCCCGGCCGAACGACGCCTTGGCCTCGTCCGACAGGCTGCGATAGACGAAATCCATGCTCGGCAGGTCCTCGGGGCGCAGGCCGCGCACCAGGGCGCCGGTCGTATAGCCGCCCGCCCGGACGATGCCTTGGGCCTCCACGATGGGGCTCACGCTGACAACGCCGGGCACGGCCTTGATCCGCTGCAGGGCGTGATCGCGGTCCAGAGCCGTCAGGACCGACCCCTGGACGTACATATGTCCGTTGAACGACAGCATCCGGCCCAGCAGTTCCGCCCGGAACCCGGCCATGATGCTCATCACCGTAATCAGGGCCATAACCGCCAGGGCGATGGCCACATAGGAGATGATGGCGATCAGGGCGATGCCGCCCTCCTTGCGCTTGGCGCGCAGATAGCGGAACGCCAGCCCCACCTCCCAGCCAGAGAAGGCCTTGGCGGGCTTTATCCCCGCGTCGGTCAAGCCAGTTTCTCCAGGGCGTCGGCCAGCGAAAGCGTGAACTTCTCGCCCGTCGCGCGGCGCTTCAGCTCGACCACGCCGTCGGCCAGACCCTTGGGTCCGATGGTCAGCTGCCAGGGCACGCCGATCAGGTCGGCGGTGGCGAACTTGCCGCCCGGCCGTTCGTCGGTGTCGTCATAGAGGACGTCCTTGCCGGCGGCTTCGAGCTGCGCGACGGCGTCTTCACACGCCGCCGAAACAGCCTCGTCGCCGGCGCGGAGATTGATGACCACGACGTCGAACGGCGCGACCGCATCCGGCCAGATGATGCCGCCCTCGTCATGGCTGGCCTCGATGATGGCGCCCAGCAGACGCGACACCCCGACGCCGTAGCTGCCCATATGGACCTCGGTGTCCCTGCCGTCGGGGCCGGCGACCCTGGCCTTCATCGGAGCTGAATATTTGGTCCCGAAGTAGAAGATGTGGCCGACTTCGATGCCGCGCGCCGACAGACGGTCGCCCTCGGCGGTCTGAGCCTCGAACAGAGCCGCGTCGTGCATTTCCTCGGTCGCCGCATAGAGGGCAGTCCGTTCATCGAAGACCGCCTGCACCGCCTCGGGGCTGAAATCGTCGCCGGGCGCCGGCATCTCGACCAGCTTGCGGTCGCAGAAGACCTCGCTCTCGCCGGTGTCGGCCAGGACGATGAACTCGTGGCTCAGATCGCCGCCGATCGGGCCGGTGTCGGCCCGCATCGGCACCGCCTTCAACCCCAGGCGGGCGAAGGTGTTCAGATAGGCGACGAACATCCGGTTGTAGGCGACCCGCGCCGAGGCCTCGTCCAGGTCGAAGGAGTAGGCGTCCTTCATCAGGAACTCGCGGCCCCGCATCACGCCGAAGCGCGGCCGGCGCTCGTCGCGGAACTTCCACTGGATATGGAACAAGTTCAGCGGCAGCTGTTTGTAGCTCTTCACGAACCCCCGGAAGATGTCGGTGATCATCTCCTCGTTGGTGGGCCCGTACAGCAGCTCGCGCTCGTGCCGGTCGGTGATGCGCAGCATCTCCGGCCCATAGGCGTCGTAACGGCCGCTCTCGCGCCACAGGTCGGCCAGTTGCAAGGTCGGCATCAGCAGTTCGACCGCCCCTGCCCGCTCCTGCTCCTCGCGCACGATCTGCTCGATCCGCTTCAGCACCCGCAGGCCCAGCGGCAGCCAGGCGTAGATGCCGGCGGCCTCCTGTTTGATCATTCCCGCGCGCAGCATCAGCTGGTGCGAGACGATCTGGGCGTCAGAGGGGGCTTCTTTGAGCGTGGGCAGGAAATAGCGCGACAGGCGCATGAGAGAATCCGGGGTTGCAGTCGAGGCGCAGCTTTAGCCGCTCGGACGGGGCGAAAGCTAGGCGCTCAGGTGGACGGCAGGCTCGGCAGCGGCATTATGCCCGTGAAGATCACCAGCATGACGATCGCCCAGAGGATGGCCGAGACCCAGGTCGTGGTGATGAACTTGCGCTTCAGGTCCGGCTTCTCCGGCGCCCCCCACTGGGCTCCGTCCGTCGGAGGCCTCGAGTGATCCTCCTTCGACGTGCCCAACGGCAGGATGCCGAACAGCACCGTCCACCAGATCGTCAGATAGATCGCCGCCATGGTCAGGGGGCCGATGGGCATGGCTCAGTTGTCCTTCAAAGGTCGGGCGTCTCAGTCGGCCGGATATTCGAACGGGTCCGTCGGCGTCGGCTGCGTCGGGATCGGCATGCGCGGCAGGGGCTGGTCGCGGTTGGCCGCGTTCAGAAGGAAGCTGGCCATGATGATCGCCGACTGACGCAAATCCTCGGGCTTCAGCCGCTCGTAGCTGTCGATGCTCGTGTGGTGGGTGCGGCTGCTGTAGTCGAGCGGATCCTGGATGAACTGGTATCCGGGGATGCCGACCGTCTGCATATAGACATGGTCCGTGCCGCCCGAGTTGCGCAGCGACACGCTGGTCGCCCCCATGCTGGCGAAGGGGGCCAGCCATTCCTGGAAGATCGGCACGGCGGCGACATTGCCCTCGGCGTTGATGCCGCGGATCTTGCCCGAGCCGTTATCGAGATTGAAATAGGCCACGAGGTCCGAATGACCCTCGCGCGGCTGGATCGGCCAGCGTGAGCGCCAGGTGCGCTGGATCGTCAGGTCGCGATAGGGGCTGTCGGCGGCCAGGGGCGCGCGCGTCGCCAGATGGCGATCGACATAGGCCAGAGACCCCAGAATGCCCTGCTCCTCCCCGCTCCACAGGGCGAAGCGGATGGTGCGTTTGGGCCGCACGCCGAGCGTCTTCAGGATGCGCGCGGCCTCCATCACCACGGCGCTGCCGGCGGCGTTGTCGGTCGCCCCGTCCGAGGCGGCCCAGCTGTCGAGGTGGGCGCCGGCCATCACATACTGGCTCGTCCCGCCCGTGCCGGGGATCTCGGCGAAGATGTTGTAGGCCTTGGTGTCTTCGTCGTGGAACTGGACCTCGCTCATCAGCTCCAGCGTGGGCGGGGCGTCGGTCAGGGCCAGACGGGCCAAGCGGCGATAGTCCTCGGCCGCCAGTTCCAGCCCCGCCAGCTTCGGCGTCTTGCCGACCTGATATTGGTAGCCCGTGCCGTGCAACAGACCGCCGTCACGCGCCGACATCCTCACCCAGGCCAGAGCCCCTTCGGACGCGAGGAAGGCATCGAGCTGATCGGCAAACTCCGCCGCCTTCAGTCCGCGCTCAATGGCGGCGGGCGAATAGTTGGGCTGGTTGTAGGCCCCGCCGGACGACAGATCCTCGCCGGTCAGGCGGCGGAAGGGCGCCTCGGTCGGGTCGGGGCGCACGTCCGGCCGGCTGACCATGACGATCTTGCCCGACAGCTTGCCGCGCCACTTGTCGAAGTCCTCGACCTTGGTGATCGGCGCCACGATGACGCCCGCCGAGATCACCCCGTTTGTGCCGGGCGTCCAGGCCACCGGAATGACGCGCAGGTCCAGGGTGCGCGGCGCCGTCATCCGCGCGCTCGACCGCACCGCCGACCAGCCGCGACCGAACTCGAAGCCCTCGGTGTGGACGTTTGACAGGCCCCAGTCGCGGAACTGCTGCTGGGTCCAGGCCTCGGCCTGACGCATCTGCGGCGAGTTGGTGATCCGCCCCCCGATCCGGTCGGTCAGATAGGCCGCCGTCTGCATCACCTGACTGTGGTTCAGCCCCTGATCGATGATCCCGTTGATCGCCGTGCGGTCCACGGACTGTGCCAGGACGGGCGCTCTCGCCGAGGCGGCGATGACGAGGGCGGAAAAGGCGACGGCCAGACGCTTCATCGGTAGGCTCCACATAACAGGACAGGCGGCGGAATATGAGCCGATCCGCGGCACGGCCGCAAACCGACGCAGGGTCACAGGTTCAGGCTTACAGTCTCAGGACGACCGTCTCGACGATCGGTCGGCGATCCCAGAACTGCTGGCTGGCTTTCTTGAGGACACGGGCGACCGCCTGTTCGACGGCGCCGTCGTCGTCCAGGGCCTCGCGCTTCAGGCTGCGAACCACCTGCTCGACGCGCTCGGCCAGATCATCCAGGGCGTCGCCCAACGGATTCTCCTCATCCCCCGGCAGGCCGATGCCGCGCACGTCGATGTCGGAGACGATCTTGCCGTTGCGGTCCAGGGCGAAGCTGACGACCAGAACGCCGTTGGTCGAGGCGTGACGCCGCTCGCGCAGGGCCTCGCCCTGTTCGGTCACCAGCATGCCGCCGTCAACATAGAGGCGACCGTTCGGCACCTCGTCGATGATCGTCGCCGGCCCGGGGGCCAGACGCACCATGTCGCCGTTGCGTGGCGTCACCGTCTCCTCGACGCCCAGCTCGCGGGCGAGGATGGCGTGCTCCATCAGGTGGCGGCGCATGCCGTGGGTCGGGACGGCGATCTTCGGCCGGGCCCAAGCGTACATCTGACGCAGTTCGTCACGGCAGGGGTGGCCGGAGACGTGAATGCCCGGATGATCCTTCTCGGTGTAGATGCGCGTGCCCCGATCCGACAGCCGGTCCTGCAATCGCGCGATCGACAGTTCGTTGCCCGGAATGACCCGCGACGAGAAGATGCAGTGGTCGCCCAGCCCCAACTTGACGGTCGGATGGGTCCCGCCCGCGACGCGGGAAAGGGCGGCGTTGGCCTCGCCCTGACTGCCCGTGCACAGATACAGGATCTGGTCGGCGGGCCAGGAGCGCGCCTCCTCGTCCGACAGGAATTTCTGCGTGTTCTGCAGCAGGCCGACGTGCTTGGCCGCCGAGGTGATCCGGCCCATCGACCGGCCCGCCAGGAAGACGCGCCGTCCGGCGGCCTCGGCGGCGGCGATGACACTGTCCATCCGCGCCACGTTGGAGGCGAAACAGCCGACCGCGATCCGCCCGGTCTTCAGGCTGCCGATCAGGTCGAACAGGGCGTCGCGCACATCGGTCTCGGACCCGGCCGAGCCCTCGACGAAGACATTGGTCGAGTCGCAGACCATGGCCAGGACGCCTTCGTCCCCCAGGGCCTTGATGGCGTCGGCGTCCGTCGTGCGGCCGATGACCGGCCCGTCGTCCAGCTTCCAGTCGCCGGTGTGCAGCACCGTGCCCAAGGGCGTCTTGATCGCCAGGCCGTTCGGCTCGGCGATCGAGTGGGCCATGGTCACCATGGTCACCTCGAAGGCGCCCAGCTTGATGGTCCCGCCCAGCGGCACCTCATGGATCTTCACCTGGTTGAGGATGCCCGCCTCGCGCAGCTTCTCGCAGATCAGGAAGGCGGTGAAGGGGGTGGCGTAGAGCGGCGCCTTGATGCGGGTCCACAGCCAGCCCAGGGCGCCGATATGGTCCTCATGCGCATGGGTCAGGACGATGCCCTTGAGGTTCTCGCCCTCCAGATAGGTCGGATCCGGCACGATCACATCGACGCCGGGCGTCGACAGGTCGCCGAAGGTCACGCCGACGTCGACGATGATCCATTCGCGGTTCGTCTCCGGCCCGTAGCCGTAGGCGTTGAGGTTCATTCCGACCTCGCCCGAGCCGCCCAGCGGCAGGAAGACGAGTTCGTCGGTCTTTGATGTCTTGGTCATTCAGCTTTCGAATCTTGATTGCGGCGCCAGATTTCCAGCAGGCCGCGGATGGTGAGGTCCGGATCGAACCGGTCAATACTTGTCGTGGCGCCCTCGAACAGGCTGGCCACGCCGCCCGTTCCGATCACCGTCATGGGCCTGCCCCACTCGGCCTTGATGCGGCTCACCAGGCCCTCGATCAGGCCGATATAGCCCCAGAAGACACCGGACTGCATGGCCGCGACGGTGTCCTTGCCGATCACGCGCTCGGGCTTCTGGATGGCGATGCGGGGCAATTTTGCGGCCGCCTCGTGCAGGGCCGTCAGCGACAGATTGATGCCCGGCGCGATCAGTCCGCCTTCAAACGCCCCGTCCGTCGCCACGACGTCAAAGGTGGTGGCCGTGCCGCTGTCGATCAAGAGCAGGTCGCCGGGATAGGTCAGATGCGCCCCGATGGCGTTGACCAGACGGTCCGCGCCGGCCTCGCTCGGCTTGGTGATCCGCACCTCGATACCGAGGCGGGCGTTCTCGCCGATCACCAGCGGCTCGACGTTCATGTAGCGTCGCGACAGGTTCCTCAGGTTGAAGATCGACTGCGGCACCACGCTCGAGACGATGCAGCCGGTCAGGTCGCCGAACGCCAGGCCCCGCATGGTCAAAAGCTGGCTCAGCCACACCGCATATTCGTCGGCCGTACGGCTGGCCTCGGTGGCGGCGCGCCACTGGGCGATCCAGTCCACGCCGTCGTGGATGGCGAACAGCGTATTGGTGTTGCCCTGTTCGATCGCCAGCAGCATCAGTTCGGCTCCCCGAAGAAGACGTCGCCCGCCGAGATCAGCCGCACCGAACCGTCCGCGAGCTTGAGCCTCAGGGCCCCGTCGGCCTCGACGCCGTCGGCCATGCCCGAGATTGTCTCATGCCCCAGTCGGGCCGTGCAGGGCCCCTCCAGCCCCCGGCTGCGCGCGATCCAGGCGTTCAGAACGGGCTGGAAGCCCAGAGCCTCCCAACGCTCCAGCCAGATCGCGAACCGGTCGGCCAGCACCTCCGCCGCGGTCTCCGGCGACGGAGCCGCCGCCACATCGCCTCTCAGATGTCCGCCCATGGCTGTCGCCGGCCGTTCCGTACCCGACGGCGTGTGGATCAGGTTCACCCCGATCCCGACCGCCAGCCACAGCCCGCCCGCCGGATGGGCGCCGGACTCGACCAGAATGCCCGAAGCCTTCTCGCCGTCGATCATCACGTCGTTGGGCCATTTGATCGTCACCAGAGGCGACGGTGCAAAGACGTCCAGCGTCTCGGCCACGGCCAAGGCCGCGATGAAGGTCGTCTGGGCCGCGTCGGCCGGGGGCTTTCGCGTGGTGGTCAGCAGGGTGGCGAACAGGTTGCCGCGTTGGCTGACCCATTCCCGCCCCCTCCGGCCACGACCGGCGCTCTGGGTGCGGGCGACGATCCAAAGAGGGCCAGTTTCGCCCGCCTCCGCCCGTCGCCGGGCCTCCGCATTGGTGGAGTCGACGCTGTCGAGGATCAGGATCGGGGGCGTCGTCACCTAGCCCGCGCCGAAGCCGGCCGCCGCCGCCTGGGTCAGCGGATCGAGCCAGATCAGGCCGAGGATGACCAGCGGGAAGGAAAAGGCCGCACAGGCCCAGGCGATCCATTTGGCCTCGAACGGCGCGGCGTCGGTCGGAACCGTGCCCTCCGGCGTCGCATCGAACCACATCAGCTTGATGATCCGCAGATAGTAGAAGGCCGAGACGACCGAGGCGACCAGACCGGCCGAGGCCGCCATCCAGTAGCCCGCGTTGACCGAGGCGCCGAACACCGCCCACTTGGCCCAGAAGCCCGAGAACGGCGGCATGCCCAGCACCGACAGCGACAGGAAGGTCAAGGCCACGGCCGTCAGCGGCTTGTCGGCCTTGAGGCCCGCCAGTTCCGAGATCAGGCGCACCGGCTTGCCCCGCCGCGCCAGCGACAGCAGCACCGAGAAGAAGCCGAACTGGTCGATGACGTACAGGGTCAGGAACAGCAGCATGGCCTTCACCCCCAGGGTCGTGCCGGCCGCGATGGCCAAGAGGGCGTAGCCGATGTTGATGATCGAGGAATAGGCCAGCAGCCGCTGGATGTTCTTCTGGGCCAGACCGCCGAAGGCCCCGACGACGAAGGAGGCCAGGGCGATCAGGATCACCACCTGCGACCACTGGTCATGGATGCCGGCGAAGGCGCCTTCCAGCGTCCGGGCGATCAGCACCATGGCCGCCACCTTGGGCGCCGTGGCGAACAGGGCCACGACCGGGGTCGGCGCGCCCTCATAGACGTCGGGCGTCCACATGTGGAAGGGCGCGGCCGAGACCTTGAAGGCCAGGCCGGCAATCAGGAAGACCAGACCGAAGATCAGGCCCGGGCCGACATCGCCCCGCGAAGCCACGACGGCGATGTCCTCGAACCGCATCGAGCCGGTGAAGCCGTAGATCAGGCTGGCGCCATAGAGCAGCAGGCCGGACGACAGGGCGCCCAGAACGAAATACTTCAGTCCGGCTTCCGACGCCTTCAGGTCGTCGCGGTGGAAGGCCGCCAGCACATAGAGGGCCAGCGAATGGAGCTCGATGCCGACGTAGAGACTGATCAGATCGCCCGACGACGCCATCATCCCCATGCCCGCCGAAGCCAGGACGATCAGGATCGGGAATTCGAACCGGGCGATGCCGTTGCGGCCGATCCATCCCCCGCCCAGCACCACAGCGACCGCAGAGCACAGGAAGATCAGCACCTTGCCGTACACGGCCAGGGGGTCGGCCACATAGGCGCCGTTGAAGGCCTGGCCCAGCGGACCGACGGCGGCGAGAACGGCGGCGGCGATCAGCAGCAGGACGGCGCCGAACGACACCAGCCTCGTCGCCCGGTCGCCCGCGAAGGCGCCGAAGACCAGCAGGACCAGTCCGCCGACCGCGAGGGTCGCTTCCGGGGCGGCGAGATGAAGGGCGGAAATCAGATCGGGCATGTCGGTCTCACCCGCCGGTCGCGGCGCGATAGGCGCCCACGACAGCGTCAACGGAGGCGGCGGTCGTATTGAGGATCAGGTCTGGCTGGACGCCCAGCCAGATGGTCCCGACGATCAGGGGCACGAAGATCAGCAGCTCGCGCCGGTCGATGTCGGTGATGGTCTTCAGCGCCGGATTGACGATCTCGCCGAACATGACGTTGCGATACAGCGTCAGGGCGTAGACCGCCGAGAAGATCACGCCCGAGGCCGCGATCAGGGCCGCCCAGGTGGAGGCCTGATAGGCGCCCGTCATGGTCAGAACCTCGCCGACGAAGCCCGAGGTGCCCGGCAGGCCGACGTTGGCCATGGTGAACATCAGGAAGATGGCGGCGTACCAGGGCATCCGGTTGGTCAGGCCGCCGTAGAAGGCGATCTCCCGCGTGTGCATCCGGTCGTAGACCACGCCGACGCAGAGGAAGAGCGCGCCCGAGATCAGGCCGTGGCTCAGCATCTGGAAGACGGCGCCCTGCATCCCCTGTGCGTTGCCGGCGAAGATGCCCATGGTCACGAAGCCCATGTGGGCGACCGACGAATAGGCGATCAGCTTCTTGATGTCGGTCTGACGGAAGGCGACCAGCGACGTGTAGACCACGGCGATGACCGACAGGGTCAGCACCAGCGGCTGGAACATCTGCGACGCGATCGGGAACATCGGCACGTTGAACAGGATGAAGCCGTAGCCGCCGAGCTTCAGCAGGATGCCGGCCAGGATGACCGAGCCCGCCGTCGGCGCCTGGACGTGGGCGTCGGGCAGCCAGGTGTGGACCGGCCACATCGGCATCTTCACCGCGAAGGAGGCGAAGAAGGCCAGCCACAGCAGGGGCTGATACCGGGCGTCGAAGACGTGGTTCTTCATGTCCGGAATGCTGGTCGTGCCGGCGTCATGCGCCATCCACAGCATGGCCAGCAGCATCAGCACCGACCCCAGCAGGGTGTAGAGGAAGAACTTGTACGAGGCGTAGATCCGGTTCGCTCCGCCCCAGATGCCGATGATCAGGAACATCGGCACCAGGGTGCCCTCGAAGAAGATGTAGAACAGGAACAGGTCCAGCGAGGTGAAGACGCCGATGACCATCGACTCCAGCAACAGGAACAGGATCATGTATTCGACGACGCGCGTCTCGATCGACTTCCAGCTGGAGACGATGCAGATCGGCATCAGGAAGGCCGTCAGCAGGACGAACAGGATCGAAATCCCGTCCACGCCGAGATGATAGGACGCCCCGGCGAACCAGGTGTGCCACTCGACGAACTGATAGGCGGTGTTCGAGGGATCGAACTGGGCGATCAGCACGATCGAAACGGCCAGGACGGCCAGGGTCGTGCCCAGGGCGATCCAGCGCGCGGCCGGGGCGGCGGCGTCCTGCGACTTCGAGGTCAGGCGCGCGATCAGGATCGCGAGCGCCCCCAGAAGCGGCAGGAAGGTGACGATGCTCAGAATAGCGGGCACGGCCATCACGCTCCGAAGGCTTTGATGACGAAGGCGAGCAGAGCGGCCACGCCGATCAGCATCACGAACGCATAGGAATAGACATAGCCGGACTGGATCTTGGACAGTCGCGCGGCCGACTTCAGCGAGGCCCAGGCCGCGCCGTTCGGACCGAGGCCGTCGATGATCTTCACGTCGCCGATCTTCCAGAACAGGTCGCCCAGCGCCTTGGCGCCGCGCACGAAGACGACGTCATACAGCTCGTCGAAGAACCACTTGTTGTAGAGGAAGGACCAGACCGGGCTGTTCCTGTCGGCCATGCGACGGGCCAGACCTTCGCGCGCCACATAGATCCACCAGGCGCTCAGCAGACCCAGCAGGGTCACGACCAGCGGCGACCACTTCACCCAGGTCGGGACGTCGTGGCTCTCGTGCAGGACGTGGTTGCTCTCGGCCGTGAAGATCGCGCCGCGCCAGAACTCGTGCTCGTGGTGACCGATGAAGTGCGGGGCGAAGACCATGCCCGCGAACACCGCACCGATCGACAGCACCAGCAGCGGCACGACCATCGACATCGGGCTCTCGTGCGGATGCAGCGGGCCGTGATGATGGTCGTCGTGCGCATGGTCGTCGCCATGGTGGTCGTCGGCGATCGGCTCCGAATGGGTCTCGACCTGCGCATGCGAGGCGTGGTCGTCATGGGCATGCGCATGGTCGTCGCCATGCTCTTCCTTCCACACCGGCTTGTTGTGGTAGGTCATGAAAATCAGCCGCCACGAATAGTAGGACGTCAGCAGGGCCGCGAGGATGCCGATGAAGAAGGCGAAATAGCCGGCCGGCGAATGACCGCTGGTCGCCGCCGCGAAGGCGCTCTCGATGATCGAGTCCTTGGAATAGAAGCCTGCGAATCCACCGACGCCCGGCAGACCCAGACCCGTGATCGCGATCGTGCCGATGACCATGACGGCGTAGGTAATGGGCAGCAGCTTCCACAGCCCGCCCATCTTCCGCATGTCCTGCTCGTGGTGCATGCCGTGGATCACCGAACCGGCGCCCAGGAACAGCAGGGCCTTGAAGAAGGCGTGGGTGAACAGGTGGAACATGGCGCCCTGATAGGCGCCGACCCCGGCCGCGAAGAACATGTAGCCCAGCTGTGAACAGGTCGAATAGGCGATCACCCGCTTGATGTCGTTTTGCATCATGCCGACGGTGGCGGCGAACAGGGCCGTGATCCCGCCGATGACGGCGATCACCAGCGAGGCGAACGGCGCATATTCGTAGATCGGGCTCAGCAGGCAGACCATGTAGACGCCGGCGGTGACCATGGTCGCCGCGTGGATCAGGGCCGACACCGGGGTCGGGCCCTCCATGGCGTCGGGCAGCCAGGTGTGCAGGAAGAACTGGGCCGACTTGCCCATGGCGCCGATGAACAGCAGAATTCCGGCGAGGTCGAGCGCGGACCATTGATAGCCCAGGAACTCCCAGGTCGTGCCGGCCTTGGACGCGATCTGCGGGAACAGCTCGGCGAACTGGATGGTGCCGAACATCCAGTAGATGGTGATGATGCCCAGGACGAAGCCGAAGTCGCCGACGCGGTTGACGACGAAGGCCTTGATGGCGGCGGCGCTGGCCGTCGACTTCTTGAACCAGAAGCCGATCAGCAGATAGGAGGCCAGACCCACGCCTTCCCAGCCGAAGAAGATCTGCATGAAGTCGGCGGCCGTCACCAGCGCCAGCATCATGAAGGTGAACAGGCTCAGATAGGCGAAGAAGCGCGGCCTCGAGTCGTCCTCGGCCATATAGCCCCAGGAATACAGGTGCACGAGCGACGACACCGTCGTCACCACGATCAGCATGGTCGCCGACAGGGCGTCCACGCGGATCGACCAGACCGACTGGAAGTCGCCCACAGTGATGAAGGGCGCCAGTTCGACCGTGAAGGCTTCCAGATGGCCCCAGGTCCACTGGCCGAACACCGTCCAGGCGACGGCGCACGAGAAGAACAGCAGGCCGGTCGTGACCGCCTGCGAAGGAATATTGCCGATCCGGCGACCGAAGAAGCCGGCGACGGCGGCGCCCAGCAGCGGGGCGAAGACGCCGAGAGTGACGAGCAGTTCGAGGGTCACGCGGTCAGCCCTTCATCACGCTGGCGTCGTCAACCGCGATGTCGCCGCGGTTACGGAAGAAGGTCACCAGAACGGCCAGACCCACGGCCGCCTCGGCTGCGGCCACGGTCAGGACGAACATGGCCATGATCTGTCCGGCCACGTCGTGCAGATAGGCCGAAAAGGCGACGAAGTTGATGTTCACGGCCAGCAGGATCAGCTCGACCGACATCAGGATGATGATGACGTTCTTGCGGTTCACGAAGATGCCGAACACCCCGATGGTGAACAGGATGGCGCCCAGGGCCAGATAGTGCTGCAGGCCGATCATCAGTGAAGCTCCTCGGGGCTGACGCCGACGCCGGTCTGGACGTCCTTCTTGATCTCGATGGC
>NZ_JBQVNM010000037.1:0-27388 GCF_052436175.1 Brevundimonas sp. | reverse complement strand
GGCGGGCCGGGCCTTCCGCATGAAGGCCAGCGAGCCGAAAATCCTGCTCGACGCCGCCCGGGACCGCGCCGAACGCACGGCCGGACGCGGTTCGGCCCTCGCGGACCGATCGCGCGAGGCGGCGGAGGCGGCGCTGGAAGCAGCCGAGGCTCGGGTTGAGCGCGGCAAGCGGCTGGGCATGGAGTTGCCGTCGTCGGGTCTGGCGGCGGGGCGGACGGTCCTGACCCTGACCGGCGCCGCCTGGGATGCGCCGGACGGACGGCGGATCGTGGGGCCCATCGACCTGTCGATCATCGGCCCGGAGCGGGTGGCCATCGTCGGCCCGAACGGCGCCGGCAAATCCACTCTGCTTCGACTGGCGTCAGGCGCGCTGGAGCCGACGGCAGGGTCGGTCGAACGACCGGCCCCCTCGGCCATGCTGGACCAGTCGGTCAGTCTGCTGCGGGATGACGAGACCCTGGTGGACGCCTTCCAACGCCTGAACCCGGAGGCCCGCGCCAACGCGGCCCGCGCGGCGCTGGCGCGAGGCCTGTTCCGCAACACGGCGGCGGACCGGACTGTAGGGAGCCTGTCGGGCGGCGAGCGACTGCGGGCCGGCCTCGTCTGCGTGATGGGGGCGGAGACGCCGCCGCAACTGCTGATCCTCGACGAGCCGACCAACCACCTGGACATCGAGGCGATGGAGGCCGTCGAGGCCGTCCTCTCCTCCTGGGACGGCGCGCTTCTGGTCGTCAGCCACGACGCGGCCTTTCTGGACGCCATCGGCGTCGAACGTCGGATCGCCTTGACAGATAGAATTTAGCCCCAGGCCTCGACGGCGCCGGTGCGGCGGGCAGCGACGGGGCCGGATGGGGGCAGAATGGTGCGCGGCTCGGCCTCGGCCTTTCCGAACAGCCAGCCCTGGCCGAAATCGACGCCGAGGTCACGCAGGATGTCGGCCGCCCCCTGGGTCTCGACCATCTCGGCCACGGTGGTCAGGCCCAGGGAGCCGCACAGTTCGACGAGGTGGGAGATCATGGTCCGGGCGCGGGGATCCTGTTCCAGGCCCTGAATCAGGCCGCCGTCGATCTTGACGGTGTCGACCTGCAGCTTGCGGACATAGTCGAACGAGGCGGCGCCGGAGCCGAAGTCGTCGATGCACAGCTTGATGCCCGCCTCGCGCAGGGCGGACAGGCGACGGTTGGCGGCGTCGATGTCGGCCAGGGCCGCCGATTCCGTCACCTCGACCATCAGGCGGCGGCGCAGGTCCGGCGTCTCGGCTGTCATGCGGAGCAGGGCGTTGACGTAGGCGTCGTCCACCAGCGAGGCGCCGGAGACGTTGACGGCGATCTTGAGCAGGCCCGAGCCCGGCTGGCGCAGACGGCGCACCACCTTGTCCAGAACGACCAGATCGAAGCTCTCGATCAGGGCCATCTCCTCGGCCATGCGGATGGCGCCGGCGGGCCCATCGACGGAGCGGAAGCGGGACAGGGCCTCGAAGTGATGAACGGCGCCGCTCTTGAGCGAGACGATCGGCTGATAGTGGACCTCGAAGGCGCGGTCGCGAACCATGGACCGGAAGTTCTCGGCCTCCTTGACGGTGCGGGCCAGGGCCTCGTTGAAGGCGGCGCCGGTTTGGCCGAGGCCGCCGTCGCGCAGACAGTCTTCAGCCGCCAGCCGCAGGGCGCGCAGGGCGTTCAGCGGCGGCACGTCCGCCAGATCGGCGGTGTCGGACGACACCGACAGGGCCACACCCTCTTCCTGGCCCAGGCGGGTCACCTCGCCGACCAGATCGCGCCGGTCGGCGGGATCGCGCAGGACCGCATAGCGCTCGGGCGCCAGTTTCGCGGCGCTCTCGCCGTTGATCGAAGCGGACTGCAGCGCGGCCTCGACCCGGACGGCGGCGCGAAGGGCGGCGTCGGTCTGTTCGGCCAGGCCGCCGACGTTGATGAAGTCGACCGCCAGACCCGCCGGGGCGACGCGATCCATCATCAGCGACCGGGCCTGGGCCAGGAAGGCGCTCGGGTCGAGGATCGGCGTTTCGGAGGGCGGCGCGAGATCGACCGCCTCGCCCAGCCAGGAAATCGAGCAGGACACGGCCGGCGCCAGTTCCGGCAGGCTGAAGGCGCTGAACGCGACCGGGCGGGCGCGATCGGAGCCGGCCTGCAGCCGGACGGGGATCGGGCCGATGCGTGAGCCCGGCCGAAGCTCGGTCAGGGCCTGGTTCAGCACCGGCAAATCAGTTGGGACCACGATGTCTGGAAGCGACCGGCCCTGCAGGGCTGCGCAGGGGACCTGTGGCGACGGTCCGGAGCCGAGCGCCAGGGCCACGCGCCCTTCGGCGTCCAGTTCGATCAGGAGATCGGACGAGGCGAAGGCGAAGCCGAGGAGCCGTTTGCGAATGGGCATTCCTCCACACCTAGCCCGACTGTCTTAAAGGCCCGTGTTACCGAGATGGTTAAAACCGCCGTTTCAGGCGCTTCGGTTCAGGGTGATGGCCGTGCCGTCCGCCGTCGCGGCGCGGCCCGAGGCGCCGTAGCCGGCACCCGACGCGCGCGCCGCCGCGACCTCCGCCGCGATCGCCTGGACCACGCCTTCGGAAATGACCCGCGCGGCCTGCACCGCCGAGGCGTGGCGGGCCAGGACGGCCTCGAACCGCTCCGTGGCGCGGATCAGGGTCTGGCGGTCGGCGATGGGCGCCGAGGCGGCGAGGGCGGGCGTGGCCTTCAGCTGCGCGGTCTCGCGCCGATAGAGGTTGGCCATATCCTGGGTCTTCGCCAGCCCGTTCACGATGTCCTGCGGCCGCCGCTCGGCGAAGGCGCGGGTTTCGGTCTCCAGGCGATCCGACAGGGCGTCGGTCAGTCCGATCAGGCGACGGACATGGACGGCGGCTTCGGCGGGGGAGGTGTGAGAGGTCATGCGCGGCCTTCCTGCATCTTGAGCATTTCGGACATGACGAGGCCGGTGACGCCGATCCCGCCCGCCTTGACGACCTTTTTGGCCATGGCGTCGATCAGAAACCCGCGCCAGGTGCCCTCGGCCTCGCCGCCGCCGAACGGGGCCTCGGTCGAAAGGCCCTCGAACATGGGCTTGAGCATCTGCGACATGAAGGAGACCTCGAAGTCCTCGGCGGTCTGGGCGATGCGGGTGCGGGCGGCGTCGGTGATCGAGGAGGTGGCGGCGGGGGAGGCGGTCTGGACGGTCATGCTCACATCACCTCGATTTCAGCCTGAAGGGCGCCGGCCGCCTTCACGGCCTGCAGTATGGAGATCATGTCTCGGGGCGAGACGCCCAAGGCGTTCAGGCCGTTGACCAGGGTCGCCAGGGAGTTGGAGCCGTTGACGATCCGCATTTCGCGGCCCAGTTCCTCCTCCACATTGACAGTCGAGTCCGGGACCACGGCGGTCTGGCCCTGGCTGAAGGGGTTGGGCTGGCTGACCTGGGGCGTCTCCTGGACCGATATGGTCAGATTGCCCTGGGCGATGGCGACGGTCGAGACGCGGACGGCCTCGCCCATGACGATGACGCCGTTGACCTCGTCGATGATGACCTTGGCCGGGGCGTCCACGGCGACGGGCAGGTTCTCGACCCGGCTGATGAAGCCCGCCATGCCGAGCTGGGCGGGCGCGCGCAGGGCCACGACCGTGCCGTTCTCGGCCAGGGCCGTGCCGGGATAGGTCTGATTGATGGCGGCGGCGACTCTCTGGGCCGTCGTGAAGTCCGGGTTGCGCAGCGTCAGCCGCACCTCGTTCATGTTGGCCAGCTGGAAGCCCGTCTCGCGCTCGACCGAGGCGCCGGAGGCGATCCGGCCGGCGGTGGGGACGCCGCGCGACACCGACGAGCCTGAGGCGCCGCCGGCAGAGACGGCGCCGGTCTGAATGGATCCTTGCGCCACCGCATAGACCTGACCGTCCGCGCCTTGCAGGCTGGTGACCAGCAGGGTGCCGCCCAGCAGGCTCTTGGCGTCGCACATCGACGACACCGCCACATCGATGCGCGAGCCGGGCGTGGCGAAGGGCGGCAGTTCGGCGGTGACCATGATGGCCGCCATGTTCTTGGAGTTGGCGTTGGCGCCGCGGATGTTGACGCCCAGACGCTCGGTCATGCCTTCCAGCGACTGACGGGTGAAGGGGCAGTTGCGCAGGCTGTCGCCCGTCCCGGCCAGGCCCACGACGAGGCCGTAGCCGACCAGCTGGTTGGCGCGGACCCCCTCGATGGAGGCGATGTCCTTGATCCGCGACTGGGCCGAGGCCGCGCCCGCCGACGCCATCAGACCGACGGCGGCGAAGGGGGCGATCAGGGCGGCAAGCAACTTCTGCATCGTCGGGGCGTCCGAAAGCGAATGACGCCGTGCGCGATGCCAGTCTCGTGCCGTTTGGAAAAGCGTTTGATTACAACGGTTCGGCGTCGATCAGGGCGGGTCGGTCCGGCAAATCCTGCCGGGCTGTTAACCAAACAGTGACGATCGGGCGGCGATGGTGGCTCATGCGCCGGAGTCTCCCATCATGAAGGTCAGCGGCCCCACCGGTCCCGCCGCCGCTCCGGCCGCCCGGCCGACGCGCTCTGCCGGCGGCTTCAGCATGGGCGGCGCCGCTCCGGCCGGGGCGTCGGCGCCCGCCATGTCTGCGGGATCCGCCAACGGTCTGACCGGGGTCTCCGCCCTGATGGCCCTGCAGGGGGTCGAGGATGTGACGGAACGCCGCCGCCGCTCCATCCGTCGCGGACGCGGTTTGCTGGATCGCCTGGACGAACTGAAGCTCGCCATGCTGGCCGGCGAGGCCGGAGAGGCCGCCTTGGCTCGGCTGGGCCGAGACATCGGCGAAGCCCGTCCCGACGAGGACGACCTGGGCCTGCGCAGCCTGCTGGACCAGATCGACCTCAGGGCCAAGGTCGAGCTGGCCAAGGCCGAAGTTCGCCGCAGTGCAGCATAAACCCGTCGAATCTCACGGGAATATCGGTTTTCGCGGCGCCATGTGAGGACGAAATGTCACGCCCGGGGCCCTGCGTTAAACTTTGCGGATCACGGACGCGCGAACCGCGTTGCTCCGACTCTGCGCTTGCGCCTATAGGCAGGCTGCCCGCAGGGGGGTGATTTGACCGCGAGCGTGAGTGCGATGAACGCATTGGCGTCCAATGTTATCGGAGAACCGGCCGCGTATCGGCCGTCCGACGACGAACCGTTCATGAATGAGCGGCAACTGGCCTATTTCAAACACAAGCTGTTGGCGTGGCGGGACGAGATCCTGCGCGAATCCAAGGGCACGGTCATCAATCTGAAGGCCGAGACGGAAAACCATCCCGATCTGGTCGACCGCGCGTCGTCGGAATCGGACCGGGCGCTGGAACTGCGGACCCGTGACCGTCAGCGCAAGCTGATCTCCAAGATCGAGGACGCCCTGCGGCGGATCGAGGACGGATCCTACGGCTATTGCGAGGACACCGGCGAGCCGATCGGTCTGGGACGACTGGAGGCCCGCCCGACGGCGACCCTCTCGGTCGAGGCCCAGGAGCGGCACGAGCGCCGCGAACGCGTCCACCGCGACGACTGAACGAACAAAAGCCCGCGTCGCCGATTTGGGCGCGCGGGCTTTGTTTTTCAGCGCCGCCCTTTCGGGCGAGGCGCTGCGGTTTCAGGCGTTGCAGGTCGCCAGGGCGGCGGCGTCGAGGGCCTGACCCTTCCACGAGAACTCAGTGACCGCGCCGAAACGGGCGACCACGCGACGGCAGGCGCGGGCGGCGGGCTGGTTGGCGCCGCCGGTGGCGGTGCAGGCCGAGCCTTCGCAACGCCAGGCGGCGCCGTCGATGATGGTGCGGCCGGCAGGGGCCTTGGCGGCGTCGGCCAGGACGGCGCGAGTCGCGGCAACGGGCGCCTCGACAGGCTGGGCGAAGGCCGGCGCGGCGACGAAGAAGGCGGCGGCGATCAGAAGCGAACGCATGGGAAGACTCCGGATGTGATCGGAGCCGCAAAGGCGCTCCGCAGCGCCCTTGTGTCAGTCTTTATAAAAAACTGTCAAGCCACATTAGCGGCGATCAGTTATCGTTGATCATGTTTTACATGCGGCGTGTCGTCGCTGACGCGGAGCTGGGCGATCGCCTCCTCGACGGTGTCGGCCACGGTCCAGGCGTTGAGGAAGGAGGGCGGCGTCATGCCCTCCTCGACGCTGTGACGCATCAGGGCGAAGAAGGTGTCCCAGAAGCCGTTGATGTTGAGGAAGATCACCGGCTTGGCGTGCAGGTCCAGCCGCTTCCAGGACAGGAGCTCGACCACCTCCTCCAGCGTCCCCACGCCGCCGGGCGCGACCACGAAGGCGTCGGACTGGTCGTACATCAGCTGTTTGCGCTCGTGCATGGAGGTGACGACGATGGTCTCCACCTCATCGAACAGGCGTTCCCGGCTGCGCAGGAAGCCGGGCATGATGCCCAGGACGCGCCCGCCCGCCGCATGGGCCGACCGCGCCGCCGCCCCCATCAGGCCCACGCCGCCGCCGCCATAGACCAACCGCCAGCCGATCCCGGCCGCCGCTTCGCCGAAGTCGTGGGCGGACTGGACATAGTCGTGGTGGGCGGATTCGGCCGCGCCGCAGAACAGGCAGACGGACTTGCCCTCGAACGGGGCGATGGAGACTTCAGGCAGGGACATGGGCACACGGATCGAGAAGGGGAGACAGCGCTGCGTTCACCGCGCTATCTGGAACTCCAACCTAGCCTCCGGATGTGCGGGATGAAACGGTCGATCTGCCTCACCCTGGCGCCTTTCGCTCTGGCGGGGCTCGTCGCCCAGAGCGGATGCGGCGAGGCTCCGGACAAGGCGGGCCCGGCCCAGGGCGCGGAGTCTGACTGGACCGCCACCCCCCTGATCAAGAAGGCGACACGCGGTCCCGAAGGGCTGGAGGTGTCCGGGATCACGGCTCCGGGCGGGCGGGTTGTGCTGCGCGGCGGGCTCGCCCCGGCCTTCGCCACGGGTTCCGATCAGGCTGGCCGCTTCTCGATGACCCTCTCCCTGCCGCCGAGCGACACCGTCTTCGCCGTCGAATCCCAGCGCGGCGAGCAGGCGGCGCCGGCGCCCTATGTCCTGCTGGTCAGCCGGGATCCGGCCGGTCCCGTCGTCATGATGGCCGACGGCGCCCCCTCGCGCCGGCTGGACGGCGACGGCGTGCTGGATGCGGTGGACAGCGATGGTCGAGCCCTGCTGGCGACCGGGCGGGCCCCGCCGCGAACCGGGGTGGCGGTCCAGGCGGCGGGCCGGCCGCTCCAGGCCGTCGCCGACGCCGAGGGCCGATGGTCCGTGGTCCTGGCGCCCGAGGGGGCTGGGCCGATGACGGTCTCGGTCGGGGACAGGCGTTACGACTACCCCGGCCCCGGCGCCCCCCCCTCGGCCACGGACACAGAGGTCAGGCTGGAGCCCGCCGGTCAGGGGCGCCGCGCCGTCTGGCGACCCGGACCCGGCGCCTGGCGCAGCAGCTGGTTCCCGTCCCGCTGAAGCCCGGGGGCGCTGATCCGTGCGGTCAGGCCTCGTCGCCGAACGGTCCGTTCACGCCCCTGGACTTGAGGAAGGCCTTGATGTTGCGCGCCGCCTGACGGATGCGCTGCTCGTTCTCGACCATGGCGATCCGGACATAGCCCTCGCCGTTCTCGCCATAGCCGACGCCCGCGGCGACCGCGACCTTGGCGTGGGTCAGCAATTGCTTTGAGAACTCCAGCGACCCGAGATGCGCCAGGGCCGGGGGCAGGGGCGCCCAGGCGAACATCGAGGCGGCGGGCTTGGGGATGGCCCATCCGGCGGCGGTGAAGCTCTGGCACAGGACGTCGCGGCGCTTGTGATAGAGGGCGCGGTTCTGTTCGACGATGTCCTGCGGCCCATTCAGGGCGGCGACGGCGGCGGCCTGAATCGGGGTGAAGGCGCCGTAGTCGAGATAGGATTTCACCCGCGCCATCGCCGCGATCAGACGCTTGTTGCCCACCGCGAACCCCATGCGCCATCCGGCCATGGAATAGGTCTTGGACAAGGAGGTGAACTCGATCGCCACGTCCTTGGCGCCCGGCACCTGCAGGATCGAGACCGTGGGTTTTCCGTCGTAGTAGAGCTCGGAATAGGCGAGGTCGGAGATGATCCAGAGATCGTTGGCCTTGGCGTAGGCGACGACCCGCTCATAGAAAGCCAGATCTACCGTCTCGGCCGGCGGATTGGACGGATAGTTCATCACCAGCACCTTGGGCCGGGGCACGGTATAGGCCATGGCCCGTTCCAGGGCCTCGAAATAGTGCTCGTCGGGCGTGGTCGGCACGCTGCGGATCGCGGCCCCGGCGATGATGAAGCCGAAGGTGTGGATCGGGTACGACGGGTTGGGCGCCAGGACCACGTCGCCCGGCTCGGTGATGGCCGTCGCCAGACTGGCCAGCCCCTCCTTGGAGCCCATGGTCACGATGACCTCGGTCTCGGGGTCGAGATCGACGCCAAAGCGCCGGCTGTAATAGTTGGCCTGGGCGCGGCGCAGGCCGGGGATGCCGCGCGACTGGGAATAGCCGTGGGCGTCGGGGTTGCGGGCCACCTCGCAAAGTTTCTCGATCACATGGGCGGGCGGCGGCAGGTCGGGATTGCCCATGCCCAGGTCGATGACGTCCTCGCCCGCCGTACGCGCTGCGTGACGCATCGAATTGACTTCGGCGATCACATAGGGCGGCAGGCGCCGCATACGGTAGAATTCTTCGGTCACGGTCAGGCTCGTTGGGACTTGAGGCGATCGCGAAGGCCGACGCCGATGGACCGGCGCCGTCGCGACCCTCCGACTGATAGGGGATGGCCGGACGGCATGAAAGCCGAAGCGCCGCAGCGGATCAAAAAACCCCACCGGCCGTAGCGCCCTCGTTCCGTGCCGCGCCGCGCCGGGCCCAATGTCCAACCCACTCGAACAGGCCGAGCGCGAGGCCACAACGTCTAGAATGTCGGTGAGAAATCGACCGAGGCGATGGCTCCGCAGGTAGGATTCGAACCTACGACCAGCCGATTAACAGTCGGCTGCTCTACCACTGAGCTACTGCGGAACATCGGCTCGGGAGGCGGGCCTATAGCAGCGCCCGCGCGCGTCGTGCAATGGGAAATATGGCCCATGACGTGATCCGTGTAACCGACCCTGACGATCCGGTCGTCGCCCCCTATCGAGACGTGCGTGAGCGCGACCTGACCGGGCGCGAAGGCCTGTTCATCGCCGAGGGAGAGGTGGTCCTGCGCCAACTGGTCTCCCCGGCGTCGCGCTGCCGCCCCCGGTCGATGCTGTTGGCCGAGAGCCGCCTGGGGGCAATGGCGGAGATCATCGCCGCCGCCCCGGCGGACATGCCGGTCTATGCGGCGTCCCAGGATGTGCTGGACCGGATCGCCGGGTTTCCCCTGCATCGCGGCCTGCTGGGTCTGGGCGAGAAGCCCGCGCCGCTTTCGGCGGCCGACCTGCTGGCGGGCTTGGGCCAGGAGGCCGTGGTGGTGGCGGCCTCGGGCATCGGCAATCACGACAATATCGGCGGCCTGTTCCGCAACGCGGCGGCCTTCGGCGCGGGCGGGGTGCTGCTGGACGACCGTTGCGCCGATCCCTTCTATCGCAAGGCCATCCGCGTCTCGGTCGGGGCTGTGCTGCGGACGCCGACGGCGGCGGCCCTGCCGCTGGACGAACTGGTCGAGACCCTGGTCGCGGCCGGGTTCGAGATCGTCGCCCTGACGCCCTCTGCGACCGAGCCGTTGTCGGCCCTGCGCCCGGGCGGTCGCCGGGCCCTGTTGCTGGGTTCAGAAGGTCCGGGGCTGCCTCAGCCGATCATCGACCGCTGCCGGGCGGTGGGCATTCCCATGTCCGGAGGATTCGATTCGCTGAACGTCGCCGCGACCTCCGCCATCGCCCTGCACCAGCTCACGCGAGCCTGAAAATGCGGCCTTCCCGCTCGACAACCGGGGCGGGGAGGGGGCAGGGTCGCGACCTCCCGTTCGCCGTCGTGTCGAGTCCGCCAATGTCGTCCTCCCGTTCTTTCGCCCGTCACGCAGCATGCCTCTGCATCCTTCTGGCGGCGACGGGCCTTCTCGCCGCCTGCGCCTCGACCTCGATCAGCTCAGAAGCCCGGGTCGATCCGGCCCGGCTGAACGCCCACATCGCCGCCCTCGCCGACGACGCCATGGAGGGCCGGGGGCCGACCACGCCGGGCGAGGAGAAGGCGGTGCAGTACATCGCCGACCAGTTCCGCGCCCTGGGTCTCGAACCTGCAGGAGAGAACGGAAGCTGGTTCCAGACCGTGCCGATCAACCGCTTCGTGCAGGATGGCCCCGCCTCCATTTCGGCGAAGTTGCCGGACGGCGAACGCATCGCCTTCAAGCGCGCGACCGAGGTCATCGCCAACAGCCACCGGCCCCAGTCGCGCATCACCGTGACCGACGCGCCGGTGGTCTTCGTGGGCTATGGCGTCAATGCGCCAGAACGTGGCTGGGACGACTTCAAGGGCGTCGATCTGACCGGCAAGATCATGCTGGTCCTGGTCAACGATCCCGACTTCGAGGTTGCAGCCGACAGCCCCGTGGCCGGCAAGTTCGACGGCCAGGGCATGACCTACTACGGCCGCTGGGTTTACAAGTTCGAGGAGGCGGCCCGGCGCGGGGCGGCCGGGGTTCTGGTCATCCATGAGACGGCGGGCGCCGGCTATCCGTGGAACACGCTTCAGAACTCCTCCACTGCGGCCGGTCTGGACATCGTCCGCGCCGACCCGGAGAAGGAGCGGGTCAAGGTCCAGGGCTGGATCCAGCAGGGCCAGGCCGCCCGGCTGATGCAGGCGGCGGGTCTGGACTTCGCGACCCTCAAGGCCTCGGCCCAGACGGCCGACTTCCGTCCGGTCGAACTGGCGGGTGTCTCCATGTCCTTCGACATCGGCCATCGCTACGAGCGGCTCACCACGCGCAATGTCGCGGCGCGGCTGACCGGGACGACGCGGCCGAACGAGACGGTGATGTACGGCGCCCACTGGGACGCCTATGGCCGGGCCGTGCCCAATGCAGCGGGCGACGACATCTATAACGGCGCGGTGGACAACGCCTCGGGCGTGGCGGCGGTGATCGAATTGGCGCGCCTGTTCGCCGCCGCGCCGCGGACGGAGCGATCGGTGCTGTTCATGTCCTGGGCGGCGGAAGAGGCCGGGCTGCTCGGCGCATACTACTATGCGGCGCATCCGCTGGTCCCGCTGGAGACCACGGTCGGCAACATCAACATGGACAGCTTGCTGGCCGGGCCGCCGGAGGACGAGATCGTCGTCATCGGCTATGGCAAGACCGACCTGCAGGACCGGTTGGCGCGAGACGCGGCGGTGGAGGGGCGTCGTCTGATCCCCGATCCGGCGCCCCAGGTCGGCGCCTTCTATCGCTCGGATCACTTCCCTCTGGCCAAGATGGGGGTGCCGGCCCTGTTCGCGGCGGCAGGCTTCACCGGAGCGTCCGAGGCCAGCCGCGACTATGTGAGGAACCGCTATCACCAGCCGACCGACGACTGGACCTCGCCCTGGGATCTGTCGGGCGCGGCGGCGGATGTGGGCCTGCTCTACAAGGTGGGGCGCGACCTGGCGAACGGGACCGACTGGCCGAAGTGGACGCCGGGCAATGAGTTCGAGGCCGTGCGCGAGGCCAGTGCTGCGCGGCGGCGCTAGACGTGAAAACGGCCCGGGATCGCTCCCGGGCCGTTCTGCTTTCAGGCGCTGCGATCAGCCCTTCTTCAACTGCCAAGCCCCGCCGCCGGCGGCGGCCAGATACAGGAAGATGAAGCAGAACAGGATGGCCGCGTCGCCACCATTGACCGCCGGATAGGGGCTGGAGGGGGCGTGGAACATCCAATAGGCGACGGCCATCGTGCCCGACGCTAGGAAGGCGGCCGGACGCACGAACAGGCCCAGCAGGATCAGTGACCCGGTGACCAGTTCGATCACGGCGCCGACGCCCATAAGGCTGGCCAGTTCGACCTGACCGGGCTGGGCGCCTTCGGGGAAGCCGAACAGTTTGATGACCCCGTGGGCCAGGAAGAGCAGTCCCGCGACGATCCGCAGGGCGGCGAGGGCGCGGGGCGCCCAGACGGCGGTGTTGATGGAGGCCATGACAGGCGCTTTCATTCTCGAGTGGACCGACGCCGCCCTATGCGACGCCGGTTATGCGACTATGGGGAGCGGGGCTCAGCCTTCGATGAAGGCCAAAAGATCGGCGTTGATGACCTCGTGCTGGGTAGTCGCCATGCCGTGCGGATAGCCGGCGTAGATCTTCGACACGCCGTTCTTGAGCAGCTTGATCGACAGATGGGCCGAGTCGGCGATGGGCACGATCTGGTCGTCGTCGCCGTGCATGACCAAGGTCGGGACGTCGATGGCCTTGAGGTCCTCGGTGAAGTCGGTTTCAGAGAAGGCCTTGATGCCGTCGTAGTGGGCCTTGGCGCCGCCGGCCATGCCCTGACGCCACCAGTTATCGACGACCGGGGTCTTCGTCTCCACGCCCTCGCGGTTGAAGCCGTAGAAGGGCCCGGCCGCGACATCGCGATAGAAGCTTGCGCGGTCCGCCGCCAGGGCGGAGCGGAAGCCGTCGAAGACCTCGATCGGCAGACCGCCGGGATTGGCCTCGGTCTTGAGCATCAGGGGCGGCACGGCGCCGATCAGCACGGCCTTGGCCACGCCTGCGTCCTTGCCATAGCGGGCGACATAACGGGCGACCTCGCCGCCGCCGGTCGAGTGGCCGATATGGACGGCGCTCTTGAGCCCGAGCGCGGCGACCACCGCGGCCACGTCGGCGGCGTAGTGATCCATGTCATGGCCGTCGGAGACCTGGGCCGAGCGGCCGTGGCCGCGCCGGTCATGGGCGATGACGCGGAAGCCCTTGTTGACGAAGAACAGCATCTGGGCGTCCCAATCGTCGGAACTCAGCGGCCAGCCGTGATGGAAGACCAGGGGGCGGCCGTCCTTCGGGCCCCAGTCCTTGTAGAAGATATCGACGCCGTCGGATGTGGTGACATAGGGCATGGGAGGTCTCCTGCCGCTTGAAGGTTTCAGGGCACGCGTAAGCTACAATCGAGGGAAGGCGGCGAGGACGGAGGCGTTGCCCGTCCTCGCCTGACGCGGGATCAGGCCGCGTCGACCAGCACCAGTTCGGCGTCGTTGACGGCGGTGACCTTCAGGACATCGACGTCGCGGATGGCGGCGCCGTCACGGGCGTTGACCCGCACGCCGTTGATCTCCACGTCGCCCACGGCCGGAACCAGATAGCCGCGGCGGTCGGCGCCGAGGGCGTATTCGGCGGTCTCGCCGGCCTTCAGCGTCGCCGCCACGATCCGGGCGTCGGTGCGGATGGGCAGGACGTCGCCGTCGCCGTCGAAGCCGGAGGCCAGAATCACGAACTCGCCCGCGCGATCTCCCTTGGGGAAGGGCTTGGCACCCCAGGACGGCTTTTCGCCGCGCTTGGTCGGCTCGATCCAGATCTGGAAGATGCGGGTCAGGATCGGTTCGGCGTTGTACTCGGCGTGGCGGATGCCGGTGCCCGCGCTCATCACCTGGACGTCGCCCGCCTCGGTGCGGCCCTTGTTGCCCAGGCTGTCCTCGTGGGTGATGGCCCCTTCGCGGACCTAGGTGATGATCTCCATGTCCGAATGGGGGTGGGGCGGAAAGCCCGTGCCCGGCGCGATCTCGTCGTCGTTCCAGACCCGCAGATTGCCCCAGCTCATCCGCGCGGGATCATAGTAGTTGGCGAAGGAGAAGTGGTGTTTGGCGTTCAGCCAGCCGTGGTTCGCGCCACCGAGGCTGCTGAAGGGTCTGACGTCGATCATGGTCGTGTCTCCGGTTGGGAGCGCATCGCAATGGGCGACCGCTCTGGCTTGACGTCAAGATAGAGATCGCTTTCAGATCAGAAATAGAAACGAATGAAACTCATCGTTTCGGTCTGGGGTGTCGCCATGTCCAAGCTGCCCGATCTCGAAGCCCTCGCCATCTTCGCCCGGGTGGCCGAGACCCAGTCCTTCTCCGGCGCGGCCGACGCTCTCGGCCTGTCCAAGGCGACGGTGTCCAAGGCGGTCAGTCGGCTGGAGGAACGGCTGGGCACCACCCTGCTGCACCGGACCTCGCGCCGCTTCGCCCTGACGGAGACCGGGCGGCTGCTGGCGGCGCGGGCGGCGGCCATGACGGCCGAGGCCGAATCCGCCGAGTGCGAGGCCATGGATCAGGCGGTCAACCCGCGCGGTCTGGTGCGGCTGGCTGCGCCCATGTCGTTCGGCATGGCCCATGTGGCGCCGGCCTTGCCGGAGTTTCTGGCGACCCATCCAGACGTGTCGGTGGACCTGCATCTGTCGGACGAGGTCATCGACCTGGTCGGCGGCGGCTTCGACTGCGCGCTCCGGATCGCGGCCCTGCCGGACTCATCCTTGACGGCGCGACGACTACGGACCGTGCGACGCTGCATCGTCGCGGCCCCCGCCTATCTGGAGCAGCGCGGACGGCCCCGGCATCCCGACGAACTGGAACGCCACGCCTGCCTCGGCTACGCCTATCTGCCGACGCCCAACAGCTGGCGGCTGACCAATGCAAAGACGGGAGAGGAGGCGACCGTCCGCCTTCACGGCCCCTTGCGCGCCAATAACGCCGACGCCCTGACCCATGCCGTGCGCGCGGGGCTGGGCGTCGCCGAACAGCCGGACTTCATCCACTGGCAGGACGTGGCCGAGGGCCGGCTGGAGGTCATCCTGCCCGACTGGTCGTTGCCGAAGATATCCCTCCACCTCGTCGCTCCAGGCGGAGGGGGGCCGCGCCCCGCCCGCGTCGCCGCCCTGATGGACTACCTCGCGACACGCTTCGCCGCCCCCCTGTGGCCGGGGGATCGGGTGGAGTAGGAATGACCGAAATCGCCGGAATCAGGAAAGCCTTCGGAGCGCCGAGATGAAGTCTGCAATCCTTCGCGCCACCAACACGATCCTGGAGCTGTTCGTCATCTATGTGGTGGTCGTGGGCCTCGCGGCCGCCGCCTTCGCCATGTTCGAGGGCAAGACCTACGCGGACGCACTCTGGTGGGCCATCGTGACGGCGACGACCACGGGGTACGGCGATTTCTACCCAACGACCATCGGTGGGCGAATCGTCGCCGGGCTACTGATGCATTTCACCCTGCTGTTCGTCCTGCCGCTGCTGATCGGCCGTATCATGTCGGCCCTCATCGAGAACCAGCACGAGTTCAGCGACGCGGAGCAGAAGGCGCTGTTCGCCCGGATCGACGACCTCTGCGCCGTCAGTCGGGGCTGGGTTCTGCAGGATGAGGGCGGGGCCTTCGCCGCCGCCGGCGCAAAGGGACCGGTCTGGGTCGAGCGGTCCGAGGACGCCTTGAGGTTTCTGGATCTCGCCTCGGCCCGGGCCTATGCGGCCGCCGTTGGCCAAGGGCGGCCGCAACAGCTCTGAAGCCCTGCTCGCGATGGAGGCCTGACCGGGAATCGAACCCGGGTGCAAGGATTTGCAGTCCTCTGCGTCACCACTCCGCCATCAGGCCGTCGGCGATCTTTCGACCGCCCCGCCATCGCGAGGGGCGTTCGCTATCAGATCGGATTGTCCCCCGCAACGCACGGACCTATAAGCGCCGCACAATTCTCTCGTTCTCCCGAATCCAGACTGCAGGAAGCTCCCGATGGATAACGCCGCTGCGCGCAAGGTCATGGTGGATTCCCAGGTCCGCGTGAACGACGTCACCGATCGCGGGCTTCAGGCCGCCCTTCTGGCCGTGCCGCGCGAGAAGTTCTGCGTCCCCGACCGCGCCTACGCCGCCTATGCCGAGGTTGAGGTCGAGGTCGCGGGCGACCGCAAGCTGATGATGGCGCGCGACGTGGCCAAGCTTTTGCAGAACATCGACGCGCGCGAGGGCGAGACGGCCCTGGCCATCGCCGGTCCCTATGCGGCGGCCGTTCTGGCCCGGATGGGCGTGACGGTCACGGCCCAGGAGGCGGATGCGGGGGTGTTCGAGGTGGCGGGCGAAGCCCTGGCCGAGGCGGGGGTGACGACGGTGGTCGCGCCCTTGACCCAGCCCACCGGCGCCGACTGGGACATCATCGTCAGCGAGGGCGCCGTCGCCGCCCGTCCCGACGCCTGGATCGCTGCACTCAAGGTCGGCGGCCGTCTGGTCGTGGTCGAGCGCGCCGGTCCAAACGGCAAGGCCGTTCTCTATGTGCGTGGCCGCGAGGGCGTGTCGCGCCGCGAACTGTTCGATTCCCATCCGCCGGTGCTGGCCGAGATGACGCCCGAGCCGGTGTTCGCGCTCTGAACGGGGCCCCGGCCGGCAGCGGCGTCCGCTTCCCCGGTCAGGCGTCCACAAAAGGCGGCGGATCGTGGCTTTCACGCCATGGTTACGTCCGGTTACCGCATTTGCGACGGAGGCCGCTGGCGTCTGCGTGAAAAAAACTTAACTGGCGCAGCGTAGTCGGAATGCGCACTACGCCCTCCAGAGATCATGAAGCGCGCCGTGGCGGCTTCCGGGGATAGAACATGTTGAAACGCTCGTCGGTGCTGGCTTCCGTGGCCCTGATCGCCGTGACCGCCGGTCTGGCCGCTCCGGTGTCCGCCGAGACCCTGTCGGACGCCATCGCCCTGGCCTATCGGACCAATCCGACCCTGCTGTCCCAGCGCGCCAGCCAGCGGGCGCTCGACGAGACCGTGCCCCAGGCCCGCGCCGGCCTGCGCCCGACCGTCAGCCTCACCGCCGACATCGACTATTCCCGCACCGACACCCCGGCGGGCGTGGTGGAGAGCGACACCGCCGGCATCGGCATCGGCCTGTCCCAGAACCTCTATACCGGCGGCCGCGTCGGCCATTCGATCAGCGCCGCCGAGGCCAATGTCCTGGCGGGCGCCGAGCAACTTCGCGGCGTGGAACAAGGCGTTCTGGCCTCGGTGATCCAGGCCTATGTGGATGTGCGCCGCGACATGGAGATCCTGACGATCCGCCAGGACAACCTGACCGTCCTGCGCCGCCAGCTCGACGAGTCCAACGCCCGCTTCGAGGTCGGGGAGATCACCCGCACCGACGTCGCCCAGTCCCAGGCGCGTCTGGCCCAGTCCGAGGCCGACCTGGCCCAGGCCCAGGCCCAGCTGTCCGTGTCCCGCGCCGCCTATGCCGCCGTGGTCGGTCAGGCCCCGGCCAACCTCGAGGCCCCCGTCGCCTTGCCGGGCGTGCCGACCGACTTCGACGCCGCCCTGGACGTCGGTCTGGTCGAGAACCCCTCGGTCCGCGCCGCCCAGTACGCCCTTCAGGCCGCCGAGGCGCGCGTCGCCGCCGCCCGCGCCGAGTTCCTGCCGTCGGTGCGCGCCACCGCTTCCTACGGCGGCTCCAGCGATCTGTCGTCGTTCGACCTGACCGACCGCACGGCCTTCACCGCCGGCGCCTCGGTTTCCGTGCCCCTGTTCACCGGCGGACTGAACCGCTCGCGCGTCGCCCAGGCCCTCGAACAGGCCAACGCCGCCCAGATCGACGTCGAGGGCCAGCGCCGCGCGGTGCTTCAGGACGTCTCCTCCGCCTATGCCCAGCTGGTTTCGGCCCGTTCGACCGTGACGGCGGGCGAGCAGGCCGTTCGCGCCGCGTCGGTCGCCGCCGAGGGCGTGCGTCAGGAGGCTCAGGTCGGACTTCGCACCACCCTGGACGTGCTGAACCAGGAGCTGGAACTGCGCTCGGCCCAGGTCCAGCTCGTCTCGGCGCGTCGCAACGAGTACGTCGCCCAGGCGGCGGTCCTGGCCGCCATGGGCCGTCTGCAGGGCCCGCAACTGGTGGCCTCGGTCGAGGCCTATGATCCGGCCGCCAACGCCGCCGCCGTCCGCTTCCGCGGCGCCCTGCCTTGGGACCCGGCGATCGAGGCTCTGGACCGCATCGCCGCGCCGCCGATCACCCCGGCCGCCGACGCCGAGGACGCGCCGGTCGACACCCAGCTGAAGTCGGCCGCCGCCGCCGCCTCGCCTTCCGGGAACTGAGGACCGGTCCTGTCCCCAATGAGGCGAAAACGGCCGTTGATTCCAGCGGGCGTTGATGCGACGACAGGCGTGTGCGGAAAGGACGATCCGGTTGCGGACGGCCTTGAGGCGACCCGTTTTCGCGTCCTGCGGCGCAAATCCCTTCAGACCGTTCGAGGCCAGGCATGAGCGACCAATCCCAGGAACCGACCATGGAAGAGATCCTGGCGTCGATTCGCCGGATCATTTCCGAGGACGATCAACCGGCCGAAACGGCGACGCCTGCGGCGCCTGAGCCTGAGGTCGCCGCCGCGCCCGAACCCGCCCCCTTCCCGACGGCCGAGCCGGTGGTCGCAGAGGCCGAGGACGACGTGCTGGACCTGACGGAGGCCTATGAGGCGCCGGCCGTGGAGACCATCGGCGACCTGGACGTCCTGACCCCGGAAGAGCCGGTCGCGGCCTCTGCGCCCGAGCCCGAGCCGGAACCCGCGCCGGCCCCGGTCGCGGCCACGCCCGATTACGACGCCCTGGTCGGGGAAAGCGCCGCCGCCAGCGCCGCTTCGGCCTTCGCCGGCCTGCATGCGCTGAAGAAGCCCGCCGCCCCCGCGCCGGCCCCGGCATCCGACCTCAACTTCGTCAGCGGTTCGACCGTCGAGGGCATGGTCGCGGAGATGCTGCGTCCGATGCTGAAGTCCTGGCTCGACGCCAACCTGCCCGGCATTGTCGAGGATGCGGTACGCAAGGAAGTCGAACGCATCGCCCGCGACGCGGGCTAGCCCCGCTCGCGCCTAGCGATTAGATCGAACGGGGCGGTCCAGACGGGTCGCCCCTTTTGCTTTCTTCGTCATTCCGGGCGGAGAGGCGAAGCCTCGCAGACCCGGAACAAGGCGGCGCCGTAGCGCAGCGGAGGCGAAATGCTTCAGCGGGCGGTATGCGCGACAGGTTCGCGCTCTCGCGCGCCGCCCTGTTCCGGGTCTGCGGTCGCTGGCGCTCCCTGCGCCCGGAATGACGAAAGCCAAGAAGACGAACGCCAACCATGCTTGAAAAGACTTTCGAACCCCGCGCCGCCGAGCCGCGCCTCTACGCCCAGTGGGAGGCGTCTGGCCTGTTTGCGCCGAAAGCGGACGCGTCGGCTCAGTGCTATTCGATCGTCATTCCGCCGCCGAACGTGACGGGCACCCTGCACATTGGCCATGCGCTGAACAACACCCTGCAGGACATCCTGGCCCGGTATCACCGGATGAAGGGCAAGGCCGTGCTGTGGTTGCCCGGCACGGACCACGCGGGGATCGCCACCCAGATGGTGGTCGAGCGCCAACTGGCCGCCGCCGGCAATGTCGGCCGCCGCGACATGGGCCGCGAGGCCTTCGTCGAAAAGGTCTGGGAGTGGAAAGCGGAATCGGGCGGCGCCATCGTCCAGCAACTGCGCCGCCTGGGCGCCTCCTGCGACTGGTCGCGCGAGCGCTTCACCCTGGACGAGGGCCTGAACGCCGCGGTCCGCAAGGTCTTCGTGCAGTTGCACAAAGAAGGCCTGATCTATCGCGACAAGCGGCTGGTGAATTGGGACCCGCATTTCCAGACCGCCATCTCGGACCTGGAGGTCGAGCAGCGCGAGGTCGAGGGCGCCTACTGGCACTTCGCCTATCCGCTGGCTGACGGCGTTACCTATGAACACGCCGTCGCCTTCGACGAGGACGGCAAGGCGACGGAGTGGGAGACGCGCGACTACATCGTCGTCGCCACCACCCGGCCCGAGACCATGCTGGGCGACACCGGCGTGGCGGTGCATCCGGACGACGAGCGCTATGCCTCGATCGTCGGCAAGGACGTGATCCTGCCGATCACCGGCCGCCGCATCCCCATCGTCGCCGATGACTACGCCGACCCCACCAAGGGCTCGGGCGCGGTGAAGATCACGCCCGCGCACGATTTCAACGACTTCCAGGTCGGCAAGCGAGCTGGGCTCCGCGCCATCAACGTCATGGATGCGTTCGGCCGCATCCTCGATCACGGCGCGGCCTTCAAAGGTGTCGATGCCGACGGCAACGCGATGGAAGACCTCGATGTCCTTGAGTTCGTCGATAGCATTCCAGTTGATCTTCGGGGTCTCGACCGCTTCGCCGCGCGCAAGGCTATCGTCGCCCGCGCGGAGGCCGAGGGCTGGCTGAAGGAGATCGAGAAGACGAAGCATGTCGTCCCGCACGGCGACCGGTCCGGCGTGGTGATCGAGCCCTGGCTGACGGACCAGTGGTATGTTGACGCCCACACCCTGGCCCAGCCCGCCATCAAGGCGGTCGAAACCGGCGCGACGACCTTCGAGCCTGCTTCTTATTCCAAGATCTATTTCGAATGGCTGCGCAACATCGAGCCCTGGTGCATTTCGCGCCAGCTCTGGTGGGGCCACCGCATCCCGGCCTGGTACGGTCCGAACGGGGAGATCTATGTCGCCGAGACCGAGGCCGACGCCCGCGAACTGGCCATGGCGGACTATGATTCCGAGGTCGCCCTGACCCAGGACGAGGACGTCCTCGACACCTGGTTCTCCTCGGCCCTATGGCCCTTCTCGACCATGGGCTGGCCAGAGAAGACCGAGGATCTGGAGCGGTTCTATCCGACGTCGGACCTGGTCACCGCCGCCGACATCATCTTCTTCTGGGTCGCCCGGATGATGATGATGGGCCTGCACTTCATGGACGAGGCGCCGTTCAAGCGGGTCATCATCAATGGCCTGGTCCGTGACGAAAAGGGCCAGAAGATGAGCAAGTCCAAGGGGAACGTCATCGATCCCCTGACCATCATCGACGAACTGGGCGCCGACCCGCTGCGCTTCACCATGGCCATCCTGTCGGGCACCCGCGACATCAAGCTGTCGAAGGAGCGGATCGAGGGCTATCGCAACTTCGGCACCAAGCTGTGGAACGCCGCCCGCTTCAGCCAGATGAACGAGGCGCGCCGCGTCGAGGGCTTCGATCCCGCGACCGTCGACCAGACGATCAACCGCTGGATCCGCGGCGAACTGACCAAGGCCGAGCGCCAGGTCTCGGAGGCCATAGAAGGCGGGCGGTTCGACGACGCGGCGAGCGCCCTGTACCGCTTCGTCTGGAACGTCTTCTGCGACTGGTATCTGGAACTGGCCAAGCCGGTGTTCCAGGGATCGGACGAAGCCGCCAAGGCCGAGACCCGCGCCATGACGGCCTGGACGCTCGATCAGGCCCTGAAGCTGCTGCACCCGGTCATGCCCTTCATCACCGAAGAGCTGTGGGACGAACTGGGCAAGGAAGGCGCACCTCGCGATTCTGGGCGCGAAAGCTTGCTGATCGGCGCTGAGTGGCCGGTTTTGCCGGACGCCTTTATCGACGCCGGCGCCGAGGCCGAGATCGGCTGGCTGGTCGATCTGGTCGGCGAAATCCGGGCCCTGAGGGCCGAGATGAATGTCGCGCCGGGCGCCAAACCGGCCCTTACCTTCGTGGCCCCAACCGCAGAGACGGCGGCCCTGATCGAGCGCCACCGTCCGCTGATCCTGACCCTCGCCCGGGTCGGGGAGGCGACGACGGCCGACACGGCGCCCGAGGGGGCGGTCAGCTTCGTCTCCGGCTCGACCACGGCGGCTCTGTCTCTGGCGGGCATCATCGACCTGACGGCGGAACGCGCGCGACTGGAGAAGGAGATCGCCGCCTTCGACAGCGACATCGGCCATTTCAACAAGAAGCTGGGCAATCCCAACTTCGTATCCCGCGCCGCCCCCGAGGTGGTCGAGGAACAGCGCGCCAAACTGGCCGAGGCCGAAGCCGGCAAGGCCAAACTGATCGCCGCGCTCGAGCGGCTGGCGGCCATGGGGTAGGCGCCGCCCCCGAGGCGGTTCAGCCCTGGTTGACGGTCAGCACCCTCGGCCAGTTGGCCTTGCCCAAGGCGATATTGCCGGGGATGTCCGCCGCCCACAGCTCCTGGGCGCGCGCACTGAAGTTCAGGTAGAGATCGCCGTCGACGATCCGCCAGTGGGCGGCGGCGCCGGGGGCGATATACCCCCGGCTGGTGGCCCAGGCGCAATAGCCGCCGAATTTCGGCGCGAACGCGTCCGGCTCGGCCTCGAAGGCCGCCCGATTGTCGGCGGAGGCGAACCGCCAGACGGCGCCGTTCCACATCAGACTGTGCGCCTCGCGACCCGGCGTGGGGACGCCCGCGCGGAAATAGGCCACGGGGTCATGGCCCTGTATCGCCACATCGCCGTCTCCAACCTCGACCGGCGGCCAGACGCGCGCCTGGCGTGCGATGCGGGCTCGGGCGAGGCTGGGTCCGGCGAAGACCGAGGCGGCGGCCCCGGCGGCGAACAGGGTCAGGGACTGGCGGCGATTCATGGCACGGCTCCGAAGGGGTCAGTTGGCTCTTCGTCCGGCAGGCGGCGCAGGTTACAGACCGGCTGCGATTTCGCGCCACGGAGAACAGAGATGCCTCGTCTGGACGTCCTTCTGGTCGAGCGCGGCCTGGCCGAGAGCCGGGGCAAGGCGCGGGCCGCCATCGAGGCGGGCGGCGTGACCGTGGACGGCCAGCCCGCGAGGGCGCCCTCCCAGACCGTCGGACCGGACACGGTGGTCACCTATGCCGGGGCGCACCGCTTCGTCGGACGCGGGGCGCTGAAGCTGGATCACGCCCTGACCCTCTGGCCCATCGCGGCCGAGGGGCGAACGGTTCTGGACGTCGGCGCCTCGACCGGGGGGTTTACCGAGGTCTGTATGGAGCGGGGCGCGGCGCGGGTCTTCGCTGTGGATGTGGGGCAGGGGCAGCTTCATCCCCGCATCGCGGCCGATCCGCGAGTGGTGAATCTGGAGCAGACGGACGCGCGCGATCTGACGCCCGATCTGATCCCGGATGCGCCGGACCTGATCGTCTGCGACGCCAGCTTCATCAGCCTGATGAAGGTGTTGCCGGTCGCCCTGTCGCTGGCGGCGCCGGGCGCGGATCTCGTCACCCTGGTCAAGCCGCAGTTCGAGATGGAGAGCCGTTCCGAGGTCGGACGCGGCGGACTCGTGCGCGACGAGACGGCGCGTCAGGCTGCGCTGGACCGTGTGGTCGCATGGCTGGAAGCGGAGGGGTGGGCGGTCCGCGAAACCACCGAGAGCCCGGTCACCGGCGGCGACGGCAATATCGAATATCTCGTCTGGGCCATACGCGCGTGACCCTCTCCCTCCCCCGGAGTGGGGAGGGACGATCGCGCAGCGATCAGGGTGGGGAAGTTTGAAATCGCCAGTGGGCCTGAACTTCCCCACCTGGGTTCGGCTTCGCCTCACCGTCCCTCCCCATGAAGGGGAGGGAGAAGCCCAAAGCGCCACGCCTCGCGCTCAAGTCGCGAGGCTCCGCGAGCCGAGCATAGCGCCAGAATAGAGAAAGCCGCCGGCGGATTGCTCCACCGGCGGCTCCCGTCACATCGTCGATGTCGCAGGGGGGCTGAAAATCAATCGACGACGCGATAGCGGCCCGAGGAGTCGGGGCAGGTCCGCACATAGCGGGTTTCCGAGCGACCATCGGGAAGGCGAATGCGGCTCTCGGCCAGACGGCAGCCGTCACGGTCCCGGTCGTCGCGGTCGTAGTAACCGCCGCCGTAGCCGTAGCGGTCGTCGTGGCGCGGCTCATAGGCATAAGGGCCGTAGCCGTCCGCGTCGTAGTAGGTCGAGCTGCTGCTATAGCCGTAGCCGGACGAATAGGACGGGGCGTAGCTGTAGCCGGAGGAGTAGCCGTAGCCGCCGTGATAGGCTGGCGGGTTGGGCGAATAGGCGTAGCCGCCGCTGGAGTATCCGCCGCCTTGGTAGCGGTTGTCGTATCCGTAGCAACGGTCGCCCGAACCGCGACCGGCCGCGCCGCCGACCACCGCGCCCAGAACGCCGCCCAGGATCGAACCCTCGGTGCGACGGCCGCGCGCCGCCAGTTGCGAGCCGATGACGGCGCCCGCGCCCGCGCCGATCACAGCGCCGGCGCCCGTGCGGCCCTGGCGATTGCGCTCGCAATAGTCCGGATAGTTGTAGGTCTGGCCGCCATAGCCCGAAACATAGCCGCCGTGGCCGTAGCCATAGGACTGGGCGGAGGCGGCGGCCGGAATGGCCGTGATCGCGGCGGCGGCCGCAGCGGCGATCAGGGCGGGACGGGCGAGGCGAGTGAACATCGTGGTTGGACCCCAGGGTTGGATGCGAAGCCTAACGGTTCAGGCCTCCCTCCGTTGCACACAGGGTTAAGGTTTCCAAGATGAACGGCCGTTGAACGGATTGTCGCTCCGGCGCGCCGTATCGGGCATAAGCCGGGCGATGAACGAGACCATCCAGATCGACCGCGTCGGCGGCCAGGGCGACGGCGTGGGGCGCGGCGCGTCGGGACCGGTCTTCGCCCCCCTGACCCTGCCCGGCGAAACCGTGCGCGGCGAGGTCCTGGACAGCCGGATGGACCGGCCCGAGATCGTCGTCGCCAGCCCCGACCGTATCGCTCCGGTCTCGCCGCAATACGGCGACTGCGGCGGCTGCTCGCTGCAGCACTGGGCCAGCGGTCCCTATCTGGACTGGAAGCGCGAACAGGTGTGGCTGGCCCTGGGCCGCGAGGGGATCGAGACCGAGATCGAACCGACCGTGGCGACGCCGCCGGGCACGCGCCGCCGTCTGGCTTTGCATGCGCGACGGGGGGAGGACGGCCGGGTCATCCTGGGCTTCAAGGCGAGGAAGTCCTGGCGACTGGTCGAGGTCTCGGCCTGTCCCGTGGCCGATCCCCGTCTGGTGGCGGCGTTTCCGGCCCTGGCGCGGGTGGCCGAGCCGTTTCTGGAGCATCCGAAATCGGCGCCGACCCTGCATGTCACCCTGACCCTGACCGGGCTGGACGTCGATGTGACCGGGGTGGAGCGCAAATCGGGCGGCCTGTCGGGCGACCAAAGGATGCAGGCCATCCGCGCGGCGCGTCAGGCCGATCTGGCGCGCCTCAGCCTGGCGGGAGAGGTGCTGATGATGGAGCGCCAACCCCTGGTCCAGTTCGGCCCGGCGACCGTGGCGGTTCCGGCCGGCGGCTTCCTCCAGGCCGTGCCGGAGGCCGAGAAGGCCATGGTGGACCGCGTCTTGGCGGCGGTGAAGGGGGCCAGGAAGATCGCCGACCTGTTCTGCGGCGCGGGGACCTTCACCTTTCCCCTGGCGACCATGGCCCCGGTGATCGCGGCGGATGCGACGGAACCGGGGATCGCGGCGCTCAAGGCCGCGGTGAAATCCGCCAGGGGGATGAAGACCATCGAGGCCCAGGCCCGCGACCTGTTCCGCCGCCCCATGACCCCCTTCGATCTCAAGGGCTGCGACGCCATCGTCTTCGACCCGCCGCGCGCCGGGGCGCTCGAACAGACCCAGCAGATCACGACGACGAAGGCGACGACGGTGGTCGGCGTCTCCTGCAACCCCCAGACCTTCGCCCGCGATGCAAGGGTTCTGATCGACGCCGGCTTCCGGCTGGAGACGGTGACCCCGGTGGACCAGTTCCTGTGGTCGTCCCACATCGAGCTGGTGGGTGTGTTCAGGCGATAGAGCCTCGCGTCGGCTGTCCGTCGCAGGGATCAGAGTGGACAGATCAGGGTGAGTGACTTCACCGATTGATCGAACCCGACGCGCAGCCCGACCGCCGGACCGAGGGGACAATCCGTTCGCTGGATGTCGCTCTCGGCCGGGTAGGGGACGGAGCGAACGGCGGCGTCGTCGTTGAGCGGCAGCGCGGCTTCTCCCCGACAGAGGGGGCGCGCGAAGGATATGACGCGAACGCCGCCCTCCACTGTGCTGTTCAGATGCTCGGTCTGGATCGCCGTCAGCCAGCGGTCCGGAGCGCAGCTCAGCACACGCGGCGAACCGTCGGTCAGGCCCACGCGCCCTGCAGTTTGACCGCCTCCGGAACGCAAAGCGCCCGGAGCCCACGCGGCGCAGGCCAGAGCGATGCCGGTGACCCTCGCCGCCCCCCGGATCTCAATCCCCGAAGCGCGATGGCCCGAAGGACAGCGGATGTCCTGGCTTTGGCGCCCGCCGCGACCGGCGGTGTTGGCGAGCATGGTCGCCCCCGACGTGTGCGGAGCCGGCTGCCGTGAGGTCGGCGTGGGCGAGGGCAGGGGAGGCGTCGCGGACGCCGCCGCAGCCTCCGAACAATCGGATCGGGCGGAGGCCCACAGGGCGGAAGCCTCGAAGTCCTCCTGCAACCGCATTCTCAGGTCGAAGTCGGGCTCGGGGGCCGAAGCGTAGCGCGCACGCAAGGCCTCCGCTTCACGAAGCCGCCGCAGATGACCGAACTCCAAGGCTCTCAGCGGCGCCACCACGGCGTCGGGCTGCCCCGCCTTCTCCGCCCGCTCCCGCCTGTGCTCTGCCATCGACCACTCCGACGAACTGTAGTCGAACAGCACCTCGGCCATGGCGCGGCATAAATGGGCGTGAGAGGCTCGGTCCCGGGCGAGCGCCCTGTCGGGCAGGGCGGCGCAGGCCGTCACCGAAATCAGGCCGAAAAGCAGGGACCAAGTCGCCGGACAGGTGCGTGGGATGTGTAGCATAGGCATGTGCGAGTTCTCCGGACCCCATCCTTAGGCGCGCGGCCGTCGCCAGCCGCTGTCGAAATCTGACGCGCGGATTTTGCGAACAAGCTTCCCGAAGGGTCTTTATTTCGCCGTCAAAGCGCGTATATCAGCGCGTTCCGCAACACACTCTCCAACGAGTCTGCGCGAAAGCGCCGAGGCCCGGTCTGTCGCCCTCTGACCGGTGCGAAGGTGCGCTCCTCCCCAAGGGAGCACGAAAATCCAGGCGTCCGGGGCCCGAAAGGGACCGCAGGGCGGGCGCCGAAACCGATTCGCACGGGACGCCTTTCGGCGTGTCGTGCCGCCGCATTTGACGCGCCGGTTCTCCCCCGGCGCCATTGGGAAAACAGAATGACTGACGTCACGAACGGTCTCGCCATCAACGGTCAGATCGCGTCCGCCACGACCTTCACCGGCAAGAAGCGCATCCGCAAGTCCTTCGGGCGTATCCCGGAAGCCGTCGCGATGCCGAACCTGATCGAGGTGCAGCGCGCCTCCTATGAACAGTTCCTGCAGCGCGAAGTGCGCAGCGGCCTGCGCAAGGATCAGGGCATTGAGGCCGTCTTCAAGTCGGTCTTCCCGATCAAGGACTTCAACGAACGCGCCGTTCTGGAATACGTCTCCTACGAGTTCGAGGAGCCCAAGTACGACGTCGAGGAATGCATCCAGCGCGACATGACCTATGCCGCGCCGCTGAAGGTCAAGCTGCGCCTGATCGTGTTCGAGGCGGACGAGGAAACCGGCGCCCGCTCGGTCAAGGACATCAAGGAGCAGGACGTCTACATGGGCGACATCCCGCTCATGACGGACAAGGGCACCTTCATCGTCAACGGCACCGAGCGCGTGATCGTCTCGCAGATGCACCGTTCGCCGGGCGTCTTCTTCGACCAC
>NZ_JBQVNM010000036.1:0-27505 GCF_052436175.1 Brevundimonas sp. | reverse complement strand
GGCGGCCGCGTCCTGGGCCGTTTCGGCCGCAGCGGTCGCGGTGTCAGCGGCCTTTTCTTCTTCGGCGGCCGGGGTGCAGGCGGTGATGGCGAAGGCGGCGGCGGCGACGGCCGAGGCGGTCATCAGCTGGCGGATGGTCATGGTGAACTTCCTTCCTATGTCGCGGGCTCTTTCGACCCGCAGTGGGAGGATAACGGGATCGTGAGCAAAATCACAAGCGCATTCACGGCCGCGTGACGGGAGCCGTCGCCGCGCCGTCCGCGCCGATGGCCTCCGCCGCCTGGCTGCCCGGGGGCGGGGCGTCGGGATCGGGCGTTGAGGCGGCCGTCGGCGCGGGGTTCGCCGGCGCGGTTTCGTCCCGGTGACAGGCCGAAACCCCCGCGCACAGCAGGGCCAAGGGAAGGACAAAGAGGCTCAGGCGAGGCTTTGGCAGGGCACGGCTCCGACGCGCGATCGCTCGCGCGCCGTCAGCCTAGATGAACCCTGTCGGGCCGCAAAGGTCGGGGACGGCCGAACTCAGTTCGGCGCGGTCGGTCCGCTGGAGGCGCCGGCGGGCGACAGGCCCGACTTGGTCACCTCGATGGTTTCGCGCGTCGTGCCCGGGTCGGCCGGGGCGGGGGCCATGGCGGTCGTCGCGGTCGAGCCCTGACGATCGAGGGTTTCGCCGGACGCGCCGCCCGACCCGCCCGCCGTGCGGGTCGCGCCGCGTGACGAGGAGGCTCCAGTGGAGGCGGCGGCGTTCGAGGCCATCTCTCCGGTGCTGGGCGTGGCGTCGACGGCGTTGGACGCCGAAACGGCCTCCCCGCCCTCGGCGGTTTCGGTCGAGGAGCGGTTGCAGGCGGCGGCCGAAAGCAGGCCGGCGGACAGGACCGCGACAAGGGCGGCGCGGGAGGCGAGGTGGGTCTTGGTCGAGATCATGAGCGTCTCCTGACGACGACCGCCCGGTCTGGAGCCGGTAGGCGGAGTGCGGTCCAATCCGCACCGGACCCGAGTGGTCCGCCGTCTTCGGTCACGCGATCGTGTCGGAACATGAACGGCAAAGCCGCCCAGCCGTTCCGCCGACCGACGTTCATGCCTCGTCGGGTCTCAGGCCTCGCTGCCGACGGTCGACAGATGCTCTTCCATCTCGCTGAACGAGGGCTGGATCGAGGAGGGGATGTCGCCCCGGCCGATCTCGCACGAGATCTGGGCGGCGTTGCCGTGCAGGTGGGCGACGAGGACCGACTGGATGATCTTGTAGAAGGCGGCCTCCTCGTCGACGATCGACTGCAGGCGCGAGGCGAAGGGACCGACCAGGCCGTAGGCCAGGAAGACGCCGAGGAAGGTGCCGACCAGGGCCGAGCCGATCATGCCGCCGAGAACCGCCGGGGGCTTGTCGATCGAGCTCATGGTCTTGATGATGCCGAGCACGGCCGCGACGATGCCCAGGGCAGGCAGGCCGTCGGCCAGGGTCTGGAGCGCATGGGCCGCGTGGGCGGCCTCGTGGTGGTGCTTCTCCAGCTGCTTTTCCATGGCGTCCTCGATCTGGTGAGGATCCTCCAGGTTCATGGTCATCATCCGCAGGGTGTCGCAGATGAAGTCGATGGCGAAGTGGTCCTTCATGATCTTCGGGTACTTCTGGAAGATCGCGGACTCGCCCGGTTTCTCGATGTGGCTTTCCAGGGCGATGACGCCCTTGGACTTCATCGTCTTGGTCAGCTGGAACAGAAGCGCCAGGATGTCCTTGTAGTCCTGCTTCTTCCACTTGGGCCCGGCGAAGCATTTGCCCAGACCGCCGAGCGACGCCTTGATGACGGGCATGCTGTTGGCGATCAGGAAGGCGGCGATGCCCGCGCCCAGGATAGCCATGAGCTCGTGCGGGGCGGCGTGGATAATGACGTCGAACTTGCCGCCGGCCATGGCGAAGCTGCCGAAGACGAGGCCGAACAGCAGAATGATGCCGATGATCTGAAACATGACGCGTCCGGTCGCCCCGAGGAGAACGACGGACCATCGCCATTAATGATTAAGGCCGCGTTGCCGTGGTCGGTGAAACCGGGGGCGCGGGCTACAACCGCACCACCCCGCTGGCGATCTGTTCATAGGCCGCAGGCGTCAGGCGCTGATAGCCGTTCTTGCCGCCGCGCAGGTAGAGGCCCGTTCCGACCCGGGCCGGATCGAAGCCGTCGGCGACCAGATCCACCTTGCGGTATTTGAAGGTGCCGGTCGTCTCGAGATTCTTGGCGATGCGTACGAACAGGGGGCGGGCGTAGGGCGGCAGTTGCGCGTCGGCCCAGGCGGCGAAGGCGGCGGGCTGGAACTTCCCGTCCAGAACCAGGGTGACCATGCCGGCCTTGCCGTCGGCGTGGGGCACGGGGACGCCGTAGGCGATGACCTCGCGCACGCCGGGGGCGTCCACCAGTCGCTGCTCGACCTCGGAGGTGGAGACGTTCTCGCCCTTCCAGCGGAAGGTGTCGCCGACGCGGTCGACGAAATAGAAATAGCCCTCGTGGTCCTGTCGCAGCAGGTCGCCGGTGCGGAAGTAGCGGTCGCCGCGCACGAAGACGTCGGTGAGCATCTTCTTTTCCGACGCGGCCTTGTCCGCATAGCCGGAGAAGTCATGCTTCGGATCGGCGGAGATCAGGCCGACAGCCTCGCCGATCTCGCCCGGGCGGCATTCCTCGCACAGGCCGTTGGCGCCGCGCACGGGTTCGTCGGTGTTCACATCGAACCGGACCAAGCGGATGTTGATCTTGCTCTTCAGCCACTTCGGCACCCGGCCGATGGCGCCCTGTTTGCCGTCGAAGTTGAACAGGGAGACATTGCCCTCGGTCGAGCCGTAGAACTCCAGCACCTGGGGGATCCGGAAGCGCGACTGGAAGTCGGGCCAGACGTCGGGACGCAGGCCGTTGCCGAAGGCCAGACGCAGCTTGTTCCTGCCGTCGTCCTCGGTCGGCGGGCTGTTGACCAGATAGCGGCACAGTTCGCCGATGTAGACGAACATGGTCGCGCCGCTGTCGCGCACGTCACGCGAGAAGGAGGAGGCCGAGAAGCGGCGGCGCACGATCAGTCGCGCACCGTTCAGCAGGGCGGCGCCCACCCCGACCAGGCCGCCCGTCGAGTGGTACAGGGGCAGGACGTTGTAGATGCGGTCTTCCGGCGTCGAGCGGGTGCAGCCGGCGAAGGCGCGCATATAGGTGCGGGCCCGCGAATGGGTGACGCGCGCGGCCTTGGGCAGGCCCGTCGTGCCCGAGGTGTAGATGAAGACGCAGGTGTCCCGGTTGGTCAGGCCCTCGCGCGCCGCCCGGGGTGGACGGACCGAGGAGCCGCTGCGTACGGCGTTGTCGAGGTTGCGCCGGTCGCTGGTTTCCTCGACCGGCTTCAGGCCCAGGACCCACAGCATCAGGCTGCGCTGGGCGAAGGGACGGGCCTCCTCGACGCGCGGCCAGCAGTCCTCGTCGGAGACCACCTGGGCGACATTGACGATGTTCAGGCAGTGGGCCAGGGCCGCGCCGGTCAGGTTGGTGTTCAAAAGCGCCGCCGGCACCCCGACCTTGGAGAAGCCGATCCAGGCCGCCAGGTAGTCGGCCCGGTTGGACATAAACAGACCGACCACGTCCGAGCGGCGCAGGTTGCGGCTCCGCGCCCAGTGGGCGTAGCGGTTGGCCAGGGCGTCGAGCTCGCGATAGGTCAGGCTGCGCTGTTCGTCCTGGATGGCGACGTTCTCGCCGAAGCGATCGACGGCCTCCTCGAAGTCGTCACAGAGCAGGACCGGGCTGTCGAGGGTGATCGGCTTGATCCGGTTCAGCAGGCGGCGCAGGCTGCCGACGAACCGAAGGTCACGCCGAATGTTCGCTGCGAGACCCATGGTTTCGGCTGCTCCTGAAAGATGTCCGGTTCACCGTCTTGATGGACAAGCGGTTCAGCCGGGTCAACCGATGACGGCCCGATCCGGCGGGTTGGCTGGCGGTTGCGGCTCGGGCGTGGCCTTCATGCCCCGGCGCCGCAAGGGAAGCCTCGGCGGTCGCGGTCGTCAGGGTTGGTAGGCTTGATCCGCGTCAAGCTTGGCCTTCTAATCCCGAACGGGGCGGCGAGGGGCCGCCGAGGAAGGCCAGACACCATGCCTATCGCCCGCACCGCCGCCGCCCTGATGCTGGCCGCCGTCTTGTCCGTTCCCGTGGCCGCGCCGGCCCTGGCCCAGGATTTCGAGGCCGACCCGACCTATGGCGAGTTCCATCTGGAGCCCGGCTTCGATCCTGATCCGGCTCTGCTGAGCGTTCTGGCGGGCGGGGACGTGAACGCCGAATCCAAGTTCGAGGACTGCAAGGGCTACCTCAGCGCCGCCCCGGACGTGCGCCTGTTCTGGGACGGCGAGAGCACGAGCGGGCTGACGATCAAGATTTCCGCCCTGTCGAACGCCGACACGACCCTGGTCGTCAACGGGCCGGACGGGACCTGGTATTGCGACGACGATTCCGGCGAGGATTCCAATCCGTCGGTCGAGCTGACGCCGACGGCCGGGCGGTATGAAATCTGGATCGGAACCTATTCCGAAGGCGAGCTGAAGAAAGCCGTGCTGGGTATTTCGGAAGTCACGAGTTTCTGAACAGTCGAGCTTGGTCCGAAAGCGTCGTTTTTCAGACGCGGTTGCGGCCGTGGCGGCATATCTTCTGGGCGATGCTGTTTTCGGGGAACCCCGATCGACAAGGCGGACTTAATCCCCTGAACTTTTCAGGAGGATGACAATGTCTCTGACCTATCCCGAACCCCCGGTCTCCAATACCGCCGAGGCCGAATACGTCCCGACCTACGCCCGCAAGCCGGTGCGCCGCAAGAAGGTGCGCAGCTGGATGATCCTGGCGCCCATCGGGGGCGTGGTTCTTATCGGCGCCGCCGCCGCGATGCTGATGAACCCGAGCGAGCCCGCGACGCCTCTGGCCGAGCCCGAGACCGCGCCTGCGGCCTCCCCGATGGCCATGGCCCCGACGGCTTCGGCGGATGTCGTCGCGATGGAGACCGCTCCGACGGCGGCCCCCGCACCGATCGCGCCGGCCCCGGCCGCCTCGCGCGCCGAGCCGGTTCGGGCCGAACCCATCCGTCGCGCCGCGACGGTTCAACGCCCGGTCCAGCGTCAGGCCGCCCCTGCGGTCGAGGCTGCGCCGACGGTCGAACCCACGGGTCCGCGTCCCTACACGGCCGATCCGGCGACGAGCACCTCGAACCGCACCCCGGCGACCCCGTCGACGACGACGCCGGCCCCTACGGCGCCCGCCCCGACGCCGCCGGCTCCGGCCATCGCGACCCAGCCGCTGAACTGATCCCGTCAGCCTGACAAGGTTGAAGTTAGCGAGACCGCCGCAGTCCATTCGGGCCGCGGCGGTTCTGCTTTGGAGTAAGGGTCAGGCCGCCTGGGCGACGTCGCGGTCGTCGACGTTCGGCTTGCGGACGGGGATTTCGAAGCTGACCGTGGTGCCGACGCCGGGTTGGCTTTCGATCCGCATTTCGCCGTGGTGGACCTCGATCAGCGCCTTGGTCAGAGCCAGGCCCAGGCCGGTGCCCTGGGTGGTCTTGGAATGCTGGCCCTCGACCTGTTCGAACGGGCGGGCGAGGCGGCCCAGATCCTCCGCGGCGATGCCGATGCCGGTGTCGGTGACGGCCACCCGCTGGCGGTTCGGATCGATCATGGAGGTCGCCACCGTGATAGATCCGCCCTCGGGCGTGAACTTCACGGCGTTGGAGATCAGGTTCAGCAGGACCTGCTTCATGCCGCGATGATCGGCGTCGATCTCGGGCAGGTCGGGGGCGTCGACGACCAGGGTCAGGCCGGCCTCGTCCGCCTTGCCGCGCATCAGGCGGGCGGCGTCGGTGCAGATTTCCTTCAGCGAGACCTTCTCGTAGTGGACGGTCATCTTGCCCGCCTCGATCTTGGCCATGTCGAGGATGTCGTTGATGAGGCTGAGCAGATGCTGGCCGGACTTCAGGATGTCGTTGGCGTAGCCCTTGTAGCGTGGGTCGCCGACGGGGCCGAACATCTCGGCGGCCATGATCTCCGAGAAGCCGTTGATGGCGTTCAGCGGGGTCCGCAGTTCGTGGGACATGTTGGCCAGGAATTCCGACTTGGCCTGGTTGGCGGCCTCGGCCCGGACCATGGCGCCTTCGTACTTGTTGGCCAGCAGGCTGAGTTCGGCCTGGCTGGTCTCCAGCTTGGCCACCATGGCGCGCAGGCTGTCGGCCGCCTGACGGGTCTGGGCCTCCTGGCGGCGGATGAGCGTCAGGTCGGTGGCGGTCACCACGGCGCCGCCGTCGGAGGTGAAGCGTTCGGCGATGCGCAGCCAGCGTCCGTCGTTCAGCTCGACCTCGCGCACGCCCGCCGTGGTCGAGGGATGGTCGGCCTTGATGACCAGGCTGGCGATGCGGTTGAGCTCGTCCTTGTTGGCCCCGCGCCGCACGGCCTCGGGCGCCAGGCCGAAGGCGTCGGAGAAGGCCTGGTTGGACAGGATCAGCCGGCCGTGGCGGTCGAACAGGGCGAAGGCGTCCGAGACGCTCTCGATGCCGTCGCGCAGCCGGCTCTCGGCGGCCTGGGCGTGGGCCTTGGCCTGGCGGGCCTCGGTGATGTCCAGGGCCACGCCCATGATGTTGGCGTAGCCGTGCTCGTCGCGCTCGCCGCGCGCCTGGCCTCGGGCGTCGATCCAGCGCAGGCCGCCGCCGTTGGGCGAAATGACCGGGAAGGTGGTCTCGAAGGCGCCGAAGGTCGCGGCCTGGCGCAGGGCGTGTTCGAACGCCTCACGATAGCGGGGGTGGACCTGGCCCACCACGGTGGCGGCGGGCAGGACGCCGCCGGCGCTCAGGTTCAGCAGGGCCGCCATATAGTCGGACACGGTGACCTCTTCGGCCTCGAGGTCCCATTCCCAGACGCCGCACCGGGCCGCCTCGACGGCGACCTGGAAGCGATGTTCGGTCTCGGCCCAGTTGCGGCGGGCGCGCACCTGTCGCCACTGCTGGGCGGCGGCCAGGGCGATCACCCCCAGGCCGAGGGCGAGAGGGATCAGGACCACCCAAAGATCCGACAGCAGGCCCAGGGCGCCGCCGGCCCGAACCCCGGGGCGCCAGGCGCCGACGATCAGGCCCGTGTCGCCGACCGCCGCGGCCGCGAGCCGACCCTGTCGCCCGGCCTCGGATGCAGCCGTCGGCTGTTGGGGCGTCCGCGCCGCCTGCTGCAGGGCGGGATAGTCGACTTCGGGAATCGGCGCTCCCGATCGCAGGGACAGGCGGTGGGCGGCGGAGGCGACAAAGAGGTCCATGTCCCGCCCGGAACCGGGCGAGGCCAGGGGAAGCCGGGCGATCAGGGTCCGCCCCCCGGCCTCGCGTTTCACGAGGGCGGTGGCGTCGGCGGGGTTCAGGGTCAGGGGGGCGGCGCCGGATGCGGCGGCGAAGGCCTCGGCCGGGGCGCCGGCGGCGGCGAGGATCTCGCCTTGGTCGGAGCGGACGGCGAGCGCCAGATCGGGGGCGTGGCGGCGTGCGGTCTCCAGGGCGTCGAGCGGTCGAGCGGGGCTGGCCGTCAGGCCGGATGCGGCCAGATCCAGGGCCGCCTGGGCCGCGCTCAACCGGGCTTCAATGACAGCGGCCCGGGCCGAGGCCGACTGCGTCAGGGCGGCGTTCTGGGCGCGCTCCAGATCAAGTTGCGGGCGGGCGTCGCCGCGGGCGACCAGAAGGACGTAGGCGGACAGGCCCAGGGCGAGGCAGAGAACCGCAATGCGGGTCCAGGCGACCGGGCGTGAAGCATCCCTGTCCGACGCGCGCCGGCCTTTTCCCTGAACGCGGCGCTCGCTGCCCCGCAAGGCTGCCCCCAAAAACGATTCGTCGATCGTGTCGAATCTAGGCTGCGTCGTGGATTCCTGTCGAGAGTCCCCGGGCGGGGAGGGTCAGGCGGCGCGGAAGCGAGTCTCGTCGGCCACAGTGTCGGACGCGGAGGCTTCTCTCGCCCGTCGCGCCACCGCCGACTCATCCACCGGCGCCGCGAGGATTTCGGTGACGGACTTGAGCGCCGCGCGCGCCTGGTCCGCGAGGGCGGTCAGCTTGGGCGAGGCGTCGGCGGCGGCCTCGTCCACCAGCGCGGTCAGGGCCTCGGCGACCGCCATCAGGCGCGGCGCGGCCACGATCAGGCGGGCCTGGAATTCGATGCGCTCGGGATTGCGGTCGTATTCGGCGCCCGGCACGCGCCAGCCGCCCCAGTCGGCCGCGTCGGTGACGACGACGGGATAGGTGCCGGGGAAGGGATGATGCTGGACATCCTCGGCGGCCTGCCACTTGTTGCGGGCGCGCAGCATCCGCCAGGTCTTCAGGTTCGGCGCGGCCTGGTCCTCGACCGGGGTCATCAACTCGGCGGCCTGGAAGTCGCGACCCAGGCCGATGTCGTAGGTGACACGGATGGGTTCATCGAAGCCCTTGGCCCAGACGGCGTTGATCTTTTCGATGTCGGCCCAGGCGCCGACGCTCTCGACCCAGACCCTTTGACCCTTTTGAAATTGCGCGCGCGCCATTCCGGCCCCCTCTGATTTCAGCCTGCACCGTGGAAGGGCGAGGTTGAAATCCCGTTTCCGGACAGGGTGAACGGCGTTCTAAAAAACGCACGTCAGGCGGGCCGGGAGATGGTCTCCAGCGCCTCGCCCGCGTACTTCTCCTTCACCTTGGTCGACAGGTCGCCGAGCGAAACCACCCCGACCAGGCGGCCGTGCTTGTCCACCACCGGGAGGCGGCGAATCTTGCCGTCGGACATGGCGTCCAGCGCGACCTTCAGGTCGTCGGTGTCCAGAACGGTGACGACCGGCGTGGTCATGGCCTCGGAGACGGGGGTGGTGGGTGGCTTGCCCGCGCCGGTGACGCGCACGGCGATGTCACGGTCGGTCAGGGTTCCGACCAGACGGTCCGCCTCCGCCACGGGGATGAAGCCGAAATCGCCGGCGCCCATGCGGTGGGCGGCGGCCTGGACCGTGTCGCCGGGCAGGGCGACCTGGACGTCGCGGCTCATGAGATCGCGGATTTTCATGGGGTCTTCTTCCGTTGTGATCGAGCCCCTTCAACCGGTGGGAACGGCGACGGTTCCGACGCGGCGCCACTGGTCGGATCCACGGTCGGAGGCTATGGCCTGCGCCGACACGGACGGAGCGAGACCATGACCACGGCGGCGAACGAAGCGCGGATAATTCTGAATGGGCTGAGCGCGTCCGTCGGGGCCTGGTCGGACGCCGGGACGATGGAGGCGCGCTCGCCTATCGACGGCTCGGTCGCCGGGCGGCTGGTCGAGGTGGGGCCTGAAGCCGTCGAGGCGGCCGTCGCCGCGTCGGTCTCCGCCTTCCAGGCCTGGCGTCGCGTGCCCGCCCCGCGCCGGGGCGAACTGGTGCGGCTGCTGGGCGAGGAACTGCGGGCTGCGAAGGGCGACCTGGCCCGGCTGGTGACGCTGGAGGCCGGCAAGATCGTTTCCGAGGGGCTGGGCGAGGTGCAGGAGATGATCGACATCTGCGACTTCGCCGTCGGGCTGTCGCGCCAGCTGAACGGCCTGACCCTGCCCAGCGAACGCCCCGGCCACCACATGCGCGAGACTTGGCAGCCGCTGGGTCCCGTGGCGATCGTCACCGCCTTCAACTTCCCCGTCGCCGTCTGGGCCTGGAATGCGGCCCTGGCCCTGGTGTGCGGCAATCCGGTGATCTGGAAGCCGTCGGAGAAGACGCCGATGACGGCTCTGGGCGTTCAGGCCGTGTTCGACCGGGCTGTCGCGCGGTTCGGTTCGGATGCGCCCGAGGGTCTGGCGCAACTGCTGATCGGCAGACGGGAGGTCGGGGAGGCTCTGGCCGCCGATCCGCGTATTCCGTTGGTTTCGGCCACCGGCTCGACCCGGATGGGCAGGGCGGTGGCGACGACCGTGGCCGGACGGCTGGCCCGCAGCCTGCTGGAGTTGGGCGGCAACAACGCCATGATCGTGACCCCGAGCGCCGACCTCGACATGGCGGTGCGGGCCATCGCCTTTTCCGCCGTGGGCACGGCGGGTCAGCGCTGCACGACGCTGCGTCGGCTGCTGGTGCATGAGGGCGTGGCGGACGCCCTGATCGCCCGACTGAAGGCCGCCTACGAGACCCTGCCCATCGGCGATCCGCGCGCCGAGGGTGTGCTGGTCGGGCCGCTGATCGATGAGGCGGCGGGCGCGGCGTTCGATCGGGCGCTGGAGCGGGCGGTCGAGCAGGGCGGAACCGTCGTCACCGGCGGCGGCCGGGTCGAGGCGGGCGGCGGGGTCTATGTCCGACCCGCCATCGTGCGGATGCCGGCCCAGTCCGAGGTGGTCATGACCGAGACCTTCGCGCCGATCCTCTATGTGCTGACGTGGAGCGATTTCGACGCCGCCGTGGCGATGCAAAACGACGTGCCCCAGGGGCTGAGCTCCTGCGTCTTCACCGACAGCGTGCGCGAGGCCGAGGCCTTCCTGTCCGCCTGGGGCTCGGACTGCGGCATCGCCAACGTCAACATCGGCCCGAGCGGAGCCGAGATCGGCGGCGCCTTCGGCGGGGAGAAGGAGACCGGCGGCGGGCGCGAGTCCGGCTCGGACAGCTGGAAATCCTACATGCGCCGCCAGACCCAGACGGTGAACTTCAGCCGCGAACTCCCGCTGGCGCAGGGGGTGCGGTTCGAGGTCTAGGAAAACGCCGCCCCCAACGCCTCGGCCAAGTCGCCCCGGCCGGCGACCTCGACCCGGTCAAGTCCCAGCCAGCCCGCCATGCGCCGCAGCTCCGCCGCCAGCCGCGTCGGCGTGTCGGGCGTGGCGTCGGGCTCGCGCCAGGCGGCCTGGACCAGAAGGGCGCCGGCCTTGCGGTCGGACTTCAGGTCGACGCGGGCGGTGAGGGCCTCGTCCTCGAGGAAGGGCAGGACGTAGTAGCCATGGGCGCGCTTATGGGCGGGGACGTAGATCTCCAGCCGGACGCGGACGTCGAAGAGCCGCTCGGTCCGGTCGCGATGCCAGATCAGGTTGTCGAACGGCGAGAGCAGGGCCTGACCCGTCACCCTGCGCGGGACGCGGGCGCCGGGGGCGAGGAAGGCGGTCTTGCCCCAGTCCCTGACCATCACCGGGGTCAGTTCGCCCGCCTCGACCAGTTCGGCGATGCGCGCCTTGGTCTCGGCGACGGGCATGCGGAAATAGTCGCGCAGGTCGGTTTCGGTGGCGACGCCCATGGCGCGGGCGGCGAGGCGGACCAGGTCGCGCTGGGCGTCGACCTCGGTCGGAGTCGGCAGATCGAGGATGCGGGCGGGCAGGGCGCGTTCGGGCAGGTCGTAGACGCGCTCGAAACCGTTGCGCGTTTTCGTGGTGATCAGCCCGGCCCAGAACAGCCATTCCAGCGCCCGCTTGCCGTCCGACCATTCCCACCAGCCGGGCGCGCCTCTGGGACCTGTGGCGAAGTCGCCGCCGGTGACCGGGCCGCGCCGTTCGATCTCCTTGAGCACCTCGTCGATATAGTCGCCCCGCTCGCGGCCGAACCGGGACAGACCGGTCCACATGGCGCCGCCGCGCGCCCGCTCCATCCGCCATCGGAACAGGGGCTGGCTCTCCAGCGGCAGCAGCGACGCCTCATGTCCCCAGTATTCGAACAGGCTGCGGCGCGGCCCCCAGGCCTCGGCCTCCAGCGCCTCGCGCGGATAATGGCCCAGCCGCGAGAAGCCCGGCACATAGTGGGTGCGGGTCAGGACGTTGACGCTGTCGATCTGGATGACGCCGAGACGCCGCGCCGTGTCGCGGAAATGGCGGCGGCCGGGCGTCGCCGGCCGGGCGCGCCCGAAGCCTTGGGCGGCCAGGGCGATACGGCGGGCGGTCTTCGCGGAGAGGGTCTCGGTCACCCGGCGAGACTATCGAAAGTCTCGCCGGGCGCCATCTGGATGCGAGAGTGTCAGGGCCGGTTTCCGCTGACGGCTACGGCGCCCGCCTCTCCGGCAGGCCTTGCGCCGCGCGGATCAGCTGGACGAACTCGGCGCGTTCGCCGTAGGGGTCGTCGCCGCGCGCGCCCTGGGCCTGGTCGAGGATCTGGGTCCAGCCGTAGTCGGGCGCCAGCCAGGGGTCGGCGCGCAGTTTCTGGCCGAAGGCGGCGACGGCCAGGGCCCAGCGGGTGGCCTCGGGCGGTTGGGTCGAGGCGGCGGAGCCGGGGTTGCGGATCGGCTGTTCGATCAGGCGCGACGTCGGCTGGCCCGGCAGCTTGTAGCGGACCTTGATGAAGCCGAGCTCGTTGCCGCGCGCGGCGGGCGCCGCCTCGGGACGGGCGGACCCATAGCGACGCTCGCTCATCTGGGTCGGCCCGCCGACGGGGGTGATCTCGTAGACGGCGGTGACGCTGGCGCCCGATCCCACCTCGCCCGCATCCACGCGGTCGTTGTTGAAGTCCTCCTCGTTCAGCAGGCGGGTCTCGTAACCGATCAGCCGGTATTCGGCGACGCGGGCCGGGTTGAACTCGACCTGGATCTTGACGTCGTCGGCGATGGGGAAGGCGCCCCGGTCGAAGCGGTCGCCGAACTGGCGGCGGGCCTCCTCCAGGTCATTGATATAGGCCGCCACGCCATTGCCGGCCTGGCTGATCGCCTGCATGCGGGCGTCCTGATAGTTGCCGCGTCCGAAGCCGTAGACCGACAGGTAGATGCCCGTTCCGCGCTTCTCGGCCACATAGTCCTCCAGCCGCTTGTTGTCGGTCACCCCGACGTTGAAGTCGCCGTCGGTGAACATCAGGATGCGGTTGACCTTGTCGCGGGCGAAGCTGGCCTGGGCCTGGTCATAGGCGTTGGTCATGCCGGTGGCCCCGGCCGTGCCGCCCGAGGCATAGAGGCTGGCCACGGCGCAGCGCATCCTCAACTTGTCCGTGCCGGGGGTGGGGGCCAGGGTCGTGCCCGCGCCCTCGGCGTAATAGGTGACGGCCAGGGTGTCCTGCGGCCGCAGCCTGTCGATGGCCAGGTTCATGGCCCGCTTGGCCAGATCCAGCTTGTCGGGGCTGCCCATGGAGCCGGACACGTCGACCAGGAACGTCAGGTTCAGCGGCTTCCGCTGGCCTGTCGGCAATTCATAGCCCTGAAGTCCGACATGGACGATCTGGCGGCCGGAGGCCCACGGCGCGGCGGCGACGGTCGTGGAGACGGCGAAGGGTTCGCTCGCGGAGGTCGGGGCGGCATAGCCGTAGTCGAAATAGTTGATCAGCTCCTCGACCCGCACCGCGTCGCGCGGCGGCGGGGTCCCGCCGCGCAGGAAGCGGCGGACGTTGGCGTAGGCGGCCGTGTCCACGTCGATGGAGAAGGTCGAGACCGGGTCGGTCGCGGTGCGCTTGACCGGGTTGGGTCGGGCGTCGGGATAGCGTTCGGTGTCGACGGGCGGTGGGACGATCTGGCCCGGGACAGGAGCGGGTCGGACGATGCGACCGCCGGTGACGACAGCGCCGTCGATGGAGGTCACGCGCCCCGAGGCGTCGGTCGTGATCACCGCCGGGCGTGACGGCGCGGGTGGGGCCGGGGGCGGCGGCGGGCCGGGGACGATGACCGGTGGGCCCATGTATTCGACCCGGTCCTCCTTCTTCGTCGGCTGGATCGGCAGGGCGATCGGCGGCGGGGGCGCGTTGGCCGTGGTCGTCGGAGGGCGAACCTGAAGTCGGGGCGGAGGAGGGCTGACAGGAGAGGGCGGGGGCGGCGGGGCGATGCCCGGGTTACGCGCCAGCGGCATGGCGGTCGGGACCGGCCTCTGTCCGCGCGTCAGGTCATAACCGAGTGGAGCGCAGGCGGCGGGCGTGGCCTCGCCGTCCGTCACCCGGCGCGACGGCGAGGGCACATCGGGCGCGACCGGCGGCGGGGCGGCGCCGATCATGGACAGGCCGGCGAGGGCGGCGAAGCCCTGGCGAATGACGGTGCGCATCGATTCCTCCCGGTGATGTCGTTGCCGTCATTGGCCGAGTGGCGTTCGGCGGAACTGTGGCCGAGACGCGACCAAATCGGACAATGGCCGGGCTGTGTCGATTATGGCGCGCTGATCGATGCGGCGGGCTCGCAAAGTCGGCCGGGAAACCCCACTATCCCGTTTCTGCAAGAGACGGGGCGAGACGGCATGGCGGCGGAAGCGGCGGGCGCGATGGATCTGGGGCACGGCGTCGTCCTGCTGGCGGCGGGCGTGCTGGCCGTGCCGCTGTTCAAACGGCTGGGGCTGGGCGCGGTGCTGGGCTATCTGGCCGCCGGCCTGGCCATCGGCCCGTTCGGCTTCGGCCTGATCCAGAACGCCGAGGCCATTCTCCATGTCGCCGAACTGGGCGTGGTGCTGTTCCTGTTCATCATCGGACTGGAGATGCGGCCCGCCAAGCTCTGGGGGCTGAGGAAGGAGATCTTCGGCCTGGGCTTGGCCCAGGTGGTCGGGTGCGGCCTCTTGCTGACGGGCGTCGCCATGGCCTTTGGAGTGTCCGCGCCGATCGCCTTCGTCGGAGCCATGGGCTTCGTCCTGTCGTCCACAGCCGTCATCAAGCAGATGCTGGACGAGGCGAACGAGATCAACACGCCCGCCGGGCAGAAGGCGGTGTCCATCCTGCTGCTCGAAGACCTGGCCATCGTGCCGCTGCTGGCCATCGTGGCGGTCATGGCGGCGGCGCTCGGCGTGGCCCAGGACGGGCCGCCCTGGTGGGTCGCCATCGGCCTGGCCGTCGCGGCCATCGGCGGGGTGCTGGTGGCGGGCAAGTATCTGATCAATCCGATCTTCGGCCTCCTGGCCAAGCACGGCGGGCGGGAGGTCATGCTGGGCGCGGCCCTTCTGGTCGTGTTCGGCGCGGCCTGGACCATGCATCTGGGCGGGCTGTCGATGGCCATGGGCGCCTTCCTGGCCGGGGTGCTGCTGTCGGACAGCAGCTTCCGGCATCAGCTGGAGGCCGACGTCGATCCGTTCCGGTCGCTGTTGCTGGGCCTGTTCTTCCTCAGCGTCGGCATGTCGCTGAATCTCGACACCGTCATGGCCGACTGGCGCTGGGTGATCGGCGGGGTCCTGCTGTTCATGGCGGTCAAGGGCTTCGGCATCTACGCCATCGCCCGTCTGTTCCGGTCCAGCCACCGCGAGGCGCTGGAGCGGTCGGCTCTGTTCGCGCAAGGGGGCGAGTTCGCCTTCGTCCTCTACGCCGGGGCCCTGACGGCGGGCCTGTTCGATGCCCGGACGGGGGCGATCTTCAGCGCCATCGTCATCCTGTCGATGGTCCTGACGCCCCTGGTGACCCTGGCGGTGCGGCGGTTCCTGCTGCGGCCCGAGGCGGTGTCGATCGACGATCTGGACGGGGTGGATCGTCCCGAGGGCCTGCGCGAGCGGGTGTTGATCGTCGGCTTTGGCCGCTTCGCCCAGGTGGTGTCCCAGCCCCTGCTGGCGCGGGATATAGACGTCTCGATCATCGACAACGACGTGGAGATGGTCCAGGCGGCGTCGCAGTTCGGCTTCAAGGTCTATTACGGCGACGCGACCCGGCTCGACGTGCTGCGGGCCTCGGGCGCCGGGACGGCCGAGACCATTCTCGTCTGCGTCGACAAGCCCGAGGCGGCGGACCGGATCGTCGAGCTCGTGCGGTCCGAATTCCCCCTGACCAAGCTGTTCGTGCGCGCCTTCGACCGGGGTCATTCGATCCGCCTGATCCAGGCCGGGGTCGAGTTCCAGATCCGCGAGACCTTCGAATCCGCCCTGGCCTTCGGCGACCATGTGCTGAAGGATTTGGGCGTGTCGGCCGAGGACGTGGCCGAGACGATCGAGGACGTCCGTCGTCGCGACGAGGAACGTCTGACCCTGCAACTGACCGGCGGGCTTCAGGCCGGTCGCAGCCTGATGCGCGGCAACGCCGTGACGCCCAAGCCCGAGCCCTACGTCAAGCCGCGCCGGGCCGGTCAGGTGCTGAACGAAACGCCCGAGGGAGAGGGCGCCGAACCGCGCGAACAGGCCGGAGCGGACATCTGACGCCGGCGCCGAGGCGGCATCTGATGCCGCGAAACCACAGTCCGGACTATCCACAGTTTGCGGCCACGCTTGACGGAACGCCGATTCTCAATCCGCATTGGCCTCCTGAAGGAGCGCGCCATGCCACGCCAGACCAACAAGCCGGATCTGCATCTCGTCCCCCCGGCCCCTGAGCCGACCGAACCGCAGCCGATCAGCGGCTTCAGCGCGGTCTATGATCTGATGCGGGCGCCGGAGACCACGGCCGAACGGGTAAGGCGGCTGCAGGCCGAGGCCCGCGCCCTCGCCATGGAGGAGGTCGAGGCCCTGGACCGGCTGCTGGTCCAGGCGGCCACGGCGGCCAAGGCCATCGCCGAGGGCGGCGACGCCTATCCGGTCGGCGCGCGCGAGATCGCGGCGCGTCTGTCCGCCGATCTGCCGAACAAGGCCGAGACCCTGCGCATGATCCTCAGCCGGATGGACTGACGCAGGCGGGCCTCACCCCTCCCACTGGAAGACCTCGCCGATCTCGACGCCGAAGACGGCGGCGATGCGAAAGGCGGCCTCGAGGCTGGGCGAATACTTGCCCTGTTCGATGGCGACGATGGTCTGGCGCGTCATGCCGATATGGTCGGCCAAGGCGGCCTGGGTCATTTCGCCGGCATGAAAACGCAGTTCGCGGATGCGGTTGCGGATCGGCGGCGGCGCCTTGCCGATCACCATCAGACCTGCTCCAGACGGGCGGGCAGGGGGGCGCCGTCCAGGCTCAGCCGACATTCGGCGAGGTTCAGCCCGAGACTCATCGCCAGCGAGATGATCAGGGCCAGGCCCAGACCTGCGCCGGTCGCCGCCCGCAGCCATTCGAGCATGCGCGCCTTCAACCCTATGGCCTTGCGTTCGCCCCGCATCAGCGCAGCCCCCGCAGCAGGGCCAGGGTGAAGCCGGCGCGGATCAGCTCCGACAGCACGACACAGGCCAGGAGGACATTGGATAACAGGACCATCAGATTGCCGGTGACGGCGAAGACCGCCCGGCCGCCGACCATGTTGTCGTCGATCACACCGGCGAACCAGGCGACGATGGCGACGCTCATGACCAGGGCGATCAGGGCCATCAGGGAGATGTGGCTGGCCTTGAGGGCGGCGAGCATTTCGCGCTCGTCGCGTGTCTGACGCGCCTTCTTGAGCGTAGTGACAGTGGCGAGAAAAGTCAGGACGACCTCGATCAGGACCACGATCACCAGACAGGCCGCGAAGGCCATGCCGAGATCGCCGGTGAAGTGATCGTCGCCCAGCTTCCCGTCCAGCACATGCCGGATCACGAACCAGAAATACCAGCCCCAGACGCCGACGGTGGCGACGATGCTGATCCAGAGATGCTTTTCGCGAAAGGTCATGAGGCGGGCCCGACAGCGTTGAACGAGGCAGTCATGTCGCATTCACCGGACGTTATGTCCAATATTTTTTACATCATGTCCTGATTTTTATATATCTGCATTGCTTCCGCATGGGACCGAGGTTCACTTTCGGCTTTTGGACCGAAGCCAACGCCCGATCAGGTGAGTGATGGCGCCTACCGCCACGTTGCCAAGAACAATCAACACGCCTTGGGTCCTGTCATTTGGCGGCGCAAAGAAGAGGAAAGGGACCATGCACAGCGCACAGCCGAAAATCGCGGCCCCAACATAGAAAAAGAGGCTCGCTCTAGACGGATGAGAAAATCTCGACGCCATCAGACAATGCTCCCCGACTTTTCGGCGGCCATCTCGCCCAGTTTCAGCACCGTGTTCCAGTTGCGGCCGGTGCCCATGCCGAGCATTTTCGGCGTCGCCTTCTTGAAGATGGCGCTCTCGCCCTGGCCGCTGGGGAACCAGAAATAGAGGATGTCGTCCACCGCTTCGACCGCCTCGCCGCCTGAGGCCAGTTCGCGGCACGCGTCCAGGGCGCCGTCCTTGATCCCGGCCTTCATGACCATGGCCACGACCTTGGCCGGGTGGGCGGCGGCCTCGGCCGGGAAGGGGTTGGCCGCGATCAGTCGGGCCCACTGGTGTGGGGTACGGACCATGGCGGCGATCTTCAGGCCGAAGCGTGTCTCCATCTCCCGCTCGATGGCGGTTTCCAGCGCAGCGGTCGCCATGCCGCTTTCGACCACCAGGTTGCCGCTGGCCTGAAGCGTGCGCGGGTTCTTCAGCCCCATGGCGAGCGCCATCTCGCGCTGCTCTCCGACCGGGGCGCGGACCCCGCCTGTGTTCATGCCGCGGAAGAGGATGATGCGGTGGTCGGTCAATGCAGGCTCGTGGCTTGGAGGTGTGGAGACGACTCTATCACGCCCCGTCACCCTCGGGCTTGAACCGAGGGCCGGCGCCTCGGCAGGGGGAGAGGGGAAGCCGTCCCCGCGATCTCGGCCCCATCCTGCGATCGGTTTCGTCTAACCGGTGGCCCTCGGGTCAAGCCCGAGGGTGACGGGATTTTTGACGGGGGCGCTGCGCCATTGTCCGACCGCTTCACCGCTTCTGACACACGGGGCAGAAGAAGGTCGAGCGCCCGCCCTGGACGATGCGTTTGACCACGCCCGAACAGTCCGCAGTGCGGCAAGGCTGGCCCTCGCGGCCATAAACGTCGAAGCGGTGCTGGAAATAGCCCTGGCCCCCGTCAGCGTTGGCGAAGTCGCGCAGGGTCGAGCCGCCCGCCGCGATGGCGTCCTCCAGCACCCGGCGGATCTCGGCGGTCAGGCGCTCCAGACGCGGACGCGAGACCTTGCCCGCCGCCGTCAGGGGTGAGATCCCGGCGCGATACAGGGCCTCGCAGACATAGATATTGCCCAGGCCCGCCACGATCCGCTGGTCCAGCAGCGAGACCTTGATGTTCTGGGCCTTGCCGCGAAACGCCTCGGCCAGATGGGCGGCCGAGAAGTGGTTGCCGAGGGGTTCGGGCCCGAGGTTGGCGAACCAGGCATGGTTCTCGACAGCGCCGGAGGAAATCAGACCCATGAAGCCGAAGCGGCGGGCGTCGGCGAAACCCACGCGGGTCAAGAGCCCGTCGCGCGCGGCGCACAGGCTCATGTGCTCATGCTTGCCGACGATGGGGGCGGTCTCCTCGAACTCTCCGACCTGTTCCCCGTCCAGGGTGAAGCGGCCGGTCATGCCCAGATGCGTCACCCAGGTCTCGCCCGTCGACAGGGGCATGAGCAGGTATTTGGCGCGCCGCGCGATCCGTTCGACCACGGCGCCGTCCAGCCGTTCGACGAAGCGCTCGGGAAAGGGAAACCGCAGGTCGGGCCGGTTCTGGCGCACGCGCGTCAGGCGCGACCCCTCCAGCACGGGCGCCAGTCCGCGCCGGACGGTCTCGACCTCGGGAAGTTCGGGCATGGGAAAGAAGTGATGAGTGAGTAGTGACGGGTGAGTAGTGGGTAGGGGAAAGGCCGCAGCTGGTCGAGGGGTGGTGGTCGCGCGGCGTGTGGCCATGGCGAAGCGCTTCGGCGTGAGAGTTTGGCGGATTTCCAAACCCGATACCCGGCCCACCACTCACTAATCACTACTCACTCTTCACACCTCATCACGCCCTCTAGCCAGCACCCGCATTTCCGGCTTACCTCCGCCGTTCGAGAGGGAACCCGATGACCGATACGCCGACCGCCCACAAAACGGCCCCCAGCCCCGCGCGGCGCGTGGAGCTGACCATCCGCGCCCTGATCCTGGGCTGTCTGCTGGCCGTGATCTTCACCGCCGCCAATACCTATCTGGGCCTGAAGGTCGGGCTGACCTTCGCCTCGGCCATCCCGGCGGCGGTCATCTCCATGGCCATCCTGCGGATGTTCAAGACCTCGACCATCTGGGAGAACATGACCGTTCAAACGGTCGCGTCGGTCGGCGGCGCGATGAGCTCGATCATCTTCGTCCTGCCCGGCCTGGTCATGGTGGGCTGGTGGCTGGAGTTTCCGTTCTGGGAATCGGTGCTGATCTGCGTGTTCGGCGGGATCCTGGGGGTGACCTTCTCCATCCCGCTGCGTCGCGCCCTGGTGGTCGAGGCCGGCCTGCCCTACCCCGAGGGCGTGGCGGCGGCCGAGGTCCTGACGGTCGGTTCCCGCGGGGCCGAACAGACCGAGGCTGCGGTGCGCGAAAACAAGGCCGGGTTGTGGGTCGTCGTCACCGGGGCGATCGTCTCGGCGGGATACGCCCTGCTGGTCTCTGGCCGTGTCTTCGCGGGCGAGGCGGCGCGGTTTCTCAAGCTTCCGGCGGCGCTCGGCGGCGGGGCCACGGGTCTCGGGTTCGGGATGCAGTTCGCGTTGCTGGGCGCAGGGCACCTCATCGGCCTGACCGTGGGTCTTGCCCAGGCCTTCGGCCTCCTGCTGGCCTGGGGGATCGCCGTGCCGATCCTGACCAGCCCGGACACCATCGCCTGGCTGACGGCCCATGGCATCCCCTCCATCGCCACGACCTTGCCTGCCGGCGTGGGCGCCGAGGAGTTGGCCTCGACCGTCTGGCGGCGCGAGGTTCGGTTCATGGGGGCGGGCGTCATCGGCGTCGCCGCCATCTGGACCCTCATCAAACTGGCCGGGCCCTTGATCGGCGGGCTGACGTCGGCCCTGGCCGCCAACCGGCGTCGCAACGCAGGCGAGGTGCTGGACCGCACCGAACAGGATATCCCGATCAACATCGTCGCCGGCCTGTCGGTCGCCTGCCTGATCGGCATCGGCGGCTTGCTGGCCTGGTTCGCGCAAGGCAACGCCACCTTGGCCGGATCGACGGCCCTGCTGGTCGCAGGCGGCCTGATCTATGTCGTCCTCATCGGTTTCGCCGTGGCGGCCATCTGTGGATACATGGCCGGGCTGATCGGGTCATCGAACAGCCCCGTGTCGGGCGTGGGCATCCTGGCCATCGTCATCGCCTCTGTGCTGATGGTGGGAGTGCTGGCCATCGCCGGCCTGCCCGCCGATCCGTCGGTGGTCGCCTTCGCCCTCATCGTCACGGCGGTGGTCTTCGCCGTCGCCGTCATCGCCAACGACAACCTTCAGGATCTGAAGACCGGCCAGCTGGTCCAGGCCACGCCCTGGCGTCAGCAGACGGCCCTGATCGTCGGCGTGGGCGCAGGCGCGATCGTCATCCCTCTGATCCTGAACCTGTTGAACAAGGCCTTCGGCTTCGAGGGCGGACCCGCCGGCATCGCCGACGCGCCTCTGGCCGCGCCCCAGGCGACCCTGATCTCGGCCCTGGCCAAGGGCGTGATCGAGGGCGGTCTACGGTGGGATCTGATCGCGATCGGCGCGGTGATCGGCGTCGTCATCATCGTGCTGGACGTCGTCCTGAACGCCACCACAAAGGGCAGGGTCAAGCTGCCGCCGCTGGCGGTCGGCATCGGCTTCTACCTGCCGGCCGCCGTGACCACGATGCTGGTCATCGGCGCCGTCTGCGGCTGGATCTACGACAGGGCCATCAAGACCACGCGGTTCGCCGACGTTGGCCGCCGCATGGGCGTGCTGCTGGCGTCCGGATTGATCGTGGGCGAGAGCCTGTTCCTGGTCATGACCGCCGGCGTCATCGTCGCCACGGGCAATGACGCCCCCTTCGCCATGCTGCCCGAAGGTTCAGCCTGGCCCGCCATGCTGTCGGGGATCGTGGTCTTCGCCGCCCTGGTGTTCGGCCTTTACAGCTGGATCAAGACGGTGTCGGCCAAGGTCGAGGGGTAGGCGTCTCTCCTCCCCGTCGCCAGGCGGCGAAGGGAGGAGATTTGGTCGTCAAACGCTTGCGCCGAAATCCACCACGATCGGCTCCCGGTCGATCAGGGACAGGAACCGCGCGAAGGCGTCTCCGGTCAGGGCTGTCGTCGCCGTATTGATCAGCGGGTGGAAGTTGACGATCTCGGCCTCGTGCAGGCGCCGGTCCAGGACGAAGGTCACGCGTCGGTCCACATCGTTGATGAGGCCGAGGGCGGTCACCGATCCCGGCCGGACGCCCAGGGTCTCCCACATCAGGGTCTCGTTTCCGAACGACAGCCGGGCCGCGCCCATCGGGACATGGGCGCGTTTGAGGTCGATCACCGTGTCCTGGGCCGCCGAGATCAGCCACAGCTGGCCCTTGGCGTCCTTGAGGAACAGGTTCTTGGTGTGAACGCCGGGCAGGGCGGCCTTGAGCTTAAGCCCTTCCTCGACGCGGAACACGGCCGGGTGGTCGTGGGTGGTCTGGTCGATGCCGTTGTCGGCCATCCAGTCCAGAAGGGCAGCACGATCATAGGATGGTTGAGCGGTCATCGGTTCAGGGGCTAGGGAAGAAGACCCTGTCGTTACCTTGCGGAGCCCGGCCTTGGAACTCGAATGCTATCCGATGGACGACACCCCCTGCGACCTGGTGCCCGGGCGCCAGTCGCGGGACTGGATGGACGCCTTCGCCAGCCGCCACCCCTATCGCTGCCTGCCGCTGAACATGGCCAACACCACCGGCTGGGAGATCCTGTGCCCGTTCGGCTTCAAGGCCGAGTGGAACGGCGGCCCGCGCCAGGAAGACATCGTCATCACCCCGGACCGGCCCCAGCCCAAGCTCAAGTATTTCGTGACGTCCCACTTCTCGCGCGGCGTCCTGACCATGCACCCCCAGTATCTGTTCCGCACCCCGCCGGGCTGGGGTCTGCAATGTTCGGGCGCGCCCAACCATGTGAAGGACGGCATCCAGCCGCTGGTCGGGCTGATCGAGACGGACTGGCTGCCGTTTCCCTTCACCATGAACTGGATCTTCACCCGGCCGGGCCGGATCCGGTTCGATAAGGGCGAGCCCTTCTGCTACATCTCCCTGGTCGAGCAGAAGAAGGCCGAAGCCTTCCAGCCGGTGATCCGGACGCTGGACTCCAACCCGGTGATGAAGGGCCAGTTCGAGGCCTGGAACCGCCAGCGGACCGATTTCAACACCCGTCTGGCCTCGGGCGATCCCGACGCGGCCAAGGAGGCCTGGCAGCGCTTCTACTTCAAGGGCGAACTGCCCGAAGACCTGGGTGCGGCGCCGGCCACCCACGTCAACAAGCGCCGCATGAAGTCGCCCCGGATCGGATAGAAAAAACGCCCCCCGGGTCGGACCGGGGGGCGTCTTCGTCTCGGCAGGGCGGCGGTCAGGCCCGGGGCGGGGCGAACTGCGGGCCGAGGTTGGAGATCACTTCGGCGGCGTTGAAGGCGTTGGGATCGCCGGCCGGCTTTGGCCCGCGGCCCATCACGATCTCGGCGGTGGCTTCAAACTTTTCATACTGGCGGACGTCGAAGTCGCGCGGGCCCCAGAAGGGATCGCGCCACGGGCTCCAGTAGCCGCGGTTGTAGTAGCGCCAGGACGGACCCCAGTAGCCGAGACCCGAATAGGGGGAATAGGCCCAGGGGTCGCTGACGCGGTAACGCTTGTCCACGTCGGTGTTGCGATTGGTCGTGGCGAACCAGTCATAGCCGCTCTCGCGCGTCAGCTCGGCGGCGCGCAACAGCAGGCCGGTCTCCACCCGCTCGCGCGAGGTCAGGGAGTTGCCCTGGAAGCTGACCCGGTAGCGATCGGAATCGATGCGCTGCTCGGCATAGCCGGTGCGGGCGCCGTCGACGCCGACGGGTCGATAGATGGGCTGGGTCGCGCAGGCTGACAGGGTCACGGCCGCCGCGAGGGCGATCAATGCGGCCTTGGGAAGGGTATGCGTCATGATCGGAACTCCTTGGCGCCAGCTTAGCGCCTTTCCGGCTGAACGGAACCTGAACGAAGGGCGTTCCATGGCGGCCGACCGTCGCAGCGCACCTCGATGATCCCGTCTATAATCTGGAGACGATCAGCGCCGATGCAAGCAGCAGCATCAGGCCGACGACGACGCCGAAGCCGCGCCTGAACCGGGGCTGGGACATGCGCCGGGCCAGGGCCGCGCCGCCGAGGCCATAGGCGCTCATCGACAGCACATCCATGCCGATGGTGGCGGCCGCGAACAGGGCCAGCTGGGGCGCCATGGGCCTCTGCACATCCAGGAAAGGCGGCAGGACGGCGGTGAAGAAGAGGATGGCCTTCGGGTTGGCGATCTGGACCATGAAGCCGTTGGCGACGGCGCTGGTCCCGGCCTTCGGTCTGACCTCCGGGTCGGCTTCCTTCGGCTGGTCCGGGTGACGCAGGGCGCCGAACAGGGCCTTGATTCCCAGCCAGGCGACATAGACGGCCCCGGCGATGGAGACCCAGCGGAACACCTGCGGAAAGGCCGTGACCAGGGCGCCCAGACCCAGGGCCGCCGCCCCGAACCAGACCAGGGTGGCGGCGTTCATCCCGACCACGCCGGCCAGTGCGGCCTTGCGCCCCCGCTCAATTCCCGTCGCGACGGCGAACAGATTAGCCGGGCCGGGGGTCACGGCCATCACGGCCATGACGCCGAGAAAGGCGAGATAGAGGTGGGGATCGACGGGCAGGGACGGCATGGCCCGCCGTTTCCGCCGCGCCGGAACTCAGGTCAAGCGGCCAGGGCTCAAGTTGGGAGGGTTCAGCGCGAGGGCGGCGGCGGCGTGGCGGCGGCCTCTTCGTCGGCGGCGGCGGCGTCCGCATCGGCTTCGACGGCGTCGAGGGCCTGGTCGAGGCCGTACTGGGCCATCAGCCCATAGGTGACCATCTGCTCCGGATCGGCCTGGGCCCAGGCCCCGTTGGTCGCCATTCCTTGTGCGCCGACCATGGCCTTGTGCACCTCGGGACTGGTCAGGGCGTTGTCGACGATGGCCTTCAGGTCGATGTCGGCCAGGGCGGCGGCGGCGATCGCTCCGGCATGTTCGGCGATGGCGGCGGTGAAGACCGCGACCTCAGGCTGGTATTCGGCCCAGAGCGCCGCCATCCGGCCTTCGCGCTGGGCCTCGGTCAGGCCCTCGGCCTCCGCGATGGCCTCGGCCCGCTTGCCGAAGGTCTCCATCCGCGCCTCGAAGGCGGCGGAGGCGGCCTCCATGGCGGCCTCGGTCGCCGCTTCTGCAGCCTCGGCCGGGGCGGCCGCTGGCGCCGGAGCGGCCACGGGGGTCTGGGCGACAGCCGCCGAGACGGGCAGGACGGCGAGGGCGACGACGAGGCTGGCGAGGCGGATCATGACGATCTCTCCGGAGGGGCGCGCGAAACCTCTCCCCAAGCGCGCCGCCGCTCAAGTGAAATCGCGGTAAGGCGTGAGCCGCTCGATCAAGGGGCCGGCGGCGTGGCGGGCGGCGTCGCGGCTTCGGGCGTCGGCGCGGCGGCGGCCTGTTCGACCTGAGCCCGCACCTGGGCGGGGACGCCCTTGATGGTCGGGCCCACCTGTTCCAGGGCGGCCGTCATGCCGGCGCGCTGATCCTCGGGAACCGCGCCGACCTGGCCGCGGATGAATTCCGTCAGTGTGGCGGCGAAGGCGTCGGCATCGGGCTGATAGCGGGCCTGGATGGCGTCGAGATCGGTCTTGGCCTTGGCCTTGTCGGCCCCGGCGGCGGTCGCGGCGGCCTGCATCTCCTGGCTCATGGCCTCCATCCGGGCGCCGAAGGCCTCGCCGGCGGCCTCGACGGCGGCCTCTTCGGGCGATTTCGCCTCGTCGTCGGCTTCGGGAGCGGGGGCGGTCTGGGGCGTCGGGGCGGCGACCTGTCGGGCCAGGGCGGGCGCGGCGCCCGAAAGAAGCAGGGCGGCGACGGCGGCGGACAGCAGGCGGGACGACATGGGAGAACTCCACAGGAACGCGAGGGACAGGCGGACAGGGTGGCCCATTCCGTCGTTCAGGGCGAGATGATTTCGCGCGGCCGTCGCGATAGGGTCGGCGCATGGCCCGTCTTTCCCTGCTGCCTCTTTCGATCCTGTCGGCCGGTCTGGCGATGCTGGCCGCGGCTCTCCCGCAGGCGGCCTCAGCCCAGTCGCGGACCTATGCCGTTCAGGGCGACTGCGGCGGACGTCCCCGCCTCGAGGTCGGGATGGCGCCCGGCTATTGCATGGGGCGGGTCTGGCAGAGGACGGGGAGCGAGGGGCCGCGCATGCCCCGCACCCTGTTCCGTCTGGCCGACGACGACTGGCTGGTGGCCGATCTGGGCAGTTGGGACGCCGGGCGAGGGGCGATCTGGCGGATGCGGGTCGGGGCCGACGGAACGGTCGGTTGGACCCGGCTGCTGGGCGGTCTGTCGATGCCGCACACGATGGCGCGCGGGCCGGACGGGCGGATCTATGTCGCCGAGATGAGCCGGATCTTCGTTCTGGACCCGGAGCGGCCCAATGCGACGACGGCGGTCGTGTCAGATTTACCTGACAATCGGCTGCACGAAAACCGCCATCCCTTGTCGGCCTTCGTCTTCGAGGCGGACGGGGCCCTGCTGGTCAATGTCGGGGCGCCGTCGGACCGGTGTGTGGATGGGCGAGGGCGGCCGAACCGGGATGCGCGCGGCCAGTGCGCGGAACGGGCGGAGCAGGCGATGGTGCGGCGCTATGCCTATCTGGGGAACGGGCGGTGGAGCCCGGAGTGGACCCCCTACGCCACTGGCCTGAGGAACTCGGTGGCCATGGTCCGGCATCGGTCGGGAGCGGTCTATCAGGGCGAGAACTCCGTCGATCTGAATACGCCCGAGCGGCCGTTCGACGAGATCAACCGGCTGAAGTCGGGCGCGGATTACGGCTGGCCGTATTGCACCGACATGGCGACCGCCCTGCCGGGCTGGACGGCGGCCGAGGCGCGGTGCGGTCGGCGGCTGTCGCCGGTGTCGCTGTTGCCGCCCCACGCGGCGCCCTTGGCCATGCTCTACTATGACGGCGCCATGTTCCCGGAACTGCGCGGGCGGATGCTGATGACCTGGCACGGCCACCGCCGCGCGGCCGGCCGGATCGCCGCCATCGAGGTGGATGCAGAGGGCGCGCCCCTGACCGACCGCCCGGCGCGCTACGCCATCTATCCGCGCGGCTCCATGCCCTATCCGGCCGACGCGCCGGCGCCACGCGCGAAGGTGCTGACGCCGGGCTGGAACGCGGTCCGGGGGACACGGCCGCAGGGCTCGCCGGTCGGAATGGCCGTGGCGGGGGACGGCGCGATCTGGGTGGCGGATGATCGGGCGGCGGCGGTGCTGAGGATCGCGCGGGACTGAAAGAGGCTTCCTTCTCCCGGCGGGAGAAGGTGGCTCGCGCAGCGAGACGGATGAGGGGTTGGCGTGTCCGGTGAGGCGCGGACAGGGCTGCCCCTCACCCTTTCGCGCAGACCGATAGCTGACGCTCTCGGGCGCTCAAGCCCTCTCCCGCCGGGAGAGGGTTCTCTACCCCTGACGCGCATCCCGTTTCGCCAGAACCCGCAGGCGCAGAGCGTTCAACTTGATGAAGCCGGCGGCGTCCTTGTGGTCGTAGGCCTGGACGCCTTCCTCGAAGGTGACGAGGTCCTGATCGTAGAGGCTGTACGGGCTCTCGCGGCCGATGACCGAGACATTGCCCTTGTAGAGCTTGACCTTGACCGTGCCGGTCACCTTTTCCTGCGACTTGTCGATGGCGGCCTGCAGCATCTCGCGCTCGGGCGAGAACCAGAAGCCGTTGTAGATCAGCTCGGCGTATTTCGGCATCAGCTGGTCCTTCAGGTGCATGGAGCCGCCGTCCAGGGTGATGCTTTCGATGCCGCGGTG
>NZ_JBQVNM010000035.1:0-27894 GCF_052436175.1 Brevundimonas sp. | reverse complement strand
TGCATCAGGCCGATGACGATGAACAGGAAGACCAGACCGACAAGGATCATCGGACCGATCGGAAACTTCACCGGCTCGGGCTCGACGTCGGCGGCGCGGGCGGCGGCCTCGGCCGGATCGAGGGTCAGTTGGGCGATGATGGCGTCCACGCCCTGGGTGATGCCGCGCTCGAAGCCCCCGACCTTGAAGGCGGGCAGGATGTCGGTCTGGATGATGTGGCTGGACATGGCGTCAGTCAGGACGGGTTCCAGCCCGTAGCCGACCTCGATGCGGACCTTGCGTTCGTTGGGGGCGACGATCAGCAGGGCGCCGCTGTCGTTCTCGGACTTGCCGATGCCCCAGGCGCGGCCGAGCTGATAGCCATAGTCCTCGATCTCGCGGTCTTGAAGGCTGTTCAGGGTGACGACGACGAGCTGGTCGCCGGTCTGGCCTTCGAGGGCCGCCAGCTTTTCCGTGACCGCTGCCTCGGCCGCAGGGGACAGCAGGCCGGCCTGATCCACGACGCGGCCGGTCAGGGGCGGAAAGTCAGGGGCCGACTGTGACCAGGCGGGCAGGGCAAAGCCCAGCCAGAGCACGGCCAACAGGGCGACGGCGCGCGCCATCGCCCGGAGGCTCTTGGCCCTGGCGAGGAGTCGGGTCAACGGGCGGGCGCGGAACCGGGCGTGACGGCCGGGGCGGTTCCACCGGGCGCGGCGGCCGGAGGCGTTGGGCCGACGTTGAAGTTGATCTGGGGCGCCGTCTGGGCCTCGGCCGAGGCGGTGAACAGCTGCATGTCCTTGTTGCCCGACTGGAAGGTCTTGGCCCAGACGATCGAGGGGAAGGTGTGCAGGGTGGTGTTGTAGTCGCGCACCGCCTCATTGTAGTCGCGGCGCGCGATGCCGATGCGGTTCTCCGTCCCTTCCAGCTGCGACTGCAGGTTCAGGAAGTTCTGGTTGGACTGGATCTGGGGATAGGCCTCGACCGTCGCAAGAAGGCGGGACAGGGCGCCGGTCAGCTGGCCCTGGGCGGCCTGATAGGCCTGGAAGGCGGCGGGGTCGCTGAGGGTCTCGGGGCTGATCTGGACCGAGGTGGCCTTGGCCCGGGCCTCGACCACCTGGGTCAGGGTGGTGCGTTCGGCGATGGCGGCGCCCTGGACCGTGGCGACCAGGTTGGGGATCAGGTCGGCGCGGCGCTGATACTGGCTCTGGACATCGGCCCAGGCGGCCTCGGCCCGCGCCTTCTTGGTCGGAATGGTGTTGTAGCCGCAGCCGGCGACGGCGGGGGTGACCGCCATCAGGGCGGCGAAGGCGGCGGTGCGAGGCGAAATCCGGACCATGGGCGTCTTTCCTGCTGAGCTCCCGCATCGGGAAATCGAGCCGGACTATCAGACGCCGGAGACGACGCGGCAAGTGTTCTGTGCAGGCCTTCGATCAGGCCGCGAGGCTCTCGGGTTCCAGGCCTTTGGCGCGGCAGGCGGCGGTGTAGGTGTTGGCCAGCAGGCAGGCGATGGTCATGGGGCCGACGCCGCCGGGAACCGGGGTGATCGCGCCCGCCACGGCGGCGGCCTCGGCATAGGCCACATCGCCGACCAGACGGGTCCGGCCCTCGGCGGCCTTGACCGAATCGGCGGAGGGCACGCGGTTGATGCCGACGTCGATGACGGTCGCGCCGGGCTTGATCCAGTCGCCCCGGATCATTTCCGGGCGTCCGACGGCGGCGACCAGAATGTCGGCCTGGCGGCACAGGGCGGGCAGGTCGCGGCTGCGCGAATGGGCGACGGTGACCGTGCAGTTCTCGGCCAGCAGAAGCTGGGCCATCGGCTTGCCGACGATGTTGGAGCGGCCGACGATGACGGCGTTCAGGCCCGACAGGTCGCCCAGCACATCCTTCAGCAGCATGACCGAGCCGAGAGGGGTGCAGGGGACGAGACCGGGCTGGCCGACCGCCAGGCGCCCGGCGTTGACGACGTGGAAGCCATCGACGTCCTTGTCCGGGGCGATGGCGTCCAGAACGGCGGCCGCATCAATGGCGGCGGGCAGGGGGAGCTGGACCAGGATGCCGTGGATGCCGTCGTCGGCGTTCAGCTCGGCGATCAGGTCCAGAAGCTCGGCCTGGGTCGTGGTTTCGGGCAGGCGGTGGGTGTCGGAGCGCATTCCGGCGGCGAGAGTCCGCTCGCCCTTGTTGCGCACATAGACCTGACTGGCGGGATCCTCGCCGACGATGACGACGGCCAGGCCGGGGACCAGGTCGTGCTTTGCCTTCAGCCGGACGACGGCGGCGGAAACCCGCTCGACCAGTCCCGCCGCGAAGGCCTTGCCGTCGATGGGATCGGCGTGCGCGAGCGTGTCCGACATGTCGGGCCTTTCGTCAGGTTTCGTGCAGTTGCGGGCGATTTACAGACGACACGGATCGGCGTCTATGTTGCCGCACGACCTTCTCAGGATTCCCCGATGAAACGCTCCCTCTTCGCCGCCTCGATCAGCGCCGTCGCCCTCATGACGGGAACCGGCGCCTGGGCCCAGACTGCGCCCACGCCGATCACGGTGGGCGGCAATGTGTCGGGAAGCCTGGATGACGCCGATCCCACCGCCGGGTCGGACGAAGAGACCTACCGCTATGAGGATTATGAGCTGACGGCCTCGGCGGGTCAGAGGCTGGAGGCGGTGCTGCGGGCCGACGACTTCGACGCCTATCTGGAGGTGTTCAAGGCGGGGGACCTGGACACGGCCATCGCCTCGGACGACGACGGCCTGGGCGACGGCACCCATTCGAGACTGCGGTTCGTGGCCCCCGAGGCCGGAAACTATGTGCTGCGCGCCCGTACGCTGAGCGGGACGGACGGCGGGGCCTACACCCTGTCGTTGAGCCAGCGTCCGCCCGCGCCGCGCGCGCCGCGGCCGACCGCCCTGCGTCGCGACACGCCGGTGAACGGCGCCCTGAATGCGCGCGATCCCGAAGCGGACGATGGGGCGCGTTACGACGCCTATGCCATCCGTCTGCGCTCCGGCGACCGGGTGGCGATCACCCTGGACTCCGAGGCCTTCGATCCCGTCGTGCGCATCGGCCGGATGGTGCAGGGATCCTTCGCCGAGCTGGCCCAGAACGACGACGCGCCGGACGGGGGCCTGGGGTCGAAGCTGGTGTTCACGGCGCCCGAGGACGGCGACTACATCGTGCGGGCGACCGGACTGGATGACGGGGCGGAGGGCGCCTACACGCTGAAGCTGACCGACGGGCCGCCCCCCTTGGCGTCCAAGCCCATCGCCGTCGGCGACGAGGTCGAGGGCGAACTGACGGCCAGCGACGGAACCAATGACGGCGGTCAGCGCGCCGATGCCTACAGCTTCACCGCCACAGCCGGGCAGAGGGTCGAGATCACCCTCGATTCCGGCGATTTCGACGCCTACGTCGAACTGTTCGATGCGACGGGCAAGAGCCTGGGCGAGGACGACGACGGCGGCGACGAAGGCACCAATTCGCGCCTGGTCCGCACTCTGGCGGCGGCCGGGACCTATACGGTCCAGGCGCGGGCCCTGGGCGACGACGCGACCGGCGATTACACGCTCAAGATCGTCGAGGCGGCGCCGGTGCCGGACCCGACCCCGATCACCTTCGGGCAGACCCTTCAGGGCGAGATCACCGAGGACGGCGTGCGCGACGACGAGGGGCGCGGCTATGTGGCCTATCGGTTCCAGGGGACCGAGGGGGCGCGGGCCCAGATCATCGTGCGGTCCGGCGACTTCGATTCCTTCGTTCAGCTCGGTCGGCCGGGCGAGACTTTCGAATCCCTGGCCAGCGATGACGACGGCCTGGGCGAGGGCACGGATTCGCGTCTGACCTTCAAACTGCCGGCCACGGGCGAATACGAAATCCGGGCCTCGCCGCTGAGCGGAGAGGAGAAGGGGCTGTTCTCGGTCGAGTTGCTGGACAAGGGGCCGCAGCCCCTGCCGGGCAGCATCCTGGTCGGCGCGACCGCGCGCGGCACGCTGAGCGACAACGACGCCCTGACCGACGACGGCATCTTCTACGACGCCTATCGCATCCAGGTGGCGGCGGGCGAGAAGCTCAATATCACCATGGTTTCCAACGATTTCGACGCCTATCTGAACATCGGGCGCGAGAAATCGGACGGGTCTTTCGAAAGTCTGGCCGAGGACGACGACAGCCTGTCGGACACCCACGCCAAGCTGGAATGGACGCCGGAGCGGGCCGGAACCTACGTCATCCGGGCCCGCACCTTCGGGACGGCCCAGACCGGCGCCTATACCCTGACGGTCGAACGCAAGCCCTGAGCCCGGGCCATCGCCCTATGCGTCGGAGGGCAGAAGTCCTTCGGCGAAGCGGCGATAGCGGCCGGCGCTGACGCCCGCCGTCGCGCGGGCGATATCGGGCGCGAAGTAGTGGTCCTGCGCATAGGGGGCCGCCGCCTCGCGCACGATGGCGAAGACCTGTTCCAGATCGGGGGAACTGGTCAGGGGGCGATGGAATTCGACCCCCTGCGCCGCCGCCAGAAGCTCGATTCCGACGACGGTTGCGGTGTTCTCGGCCATGTCGAGCAGGCGGCGCGCCCCGTGGGTGGCCATGGAGACGTGGTCTTCCTGATTGGCGCTGGTCGGGACGGTGTCGACGCTGCACGGATGGGCGACCATGCGGTTCTCGGCGACGAGGGCGGCGGCGGTGACCTGGGCGATCATGAAGCCGGAGTTGAGGCCGCTTTCCTTCACGAGGAAGGCGGGCAGGTCGCTCATCTTGGGATCGACCAGGATGGAGGTGCGGCGTTCGGAGGTATTGCCGATCTCGCACAGGGCCATGGCCAGCTGGTCGGCGGCGAAGGCGACGGGTTCGGCGTGGAAGTTTCCGCCGGAGATGACATCGCCATCCTCGAAGAAGACTAGCGGATTGTCGGTGACGGCGTTGGCCTCGCGTTCAAGCGTCGCGGCCGACTGGCGGATGACGTCAAGGACCGCTCCCATCACCTGGGGCTGGCAGCGCAGGGAGAAGGGGTCCTGAACCTTGCCGTCGTCCTCCAGATGGGAGGCGCGGATGGCGGAGCCGGCCATCAGCTCACGCAGGCGGGCGGCGACGGCGATCTGGCCCGGCTGGCCGCGCAGGGCGTGGATGCGGGCGTCGAAGGGGGCGTCGGAACCCTTCAGCGCGTCCACCGACAGGGCGCCGGCGGCGATCGCGGCGGAGAAGGCGGCCTCGGTCGCAAACAGGCCGGCCAGGGCGAGGGCTGTCGAGCACTGGGTGCCGTTCAGCAGGGCCAGACCCTCCTTGGGGCCGAGCGTCAGGGGCGTCAGGCCGACGCGGGCCAGGGCGGCCTCGGCGTCGAGCGTCTGGCCGTCATGGCGCGCCTCGCCCACGCCGATCAGGACGCAGGACATATGGGCCAGAGGCGCGAGGTCGCCCGAGGCGCCGACCGACCCCTTGGACGGGATGCAGGGCAGGACGTCGGCGTTGACCAGGGCGATCAGGGCCTCGAGCGTCTCGCGGCGGATGCCGGAGGCGCCCTTGGACAGGCTGGCGATCTTGAGCACCATCAGCAGGCGGGTGACCGCGTCGGGCAGCAGGGCGCCGACGCCGCAGGCGTGGCTGAGGACCAGGTTCTTCTGAAGGGTTTCAAGGTCTTCCGGCGCGATGCTGGTGTTGGCGAGAAGGCCGAATCCGGTGTTGACGCCATAGACGGTGCGGCCTTCGGCCACGATGGCGGCGACGGTCGCCGCGCCGCGCTCGACATCGGACCAGGCGGCGTCGGCCAGGCTGACGGTCACGGGCGATTCGAGGACGGAGCGAAGCTGGGCGAGGGTGAGGGGGGATTGGCCGATGGTGAGTTGGGTCATTGGTCTTGATCCTGCCTTCTCGCCTTGTGGGAGAAGGTGGCCCGGAGGCCGGATGAGGGGTGTATGTCATCAAGATGGACGTCGGGCAGAGGTGTCCGTGTCTGGCAGACCCCTCATCCGTCAGGCTTCGCCTGCCACCTTCTCCCACAAGGGGAGAAGGACGAGAGCATCTGATTATCCGAGGCTCGGCAGATTGAGTCCGTGGTCCTTTGCGGCGTCTTTCGCGATGTCGTAGCCGGCGTCGGCGTGGCGCATGACGCCGGTGGCGGGGTCGTTCCAGAGGACGCGTTCGAGGCGGGCGGCGGCCTCGAACGTTCCATCCGCGACGATGACGACGCCGGAGTGCTGGGAATAGCCCATGCCGACCCCGCCGCCGTGGTGGAGCGACACCCAGGAGGCGCCGGACGCGGTGTTCAACAGGGCGTTCAGCAGGGGCCAGTCGGAGACGGCGTCGGAGCCGTCCATCATGGCCTCGGTCTCGCGGTTCGGGCTGGCGACGGAGCCGCTGTCGAGGTGGTCGCGGCCGATGACGATGGGGGCGGACAACTCGCCCGAGGCCACCATCTCGTTGAACATCAGGCCGGCGCGGTGGCGATCGCCCAAACCGATCCAGCAGATGCGGGCGGGCAGCCCCTGAAAGGCGATGCGCTCGCCCGCCATGTCGAGCCAGCGATGCAGGCCCGCATTGTCGGGGAAGAGGCGCTTCATGGCCGCGTCCGTCTTGCGGATGTCCTCGGGATCGCCGCTGAGCGCCGCCCAGCGGAAGGGGCCGATCCCGCGACAGAAGAGCGGGCGGATGTAGGCGGGAACGAAGCCGGGGAAGTCGAAGGCGTTGGCCACGCCCTGATCGAAGGCGACCTGACGGATGTTGTTGCCGTAGTCGGTGGTCGGGACGCCCATGGCGTGGAAGTCGAGCATGGCCTGGACGTGGACGGCCATCGACCGACGCGCGGCGGCCTCGACGGCGGCGGGGTCGGAGACGCGCTTGTCCTCCCATTCGGCGACGGTCCAGCCGGAGGGGAGGTAGCCGTTGACCGGGTCGTGGGCGCTGGTCTGGTCGGTGACCAGATCCGGCCGAACGCCGCGACGGACCATTTCGGGCAGGAGCTCGGCGGCATTGCCCAGCAGGCCGATCGAGGTGGGCTTGCCCTCGTCGAAGGATGTCTGGAGCAGGGCGAGAGCCTCGTCGAGGGTCTCGGCCATGACGTCGAGGTAGCGGGTGCGCAGGCGGAACTCGATGCGGCTGCGCTGGCATTCAATGTTGATGCTGGAAGCGCCTGCCATGGCGGCGGCAAGAGGCTGGGCCCCGCCCATGCCGCCGAGGCCGGCGGTCAGGATCCACTTGCCCGACCAGTCCCCGCGATAGTGCTGGCGACCCGCCTCCATGAAGGTCTCGTAGGTGCCCTGAACGATGCCCTGGGTGCCGATGTAGATCCAGGAGCCGGCGGTCATCTGGCCGTACATGGCCAGGCCCTTGCGATCGAGCTCGTGGAAATGCTCCCAGGTCGCCCATTTGGGGACGAGGTTGGAGTTGGCGATCAGGACGCGCGGCGCATCGGCATGGGTGCGGAAGACGCCGACCGGCTTGCCCGACTGGACCAGCAGGGTCTCGTCCTCGGCCAGGGTCTTCAGCGTCTCCACGATGCGGTCGAAACTGGCCCAGTCGCGCGCGGCCTTGCCGATGCCGCCATAGACGACCAGGTCCTCCGGGCGTTCGGCGACCTCGGGATCGAGGTTGTTCATCAGCATGCGGAGGGCGGCCTCGGCGGCCCAGGTCTTCGCGGTCTTGTCCGGCCCGCGCGGACTGCGGACGACGCGGCTGTTGGGGGTCTTGTCGGTCATCGGGCGTTCCGCTGGGCGAGGGCGAAGTCGAGGCAGGCGGTCAGGACGGCGCGCAGGTGATGCTGCATCGGGGCGGCGTGTTCGGCGTCCCACGGCGAGGGCCAACTTGCCTCATCCAACGGGCCGGACGGGTCGACCATGTAGCCGCGATCCGCCAGTTCCATCTGGATGGCGTGATGCCCGATGGAAGGCTGCCCGTAGTGGCGCGTGGTCCAGCCGCCCTTGAAGCGGCCGTTGACGACGTGGCTGAGGCCGCTGACGGCACAGGCGGCCTCTACCGCCGTGGTCAGGGCGGGGTCGCAGGTGCGACCCTCGTTGTCGCCGATGTTGAACTGGGGCAGCTCGCCTTCGAACAGACGCGGCACGACCGAGCGGATCGAGTGGGCGTCGTAGAGGACGACGGGGCCGCCGGCGCCGAGCCGCTCCAGCTCACGGGTCAGGGCCGCATGGTAGGGATCGAAGAAGAGGGCGCGGCGGCGGTCGATCTCGGCCTGATCCGGCTCCAGCCCGGGGCGGTAGAGGGGCTCGCCGTCGAAGGTCTCGGTGGGACAGAGGCCGGTGGTGGTCATGCCCGGATAGAGGGAGACGCCGGACGGATCGCGATTGACGTCGATGACGCTGCGGCTGATCGCCGTTCGGACCAGGGTGGCGTCCATCTCGACGGCGAAGGCGTAGAGCCGGTCCACCCACCAGTCGGCGTCCTTGCGCGACAGCCAGGGCGAGACCATCGTGCCGGCGATGTCGTCGGGGATGTCCGTGCCGGTATGAGGCAGGCCGATCACCAGCGGCGCCTGACCCGGATGGACGGTCAGCCAGTCATGATCCGCCATGCAAGCCTCCTTCGCCATCCCGATCCAATGTGGTATGTCTAGACATATTGATCGCAAGCCCACGGGATTGTCCAGTGCAGCCATCGCCCTCTGAAAGCCGGACGCTGTGGTTCGATCAGGCCCTGTTGCCTGACGGCTGGGCGCGGTCGTGCAGGCTGACGCTGGCGGACGGACGGATCGCCGTCGTCGAGACCGAGGTCGAACGGGCGGCGCACGAGGTCGATCACGGCGCGGCCCTGCCGGGGGTGGCCGACGTTCACAGTCATGCGTTTCAGCGGGCGATGGCGGGGCTGACCGAGGGGCGGGGACCGACGGGCGCCGGCGGCGAACGCGACGACTTCTGGTCCTGGCGAGCCCTGATGTACCGGTTCCTGGATCGCGGCGGGCCCGAGGAGATCGAGGCGATCACCGCATACGCCTTCATGGAGATGCTCGAGGGCGGCTTCACCCGGATTGCCGAGTTCCACTATCTGCACAACGATCCGATGGGCGTCGCCTACGCCGATCCGGCCGAGCTGACGGCGCGGGTCGTGGCGGCGGCGCGGGCGACGGGCATCGGCCTGACCCTGCTGCCGGTCTTCTACGCCCATTCGACCTTCGGCGGCGTCGAGCCGACCCATGGCCAGCGGCGCTTCATCACCGATCTGGACGGGTTCGCCGATCTGGTGGAGCGGGGCAGGGGGCTGGTCACAGGCTTGCCGGACGCCAATGTCGGGGTGGCGCCGCACAGCCTGCGCGCCGTGACGCCGGACGAACTGGCGGCCATGCCGGGGCTGGCTGGGGGCGGGCCGGTGCATATCCACATCGCCGAACAGACCAAGGAGGTCGACGACTGTCTGGCCTGGTCGGGCGCGCGGCCGATCGAGTGGCTGCTGGATCATGCGCCGGTCGATCCGCGCTGGTGTCTGATCCATGCGACCCATGTGACGGAGGCGGAATGGCGCGGCGTCGCGGCGCGCGGGGCGGTGGTCGGCCTGTGTCCGGTGACCGAGGCGAATCTGGGCGATGGCGTCTTTCCGGCGGCGGCCTATGCTGAGGCAGGCGGACGGTTCGGGATCGGCAGTGATTCCAATGTGCAGATCGGCCTGGCCGAGGAATTGCGGATGCTCGAATACAGCCAGCGCCTGAGCCTGCGGGGGCGCGCCGTCATGGCCGACGCCGGACGCTCGACCGGGCGGGCCCTGTTCGACTGCGCCCACGCCGGCGGGGCGCAGGCGTGCGGCGTCGCGGCCGAGGGGCTGGCGGTTGGAGCCCCGGCCGACATCCTGGCGCTGGATACGGACCGGATCGGCTTCGCGGGGCGGAGCGGCGACGCGGTGGTGGACAGCTGGATCTTCGGCGGCGACCGGTCGGCGCTGAAGTCGGTGTGGCGGCGGGGCGAACAGGTCGTCGTGGGTGGCCGCCATGTGGCGCGCGAGGCGCTGGAGGCGCGGTTCCGCCGGGCGCTTTCGACGGTGCTGGCGGCGTGAACGCCCCCTTCACCCTGCATCGGCGGATTTACGCCGATCTGGAGACGCGAATCCTGTCGGGCGACTGGGCGCCGGGGCAGCGTATCCCGTTCGAGCATGAGCTGACGCGTCGCTACGGCTGTTCGCGGATGACGGTGAACAAGGCGATCTCGGAGCTGGCTGACCGGGGGCTGGTGACGCGCCGTCGCCGGGCCGGAACCTTCGTGGCCCAGCCAAGGGCGCAGTCGGCGGTGCTGGCCATTCCCGACCTGAAGGCCGAGGTCGAGGCGCGGGGACAGACCTATGGCTATGAGCTGCTGGCCCGCCGGGTGCGGGAGCCGGGCAGCGATGAGGAATATGATCTGGCCTCGGGCAAGCCTCTGGTGGAGCTGCGTTGTCTGCACCGGGCCGATGGGTCGCCTCTGGCGCTGGAGCGGCGGGTCATATCGCTGGCGGTGACCCCGGAGGCGGAGGCGGCCGATTTTTCCGTCGAGCCGCCCGGCGGCTGGCTGCTGGACTTCGCCCCCTGGACCGAGGCCGAGCACCGGATCACGGCCGTGGCCTGTGAGGCGCGGGATGCGCGACACCTGCTGCTCAAGCCGGGCGCGCCGTGCCTGTCGCTGGAACGCCGGACCTGGCGCGACGGACGGCCGGTGACGCGGGTGTCGCAGCTGTTCCCCGGGGATCGCTACGATCTGGTGGCGCGGTTCTCTCCGTCGCGGGGCGAGGGGCGATGACGGCGGATCGGCTGCTGGTCGACTGCCATGTGGCGACCATGGTCGAGGGCGGTGTAGCCTACGGCGGCGTCGAGGATGCGGCGATCCTGATCTCCGGCGGGCGGATCGAGTGGGTCGGCCCGCGCGTGGAACTGCCGACGACCGAAGCGCGCGAGACGGACCGGCTGGACGGACGCTGGGTCACGCCGGGGCTGATCGACTGCCACACCCATCTGGTGTTCGGCGGCGACCGATCCGGCGAGTTCGAGCAGAGGCTGAACGGCGCCACCTATGAGGAGATCGCGCGGGCGGGGGGCGGCATCGTCTCATCCGTGGCGGCGACCCGGGCGGCGTCGGAGGATGATCTCTACGCCTCGGCCCTGATGCGGCTGAAGGGGCTGAAGACGACCGGTGTCACGACGGTGGAGATCAAGTCGGGATACGGGCTGGATCTCGATAGCGAGCTGAAGATGCTGCGGATCGCCCGCCGGCTGGGCCGGGAGGCCGGAGTGAGGGTACGGACCTCCTATCTGGGGCTGCACGCCGTGCCGCCGGAGTATCGGGGCAGCGCGGCGGATCGCGCCGCCTATGTCGATCTGGCCATCGACCACATCCTGCCCGCCGCCCATACCGAGGGGCTGGTCGATGCGGTGGACGCCTATTGCGAGCCCATCGCCTTTTCGGTCGAGGAGGTCGCGCGCCTGTTCGACAAGGCGAAGGCGCTGGGCCTGCCGGTCAAGCTGCACGCGGACCAGCTGTCCGACGGCGGCGGGGCGGCGCTGGCGGCGCGGTATCAGGCGCTGTCGGCCGATCATATCGAACACACGACCGAGGCCGGGGTCAGGGCCATGGCGGAGGCGGGAGTGGTCGCCGTCCTGCTGCCCGGCGCCTATCTGATGCTGCGCGAGACGACGCCGCCGCCGGTGGGCCTGCTGCGGGAGCACGGCGTGGCGATGGCGGTGGCGACGGATTGCAACCCCGGCACTTCGCCGGTCGCGTCGATGACGGCGGCGCTGAACCTGGCCTGCGTTCAGTTCCGGCTGACGCCTGAGGAGGCGCTGGCCGGGGCGACGCGACAGGCGGCGAAGGCGCTGGGGCTTTCGGATACGTTCGGGACCGTCGAGGCCGGCAAGGCGGCCGATCTGGCGGTCTGGGACGTCCAGCGACCGGCCGAGCTCTGCTACTGGCTCGGCGCACCGCTTCTGCATGCGCGGTATGCGGCCGGACAATGCAACCCAAAGTAGTATTGCGCGCGTTTATGGGGTAGGCTCCGGCTTGCCATGTGCGATTCGAGACGTCCTGCGGAGACCCTGCCGACCGGGTCCGGACGCGACGGCCTGGAGGCCGTCCTGATCCTGGGACTGATCGGCCTGCTGCTGGTGCAGGCGACCCTGCTGGCGGCGACGCTCCTGTAGGCCGGCTTGATGAAGGCGCTTGGCCCTGTCGCGGCCCATGCTACTCACGCCAGGCAGGCGCAGGAGCGGGCGAAGCATGGCGAACAGCGAAACCGACGTCGTCATTCTGGGCGGAGGGCACAACGGGCTGGTCTGCGCCTTCTATCTGGCGCGGGCCGGGCTGAAGGTCACCGTGCTGGAACGGCGCGGCGTTGTGGGCGGGGCCGCCGTGACCGAGGAATTCCATCCGGGGTTCCGCAACTCGACCGCCAGCTACACCGTCAGCCTGCTGAACCCGACCGTCATCGCCGAGATGGAGCTGGCCCGACACGGGCTGCGGGTGGTCGAACGGCGGATGTCTAACTTCCTGCCCCTGCCGGACGGACGTTATCTGGCGGCGGGGGAGGGCAGGACGGCCAGCGAGGTGGCGAAGTTCTCGGCGCGGGACGCCGAACGCCTGCCCGACTACGAGCGGCGGCTGGACGCCGTGGCGGATGTGTTGCGGGCCTTGGTCCTGCAAACGCCGCCGAACCTGCCGGATGGAGGATGGCACGAGGCCGTGCCGGAACTCCTGAAGTCGGCGTCGGTGGCGCGGCGGCTGGGCGGGCTGGACCTGACGGCGCGGCGGGACGTGCTGGACCTGTTCGCCAAGTCGGCGGGCGACTGGCTGGACGGCTGGTTCGAGAGCGATCCGATCAAGGCGTTGTTCGGTTTCGACGGCGTCGTCGGCGCCTACGCCAGCCCCTATGCGCCGGGCACGGCCTATGTGCTCCTGCACCATGTCTTCGGCGAGGTGAACGGCAAGAAGGGCGCATGGGGCCATGCAACTGGCGGGATGGGGGCGATCACCCAGGCCATGGCGGCGGCCTGCGTCGAACAGGGCGTAGAGATCCGGCTGGACGCGCCGGTGGCGGAGGTCCTGACGGAAAAGGGCAGGGCGGTCGGGGCGGTGACCGAGGGCGGAGACGTGGTGCGGGCGCGGACCGTGATCTCGAACCTGCATCCGCGCCTGCTGTTTGACCGGCTGATCGAACCGGCCGTCGTGCCCGCCGACTTCACCGAGCGGATGAGCCGCTACGCCTCCGGTTCGGGCACCTTCCGCATGAACGTGGCGCTGAGCGAACTCCCGCGTTTCACGGCCCTGCCGCAGCCGGGCGATCACCATACGGCGGGCATCATCATCGCGCCGAGCCTCGCCTATATGGACCGGGCACATGCCGAGGCGCGGCTGTACGGCTGGTCGCGGGATCCGATCGTGGAGATGCTGATCCCCTCGACCCTGGACGCCAGTCTGGCGCCGCCCGGACAGCATGTGGCCAGCCTGTTCTGCCAGCATGTCTCGCCCGATCTGGCCGACGCGGATCGCGACACGGTGGCGGACCTGATGATCGAGACGGTCGACCGCCACGCGCCGGGCTTCAAGGCCTCAGTGATCGGGCGGCTGGCCCTGGGGCCGCGCGATCTGGAGCGGCGGTTCGGTCTGATCGGCGGCGACATCTTCCATGGGCGGCTGACGCTGGATCAGCTGTTCAGCGCGCGCCCGGTGCTGGGCCACGCGGACTACAGGATGCCGGTTCCCGGTCTGTATCTGTGCGGTTCGGGCGCCCATCCCGGCGGGGGCGTGACTGGGGCGCCGGGGCGCAATGCGGCCCGGTCGGTGCTGAAGGACATGGGGCGGCTTCGTAGGTCAGGCCTGTGAAAGGGCGCGGGCGAGGGCCTCTTCCACCGCCGCCTCGGTGAAGGGCTTCTGCAGGGTGATGCGACCCTTCCATTCGTCGGGCAGGCCGCCCTCGCCATAGCCGGTAGAGAAGACGAAGGGCAGACCGCGCGCCTCCAGAGCCGCGGCGACGGGAAAGACCTCGACCCCCGCCACGTTCACGTCCAGCAAGGCGCCGTGCAGAGGCTCGCCGCCGTCGACCAGTCCGACCGCCTCGGCCACGTTGGAGACGGGGCCGACGGTTTCGCAGCCCATGTCCTCCAGAATCGTCTCCAGCAGCATGGCGACGAGGGATTCGTCCTCGACCACCAGAATGCGCCGCCCCTTCAGAGCCTCGATCACGTTCAACCCCCGCTTGCCGTGTCCTGAACCGGGGCGTCCCGATCCAGTGGAATGGAAATCTGGGCGACCAGTCCGCCCTCTGCATAGTCCAGCGCGAGCGTTCCGGCGAGATCGTGCCGCACATTGCGCTCGATCAGCCGCGCGCCGAAGCCGCGACGGGTCGGCGCCTGGACCCGAGGGCCGCCGACCTCGCGCCAGGTCACGGTCAGGCGACGGTCCCTCTGGTCGCCGACGGACCAGTCCACCATCACCCGCCCGTCCGCCGAGGACAGGGCGCCGTACTTGGCGGCGTTGGTCGCCAGTTCGTGGAAGATCATGCCCAATGACAGGGCCGTCGCCGGGTTCAGGGCGACGGACGGCCCGGTCAGTGTGACCCGATGGCCGTCGTGGGCCTCGGTTTCGTGCCGGAGCACATCATGCAGTTCGGCGCCCTCCCAGTGACTGCGCGTCAGCAGGTCATGCGTGTGGGACAGGGCCAGGATCCGGGCCTGGAAACTCTGGGCGAAGTCCTTCGGATCCTGATGCGAGCGCGCGGTCTGCATGGCGATCGACTGGACGGTGGCGAGGGTGTTCTTCACCCGGTGGTTGAGCTCGTCGATCATCAGCTTCTGACGCTCGGCGGCGCGGACGTCGTTGGTGACGTCGTGCCCCTGAACGAAGATCCCGACGATGTGGCCGCCGTCGTCGCGGATCGGCTGATAGATGAAGTTGAGGAAGACCTCCTCCAGCGGCGCGCCCGGAATGCGCTGGAGGTGCACGCGGCTCTCGCGCCCCTCATAGGGTTCGCCGGTCGTGAAGACGTGGTCCAGAAACTCGTAATAGCCCTGACCGACGAGTTCCGGCAGGGCCTCGCGGACGGTCTTGCCCGTGATGTCTCGATGGCCGATCAGCTGGCTGTAGGCCGGATTGTGCATCTGGAAGACGTGGTCAGGGCCGCTGAGGACCGCGACGAAGCCGGGCGCCTGCATGAACATCTCGTGCAGGCGGCGGCGCTCCAGCTCCAGTTCCCGATTGGCCTGCTGGACCTTTGCGGCTCTGAGCAACAGATCGCCCCCGACCAGGGTGTCCAGGGCGTTGGGTGAGGCGCCAGATCCGGCGTTCAAGCTGCGGAGCTGCTCCAGCTCGGTCACGTCCGTCGTGTGCTGGAGCAGATAGACGAGCTCGCCGTCGCGGTTGAGGATCGGCGTGTGGGTGGCGCTCCAGAGCCGGTCCTCGAACACCACCGAGCCGTCGGCCTGGGGACGGGCCATGGCGAAGGCGACGAGGGCGAGATGGTCGGGGCGGCGCGTATCCATGGCGCGCTGCATCGATTCCCGGACCTGACGGATGTTTTCGGGCGCGTCCTCACCCGGCCCCGCTGTGAAGGCGCCGAAGAGGGGTTGGCCGATGACCGCCTCGCGCGTGCTGGAGGTGACCTTCAGATAGGCCTCGTTCAGACCCGCTACCGTGAGGTCGGGCGTCAGGAGGACATAGGGGTTCGGCGAGGCGTCGAAAACAGCCGCCAGATCGACCGCGAGGTCGCCCGAAATCACCAATTCCTTCAAGGCGTCCCCCGAACTTCACGCGCAAAACGCCGCAGAAGCGTTACGGTTCAACGCCCGTCGACGATTTCATCACAGGCCCGCCTTGAGTAGGATCAGAGCATGTCCCTCGTCTCTCTCCTCGGCGCCGCAGTCCTCATGACCCAGATCGCTCCTTCACCCCCCGCCGTGGAGCCCGCGACGGCGCGGATCGGGGAGGGCGTGCTGGTCGGGCGCGTCGCCGACGGCGTCGAGAGCTTCAAGGGCGTGGCCTATGCAGCGGCTCCGGTCGGGGCGCTGCGTTGGCGTCCGCCCCAGCCCGCCGCCGCCTGGACCGGCCCCCGGGACGCGGGCCAGGTCGGCGCGATCTGCATCCAGCCCCCGGCCAACGGCGACAACGGCGTCGGCCCCCTGCCGATGAGCGAGGACTGTCTGACGCTGAACGTCTGGGCCCCGGCGACGCGCGATGCGCCCCTGCCGGTCATGGTCTGGATCCATGGCGGAGGCTACGGCAACGGCTCGGGCACGGCGGCGCTCTACGACGGGGCCAACCTGGCGCGGCGCGGCGTGGTGGTGGTGACGATCAATTACCGCCTGGGGCGGCTGGGCTTCTTCGACCATCCGGCCCTGGCGGCGGAACGGCCCGTGGGCGAGGCGGCCGGAAACTATGGCGTCATGGACATGATCGCGGCTCTGACGTGGGTACGGGACCATGCGGCGGCCTTCGGCGGCGACCCTGCGCAGGTGACGATCTTCGGCGAATCCGCCGGAGGCGTGGCCGTGAGCCAGTTGATGGTCGCCCCGGCGGCGCGCGGACTGTTTCACCGTGCGGTGATCCAGTCGGGTCTGGGGCGTCAGGTCGGGGCTCCGCCGGAGGAGACCCTGCGCCGGGGGGTCGAGTGGTCCGTGGCGGCCGGGATCGGCCAGACCGCGGCGGATCTCAGAGCGGTGCCGGCCGAGCGTCTGTTGTCGCCGGTGCCCAGCTTCTTCGGCGGAGATCTGATCCTGACGGACGGTGCGATCGTGCCGGTGGAGGTCGAGGCGGCCTTCGCCGAGGGACTTCAGGCGCCGGTTCCGTTGATCCTGGGGACCAACAGCGCCGAGTTCTGGTGGATGAAACCGTCCGACCTGACCCCCTACGGCGCGCTTGACGACGGCATCGACGAGACGAGGCGGGCGGCTCTGGTCGCGGCCTATGGCGGACAGGCCGGCTATGACGCCCATGTGGTCAGCGACATCGTGTTCAACGAGCCGGCGCGGCATCTGGCGCGGCTTCACTCTGCGGCCGGGCATCCGACCTGGCTGTACCGTTTCGATGTGGTGTCCGCCGCCATGCCGGAGCCGCACACGGGGGCGACCCATGCGTCGGAGCGGCAGTATGTGTTCGACACCCTGGCCGCCTCGCCCTGGCCGACAGATGAGATGGACCAGCGCGCCGCGACGGTGATGGCCGACTATTGGACCCGGTTTGCTGCGACCGGCGATCCGAACGGGGCGGATCGGCCCGTCTGGCCGGATCAGCGCTCGGCCCCGGATCGGCTGCTGGAGTTCGGCAATGCGGGTCCGGTTGCCAAGCCCATTCCGTTCTCGGAGCGCCTGGACCTCATCGAGGCGGGCTATCGCGTGGCGGGCCCGGCGGACTGACACCGTTGGACAGTGCGGCCGCGCGTCGCATCCGACGAAAATAACTGAGCTGTAGCGGATGTGGCCGAACTGAGGCCCTTGCGGGGCGCCTGTGGGTTGTGCCATGTAACCGCTTACACGTAACCGATTACATTCGGCGCTGACGGACCCTCGCCAAGGGGGCTGGAACGGCGGCAGGGCAGGGATAGACGTCAGTTGGGCTTTTTCAGCCATTATCATCCGCATGCGGCGAGGCCCTCATGAAGGCCGCCACGATTCGCGACGTCGCCTCCCATGCTGCGGTCTCCGTCGCCTCGGTCTCGCGCGTCCTGAACGGCACCGGCCCGGTGACGGCGACGACCCGCGAGCGGATCCTGAAATCGGTCGAGGCCCTGGGCTATGTGCCCCACAGCGGCGCCCGCAGCCTGTCGATGAGCCGGACCGACACGGTCGGCGTCATCCTGCCGGACCTGTTCGGCGAGTTCTTCTCCGAGCTGATCCGGGGCATGGATCTGGCGGCGCGGTCGCACGGCCTGCACCTGATCGTCTCCAGCTCCCACGGGGATGCGGATGAGGCGTCCGCCGCCATTCGGTCGATGCGCGGGCGGGTGGACGGCCTGCTGGTCCTGTCGCCCCACCTCGATGATTTCGGCCTGTCGGCCACGGCGGGCCGGTTGCCGGTGATCCTGATGAACGGCGGCGAGGTCGGCGATCTGCCGTCGATCTCGGTCGACAACCGCGGCGGCGCCATCGCGGCGGTCGAACACCTGTTGCAGACCGGCCGTCGCCGGATCGCCCACATCTCCGGCCCGGCCGGGAACCTGGAGGCCGAGGCCCGACTGGCCGGCTACGCCGAGGCCATGGCCAGGGCGGGGCTCGAGGCCCGGGTGGTAGACGGCGACTTCACCCAGACCTCCGGTCACCAGGCGGCCAGCGGACTGATCGCACGCGGCGATCGTCCCGACGCCCTGTTCGTCGGCAACGACACCATGGCCATCGGCGCCCTGTTGGCCGTGCAGGAGGCCGGGCTCCGTTGCCCCGAAGACGTGGCCATCGTCGGCTTCGACGACGTGCCGATCGCCTCCCTCGTCCGTCCGGCCCTGACCACCCTGCGCGTGGACATCGTCGGCATCGGCCGCCGCGCCCTCGATCGGCTGGTCGGCCTGATCCGCGACAAGGACGCCGAGCCCGTCGAGGCCGTCCACGAAACCGTGCGTCCCACTCTCATCGTCAGGGGCTCCACCCAGCCCGCCTCTGATCTCTCACCCCCGACCGGCGCGGACACTGTCCTGACCGGCGGAATCACACTTGGGAAAACCTAAGGAACCTCCAGGATGAACACCCGTATTCGCACCCTCGGCGCGGTCTCCGCGCTGGCCATGGCGACCCTGCTGGCCTCGGCCGGCGCGGCCTCGGCCCAATCGGCCACCTCGACCCTGCGCGGCGCCGTGACCGGTTCCGAACAGGCCGCAGGCAGCACCATCGTCGCCACTGAAATCTCCACCGGCTATGTGACCCGCACCCGCGTCGCAGCCGACGGCCGCTATGTGCTGTCGGGCCTGCGTCCCGGCACCTACTCGATCTCCGTCACCGCGCCCGACGGCCGGACCGACAGCGAGACCGTGACGCTCGGCCTCGGTCAGGTCGCCACGCTGAACCTCGATTTCTCGGCGCCCGTCGTCGCGGCTTCGGATGATGCGGTGGCTGTGGGCGATATCGTGGTCACCGGCCGTCGCCTGGTCGAGGTGCGCACGTCCGAGGTCGCGACGGGTGTGACCCAGCAGCAGATCAACGACCTGCCGCAGATCAACCGCAACTTCCTGAACTTCGCCGCCCTGGCGCCGGGCGTGCGCGTGACCGAAGGCGACACCGAGCGGACCATCTCCGCCGGCGGCCAGCCGTCCACCGCGATCAACGTCTTCATCGACGGGCAAAACCAGAAATCGACCATCCTTGACGGCGGCGTCGCCGGTCAGGACGACAGCCGCGGCAACCCCTTCCCGCAGGCGGCGGTGCAGGAATTCCGCGTCCTGACGCAGAACTTCAAGGCCGAGTACGAGCAGGCGTCGTCGGCCATCATCACCTCGGTCACCCGCTCGGGCACCAACACCTTCGGCGGCGATCTGTTCGTCACCTACCAGCCGTCGGACTGGATCGAGCAGAACAAGTTCTCCAAGGCGCGGGGCGAGGCCCGGCCGCGTCTGGACCGGCTGCAATACGGCGGCTCGGTGGGCGGCCCGATCGTTGAGGACAGGCTTCACTACTTCCTGTCCTATGAGCGCAAGGAAGAGACCCGCGAGCGCGCGGTCTTCCTCAACCGGACGGAATACACCTCGCTGTTCGCCAACGAACTTGGCACCTATGTCGGCCCGTTCGAGCAGGATCTGGTGTTCGGCAAGCTGTCGTGGGCGATCAACGACCAGCAGCGCCTTGACCTGAGCACGACTTACAAGAAAGAGCAGGACATCCGGGATTACGGCAACGGTCCGACCTCGTTCGACCGCGCCGTGGCCGTCAACGGTGAGACCAACTCGATCGTCCTGCGCCACCAGTATCAGGGCAATCGCTTCCTGAACGAGGCGTCGATCGACTATTTCAAGTCGGACTACAACCCGCGCGCGGTCAACTTCGATCAGACGGGCGCCCGCTATGTGTCGTTCCGTGACGCCAACACGACCACCGCCGGGTTCCAGTTCAACTCCGGGACCATCGATGCGACGATCTTCACCAACGGCGGCGGCACCAACAATCAGGACATCAGCCAGGAAAGCCTGACGTTCCGCAACGATCTGACGATCCCCGACCTGCAGTTCATGGGAACCCACACCATCAAGGCCGGCGTCAAGTATTCGATGCAGAGCTACGGGGTGTCCAAGGAGTTCAACCGCAACCCCTTCTTCACCTACGACGTCGACGCCCGTCCTGAAATCTTCGGGTCGCGCACCATTCCGACGCAAGTGACGCTGAACCTGCCGGTCGCGCCGACGAACGTCGATAACAACGTCCTCGGTCTCTACATCCAGGACGACTGGCAGATCACGGACAAGCTGGAACTCAATCTCGGCCTGCGCTGGGACTATGAAGACAACGCGGTCAACAACGACTGGCGCACGCCCGACGACATCCGGCGGTTGCTGACGCAGATGGAGAATGTTCCCGGTTTCGACTTCCCCTCCTACCTGAACATCAACGACTACATCTCCGATGGGAAGCGCGAGGCGTTCAAGGACGCCTTCCAGCCGCGCATCGGCTTCAGCTACGACCTGTTCGGCGACGAACGGACGGTGCTGTTCGGCGGCGCGGGTCGCTACTATGACCGGATCGGCTTCAACTTCGCCTTCGACGAGCGCTACAAGCCCTATCAGCGCACCAAGACGGTCTACTTCTCGCCGTCGGGCGGAACCTTCGGCGGCCAGACCAACACCGTGGCCTGGAACCCGACCTATGCGACGGCGGCCGGTCTGGACACCCTGCTGGGCAACACCGTCAGCCGTGGCGAAGTCTTCCTGGTCAGGAACGACGCGCCGCCGCCCGTCACCGACCAGTTCAACTTCGGGGTTCGCCAGAAGTTCGGCGACTGGCAGACGGCCCTGACGTTCTCGTATTCCAAGACACAGAACGAGTTCGCCTGGTACCGCGCCAATATCGACCCGGCCACCAATACGGTGCCGGCGGCGACCCAGCCGTTCAATCTGATCGATCCGACCACGGGCCAGCCCTATCCCTACAACGGCGGCGTCTTCGTCTCGAACCACGACCGCGAGCGCGAGGCCAAGGCGATCTACTTCACCGCCGACAAGCCGTTCAACATGCAGGACCGCTGGGGCTTCAACCTGGCCTATACCTTCATGGACGCCGAACAGAACGGCAGCCGCGATCAGGGTCTTGGCAACTTCGACTTCGACTACCCGTGGGCGACTTACACGCCGACCTTCAACTCGCCCAACACCGAGCGGCATCGTCTGGTCATGTCGGGTACGGTCGCACTGCCGTGGGACATCCGCGCCTCGTCGATCATCACCCTGGGGTCGGGCCTGCCGTTCACGGCCTTCAACCCCGGCAACGGAGCCAAGCCGGACTGGTTCGCCTACTACCCGAAGAAGTACAGCTTCATCCTGCCGAACGCCTGGGCCTATCGTCAGGTCGATCTGCGCCTCCAGAAGTCGTTCGACACCTGGGCCGGTCAGCGGGTGGAGCTGGTGTTCGATGCGATCAACATCTTCAACTTCAAGAACTACTCCAGCTTCAACCAGACCTACCGGATCAACAACAACACGCCGGCCTCGGATCTGAACGGAACCTTCGGCCTGCCCACGGCCCAGTTCCTGCCGACCCGCAGCTATCAGGTTGGTCTGCGCTACGTCTTCTGATCGGTTCTCCTGAGCCACTGCCGCTCCCCGTTCGCGGGGGGCGGCTTTCTTTTTTCGTGCCGTATTTTTCGTCTAGGAGATTGAGCCATGGATCGTCGTCGTTTTTTGATGGGATCGACCGTGGCCGCCGGGATCGTCGCCGCCGCCGCGTCTCCCGCTACAGCCCAGACGGCCCGCCGTCCGGCCGCCCGCCCGAGGATCAATCGTCTGGATCCGGCCATCGACCAGCTTCAGCGGCGGACCTTCGACTGGTTCGTGAAGGTGACCGACCGCAAGACCGGTCTGACGCCCGACCGCTGGCCGACGCCGTCCTTCGCCTCGGTCGCCGCCGTCGGCTTCGCCCTGGGCTGCTGGCCCGTGGGCGTGGAGCGGGGCTGGATGACGCGGGCCGAGGCGCGCGAACGAACCCTGATCACCCTGCGCTTCTTCGCCGCCCTGCCTCAGGGGCCGGACGCCCGGGGCATGGGGGGGCACAAGGGCTTCTTCTACCACTTCCTCGATATGGAGACCGGCCATCGCTATGGCCGGACCGAACTGTCGACGGTGGATACGGCCCTGCTGCTGGGCGGCATGCTGTTCTCGGCGCGGTATTTCGACGGCCGTCACGCCGAAGAGGTCGAAATCCGCCAGATCGCCCAGGCGATCTATGAGCGGGTCGAGTGGGACTGGGCGGTCATCCGGCCCAACCGCATCTCCATGGGCTGGCACCCGGAGACGGGGCATATTCCGCACGACTGGTGGATCTACAACGAGGGGATGTTGGTCCTCCTGCTGGCCATCGGCAGTCCGACCCATCCGGTCTCGACCGGGGTCTGGGACGAATGGGTCTATGCCTATGAGCAGAGCTGGACGGACCGCTGGGGCGACTGGCACCTGCAGTTCGCGCCGATCTTTGGCCATCAGTACAGCCATATGTTCATCGACTTCCGCGGCATCCAGGACGCCTGGATGCGCGGCAAGTCGGCCATGACGAACCAGACGCTCGACTATTTCGAGAACAGCCGTCGCGCCGTCTACGCGCAGCAGAAATACGCCGCCGACAATGTCGCGGGCTGGGCCGGCTATTCCGCCGCCATGTGGGGGCTGACGGCCTGTGACGGGCCGGGCGACTTCAAGCAGGTGATCGACGGGCGCGAGCGGGAATTCTTCTCCTACTCGGCGCGCGGACCGGGCGACCGGGACGACGGCACGATCGCGCCCACGGCGGCGGCGGCCTCGATCGCCTTTGCCCCCGAGATCGTGGTTCCCTGCGTCAAGGAGATGATGAGGTTCGGGGGTGATGATCTGTATACGGAATATGGCTTCCTCGACTCCTTCAATCCGACCCTGACCAGCCGCGACGGACCGCTGCAACACGGCCGGATCGTGCCGGGTGTGGGCTGGGTGGACGGCGACTATCTGGGCATCGACCAGGGGCCGATCGTCATCATGACCGAGAACCACCGCTCGGGCCTGTTGTGGCGGTTCATGCACGGCGAGCCGAACCTGAAGCGGGGCCTGCAACGGGCCGGCTTCACCGGCGGATGGCTGGACGCGTGACCATGACCGGCCCGGATCGCAGGACGGCGCTCGGGCTGATCGCGGGCGGAGCCGCCGCCTTGGCCGGCTGTGCGCCGCGTGACGGGCGGCCGACCATGCAGTTCTGGGCCATGGGCAATGAGGGCGGGGCGGTGCCGAAGATCCTGCCCGAGTTCGAGGCCCAGACGGGGGTGAGGGTGGTGGTTCAGCCCCAGCCCTGGACCTCGGCGCACCAGAAGCTTCTGACCGCCTATGCGGGGAACTCCCTGCCGGACGTCAGCCAGATCGGCGCGACCTGGATCTCGGAGCTGACGGCCATCGGCGCCCTGTCGCCGACCCCGCCTGAGGCTGCGGACCTGCTGACCGACCAGTTCCCGGCGGTGCTGGACACGGCCAATATCGGCGGGGTGTCGATGGCCACGCCCTGGTATGTGGACACGCGGCTGATCTTCTGCCGGACCGACATCATGGCTCGGGCGGGCTATGACGCCATGCCGACCAACTGGGCCGACTGGAAGCGGTCGATGCATGCGGTGAAGCGGGCGGCCGGGCCGGGCAACTATGCGATCCTGCTGCCGGTCAACGAGTTCGAGCAGTTGCTGACCTTCGGCCTCCAGGGCGACGAGCCGCTGCTGCGCGACAATGACAGTCGCGGCAACTTCGCCAGTCCGTCGTTCATCGCGGCCCTGGCCTTCTACAAGAGCCTGTTCGACGAAGGGCTGGCGCCGCTGGCGTCCTCGACGCAGATCTCCAACGTCTGGACCGAGTTCGGGCGGGGCTATTTCAGCTACTATTTCTCCGGTCCCTGGACGATCGGCGACATGAAGACCCGGCTGGATCCGGCGATCCAGCCGCACTGGACCACGGCGGGGGTGCCGGGTCCGAACGGCCCCGGAGCATCCGCGCCGGGCGGGTCGGCGCTGGCGGTGTTCAAGTCGAGCCGCAATCCCGAGGCGGCCTGGAAGCTGATCCGGTATCTGTCCGATCCGGCGGTCCAGGCGCGGTTCAACGTCCTGACCGGAGACCTGCCGTCGCGGACCTCGGCCTGGAATGCGCCGGCGGTGGCGTCTGACCCCTATATCGCCGCCTTCAAGGGTCAGTTGAGCCGCGCGAAAGCCCTGCCCAAGGCGCCGGAGTGGGAGCGGGTCTCGGCCGAGATGCAGGTCGTGGCTGAACGCATGGTGCGCGGCGAATACACGCCCGAGGCCGCCGGGCGCGAGATCGATCGCCGCGTCGATCGCATTTTGGAGAAGCGCCGCTGGATGCTGGATCAGGGGAGGGGCGTATGAGCCGCCGTGCCGCCGGAACCGCCGCCGCGCGCGAGCGCGCCGCCTGGGGCTTCGTCGCCCCGGCCCTGATCGCCATCGCGATCTTCTTCGTCATTCCGGTCGTCTCGGCCCTGTTTCTCAGCCTGACCGATTTCGACATCTACGCCCTGGCCGACCTGAAGAACCTGCGGTTCGTCGGCCTTCAGAACTATGAGCGGCTGCTGACCAATCCCCTGTTCTGGGGGGCGATGAAGAACACCCTGTGGTTCGCGGTGCTGGGCGTGCCCCTGTCGATCGCGGCGTCGCTAGGGGCGGCGATTATTCTGAACGCCCGGGTGGTGAAGTGGCGGCCGATCTGGCGGGTGGTGTTCTTCGCCCCATTCGTGACGACCCTCGTGGCGACGGCGGTGCTGTGGAACTATCTGCTGCACACCAAATACGGCGTCATCAACTGGGCCATCGGGGCGGTGGGCATACCGCCGGTGGACTGGCTGGGCCAGCCCTCCACCTCAGTGCCGGCCATCCTGATGTTCGTGGTGTGGAAGATTTTTGGCTACAACATGTTGATCTTCCTGGCCGTGCTTCAGACCGTGCCGGACGACCTGTATGAGGCGGCGCGCATCGACGGCGCCGGGCCGTGGAAGCAGTTCACCAACGTCACCCTGCCGGCCATCGCCCCGACCCTGTTGCTGGTGTCGATCATCTCGGTGGCGGGCTTCTTCCAGCTGTTCGCCGAGCCCTATGTGATGACGCAAGGGGGCCCCGCCCAGTCGACCGTGACGGTGCTCTACTTCATGTACGAAGAGGGCTTCAAATGGTGGAACCTGGGCTCGGCCTCGGCCGTGGCCTTCGTCCTGTTCCTGTGCATCTTCGCGGTGACCATGGTCCAGCTATGGGTGTCGCGTCGTCTGGGCGGAGAACACACATGAAGCTGAAGTCCGTCCTGCTGAACGTGGCCGTCGCGGCTCTGGCCCTGATCGTCGTCTTCCCCTTGGTCTGGATGCTGTCGGTCAGCTTCATGGCGACGGGGGAGGCGGCCAACTTCCCGCCGCCGCTGCTGCCCAAGACCTGGACGCTGGAGCACTATCGCGACCTGTTCGTCAGTCAGGGCATGGGCCGCTACATGCTCAACAGCCTGGGTCTGGCGACACTGGCGACCGTGCTGGCCCTGCTGTTCACGGTGCCCGCCGGTTACGCCTTCGCCAAGCTCAGCTTCAAGGGGCGGGACCGGGTGTTCCAGTTGCTGATCGGGGCTCTGGTGATCCCGGCCCAGATCGGCACATTGCCGCTGTTCCTCATGCTGAAGTCGGTGGGGCTGGTGAACACCTGGCCGGGGGCGCTGGTGCCTTGGCTGGCCTCGATCTTCGGCATCTTCCTCGTTCGGCAATATGCGTTGTCGATCCCGGACGAGATGCTGGAGGCGGCGCGCATCGATGGGGCGAGCGAGAGCCAGATCTTTCGCCGCGTCGTCCTGCCGACCCTGACGCCCATTCTGGTGACCCTGGCCCTGTTCGTCTTCCTGGGCAGCTGGAACGACTTCCTGTGGCCGCTGATCATTCTGACCGACCAGACCAACTACACCCTGCCGGTGGCGCTGGCGGCCCTGTCGCGTGAGCATGTGCAGGACATCGAGATGATGATGGCGGGGGCGGTGATCACCGTGGCGCCGGTGCTGATCTTGTTCCTGGCCCTGCAGCGGTTCTACATCCGCGGCATGCTGGCGGGCAGCGTGAAGGGGTAGGTTCCTCATCATGTCCGTCATCGTCGGGCCTGACCCGAGGATCGGCGGAAGAGGCAGAACCGGCGCCGACGTTTCCAAATGGCGGCGGACAGGAAACACAGAATGCGCGGCGCGCCCGATCCTCGGGTCAAGCCCGAGGATGACGGAGTGGTTTTTGATGCGGGCGATTGTGATTACGGCGATCCTCACCCTGGCGGCCGCGTCGGCGATCGCACAAGAGACGCCGTCGTCTGATCCCACCGCCGTGCTGAACCTCCAGCTCCCGGTCGAGCCCGCGCCGCCGCCGGTCACGGTGCTGGACGACTTCTCCGACCTGACGCCTTGGGCGGCCGACGCCTCGACCGATGTGTCCTCGGCCATCAGCGCTGTGACCGGACCGGACCGGTCGCCGGCGATGCGGCTGAGCTACGACTTCAACGGCAAGTCGGGCTACGCCTTCGCGGCGCGGGCCCTGCCTCTGTCTGTGCCCGAGAACTACGAGATCCGCTTCCGGGTGCGGGGCGAGGGCCTGCCCAACACCTTCGAGGTCAAATTTACGGATGCGTCGGGCGAGAACGTCCACTGGCGTCAGGTCACCCGCTACGACTTCCCCGACGGCTGGACCGAGTTCGTCATCAAGAAGCGGCAGGTGATCTGGGCCTGGGGGCCGAACCCGGACAAGACCTTCCGGGGCGCCGAGCGGATCGAGTTCGTGGTGACCGCCGGGCAGGGCGGAAAGGGCTGGATCGAGGTCGATGACCTGACCCTGCGCGAGCTGCCGCCGGAGCCCGCCGTTCCGCCGCGTCCCCTGACGACCGCGTCGAGCGAGGCGGAGATGAACCTGGCGGCCCTGGCCGTGGACGGCGATGCGGCGACGGCCTGGCGCACGACGGGCGTGGGCGAACAGAGCCTGACGCTCGATCTCGGCTATGAGCGAGAGTTCGGCGGCCTGACGCTGAAGTGGGTCGAGGGTCTGTCGGCGGGGCGGTATCGGGTGTCGGCGTCGTCGGATGGAACGGCCTGGCGCGAACTGGCCGAGGTGACGGAGGGCGACGGCGGGACGGACTGGCTGCGCACGCCCGAGGCCTCGGCGCGATACCTGAAGCTGGACCTGATCGCCCCGCCGTCGCGCCAGGCGGGAACCGCCGGACAGATGGGGGCGGGGCAGAGGAACGACGTCGCCCAGTCCGCCTATGGTCTGGCGGAGGTCAAGATCGAGCCGCTGGCGTTCGGCGAGACCGAGACCAAATTCCTGATGGCGGTCGCGGCCCAGTCGCGGCGGGGCCTTTATCCGCGCGGTTTCCGGGGCGAGCAGCCCTACTGGACGCTGGTCGGGGTCGACGGCGGCGGCGAGAGCGGGCTGATCTCCGAGGACGGCGCCATCGAGCTGAGGCGCGGCGGGCCGTCGATCGAGCCCTTCGTGCTGGACAACGGCCGTCTGGTGACCTGGGCCGATGTGGCGACCAGCCAGGCCCTGGTCGAGGACGACCTGCCGATCCCGACGGTCACCTGGACCCACGAGGGCTGGACGCTGAAGGTGACGGCGATGGCGGAGGGAGAGCCGTCGAACGCGCGTCTCTACGGCCGCTATGACCTGACCAATACCTCAAGCCGGGCGAAGACTCTGACCCTGGCGCTCGCCGGGCGGCCGATGCAGGTGAACGGGCCGGTGCAATTCCTTGCGGTGCCGGGCGGAGCCAGTCCCCTGAGCCGGATCGACGGCGACCGGCGGCAACTGCGTCTGGGGGAGAAGACGACCGTCAGGTT
>NZ_JBQVNM010000034.1:0-28442 GCF_052436175.1 Brevundimonas sp. | reverse complement strand
CCCGTGCCCAGGGCCTGGATGGCCTCGGCGGTGTCGAAGGCGGGGTTGGCGCGGAAGCTCTGGGCGGCGGCCTTGAGCCCCTTCTGCTCGGCGGGAGTGTAGGCGCGCAGGCCGTGCTGCACCCGGTTGCCGAGCTGGGCCAGGACCGTGTCGGGAATGTCGGCCGGGTTCTGGGTGATGAAATAGACCCCGACGCCCTTGGAGCGGATCAGGCGCACCACCTGTTCGATCTTCTGCAGCAGGGCCTTGGGGGCGTCGTTGAACAGCAGGTGGGCCTCGTCGAAGAAGAAGACCAGGCGCGGTTTTTCCGGGTCGCCGATCTCGGGCAGCTGTTCGAACAGCTCCGACATCAGCCACAGCAGGAAGGCGCCGTAGAGGCGTGGATTGTTCATCAGCCGGGTGGCGTCCAGCACGTTCACCTGACCCCGACCGTCCAGGCCGGTGCGGATCAGGTCTTCAAGGCGCAGGGCCGGTTCGCCGAGGAAGGCGTCGCCGCCCTGTTGTTCGAGTTGCAAGAGGGCGCGCTGGATGGAGGCGATGGAGGCGGGGGCGACATTGCCGACCTCGCGGCCGATCTGCTGGGCGTTTTCGGCGACATAGGTCAGGACCGAGCGCAGGTCGTCGAGGTCCAGTAGCAGCAGGCCCTCCTTGTCCGCGACGTGGAAGGCGATCGACAGGACCCCTTCCTGGACGTCGTTGAGGTCCAGCATCCGGGCCAGCAGCAGGGGGCCGATCTCGCTGACGGTGGCGCGGACGGGATGGCCCTTCTGGCCATAGAGATCCCAGAAGACCGTCGGGGCGCCCTTGGGCTGGAGCGTCAGGTTCATCGAGGCGGCGCGGGCCAGAAGTTTTTCATTGGGCGAGCCCGGCTGGCTGATGCCCGACAGGTCGCCCTTCACATCGGCGCAGAAGACCGGCACCCCGGCGTCGGAAAAGCCCTGGGCCAGGATCTGGAGGGTGACGGTCTTGCCCGTGCCGGTGGCGCCCGCGATGACCCCGTGGCGGTTGGCGCGGCCGAAGAGCAGGGCCTCGGGCAGGGGCGCGCCGCTGTCGGTGGTCTGGCCGATGAAAAGTGCGGGGGCGGCGGCGTCGGGCATGTCGGGTCTCGCGGAAGGTCGTGCCACCCGTTTAGAGGGATTTCGAGGGCGATGCGACAGTCCCCGGCGCCCTTGGCCGCAAGCGGGGCCGCAAACGCCGATTGACGGGGCGCCCGACGCCACCGACAAGCGAACGATGAAATCCCCGACCGCCGTCCCTTCCTCCATCGTCGCCCGCAACGCCATCGTCCTGATCGCCGTGGTGGTCGCCGCCGCCGCCCTGGTCTGGCTGGCCGACATCCTGACGCCCCTGGCTATGGCCATCTTCCTGCTGATCGTCATCGACGGGGTGAAGCGGACCATCGAGCAGAAGACGCCCCTGCCCCACCGCTGGGCCGGGATCGCCTCCCTGATCGTGGTGGTGCTGATCTTCGCCGGGTCGATCGCCATCATCATCAACGGGGCGGCGGGCTTCTTCGGACAGGCGTCGGGCGTCGCCAACAGCATCGGTCCGCGCATCGATCAGATCATCACCGACGTCTACGGCCTGTTCGGGGTCCCCTCCCCGCCGACGGCCCAGGACCTGATCCAGGGCGTCAACATCTCGCGCTATATCGGCAGCGTGGCGGTCCAGGCCCAGGGCGTGGCCTCGGGCGCCTTCTTCGTCCTGGTCTATCTGGGCTTCCTCCTGGCGTCGCAGGGCAGCTTCCGGCGCAAGCTTGTCGCCATGTTCCCCGACGGAGCCCAGCGCGACGAGGCCCTGCAGGTCTTCCAGCGGGTTCGCGGCGGGGTGGAGGGCTATATCTGGGTCCAGTCGGTGACGGGGGCCATGATCTGCGTCGCGGCCTGGATCCTGATGAAGGCGGTGGGGCTGCAGAACGCGGAGTTCTGGACCTTCGTCATCTTCGTCGTCGGCTTCATCCCGGTGCTGGGCGGCGCCGTGGGCGGCCTGGCCCCGCCCCTGTTCGCCCTGGTCCAGTTCGAGAGCTACTGGCCCGCCGCCATCCTGCTGATCGGGCTTCAGATCATCCTGTTCATCGTCGGCAACATGGTTCAGCCGCGCATGCAGGGCGACAACCAGAACATCGACCCGGTGGCGGTCCTGTTGTCCCTGGCCCTGTTCGGCAAGATGTGGGGGGTGGTGGGCATGTTTCTGTCGACGCCCCTGGCGGTCATGGCCATGGCGATCCTGGCGGAATTCAAGGGGTCGCGCTGGCTGGCGGTGCTGCTGAGCGGCGACGGCCAGCCCTATGCCGACGACGGCAAACCCAAGCCGAAGAGGCGCGGCGTTTCGCCACGCAAAACCGCCGCCGGGAGCGACGCCCCGTCCTCTTGAAGCGCGCGAAACCCTCCCTATTTCTGATCCCGAACGACACGGTCTCCTTCCCCCTCCCGGACCGTGGCGCGAGCGCCGGCGCCCTTCCCCTCCCGCGCCGGTTTGCAAAAGCAGGGCCGTCTGACATTCCCCCGTCAGGCGGCCCTGTCTGTTTCCGGCAGGGTCGCGCGCGCGAAATCCCTTGAAGAACAAGGGTTCCCTCCTGTGACAAAGGGGCGCGAGCCCCATCCGGCAAGGCAACCCTCGCGTAGTCGGTTCGTTAGGTCGTCTCGAAACCGTCGGGCGCCCCTCTTCCGCCTGCCTCATTCACGCCAGGAGCGCCTTCATGACCAAGACCACCCTCGCCCTCACCTCCGCCGCCGCCCTGTTCGCCGCCCTCGGCGCCGCGCCGGCCATGGCCCAGACCACCGACTGGACGGGCCCCTATATCGGCCTCTACGGCGGGGCGACCCAGGAGAACGGCCAGGAGGACGAACGCCTGCGCTTCGACCGCAATCTGGACGGCAACTATGGCGACACGGTCAGCCTGGCCGCCGGCGGCGACGCCTTCAGCCCCGGCTATTGCGGCGGCGGCGCCAACGGCAACTCCCAGCCCCAGGGCTGCGACGACGACGGCGACAACGCCATGGCCGGCGTTCGCCTCGGCTACGACTACCAGCTGGGCGCCTTCGTGATCGGCGCGGTGGCCGACTATGGCGTCGGCAGCCAGGAGGATTCCGTCACCGGCTTCAGCACCACCCCGGCCAACTACACCTTCGTGCGGAAGCTGGAATCTCTCGCCGCCGTGCGCGCCCGCCTCGGCTACGCCTGGGGTCCGGCCCTGGCCTATGTCACGGGCGGCTACGCCTCGGGCAAGATCGAGAACGGCTTCTACACCTCCAACGGCGCCAACACCTTCACCACGCGGATCGATGACGACAAGGCCGACGGCTATCAGATGGGCGGCGGCGTCGAATATCGGCTGGCCCCGAACCTGAGCGTCACCGGCGAATACCTTTACACCTCGCTGGACGCCGGCGATCACGTCATCCGCGTCGGTCCGGGCACGGCCCCCGCGACCAACCCCTTCATCCTGGCGCCCAACACCACGGGCACGGACATGATCCGCAGCAACTCGAAGTTCGGCATGCACGCCGTCAACATCGGCATGAGCTACCGCTTCTGATCCTTCGACCAGAGCAGACTTATCGACGATAAGTATGGCCGGGCCTGCGAAAGCGGGTCCGGCCGTGTCGTTTGCGCCTTTCGACACCGGTCGCCCGGCGGTAATCAGCCCTTCATTGATCCGGCGCGACAAGCGCCTAGTCTGTCGCGCAATTCGGCGGCCTCGGCGCCGCGACCAAACGAGATCCGCTCCATGTCCGGCGAACCCCGCTCCGTCCCTCAGGCGATTTCCCTGGAGGCGCTGACGCGGGCCTTTGAGACGGCGGCGGGCGGCGGGGGCGGGCCCCTGGCCGCCTCCTATCTGGCCCAGGCGCACGAAGACTATGCGGCCGACGAAACGCCGGAACTGGGCGGCGAGGATCTCGCGGCCCTGCTGGCCAAGGTCTGGAAGGAGGCGGAGGTCCGCCGCCCGGGCGAGGCGCCCCGGGTCACGGTCGAACCCCTCGCTGCGGCTGACGGCCGGTCGAGCTGCTATGACGTCGTCGCCATCATCCAGGACGACCGGCCCTTCCTGGTCGACAGCGTGATGGGCGAACTGGCGGACGCCGGCGTTTCGGTCCGCGCCATGTTCCACCCGGTGGTGGTCACGGGCCGCTCGGCCGAGGGTCGCCGTCAGGCTGACGCGGCGGGAGGCCGGGAGTCCATGATCATCGTGGTCATCGACCCCCTGCCGGCCGAGCGCCGGGCGGTTCTGAAGACCGAGCTGGACCAGGCTCTCGGTGATGTTCAGGCCGCGGTCGCGGACCATGGCGCCATGACCGAGATGATGGAGCGGGCCATCGCGGAGCTCGAGCGTAACGCGGGCGAGGCTTCGCCCGAGGCGGCGGAAGAGAATCTGGCCTTCCTGCGCTGGCTGAACGCCGACCATTTCGTCTTCCTGGGGGCCCGCAACTACGACTACCCGCGCACTGAGGACGGCGGCTATCAGGCCGAAGAGCCGCTGGGCCTCGCCGAACAGGGGCTGGGCGTGCTGCGCGATCCGAGCCGGGCGGTGCTGCGCCGCACGTCCGAGCCCGCGATCCTGACCGCCCAGATGAAGCGCCAGATCGACCTGTCCGAGCCGGTGACGGTGGCCAAGGCCAATCTACGCTCGCGCGTCCACCGCCGGACCTACATGGACTATATCGGGGTCAAGCGTTACGGCGCGGACGGCAAGGCGACGGGCGAGACCCGTTTCGTCGGCCTGTTCACCGCCGAAGCCTATGACAAGGCGGCCAACGCCGTGCCCCTGCTGCGGCGCAAGGTCGCCAACGCCCTGAGCCGGGCGGGCAAGGTTCCGGGCAGTCACAACGAGAAGCGGCTCAAGAACATCCTGGAGAACTATCCCCGGGACGAGCTGTTCCAGATCTCCGAGGACGCCCTGCTGCCCATCGCCCTGGGCATCCTGCACCTCTACGACCGGCCCCGGATCAAGACCTTCACCCGCAAGGACCCGTTCGACCGGTTCATCTCGGTCCTGGTCTTCATTCCGCGCGAGCGATTCGAGGCGGCGGTGCGCGAGCGGATCGGCCGCATCCTGGCCGCGGCCTGGGGCGGACGGCTCTCGGCCTGGTATCCGCAGCTGTCGGACGCTCCCCTCGTGCGGGTCCACTACATCATCGGCGTCTCGCCCGGCGACCATCCGACGCCCGATCCGGTCGCCCTGGAGGCGGCGGTGGTCGAGGCCGGGCGCGGTTGGGTGGAGCGGTTCGAGACCGCCGCCCGCCAGGCCGGGATCGACGACGTCCAGATCGGCGCCCTGAGCGCCAAATGGGCCGAGGCCTTCGGCGCCGGCTATCGCGACCGCTATGACGCGGCCGAGGCCATCGCCGACCTGATGCAGATCGACCGGCTGAACGACGGCGGTGCGGCTGACGCGGGCGAACAGGTTGCGGTGCGCGCCTTCCGGGCCACGACGGACACACCCCTGCAGTTCCGGTTCAAGCTCTATCGCCGGGGCGCCGCGGTGCCCCTGTCCGACGTCCTGCCGATCCTGGCCGACATGGGGCTGAAGACCCTGGAGGAGTGGGGCCACGCCATCCGCCCGACCGGCGAAGCGGAAATCCATGTCCATGAGTTCCTGCTGGAGGATCCGCGCGGCGCGGCCCTGAGCTTCGCCGACATTTCCGGGCCGTTCGAGGCCGCCTTCGCCGCCGTCTGGAGCGGGCACACCGAAAGCGACGGCTTCAACCGTCTGGTGCTGGAGCTGGGCGTGGACTGGCGTCAGGCGGCGCTGGTGCGCACCCTGGCCAAGTATCGCCAGCAGACGGGGATGGACCCGTCCCAGGCGGTGCAGGAAGAGGCCCTGCGCGACTATCCCGAGGTGGCGCGCGCCCTCTTGGCCCTGTTCGCGGCCAAGTTCGATCCGGCGACGGGCGGGGATGTCGCCGCACGCGAGGCGGATATCGCGGCGCGCGGCGCGGCCATCGTCGACAGCCTGCAGGCGGTCAAGAGCCTGGACCACGACCGGGTGCTGCGTCGCCTCTATCTGCTGATCGGGGCGATCAAGCGGACCAACTTCTATCAGCACGGCGCCGACGGGTTGGTGCGGCCGCACATCTCGATCAAGATCGCCTCGCGCGAGCTGGACGACCTGCCCCTGCCCAAGCCCTATCGCGAGATCTTCGTCTGTGCGCCGCACATCGAGGGCGTGCATCTGCGGTTCGGGCCGGTGGCCCGGGGGGGCCTGCGCTGGTCGGACCGGCGCGACGACTTCCGCACCGAGGTCCTGGGTCTGGTCAAGGCGCAGCAGGTCAAGAACGCCGTCATCGTGCCGGTCGGCTCCAAGGGCGGCTTCTTCCCCAAGAAGCTGTCCGAGATCGTCCGCGCCGGCGGCGACCGCGACGCCCAACAGGCCGAGGCCATCCGCGCCTATCGCACCTTCCTGTCCGGGTTGCTGGACATCACCGACAACATCGGCGCGGACGGCGGGGTGATCCATCCGTCGAACGTCGTGGCCTGGGAGGGGGACGACCCCTATCTGGTCGTCGCGGCCGACAAGGGGACCGCGACCTTCTCCGACATCGCCAACGGGGTCTCGGCCGACTACGGCTTCTGGCTGGGCGACGCCTTCGCCTCGGGCGGCTCCATCGGCTATGACCACAAGGCCATGGGCATCACGGCGCGCGGCGCCTGGGAGGCGGTCAAGCGCCACTTCCGCGAGATCGGCAAGGACATCCAGACCGAGCCCTTCACCGCCGTGGGCGTGGGCGACATGTCCGGCGACGTGTTCGGCAACGGCATCCTGCTGTCGAAGGCGACCCAGCTGGTCGCCGCCTTCGATCACCGCGACATCTTCATCGACCCGACGCCCGATCCGGCCCGGTCGTGGGCGGAACGCAAGCGGCTGTTCGATCTGCCGCGTTCGTCCTGGCAGGACTACGACAAGAGCCTGATCTCCGAGGGGGGCGGGGTCTTCTCCCGTTCGGCCAAGTCGATCCAGCTGACGCCCCAGATCAAGGCGGCGCTGGACATCACCGACGACGTGCTGGACCCGGTCGGCCTGATGCGGGCCATCCTGAAATCGCCGGTCGAACTACTCTATCTCGGCGGCATCGGCACCTATGTGAAGTCGCCGGCCGAGACCGACGCTCAGGTCGGGGACAAGGGCACCGACGCCCTTCGCATCAACGGCGACGAGCTGCGCGTCAAGGTGGTGGGGGAGGGAGCCAACCTCGGCTTCACCCAGGCGGGCCGGATCGTGTTCGCCCAGAACGGTGGACGCATCAACACCGACGCCATCGACAACTCGGCGGGCGTCGACACTTCCGACCATGAGGTCAACATCAAGATCCTGGTCGGGTCGGCGGTGACCAACGGCGTCCTGCCGGCGGCGGAGCGCAACGGCCTGCTGGCCTCCATGACCGACGAGGTCGGGTTGAAGGTGCTGGCCCACAACTACGACCAGACCCTGGCCCTGACCCTGCAACAGTCCGAGGGGACAGGGGCGCTGGACGCCCAACAGAGGTTCATGCAGACCCTGGTCGCGCGCGGCAAGCTGGACCGCAAGGTCGAGGGCCTGCCCAACGACCAGCGCATGGCCGAGATGATGGCGGCGGGTCAGGTGCTGACCCGACCCGAGCTGGCCGTGCTGATGGCCTATGGCAAGCTGGAGCTGTCGGACGACATCGTCGCCTCGCGGGCGCCGGAGGATCCCTTCTTCGAGGAGACCCTGGTCCGCTATTTCCCCGAGCCGCTGGCCCGGTTCGAGGAGCAGATGAAGGGCCACCGGCTGCGGCGCGAGATCGTGGCGACGGTCCTGGCCAACGAGATCGTCAACATGACGGGGCCCAGCTTCCCGGACCGCCTGCGCGACTCGGCCGAATGCGACACCACCGCGCTCGTGCTGGCCTTCGAGGCGGCGCGGCGGGTGTTCAGGCTGGACGAGGCCTGGAAGGCGGTGTCGGCGCTCGATCTCAATATCTCGGCCGAGGCCCAGACGGCCCTCTATAACGAGATCGCGGTGGTGCTGCGTCGCCAGACCTTCTGGCTGGCGCGCCGGGCGGCGCGTGACGGGACCACGGTCCAGAGCCTGATCGACCTCTATCGTCCGGCGGCCGACGGTCTGCAGACCGAGGGGCCGGCGGTGCTGTCGCAGTTCGAACAGGAGCGGCTGGAGGCGCGGGTGGCGAAGTTCGCGGCCCTGGGCGCGCCCGAGGATCTGGCCCGCAGCATCTCCCTGATGCGGCCTCTGGTGGCGGCAGCGGACATCGGCGATCTGGCGCGCGAGGCGAACTGGCCCGTGGCGGCCATGGCGCGGCTCTATCACCAGGTCGGGGCGGCGTTTGATTTCGACCGGCTGCGCGCGGCGGCGGGCTCGATTCCGTCGGCGGATCATTTCGACCGGCTGGCCGTCCGTCGCCTGATCGAGGATCTGATGCAGGAGCAGCGCGGTCTGACCCGGGCCGTCGCGGCGGCGTCGGACCCCTCGGTCGGAGCGGCGGAAGCTACGGCGGAGGCGGCGGTGGACGCCTGGATCGGCGCCCGCCTGCCGGTGGTGGAGGCTCTGCGCGCCTCGGTGGACCAGATCGAGGCTTCGGGCTCGGGCTGGACCTTCGCCAAGCTGACCATCGCCAACGGCTCGATCCGCAGCGTGGCCGCGACGGTCGGCTGACCGGACTGGAGGCGGGACGGCGATTGTCGTTCCGCCTCAAACGCGCTCAACTGCACGGCTGGAGAAGCTGAGGTCGCCATGCCCAGAAAATTCCTCGTCGTCGTCGATGACAGCCCCGAGTTCGACGCCGCCCTTCGCTACGCCTCGCGCCGGGCGCGCTCGACCGGCGGTCGTGTCGTGCTGCTGCGCGTGACGCCGGACAGTTCGGACGAACACTGGGCCGGGGTGCGCGAGGAGATCCAGCGCCAGCAGAGGGCGGAGGCGGAGCTGCTTCTGGCCCGGCTGGGCGAACAGGTGATCGAACGGTCCAGCGCCGAACCCGTCTTCGTCATCGAGGAGGGCGACGCCACCGCCGCGATCCGCAAGGTCGTGGGGCAGGATCCCGAGATCAAGATTCTGGTTCTGGCCGCGGCCGGGGGAGGGCGGTCGCCGGGGCCGCTGGTGTCCGCCGTCCTGAAACAGGGCGCAGCCTTTGGCGGGCGGAAGCTGCCCGTGACCATCGTGCCGGGGGAGCTGTCGGATCAGGACATCGAGGATCTGGCATAGCCAGATCCTGCGCTAACGCTCGCGACGCGGTCGCTCGCTACTTGAGCGCGCGGGCCTCTCCCTCCCCATCATGGGGAGGGAGGCTGAGGCGTAGCCGAAGCCGGGTGGGGATGTGTGACGCCCCGCGATCTCGGCGGTGGCGGACTTCCCCACCCGGGCTCGCCTTGCTCGCCGTCCCTCCCCATGAAGGGGAGGGAGAAACACCGGCGCACTTGAACCAGAGCCGCTCCGGGCGCATCTGCACCCCATGTTCATCCAGACCGAACCCACGCCCAATCCGACCGTGCTGAAGTTCCTGCCCGGGCGCGACGTCGCGCCGGCCGGGGCGCGCGAGTTTCGCACCATCGACGAGGCGACGGCCTCGCCCCTGGCCGAGGCCCTGTTCGAGCTTGAGGGGGTGACCGGCGTCTTCTTCGGCGCCGACTACATCTCGGTGACCCGTGAAGCCCAGGGGCCCGAGTGGAACGAGATGAAGCCGCCGATCCTGGCCGCGATCATGGACGCCTTCACCTCCGGCCAGCCCCTGCTGCGCGACCTTGGCGTGGCGGCCGAGGATCAGGGCGACGACAGCGAGATCGTGGCCGAGATCAAGCAGCTGCTCGACAGCCGCATCCGCCCGGCCGTGGCCCAGGACGGGGGCGACATCCTGTTCGACGCCTTCGACGAGGAGACCGGCGTCCTGAGCCTGCGGATGCGCGGCGCCTGCGCCGGCTGCCCGTCGTCGTCCGCCACCCTGAAACAGGGCGTCGAGCAGATGATGCGCCACTATGTGCCCGAGGTGACCCGGGTCGAGCAGGTGATCTGACGTCGGCCGTTTCATGAAACGGATCGGCTCTGGAGCCGGGCGTCGAAACCCGGCATCCTGACCCCATGATCCCGACCGATCCGACCGACAGGACGGCCTCGCATGAGGCGGAGCGTCTGGGCGCCGCCCTGGCCCAGATCCGCAAGACCCTGGGCCTCAGCCAGGCCGAGGCCGGCGCCCGCATCGGCATGACCAGCCAGGGTTGGGGTCTCTACGAGGCGGGGCGTCGCCCCGGCCTGTTCCGCCCCGACGTCCAGCGCCGCCTGACCGGAGCTCTGGACGCCTCGCCGGAAGACCTGGCCCTCATCCTGGCCCGGAGCCCGTCGTCGGGGCCCGTCGCCACCCCCGCCGATGGGGTGGCGTCCGGGAGCCGCGCCTATCGGGCCGGACCCGCCGGTCCAGGTCCGGCCGCGTCTGGTCCGGGCGGCCGCGAGCGAATGCAGCTGTCCACCGACGACCTGGCGCCCTGGGCCGGGTCCGGCGTGACGCTGGAATACGATCCCGGGCGCTGGCCGCGTCGCGACCAGGGCTGCGTCATCGGGCTGGCCGACGGGTCGCGCCAGGTGAGGATCTATGACCATGCGGACGGCGAGGCCCTGTATCTGCGCGGCGGCCCCGGAGGGCTGGAGGTCGCGACGCCCCTGGCGCGCAGCGATGTGGCCTGGGTCGCGGCCGTCGTCGCCCGGCTGGAATCGTGATGAAACGAAAAAGTTGCATTATGGATCGTTTCATGAAACTCTCTTCGGAAAGACGGAGGGGGGATGTCCGGGATGTCGAGGAGGCCGGACGAGGCGGACGCCCATATCGGCCGAAGGATCGCCGCGCGCCGCCAAGCCCTGGGTCTCAGTCAGGACGCCCTGGCCCGGAGGCTGGGCCTCAGCTTCCAGCAGATCCAGAAGTACGAATCCGGCGCCAACCGGGTGCCGGCCTCGCGCCTGAACCGCATCGCCGCCCTGCTGGGCGCGCCCATCGGCCAGTTCCTGCCCGGCCCGCCGGTGTTCCAGGAGGCGCAGATCGAGGAGGAGGGGGTCCATGGCGAGTTGACGGCCCTGGCGACGGCATTTCGCGCGATCGAGAATCAGGGCGTGCGTCTGGCCCTGGTCTGCGTCGTCCAGGCCCTGGGGCGGGGCTGACGCGGACCCGGAGGGCGGCGGCATGAAGGTGCTGGTCATGGATACCGCGCTGGACGCCTGCACCGCCGCCGTGTTCGAGGACGGCCGGGCGCTGGCCGAACGGTCCGAAGCCATGGCGCGCGGGCATCAGGAGCGGATCGGCGTTCTGGTCCGCGATGCGGCGGAGGAAGCGGGCGGGTTCGACGGGATCGACCGGATCGGGGTGACGGTCGGACCGGGCTCCTTCACCGGTCTGAGGGTCGGACTGTCCTTCGCCCAGGGTCTGGGCGCGGCCCTCGGCCGGCCGGTGATCGGGATTTCGACCCTTAAGGCCCTGGCGGCCTCGGCGCCGGATCCCTCCGGCCGTCTCGCCGCCGTGATCGACGCCCGCCGGGGCCAGGTCTATCTGCAGACCTTCATCGACGGCGCCCCGGACGGAGAGCCCGCGCCCTGGGATGTCGAGGCCGCGCGTCTGCATCTGGGAAACGCGGGGGCCGGGTGGCGGCTGATCGGCGGCGGCGCGGCCCTGATCGCTCCGGCGGGGGCCGAGATTCTCGACCTCGTCACGCCGACGGCGGCGGCCCTGGCGGCCCTGACCCTGGCCGCCGATCCGGCGACGGCTCCGGCTCGACCCCTTTATCTGCGCGCGCCGGACGCCACGCCCCCGACCCGCCTGCCGGGACAGGCGCGGACGAAGCCGGTCGAGGCATGAGCGAGGCCGCCGGCTTGCGCGCCCTCGGTTTAGGGGACGCCGAGGCGCTGGCGATCCTCCATTCGGCGGCCTTTGCCGCGCCCTGGGACGCAGAGGCCCTGGGCGATCTTCTGTCCCAGGCCGGGACCGTGGCGATTGGGCGCGAGGGGGCGGGCTTCATCCTGTGTCGCGTGGTCGCGGACGAGGCCGAGATCCTGACCCTGGCCACGACGCCCGATGCGCGTCGACGAGGTCTGGGGCGGCGGCTGGTCGAAGCGGCGGCGACAGAGGCGACCGGACGCGGCGCGACCCGGCTCTTTCTCGAGGTGGCCGAGGACAATGTCGCGGCCCGGGCCCTGTACGGCCGCACCGGCTTCGTCGAGATCGGCCGACGTCGAGCCTATTATGCGCGGCCCGAAGGCCGGGCGATGGACGCGCTGGTTCTGGCCCTCGATCTGGCCCCTGATCTGGAACTGGCCCCGACGGAAGACTGAAAAGGGCGTCTTCCCTCGAACTGATCCGCCGCCTATTCTGTCCAACCATGGACCGGATCGAAAAACTCTGCGCCGAGCGCGGCATGCGCATGACCGAACAGCGGCGCGTCATCGCGCGGGTTCTGTCCAATGCAGAGGACCACCCGGACGTGGAGGAGCTGTACCGTCGCGCCTCCGCGATCGACCCCCATATCTCCATCGCCACCGTCTATCGCACCGTGCGCCTGTTCGAGGAGGCGGGGGTGGTGGAGAAGCACGACTTCGGCGACGGACGCAGCCGCTATGAGGAGGCGGGCGACGACCACCACGACCACCTGATCGACACCAGGACCGGCGAGGTCATTGAGTTCTTCGACGCCGAGATCGAGCGGCTGAAGACCGAGATCGCCGAACGCCTCGGCTTCGAACTGGTCGGCCACAAGCTGGAACTCTATGGCAAGGCCATCGAGGGGGCCGAACCGGCCAAGCGCGAGGGGTTGATCTTCACCCGCCACGCCGCGCGGATCGATCCGAAAAAGATCGAGATTTGACCGCCGACAGGCTGAATCCGTCCACGGTTCATGTCGCGCGACGCGCGGCGGGCGACTAGGTAACTGCCCATGACCGACACCCTCGTTCCGCCGAAGGCCGGGACCGGCGCGCCCAAGCGTCTGTTCATCAAGACCTACGGCTGTCAGATGAATGTCTATGACAGTGAGCGCATGGCCGATGTCCTGCGTCCGCTGGGTTACGCCACGACCGACACGGCCGAGGGCGCCGACTTCGTCATCCTGAACACCTGCCATATCCGCGAGAAGGCGGCGGAGAAGGTCTATTCCGAGCTCGGCAAGATGCGCGAGCTGAAGGAGGCCAAGGCGGCGGCGGGGCAGGGCGGCATGACCATCGCCGTGGCCGGGTGCGTCGCCCAGGCCGAGGGCGAGGAGATCATGAAGCGCCAGCCGGCGGTCGATCTGGTCGTCGGACCCCAGGCCTATCACCAGCTGCCGGAACTGCTGACCCGCACGGCGCGGGCGCGGGGCGAACGGATCGGCGCCGACTTCGCGCCCGATGAGAAGTTCGACGCCCTGCCGGCCGAGCGGGGGGTGGAGGGCTTCACCGCCTTCCTGACGGTGCAGGAGGGCTGCGACAAGTTCTGCACCTTCTGCGTGGTGCCCTATACGCGCGGCGCCGAATGGTCGCGGCCGGTGGCGGCCATCCTGTCCGAGGCGCGGGAGCTGGCGGCCAAGGGGGTTCGAGAAATCACTTTGCTGGGCCAGAACGTCAACGCCTATGACGGCGAGGGGCCGGACGGGACGCCGTCGTCGCTGGCGCGGCTGGCCTATCTGCTGGCCGAAATCCCCGGTCTGGACCGCATCCGCTATACGACCAGTCACCCGAACGACATGTCGGACGACCTGATCGAGGCGCACCGCGATCTGGACGTGCTGATGCCCTGGCTGCATCTGCCGGTGCAGTCGGGGTCGGACCGCATCCTGCGACTGATGAACCGCAAGCACGGGCGGCAGAAGTATTTAGACCTGGTCGAGCGTATCCGCGAGGCGCGGCCCGACATGGCGATGTCCGGCGACTTCATCGTCGGCTTCCCGGGCGAGACCGATCGGGATTTCGAGGACACGATGGATCTGGTCAGGAAGGTCCGGTACGCCTCGGCCTTCTCCTTCATGTATTCGCCGCGCCCGGGCACCCCGGCCTCGACCATGGGGGCCCAGGTTCCGGCGGAGGTCTCGCGCGAACGGCTGCAGGCGCTCCAGACCCTGTTGTTCGAGCAACAGACCGCCTTCAATGAATCCCGGGCGGGGATGACCATTCCCGTCCTGTTCGAACGGCAGGGCAAGTTCGACGGCCATGTGACGGGGCGCTCGCCCTGGCTGCAGCCGGTCTATGTGGACGGGGTCGCGGATCAACTGATCGGCCGGATCGTTCCGGTGAAGATCGAGACCGGCGGGCTGAAATCCCTGAGCGGTCGCCTCGTCGAACCCGTCGGCGCAGCCGCTTCCGAGAAAGTCTTACATGGCGCGTGAATCCGAATTCTTGGCCCTTGACGACGACGCGCTGCGGGCCGTGATCGGTCCGGCCAGCCGCCACGTCGCCCTGATCGAGGACGCCTTCAAGGTGCTGATCGAGGCGCCCGGCGGCGGGGTGTCGATCAACGGCGGCGCGCGCGACCGGGCCAATGCCAGACAGGTGGTGAGCCAGCTGGCCGAACGGGTCGCCAAGGGCGCCCAGGTCAATGAGGCCGACGTGCGCGCGACCATCGCCGTGGCCCGCACGGGCGTCTCGGGCGGCGGGCGGACGGTGGACCCCATGGCCCTGCCGATCGGCAAGCGCGGCGCCATCGTGCCCAAGACCAACGCCCAGGCCCGGTATCTGGAGACCCTGGCCAATCACGAACTGACCTTCGGCGTCGGGCCGGCGGGGACGGGCAAGACCTTCCTGGCCGCCGCCTATGGCGCCTCCCTGTTGCGGCGGGGCCAGGTGGACCGGCTGGTCATCACCCGGCCGGCGGTCGAGGCGGGGGAGAAGCTGGGTTTCCTGCCCGGCGATCTGAACGAGAAGGTCGATCCCTATCTGGCGCCCATCTGGGAGGCGCTGAACGACATCTTGGGCGCCGAGGACGTGCAGCGGCGGCGCGACAAGGGGGAGATCGAGGCGGCGCCCATCGCCTTCATGCGCGGCCGGACCCTGAGTCACGCCTTCATCATCGTGGACGAGGCCCAGAACACCTCGCGCCTGCAGATGAAGATGGTCCTGACCCGGCTGGGGGAGGGGGCGCGGATGGTGGTCACCGGCGACCCGTCGCAGATCGACCTGTTGAACCCGCGCGACAGCGGCCTGGCCCACGCCCTGCGCATCCTGCGTGACGTGAAGGGGGTCGGGGTGCTGGAGTTCGCGGCCGAGGATGTGGTGCGTCACGCCATGGTCGAGCGGATCGTGCGCGCCTATGACGCCGATTCCGCGCGGGGCAGGCCCCAGGACCGGGCCGGCGCCGACCTCGAAGACCCGGCCCAATGATCGAGATCGAGGTCGAGGCCGAGGACTGGACGGACGCCGTCGACGACGTCGAGGCGGTGGTAGAGCGGGCGGCCGTGGCGGCGCTGGGAACCGCGTCGGGCGGGGTGGTCATCCTGCTGACCGACGACGGGACGGTGCGGGATCTGAACGCCCGGTTCCGGGGCAAGGACCGGCCGACAAACGTGCTGTCGTTCCCGGCGGCGGAGGTGCCGGGGGCGGACCCCCAGCCTCTGGGGGACATCGTCCTGGCCTGGGGCGTCTGCGCGGCCGAGGCGGCGGATCAGGGCAAGAGCCTGCGCAGCCACCTGACCCATCTGGTCGTCCATGGGGTGCTCCACCTGCTGGGTCGCGACCACGAGGTCGAGGCCGAGGCGGAAGCGATGGAGGCCGAGGAGCGGACCATTCTGGCGGGCCTCGGGATTTCCGACCCCTATGAGCTGCCCCATGACGGGTGAGGCCGTGACGACGCCGGGGAGCGCGAAATCCTGGGCGGCGAACCGCTGGATCACGAATCGTTGGGCGCGGATCGCTGCGGCCCTGACGGCCGGGGCCGGGGCGGCCTTGGCCCATCCGCCGTTCGGGTTCCTGCCGGGGCTGCTGGCCTATCCCCTGCTGATGCTGCTGGCCGAGCGGTCAGCGAGCGTGCGCGGCGCCTTCTGGATGGGGTGGCTGGCGGGCTTCGCCTATTTCCTGATCGGCTGCTGGTGGGTGGCGGAGGCCTTCATGGTCGACCCGGCCCAGGCCTGGATGGCGCCCTTCGCCGCCAGCCTGTTGCCGGCGGGGCTGGGTCTGTTCTGGGGAACGGCGACGGCCCTGTATCGCCGGTTCGCCCCGGTCGGCGTGCGGCGGGTTCTGTTGTTCGCGGCCCTGTTCTGTCTGCTCGAATGGCTGCGCGGCCATGTGCTGACGGGCTTTCCTTGGAACCCCGCAGGAGCGGCGTGGAAGGCGGGATCGGCCATGTCCCAGTTCGCCTCGGTGGTCGGCGTCTATGGCCTGAGCGTCGTCACGGTCGCGGCCTTTGCGGCCTTCGGCGCGGTGTTCGGGGCGGGGACGCGGCGGGTGCGGATCGGGACGGCGCTGGCGGGGGTCGCGGTCCTGGCGGGCCTGTTCGCCTTCGGTGCGGGTCGTCTGGCCTCGGCCCGGGTGGAGAACACCGACACGATGGTGCGGCTGGTCCAGGCCAACATCGCGCAAGAGTCGAAATGGACGCCGGAAGCCTATCAGTCGATCGTGGATCGCTATGTGGGCCTGACCGCACAGGCTCCGGCCGGGCGTCGGCCGGACATCGTGGTCTGGCCCGAGGGGGCCCTGCCGGCCAGCGCCAACACCGTCTTCGCTGCGGGCGCGCCCGAGGCGGCGGCGATCTCGGCCGCGCTCCAGCCCGGACAGATCCTGCTGATGGGACTGGCGCGGGGCGAGCCCACGCCAGGCGGCGAGGATCGCTATTTCAACAGTCTGTTCGCCCTGGCCGACGAGGGCGGTGCGGGGCTGAGGGTGGCGGCCGTCTATGACAAGCACCGGCTGGTGCCGTTCGGGGAATACCTGCCCTTGGGCGGACTGATGAGCGCGCTCGGGGTCCGCAGTCTGGTGCATATGCCCGCCGACTTCTCGGCCGGGCCGAGGCCGGCGCCGATCGACCTGCCGGGGCGGCCCCGGGTCCAGCCCCTGATCTGCTACGAGAGCCTCTATCCGGGGTTCACGCCCGGGGGTGTCGGGCGGCCGGACTGGATCGTCAATGTCTCGAACGACGCCTGGTTCGGGGCCACGTCGGGGCCGCTGCAGCATCTGAACCTCGCGTCCTACCGCGCCATCGAGACGGGCCTGCCGGTGGCGCGGGCGACGCCGACGGGGGTGTCGGCCATGATCGATCCCTGGGGCCGGGTCTTGCCGGGTCAGAGTCTGGGGTCGGGTGAAAGCGGGGTGATCGACGTCCTGTTGCCCCGGCCGACGGCGCCGACCCTCTATGGGCGGATCGGCGACCTGCCGTTCGGTCTGGCGGTTCTGGCCGGACTGATCGCGGGCGGGGCGTCGTTCAGGAGGCGAGGCGCATGAGCCGGACCCGCGACGACCTGCTGAAGACGCGGCACATCGACGTCCTGATCGGGCGGCGGTTGCGCGAGATCCGCGAGTCCATGGGACTGACTCAGGAACAGGTGGGGATCGCTCTGGGCGTGTCGGCCAAGAGCGTGGGCAATGTCGAGAGCGGCGACCGGATCCCGGCGTCGCGGCTGTGGCAGTTCTGCGGGGCCTATGGGATCGAGGTCCACGACGTCTTCGCGGGCCTGCCCGATGAGGTGGGGCCGCCCGCGACGACCGATCTGGTCGCCCCGGCCGCAGCGGGCGTGTGGGAAGGCGACGAGGCGACATTCACCGCCATGCCGAATGATCCGCTGGTGATCGCCATCACCGACGCGGCGGCGGGATTGACGCCTCTGGAGCGCGCCCTGGCTCTGGCGGCGGTGCGCGGCATCGGCTCGAAAACCCTCAGAAAAGTCTAGCTTTGACAAAGATGGGGCATGATACGAAAAGGACCATGCCTGTTGTTCAGGGTTTCCGTCCAAGGATCGCTTTCTGCACAGCGACATCCCGGGTGGAAATCCATCGTCGCCGTGGCCCTGGGTCGGGCGGGCATGGGTTGAGCGTGTCGCCGATCGGCGGCTTTTGTAATGATCTAGCTGATCGTGGGGACGGCGAAGACCAATGGCTAAGGGCGTAAAAGAAGACGGGCCGCATCCGGTCGATCGGCATGTCGGCCGCAGGGTCAGCGAGAAGCGGATCGGTCTGGGCTATAACCAGAGCGATCTGGGCCGGGCGCTCGGCCTGACCTTCCAGCAGATCCAGAAGTACGAGAAGGGCGCCAACCGCATCTCGGCCTCCAAGCTCTGGGACATCGCCCGCTTCTTCAAGGTCGACATCGGCTATTTCTTCCAGGGTCTGGCGACAAACGCCGCGGGCGTGGCCGAAGACGCTCCGGCCTTCGATCACGACTATCCGTCCACCCGCTATTCGATCGAGATCGCCCGGCTGGCGCCGCAACTGTCCAGCCGCCAGCAGAAGCTGGCCCTCGACCTGCTGCGCGAAATGGTCGAGCAGAAGCAGCAGGACGAACCCGCCGCCTGAGCGTCGGCGTTCACACCCATCTATTCGCTGTTCGACGAGGTACGGCGCTGACCGAAGGTCGGGGCCCGCGACTTCTGTTCGGCCCAGTAGCGCGGCCCGTCATCCGGCTTGAACATGGTGCGCGGCGTGCCGTCACGCGCCACCACGGCGAAGGTGTTGGTCGAGGCCTGGTAATAGAGGGTGTCGCCGTTCGGCCGTTTGGCCGTATCGGCGTCGCGGGGCGGGTTGCGGGTGAAGGCCTGGAGCTTGACCAGATAGTCGTCGGCCGTCCGCGCCCCGAAGGCCGCGCCGTTGCGCTCGAACAGGCGGGTCACCTTGGCGTCGGCCGTCTCTCGCCGGTTGGCCGTGACGACGGTCTTGACCGCCTGTTCGGTCTCGACCGCCTCGACCGGCGCTGTCTCGGTCAGGGCCACGGCGGCCAGGGGCGCATCCACCGCCGCCCGATCCCGCGTCTGCACCGCCGACGGCCCGTTGTCGCATCCTGCGGTCAGGCCCAGTCCCACACCCGCCGCCATGGCGGCCACGATCATCCGGTTCGTCATCTCGACCCTCCCACTGTCGCGTTCCGTGAACACAGTTAGGCACGGATAGAATGTTCCTGCAATGTTCTTTTGTTAACCAATCTGAACGTGTCGACGGCCGGGCGCGGGGCGGGTAGGGAAAGACATGGCCCAAGCCCCCCTGACGTCCCGAAAAATCCTGCTGATCGTGGGCGGCGGCATCGCGGCCTACAAGGCGCTGGAGCTGGTGCGGCTGATCCGCAAGGCCGGCGGCGAGGTCCAGGCCGTGCTGACGGCGGCGGGGGCCGAGTTCGTGACGCCCCTGTCCCTGGCGGCCCTGACCGGCCATCCGGTGCGCCAGACCCTATTCATGCCCGAGGACGAGACCTCGATGGGCCATATCGAACTGTCGCGCTGGGCCGACCTGATCGTGGTGGCGCCCGCGACGGCGGGGTTGATCGCCAAGGCGGCCAACGGTCTGGCCGACGACCTGGCGTCGACGACCCTGATCGCGACCGACAAGAAGACCCTGCTGGCCCCGGCCATGAATGTGCGGATGTGGCTGCATCCGGCGGTCCAGGCCAATGTCGAACGGCTCAAGGGTTTCGACGGCTTCCACGGCATGGCGGTGGTGGGCCCCGATGACGGAGAGATGGCCTGCGGCGAATACGGGCCGGGACGGATGGCCGAGCCCGCCGCGATTATGGACGCCATCGTCCGGCTTCTGGACGGGCCGGACGGGCGGCCGCTGAGCGGCAAGCGTGCCGTCGTCACCGCCGGTCCGACCTTCGAGGCCATCGATCCGGTGCGGGGTCTGACCAACCGGTCCAGCGGCAAACAGGGCTACGCCATCGCCGCCGCCCTGGCCGATCTTGGCGCGGAGGTGACCCTGGTGTCCGGGCCGACAGCCCTGGCGGTTCCGGTGGGCGTGACCCGCATCGACGTCGAGAGCGCCGTGGAGATGCAGAGGGCGACGCACGCCGCCCTGCCCGCCGATGTCGCGGTGCTGAGCGCCGCCGTGGCCGACTGGCGGGTGGACGGGGTGGCCTCGGGCAAGATCAAGAAAGGGCCGGGCGGGCCGCCGACCCTGGCCCTGATCGAGAACCCGGACATTCTGGCGGGGCTGGCCGCGCCGGGCCCGAACCGGCCGACGCTGGTGATCGGCTTCGCCGCCGAGACCTCGGATCTGGAGACCAACGCCCGGTCGAAACTGTCGCGCAAGGGCTGCGACTGGATCGTCGGCAACGACGTGTCCGACGACGTGTTCGGCTCGGACGGAAACACCGTCATGCTGGTCACCCGCGAGGGCGCCGAGACCTGGCCGCGCCAGTCCAAGGCCGAGATCGCCCGCGCGCTCGCCGCCCGCATCGCCGACCATCTGACGAAAGCCTGAGACCGACATGACGACGCTTCGCATCCAGCGCCTGCCCCATTCCGAGGGTCTGGCGCTTCCGGCCTATGAGACGACGGGATCGGCCGGGATGGACCTGCGCGCCGCCGTGGCCGAGGACGCGCCGGTCACCCTGGCGCCCGGGGCGCGGGCCCTGGTGCCCACGGGGCTGAAGATCGCGCTGGAGCCGGGCTGGGAGGCCCAGGTGCGGCCGCGTTCAGGGCTGGCGCTCAAGCACGGGATCACCTGCCTGAACTCGCCGGGCACCATCGACAGCGACTATCGCGGCGAGGTGGGGGTGATCCTCGCCAACCTGGGTCAGGAGCCCTTCGTCATCCGCCGCGGCGAACGCATCGCCCAGATGGTGATCGCGCAACATGCCCAGGCCGTCATCGCCGAGGTTGAGACGCTCAATGAGACGGTGCGGGGCGCGGGCGGCTTCGGCTCGACGGGCCGCTAGACCGGCGGCGCGGTCGGCTGGATCAGGCTCTGTCGCCTCCGCACGTGTTCGCGCCAGGCGGTGTAGAGGCCGCCTGTGGCGATCAGGGCGGCGCCGGTCAGGGTGCTGACGGTCGGGGGCGTGTGCAGCAGCCACCAGCCGAAAATGACGGCGCCGACGATCTGGAGATAGTCGAACGGGGCGACGACCGAGACGGGAGCGTTCTGCAGCGAACTGGTCATGAAGAGCTGACCCAGGCCCCCCGTCACCCCGGCGCCGATCAGGAGGGCGAAGGTCTGGGGCTCATGCATCCGGCCGAAGACCGGCAGGGTCAGGGCGCCGACCGTCGAACAGGCCACGAAGAACCAGAAGACGATGGCGGCGACATGCTCGGTGCGGCCGAGCTGGCGCAGGGTGATGGTCACCCCGGCGGTCAGGACGGCGGCCAGCAGGCCGACCGCGACGCCGGCGAGGGGCAGGGCGTGTTCGGCGACGCCCGACAGGCTGTCGAGCGGGCGGGTCACGATCAGGACGCCGAGGAAGCCGACGGCGACGGCGGCCCAGCGCCGGATTCCGACCTGTTCCTTCAGCAACAGGAAGGACAGGATGGTGGCGAAGATGGGGGCGGTGAAGCTGAGGGTGGTCGCGTCGGCCAGCGGCAGGAGGCTGAGGGCTTGGAAGACGCAGAAGATGGAGGAGACCCCGATCACGCTGCGCAGGACATGGGCCCAGGGGTTTTTCGGCTTCAGCGCCCAGATCGCGCCCCGGAGGCCGCCCTGGCTGATCAGCACCCAGGCCACCACGACGGGCAGGCCGAAGAAGGCGCGGTAGAAGACCATCTCGGGCGCCGAGACCTGATCCTCTGCGGACAGTTTCAGGAGGGCGGCCATCACGGAAAAGGAGCCGGCCGCGCAGAGGCGCAGGGCGATGCCGCGTCCGATCTGGTCGGCGGATGGGCTTACGGCGCTCACGCCTGCCTGAAGCCGAGCACGTCCTGCATGTCGTAGAGGCCGGGGCGGCGGGTGCGGACCCAGGCGGCGGCGGCCACGGCGCCCTTGGCGAACAGGGACCGGTCGATGGCCGAATGGCTGAGGGTCAGGGTCTCGGCCGAGGAGGCGAACAGGACCGAATGGTCGCCGACGATGCCGCCGGCGCGGATCGAGGCGAAGCCGATCTTTCCGGGTTCGCGTTCGCCGGTGATGCCGTCATAGGGGGGCAGGCGGACCTCGGACAGATCGACGCCACGCCCGTCGGCGGCGGCCTCGCCCAGCATCAGGGCCGTGCCGGACGGCGCGTCGACCTTGAGCCGGTGGTGGGCCTCGATGACCTCGATGTCCCAGTCGCGCGGATCCAGCCTCTGGGCCGCATGCTCGACCAGGCCGATCAGGATGTTGACGCCCAGGGAGAAGTTGCCGCTGCGGACGATGGCCACGTTTTCGGCGGCGGCGAGGATCTCGGTTTCCTGTTCCTCGGTGAAGCCGGTCGAGCCGATCACCAGGGCCGGACCGCCCCGTTCGGCGGCCAGTTTCGCCAGGGCGACCGAGGCCTCGGGCGTCGAGAAATCGATGACCACGTCGCACAGGCTGAGGTCCGGGGTTTCGCCCCAGTCGAAGCGGGCGGCGACCACCACGTCGTCACGCGCATCCAGCACCTGATCCACCGCGCGGCCCATCCGCCCCCGGGCGCCGGAGATGCCGGCGTGGAAGATGGCGCTCATGCGCGGCCGGTCCGGGTACGGATCATTGTGCGGTCTCCCGGGGCGACTTGCCCCCGTCCTCGCCGAGAATATCGGCCCAGAAGCGCCGGGCCTTTCCGGCGAAGCTGGTGTTGCGGGGATTCTGGCTCTCGCCGAAGGACAGGGCAAGCTCCTGCATCAACTCCTTCTGGCGGGCGGTCAGGTCGGTGGGGGTCTCGACGAACAGTTCGACCACCAGATCGCCGCGCTGGCGGCCGTTCAGATGGGGCATGCCCTTGCCCTTGATGCGGACGGTCTTGCCGGTCTGGGCGCCGGCGGGCACGGACACGGGCGCCTTGCACTGGCCGTCGCAGGCCTCCGACACCAGGCAGGGGGCGTCGATCTCGCCGCCCAGGGCCGCGACGGTCATGGGAACGGGGACGGTGACCAGAAGATCGAGGTTGTCGCGTTCAAACAGCTCGTGCGGGCTGACCGAGAGGAAGACATAGAGGTCGCCGCGCGGGCCGCCGCGCGTGCCGGCGTCGCCCTCGCCCGTCAGGCGGATGCGCGAACCGTCGTCGACGCCCGCGGGCACCTTGAGGTTCAGGGTGCGGGTCTTCCTGACCTGTCCGTGGCCGTGGCAGGCGGTGCAGACGTCGGCGGGGGCGATGCGCGATCCGGCGCCGCCGCAGGTCGGGCAGGTGCGTTCGACCTGGAAGAAGCCGTTGGCCTGACGCACACGGCCCTGGCCGGCGCAGGTCGAGCAGGTCGAGGCCTTGGCGCCCGGCTTGGCGCCCGAGCCGTCACAGGTGTCACAGGTGGCGGTGGAGGGGACGGAGATATCGACGTCCGCGCCCTTGTAGGCCTGCTCCAGGGTGATCTCGAGATCGTAGCGCAGGTCGGAACCCCGGCGCGGCCCCTGCTGGCGTTGACGGCCGCCACCGCCGAAGACGTCTCCGAAGGCGTCGCCGAAGACCTGGGAGAAGATGTCGTTGACGTCGTGGAAACCCTGGCCGCCGAAGCCGCCCGCCCCGCCGCCGTTGACGCCGTCGTGCCCGAACCGGTCATAGGCGGCGCGCTTCTGGTCATCCGACAGGACCGTATAGGCCTCGGAGATCTCCTTGAACTTCGCCATCGACTCTTCCGAGCCGCCGTTGCGGTCGGGGTGATGGGTCATGGCCAGCTTGCGATAGGCGGCTTTCAGACCGGGGGCGTCGATGGTCCTTTCGACGCCCAGAACCTCGTAATAGTCACGCGCCATCTGGCGTCAGTCCTCTGAATCCCTGGCCCCGTCGATCCCGTCTCTATCCGGACGCGGAAGGAAAGGCCCGACCCACCCGACATGGGGAACGGGTCCGATGATGCAACCTCACGAAACGGCCCCGCTCGTCATGAGACCAGCGGGGCCGCTCGATTTCAGCCGCCTGTGGCGATCAGGCGTCTTTCTTCTGATCTTCGTCCGAGACTTCCTCGAACTCGGCGTCGACCACGCCGTCTTCGGCGGTGGCCGTGGCGTCGTCGCCCGAACCGGACTGGGCCGCATACATGGCCTCGCCCAGCTTCATCGAGGCCTGGACCAGGGTGTTGGTCTTGGTCCGGATGTCCTCGGGGTCCGTGCCGTCGCGCGCGGTCTTCAGCTCGGCCAGACCGGTCTCGATCGCGGCCTTCTCGTCGGCCCCGACCTTGTCGCCGTGCTCGGCCATGGCCTTTTCAGTCGAGTGGATCAGGCTGTCGGCGGCGTTCTGGGCTTCGACCAGCTCCTTCTTGGCCTTGTCGGCTTCGGCGTTGGCCTCGGCTTCCTTGACCATCTTCTCGATGTCGGCGTCCGACAGGCCGCCGTTGGCCTGGATGCGGATCGACTGTTCCTTGTTCGTGGCCTTGTCCTTGGCCGTCACATGGACGATGCCGTTGGCGTCGATGTCGAAGGCGACCTCGATCTGCGGCACGCCGCGCGGGGCCGGCGGGATGCCCGCCAGGTCGAATTGACCCAGCAGCTTGTTGTCGGCCGCCATCGGGCGCTCGCCCTGGAAGACGCGGATCGTCACGGCCGACTGGTTGTCGTCGGCGGTGGAGAAGACCTGGCTCTTCTTGGTCGGGATGGTCGTGTTGCGCTCGATCAGGGGGGTGAAGACGCCGTTCAGGGTCTCGATGCCGAGGGTCAGCGGGGTCACGTCCAGCAGCAGCACGTCCTTGACGTCGCCCTGCAGGACACCGGCCTGAACGGCGGCGCCGAGCGCGACGACTTCGTCAGGGTTCACGCCCTTGTGCGGCTCCTTGCCGAAGAACTTCTTCACGGCTTCCTGCACGGCCGGCATGCGGGTCATGCCGCCGACCAGCACCACTTCGTCGATGTCCGAGGCCTTGAGGCCCGCGTCCTTGAGGGCCTTTTGGCACGGCTCGATCGTACGGGTGATCAGGTCGTCGACCAGGGCTTCCAACTTGGCGCGCGACAGCTTGATGTTCAGGTGCAGAGGGCCCGAGGCGTTCATGGTGATGAACGGCAGGTTGACCTCGTAGGAGGTCGTGGAGCTCAGCTCTTTCTTGGCCTTCTCGGCCTCTTCGCGCAGGCGTTGCAGGGCCAGCTTGTCGTTCCGCAGGTCGACGCCCTGCTCCTTCTTGAACTCGTCGGCCAGATAGTCGGCCAGACGCACGTCGAAGTCCTCGCCGCCCAGGAAGGTGTCGCCGTTGGTCGACTTCACCTCGAACACGCCGTCGCCGATCTCCAGGATCGACACGTCGAAGGTGCCGCCGCCCAGGTCATAGACCGCGATCTTCTGGCCGTCGTTCTTGTCCAGGCCATAGGCCAGGGCCGCCGCGGTCGGCTCGTTGATGATGCGCAGGACTTCAAGTCCGGCGATCTTGCCGGCGTCCTTGGTGGCCTGACGCTGGGAGTCGTTGAAGTAGGCGGGAACCGTGATGACGGCCTGGGTGACCTTCTCGCCGAGGTAGGCCTCCGCGGCCTCCTTCATCTTGGTCAGGGTGAAGGCCGAGATCTGCTGGGGGGAATAGTCCTTGCCGTTGGCGCGCACCCAGGCGTCGCCGTTCGGACCCTTGACGATCTCATAGGGGACCATCCCCTTGTCCTTCGCGACGACGGGATCGTCGAAGTTGCGGCCGATCAGGCGCTTGATCGCGAAGAAGGTGTTGGCCGGGTTGGTGACCGCCTGGCGTTTGGCCGGCTGGCCCACCAGGGTCTCGCCGCCGTCCTGGATGGCGACGACCGACGGGGTCGTGCGATTGCCCTCGGCGTTCTCGATGACCTTGGGGTTCTTGCCTTCCATGACCGCGACGCACGAATTGGTCGTGCCGAGGTCGATGCCGATGATCTTGGCCATATGCTTTACAGTCTCTCCGTCTGGCGGGCGATGCGGCGGCCTTATAGAGCGAAGCGCCGCGCGTGACCGCCCCCGTTTTTTGAAGTCTTGACCCGGCGATGGGGTTCGCCGCCGGACCGGTGGATGTTTTCCGGACAAAAGCCCCAGTGGTTTCGGGGTTTCTCCGGCTGCGAGCGGATATGGGAATGTCAGGGGGGGCCGCAAGGGCTGAACGCGAATCAGGGCGGGGATTCGCAAGGTCCGGCTGCGGCTGTCAGGCCGCGTCAGGCGCGCCGGGACGATCCTGGGCCTAGTCTGGGGTCATGCGGACGCCCGGCGTCCCGAACGGCTCGCCGGAGATGTCGCATGATTTCCCGTTCCCTTATGCGTCGCCCCCCTTCCCGCGCCTTGCCTCCCGGGGTCCTTTTCCGCCGCGTCGCCGTCCCTGTCGCCATCGGCCTGGCCCTGATGATCGGGGGGATCGGCCCCGCGCCGCGCGAGGCCGGGGCGGCCGGATCCGTCGTCGTGCGAGCGGCGGCGGGGTCCGTGCGGGCGCGCGACGCGCATAACCGGCGGGTGAGGGTCCATAATCAGACCGGATGGACCATGACGCGGTTCTACGCCCTCGCCGCCCGGTCGAGCGCGCGCGAGTCCAATCTGCTGGGCGTCGAGGCTCTGGCGTCGGGGGGCAGTTGGGCCCTGGACCTGGACGACGGCTCCGGCGCCTGCGTCTTCGATTTCCGGGCGGAGTTCGCCAACAGCCACACCCTGATCCGGCAGGGGGTCAACGTCTGCCATATCGCCGACTACTATTTCACCCGCTGACAGCGGCGCTTGAGCGAACGTCTCGCCGGCCTAGACTGGCCGGATGCGCCGCTTCCACGAGATCGACACTGGAATGGCCGGGTTCCGGCTGTGGCCCGGCGGCCTGTCGACCCCGGAGCAGGCCGGGTTGGTCGAACAGGTCACGGCGGTGCTGGAGACCGCGCCCCTCTATCGGCCGGTGACGCCGGGCGGGCGGCCTTTCTCGGTGCGGATGAGCAATCTGGGGCCGCTGGGCTGGGTCTCGGACCGGGGCGGTTATCGCTATCAGGCGACGCATCCGGAGACCGGCGCCGCCTGGCCGCCGATGCCTGAACGGCTGATCGACCTGTGGGGCGACCTGACCGGCTGGCCGGAGCCGCCGGACGCCTGTCTGGTCAACCTCTATCGGGGCGAGGCCAGGATGGGGCTGCATCAGGATCGCGACGAGGCGGACCTGACGGCGCCGGTCCTGTCGATCTCCCTGGGCGACACGGCGGTGTTTCGCGTGGCGCCGGCGGAGGGCGTAAGGGGTCGGGCGGTCAAGCTGGCCAGCGGCGACATCTGCGCCCTGACGGGGCCGGCGAGACTGGCGCGGCACGGGATCGACCGGATTCTGGCCGGGTCCTCCGGTCTGATCCCGGGCGGCGGACGTATCAATCTCACCCTGCGCCGCGCGGGGCCCGGAACGGGAGCCTCGGGATCGTGACTCGACGACGGTCCCGGGCCGGGCCAGTGTCGGCCCATCCGTTCGACCGATTGTGGAGAGTTCGATGACCGTCCTGACCCGCCCCGAAGGCAACGCCCCCGGCGACCTGAACCTGTCGCGCCGTTCCCTGGCCACGGCGGCGGCGGGGGGCCTGTTCTTCACCCAGTACGCCACGGCCGCCCTGGCCCAATCGGCCCAGCCGGTGGTCACAGACACGGCGGGGATCGAGGTCGCCGACGTGACCTATCCGGCGCCGGACGGGTTCGATTTGCCGGCCTATGTCGCCCGCCCCGCCGGCGACGGGCCCTTTCCGGTGGTGATCGTGGCGTCGGAGATCTTCGGCATCCACGCCTATATCCAGGATGTCTGCCGCCGGCTGGCCAAGGCCGGCTATGCGGCTGTCGCCCCGGCCTTCTTCGTGCGGGTGGCCGATCCGGCCCCCCTGACGATGGAACAGATGTCGCGCATCCGCGAAATTGTCGGCGCCGCCAAGTACGAACAGGTCATGGGCGACATCGCCGCGACCCTGGACTGGGCCGGCGGGCAGCTCTGGGCCAATGACCAGAAGGTCGGCATCACCGGCTTCTGCTGGGGCGGCAAGGTCGTCTGGCAGGCCTGCGCCCGCTTCCCGGCCATAGACGTCGGCGTGGCCTGGTACGGCCAGCTGGCGCCCTCGCCCACGGCCACGCCGGAACAGACGGCCGCCGGAGCCCCCTGGCCCGTCGATCTGGCCCGCAACCTCAAGGCGCCGGTGCTGGGTCTGTATGGCGAGAAGGACCAGGGCATTCCCCTGACCGCCGTGGAGGCGATGAAATCGGCCCTGGCGGCGGCAGGAACCCCGGCGGCGAGCGCCAGCAGCATTCACGTCTATCCCGGCGCCCAGCACGGCTTCCACGCCGACTACCGCGCCAGCTACAGCGCCCCCGACGCCGCCGACGGCTGGTCCCGCCTGCTCAGCTTGTTCGAGACGCGCCTGAAGGCTTAGGCTCACCGTATCTGGGAGGGATTTGTGGTGCGTAGTGTCCGCCTTCTGGCCCTTGGGGCCGCGCTTCTGTTCATGCCCCTGGCCGCTTGCGGCGGCGGGGGAGGCGGTGGAGGAGGCGGAGCGACCACGCCGCCGGTGACCCCACCGCCTCCCCCACCCCCCCCCCCACCCCCCCCGCCACCGCCCCCCCCCCCCCCCCCCCCACCCCCCCCGCCCACAC
>NZ_JBQVNM010000033.1:0-29771 GCF_052436175.1 Brevundimonas sp. | reverse complement strand
CGGGTCGCCGATCGGCCATTTGCACATGTGGGCGCCCAGGGTCATCACCGTGGCGGTGCCCGGAAGCTCGGCGACGGCCCGGATCGGGGTCGGCGGAACCGGAGCGGTCGGGCGCGGCTGCACGGCCTCGATGCGACGCGGGGCGGAGGGCTGGGCCGGCGGCGTGGTGCGGGTCCGGGCCGGGCGGAAGGCGGCGGTCGTGGTGGTGCGCGCGGGCTGGGACGGCGTGGCGCGACCCGACAGACCCAGGCGGTGCACCTTGCCGATCACGGCGTTGCGGGTGACGCCGCCGCCCAGCTGTTTGGCGATCTGGCTGGCCGATTGGCCCTCCAGCCAGAGCTTCTTGAGCGCGCCTACGCGGTCCTCGGTCCAGCCTGCGGTCATGACGCCCTCCAGCGCGTGAGATTCAATATCTGGTGTCAGACTGGCGGCTGACCGCCTTCTGCCTACCACCGTTTGTAAACGAGGCGTTAACAGACGCAAGATGTGCGAATCACATGATCCACAGGAACCAGATGTTGAATCGGTGTTCTTTGAACGCTGAGCCTGGCGGGATGCCTTGCGCGGCGCGTTACGTAAGCGCATCTGCGCGGCCATGACCGAGATCGCCGCCGCTCCGACCACGCCGCCCCAGCCCCGCCGCTACGACGGCATCAACTGGGTCGGCCTTCGCACGCTCTACCTGCGCGAGGTGCGCCGGTTCTGGAAGGTCGGGGCCCAGACGGTGGCGGCGCCGGTGGTGACGACCCTGCTCTACATGCTGGTCTTCGTCGTAGCCGTGAAGGGCGGCCGTCCACCGCTGGACGGCACCCCCTTCGCCGAGTTCGTGGCGCCGGGCCTGATCGTCATGGCCATCCTGAACAACGCCTTCGCCAACTCCTCGTCCAGCCTGATCCAGGCCAAGATCATGGGCACCTCGACCGACTTCCTGACCCCGCCGCTCAGCCCGCTGGAGCTGACCATCGGCTTCTCCCTCGGCGCCGCCACGCGCGGGATCGTGGTCGGACTGGTGACGGCGATCTGCGTCATGCCCTTCGCCCGGCTGGGGCTGCACAATGTCGTCGCCATCGTCGGCTTCGGGCTGGCCGCCTCGCTGATGATGGGCATGGCCGGGGTGTTGGCCGGGCTCTGGGCCGAGAAGTTCGACCAGCTGGCGGCGGTCCAGAACTTCGTGGTCATGCCCATGACCTTCCTGTCGGGCGCCTTCTATCTGGTCGAGAACCTGCCGGAGCCCTTCGCGACCATCAGCCACTACAACCCCTTCTTCTATCTGATCGACGGCTTCCGCTTCGGCTTCATCGGCCATGCGGAGGGCGAGCTCTGGGTCGGCGCCCTGATGAGCGCCGGGCTGATCGTGGCGCTCGGGATCTCCAATTGGCTGGTGTTCCGCTCGGGCTGGCGACTGAAGAGCTGAGTTGATAGGCAGGGGGTCCAATCAGGGATCCCGCCATGCTGTTCCGCTCGACCGCCGTCGCCGCCACCGTCGCCTGTTTTCTGGCCCTCGCCGGCGCCGCAAGCGCCCAGACGACGCAGGCGGAGCTGAAGGACCGGGTGGCGGCCTATGTCCAGCCTTCCAATGCTGAACGGACCCGGGTCGCGGTCGAGCAACTGACGGCGGTCGGGTTCACGCCGGCCATCGAGACCTTCGAGGGCGGCGGGCGCAACAGCGGCCCGATGGAGGGCCGCAATGTGGTGGTCCTTATCCCCGGAACGGGCGGGGGCGCGGGCGGCGAGATCCTGCTGACGGCCCACTATGACGCGGTGAAGCTGCGCGACGGGACGATGTCTCAGGGTGTCGTCGACAACGCCGGGTCGGTGGTCGCCGTGATCGAGGCGGCCAGGGCGCTCAAGGCCAATCCCCCCGCGCACGATGTCCGCCTCATCCTGTTCGACCAGGAGGAACTGGGCCTGATCGGCGCGCGCAAATGGATCGAGGCGCACGGGATCACGCAGGTCGCCGGAGTGCTGAACTCCGACGTCGCCGCCTATGGCGACACGATGATGTACGGCCAGAACAACGGCGCCCAGTCGGCCTGGGTGACCCGCGCGGTGCAGGAGACCTGTGCGGCGCGCGCCCTGCAATGCGTCGGCTATCCGACCTATCCGCCGAGCGACGACCGCGCCTTCTCGGCCGCCGGCGCGCCTGTGGTTTCGCTCGGCTTCCAGGACCAGGTCGGCGCCCACCAGATGTGGCTGGCCTTCAACGGCGGCGAGAGCACGGGTCTGGCCGAGGGCTTCGTCCCCCGCGTCTTCCGCACCATCCACTCGGCCGAGGATAAGGTCGAGGTCGTCGAGGGCGAAACGATCCGCCTGACCGCCGACACCTATGAAGCCGTCGTCCGGGCCATGGACGCGAAGCTGACGGCGGACGGGAAGTAGGTCGCTACATCAGGGCGAGGGCAGCCCTGACGCCGACATAGGCCGCCACGATCAGGATGAGGCCGGCGAACAGGCTTCGCCCCAGCCTCGCCCGGGCGCCCAGTCTTCTCGCCAGCGGAAGCCCCGCCGCCGTGCCTACGACGCCTCCGACGGTCATGGCGGCGACGAGCATGGGGTCGACCCAGCCGGACAGGGCGTAGTTCCCCGCCGTCGTCACCCCGAAGGCGGCGACGCTCAGCAGGGACGTCGCCTGGGCCGTGGCCAGGCTCATTCCGGTTGAAACCATCAGCCCCGGCACGATCAGAAAACCGCCCCCGATGCCGAAGAAGCCCGCAGCCGAACCGACGCCGGCGCCGGTCAGGCCGGCGCGCGGGGACAGGGCCCAGTTCAGGCGCGGCTCCGGGCGGGCGACGGCGACCTGCGGTCGCAGCATGGCCAGTCCGACCGCGGCCATGGCCAGGGCGAAGACGACCAGCAGGGACTGGCCGTCGATCTGTTTGGCCAGCGAGGATCCGAGCCACGCGCCGACGGCCCCTGTCGTGGCGAACAGGGCGGCGCAGGGCCAGCGCACCCGCCCGGCCCGGGCATGCCCCGCCAGGGCCGTCAGCGCGTTCAGGGCCACTCCCGCCGCCGAGACGCCGATCGCCACATGCGGATCGGCGACGCCGACGACATAGAGCAGCAGGGGCACGGCCAACACCGACCCGCCGCCGCCGAACAGGGTCAGCAGCAGGGCGACCACGCCGCCGCTCGCCGCGGCCAGCAGCAGGGTGAGGAGATCGCTCGTCATGGCGGCGTCAGGCGCTCAGCGCCTTCCGGTTCCACGGCATGACCGCCAAAAGTCGCGCCATGCCGCAGAAGCCGGTCGCGCCGGCCACGAACAGACCGGCGCCCACGAACGCCGACAGCCCCCAGAAGGCGGGATGGACCAGAAGGCCCAGGGCCGCGCCGATCAGGATCAATCCCCCGGCCGTCATCTGCACCTGCCGCATCAACTCGATCGGGCTGGAGGCGTCTTTTCGGGTCGCGAGCCCTGCGGCCTTCCAGGCCTCCAGACCGCCGTCCAGAACGAAGGCTTCTCCCGGCGTGCGGGCGGCGAGGCGGGCGCAGTTCACCCCGGTCCGGTTTCCCGTGCGGCAGGTGTAGATGATCTCCCGACCGTCCGGCAGCCTCGATGCCGCCGTGTCGAAGGACGAGAGCGGCGCATGGACGGCGCCGGCGACATGCTCTCGCACAAACTCGTCCGGCTCGCGGATGTCCACCAGAAGGGCGCTGTTCGCCCGCAGTCGGCGATCAACCTCGGCGGGGTTGAGGGGGGTGAGCACGGTCATGGCGTCAGGCCTTTTCAGACGGAAGAGGGGGGCAATAGATCTCGGCCAGAACGGCGATGACCTTGAGCACCGCCGGTTCGGCGATCCGGTAGAAGATGGTCGTGCCGTCGCGCCGGGTGGCGACCAGGGCCTCGTCGCGAAGTCTGGCCAGATGCTGGGACAGGGCCGACTGCGACAGGCCGACAAGCGGCAGCAACTGGCTGACCGACAGCTCGCCGTCCCCCAACTGGCACAGGATCATCAGCCGCTTTTCGTTGGACAGGGCGCGCATCAGCCCGGCGGCCTCGCCGGCGCTGGCTTCGAAACGGTCGAGTCCGATGGCGTCTATGTCGATCATGGCGCCAATATATTCGAACTTGCTAAATAAGCAATAGCTAATATATAGGCCGCGAAAGAGGAGACGCCCCATGACCCTTCGCCCCGACGTTCGCGGATTTTTTGACCCGGCGACCCACACCGTCACCTATCTGGTCAGTGATCCGGCGACGCAGATGGCCGCGATCATCGATCCGGTTCTCGACTATGATCCCGCTGGCGCCCAAACCTCGACACGGTCGGTTGACGCGGTGATGCAGGCGTTGCGCGCAGCCGGACTGACACTGGCCTTCGTGCTCGAAACCCACGCCCACGCCGACCACCTGACCGCCGCCGAGCACCTGCGGGAAACCGAGGCCGTCTCGATCGGCATCGGCGCACGGATCACCCAGGTTCAGTCGGCCTTCGGCCTGCTGTTCGATGTCGCGGCGGACGGCGGGGTCTTCGACCGGCTGTTCGAGGATGGCGACACCTTCCCTCTGGGCGATCTGACGGTCGAGGTGATCCACACCCCGGGCCACACCCCGGCCTGTATCAGCTACCGCATCGGCGACGCGGTCTTCACCGGCGACACCCTGTTCATGCCCGACTACGGCACGGCCCGGACGGACTTCCCGGGCGGCGACGCCCGGACCCTGTATCGCTCGATCCAGCGCCTGCTGACCCTGCCGGACGACACCCGCCTGTTCGTCGGCCACGACTATCTGCCAAAGGGTCGCGACGACTACCGGTTCGAGACCTCCGTGGGGGCCCAGAAGGCGGGGAACATCCATATCGCGGGCGTGTCGGAAGAGGCCTTCGTCGCCATGCGTCAGGCCCGTGACGCCACCCTCGGGGCGCCGCAGCTGATCCTGCCGTCCTTGCAGGTCAATATCCGCGCCGGCGCCCTGCCGCCGGCGGACGAGGCGGGCCGACGATACTTGAAGCTGCCGCTCAACGCGATCTAGCCGGATCTATCCGATCAGGGTCCGGGCCGCCGCGCGGGCCTCGTCAGTGATGACGGCGCCGGAGAGCATGCGGGCGATCTCTTCCAGCCGGGCGCCGTCGTCCAGCGGATCGACGGTGCTGCGGGTCTGGCCCTCCATGTCGGACTTTCGCACCTTCCAGTGGGCGTGGCCGCGGGCGGCGACCTGGGGGCTGTGGGTCACGACCAGGACTTGGGCGCCGTCCGACAGGCGTTTCAGGCGCTGGCCGACCGCCTCGGCCACGGCCCCGCCGACGCCCTGATCGACCTCGTCGAAGATCATCACCGGCTGGCGCTGGTCGGCGCGGCCAGCGAGAGCCGCCTTCATGGCCAGGGCGAAACGCGCCAGTTCGCCGCCTGAGGCGATGGCGTCCAGCGGGCCGAAGTCGTCTCCGGCATTGGTCGCGATCTGGAAGCGGACGGTCTCGACGCCCAGCGGCCCGCGCCGACCGTCGGTCACGGGTTCGAAGGCGACGCGGAACCGGGCGCGTTCCAGCTTCAGCGGCGCCAGTTCGGCCATGACCGCCGCGGTCAGCCGCTCGGCCGCCGCCTCCCGCGCCGAGGTCAGGAAGGTCGCGGCGATGTCATAGGCCTCGCGCGCGGCCGAGGTCTCGCGTTCGGCGGCGACCAGGGCCTCGGCCCCGTCCTCGATCAGCCGCAGCTGTTCGCGCAGGCTGACGCGCAGGGCGGGCAGGGCGTGGACGGTGGTGTTCAGCTTTCGCGCGGCGGCGCGCAGGGCGAACAACCGCTCCTCGGCCTTGTCCAGCCGACCGGGCTCGAAATCCAGGGCGTTGGCCGCTGCGTCCACTTCCGCAACGGCCTCGAGGGCCTCGACGATGGTCCGGTCGATGGCTTCGGCGGCGGCGGCGAGGCGACCGATCACCGGGTGCTCGCCCTCCGATCCTTCGGTCGCCCCGATGGCCTGAAGGGCGCGTTGCCGGGCGTGTTCGACGGCGCGCAGGGCGGCCGACAGCTTCTGGACCAGCTTGTCGCCGCCCAGCTGGGTCCGGGCGTCGGCCAGGTCGGCCATGGCTTTTTCGGCGGCCCCGAGCAGGGCGCGTTCGCCCGCAAGCTCCGTCTCCTCATCCTCGCGCGGGTCGAGGGCGTCGAGGTCGGCGAGGTTGAGAGCGATCTCCTCGGACCGCGCGGCGGCCTCGGCGGCGGCGGCCTTCAGATCGGACAGCCGGGTCTCGGCGGCCTTGAGGGCCCCGGCGGCGGCGGCCACCCCCTCCAGCTGGGGCGACAGACCGCCATAGGCGTCCAGCGAGGCGCGGTGGGTCTTCCAGTCCAGCAGGCCGACGGTTTCGTGCTGGCCGTGGACCTCGACCAGCCGGGCGCCGATCTCCTTCAGGGCCGCGATCCCGGCCGGGGCGTCATTGATCCAGGCCCGGCTGCGGCCGTCGGCGCCGACGACCCGGCGCAGGATCAGCTCCTCGCCCGGCCGAACCTCGAACCCGCGCTCGGCGATCAGGTCGATCAGGTCGGGATCGTCAGGGGCGGTGAAGACGGCCGTGGCGCTGGCCTGTTTCGCGCCCGACCGCACCAGCCCCGCGTCGCTGCGCCCGCCGAGCGCCAGACCCAGGGCGTCCAGAATGATCGACTTGCCCGCCCCGGTCTCGCCGGTCAGCACCGTCAGGCCGGTTTCGACGTCGAGGTCGAGCGCGTCCACCAGCACGATGTCGCGGATCGACAGGGCGGTCAGCATGAGGGGCGCTCGTGATTCGGCATCGCCGCCACTCTAGCCGGGTCGCCGGATTTGTTCACCGCCCGTTCCGCGGCGACGGCCTCAGCCCGGGATGATGCGGCGCAGCCAGCTCTCGCGCTTGCCGGTCGGCTCGGTCTCCGGCTTGACGCCCTGCTCGTTCAGCAGGGCGTAGGCCTCGGCGTACCAGGGGCTGCCCGGATAGTTGAAGCCGAGCACGGCGGCGTTGCGGGTCGCCTCGTCCTTCAGGCCCAGGCCCAGATAGACCTCGGTCAGGCGATAAAGCGCCTCGGGCGTGTGCGAGGTGCGCTGGAAGGCGGCGTCGTCGATCACGGTCTTGTAGCGGCCGATGGCGGCCAGCGGCTGGCTGCGGCGCTGGTACCAGCGGCCGATGGTCATTTCCTTGCCGGCCAGCTGGTCGTTGACCATGTCGATCTTCACGCGGGCGTCGGTGGCGTAGGACGAGGTCGGATAGCGGCGGATCACGTCGCGCAGCCCGGCCAGGGCGGCCTGGGAATAGGCCTGGTCGCGGCCCACATCGACGATCTGCTCGAAGTTGCAGACGGCCTTCATGTAGAAGGCGTAGGCGGCCGAGGGGCTGCCGGGGAAGAGCTGGATGAAGCGGTCCGCTGCGGCGATGGCGTCGGTATAGTCGCCCGCCTGATAATGGGCGTAGACCTGCATCAGGATCGCCCGGCGAGACCATTCCGAATAGGGGTGCTGGCGCTCGACCTCCTGGAAATAGTCGACCGCATCGGTCCAGCGCCGGGACTGCAAGCGCTCGAAACCGGTGTTGTAGAGCAGTTCGACCGGCCGCTCCTCATAGGCGAGGCGGGGGCGGTTCCGGCCCGCACAGGCGGCGATCGACAGGCTCATGGCCGCGACCATCGCGATCGTCAGGGTGGTGCGGAGCCTGCCGGCCGGCATCGGGGAAGAGAACAACGAAGACACCCTCATCAACAGGCGGCGGAAACGCCCCATCCGGACGCCCGCGAAAATTCAGACGCGACCTCTACACCAGCGCCCCGGCCTTCGCCAATGCAGGCGAAAACAACAGGCGAAAACAGCAGGGCCCGTCTTGTCCCCGGCCCCCGCGCTGGTAAAGAGCGCAACCGTCATTGGCGTTTCGATGACGGCGAAAGGATGACCGGTCGATGAAGCTGCTCGCAGGCAACTCAAACCGGAGCCTCGCCCAGGCGATCGCCGACCACCTCGACATGCCCCTGACCAAGGCCCAGGTGAAGCGGTTCGCCGACAACGAGGTCTTTGTCGTCATCGAGGAGAACGTCCGCGGCGAGGACGTCTTCGTCATCCAGTCGACCTCCTATCCGGCCAACGACAACCTGATGGAGCTGCTGATCTGCATCGACGCCCTGGTGAGGGCCTCGGCCAGACGGATTACGGCCGTCATCCCCTATTTCGGCTACGCCCGGCAGGATCGGAAGACCGGCGGCCGCACCCCCATCTCGGCCAAGCTGGTGGCCAATCTGATTACCCGGGCCGGGGCCGACCGGGTGCTGACCATGGATCTGCACGCGGGCCAGATCCAGGGCTTCTTCGACATCCCGACCGACAATCTGGTGGCGACGCCGGTGCTGGCCCAGGACATCAAGGAAAACTACCAGCGCGGTAATCTGATGATCGTCTCGCCCGACGTCGGCGGCGTGGTGCGGGCGCGCACCCTGGCCGAACGGCTGAACGTCGACCTGGCCATTGTCGACAAGCGCCGCCCCAAGGCGGGCGAGAGCGAGGTCATGAACATCATCGGCGACGTCTCGGGCCGCGAATGCATCCTGTTCGACGACATCGTCGATTCCGGCGGCACCCTGGTCAACGCCGCCAAGGCCCTGATCGCGGCGGGGGCGACGGAGGTGTCGGCCTATATCAGCCACGGCGTCCTGTCCGGCCCGGCCGTGCAGCGCGTCACCGACGGCCCGCTGAAGGAGCTGGTCATCACCGATTCCATCGAACAGCCGCACGAGGTCGCGAGCTGCGCCAAGATCCGCACCGTGGCCGTGGCCCCGCTGATCGGTGAAGCCATCCGGCGTATCGCCAACGAGGAATCGGTTTCCAAGCTGTTCGATTAACCATCTGAAAACCTGCCGGACGCGTTATAAGGCTTCTTCAGTTCCGGCGTCCGTCGCGGCGCTCCCTCGCGTTCATTCGGGGACGATCTCGATGCCCATGACCTCCAAGTCCGCCGTCCGAACTCTGCGCCGGAGCCTGGCGATAGCCGCCGTCGCCTCGGCCGCCCTGCTGGCCAGTTGCGAGACCCCGGTGGAGCCCCCGCCCCCGCCGCCGCCCGTGGTGGTCGCCCCGCCGCCGCCCATCACCCTGAACCAGAGCGTCGCAGACTCTGCGGCCGTCTATGTGAGCTTCATCCGCGAGGTCTCCAGCATCAAGGGCGGCTTCCCCGACGCCGAATCCATCCAGGCCGCCATGCATCGCGGGGCGGCCTACCAGTCGGGACAGGTGTCTCGCGGCCTGATCGCCTATGCCTCGATCCTGGCCCTGCAGTCGCCCGAGTTTGTCGCCGGACTGCGCGGCTATGCGGCCGATCCGGCGGCGCGCCAGCAGGTGATCAACTCGGTCCTGACGGATCCCAACTACGCTGCCGCCCTGCCCGGCGCGGATGCGGCGGCCGGCCTGATCTCCACCACCATCGGCCGCGACGTCGCCATGCTGACGGCCATCGCCGATGCGGTGGAGGGCGACGCCTATACGATCCAGGAGCGCAACGACCCGCGCCGCCGCTGGGCCGTCACTCCCATCCCGAACCGCGAGGTCCGTCTGGAACGGGCCAAGACCCTGTCGAACGGGGCGATGCTGCCGTCGCCGGAGGAATCGGCCCGGCTGTTCGCGGCGGCCCATGCCGGCTCGGGGCTCGGCGTGTCCGGCGCCAAGGCGACGCCGCCCTACACCCCGGTGGTCGCGCGCGCCCTGTCGATCGCCGCCCTGGCCGCCCTGGGCGCTGCGGGCGAGGACCAGCGCGAAAACACCGACATCCTGATCAACGATGCGGGCAACCAGTTCTGCTTCGACCTGTCGAAGCTCAACCTGTTCCAGTGCCTGGCGGCTTCGCGCCCCAGCTATGAAGACATGTTCTGCATCGGCCGCCATATCGTGCGCGACCTCGCCACCTGCGCCGGGACTGCGGTGGGGCCCGCGCCCGTGCAATCCATCGCCGTCACGCCGCCGCCGAACATCACCCCGGGGCCCAGCCCCGTCGCGACCACGGCCTCGCTGAACGGCGGGTAGCCGGGCGATTGTCGACGGGCTGATCGTCGGTTCGGCGCAGGCGCAGACAGGCGGTTGCACACGAGCGGTCTTGCGTGTAATAGCCCGCGCTCTTGAATTCATGGGTTCAGACCCCGCCTGCACGGGCCGAATGTCGGCGCAGGCCTTTTTGTTGTTGAGGCGAGCCAGATGGCCGAGATCATTCTGAACGTGGACGTTCGCGAAAACACCGGCACGGGCGGCGCGCGCGCCGCTCGCCGCTCGGGCGCCGTTCCCGGCATCCTGTACGGCGGCGACAAGGCCCCCGTGGCCATCTCCGTGAACGAGAAGGACTTCAAGAAGTCCCTCTACACCGGCAAGCTGCTGGGCCACCTGGTGACCCTGAAGTACGGCGACGAGAGCCAGCCGGTCATCGCCAAGGACGTGCAGTTCGATCCGGTGTCGGACCGTCCGCTGCACTTCGACCTGATGCGCGTCGATGAGAAGGCTCCGATCAAGATCGAAGTCGCCGTCCACTTCGCCAACGTCGATGAGGCGCCCTACACCCGCGCCGGCGGCTCGCTGGAAATCGTCCGTCACACCGTCGAGATCCTGGTCCGCGCCGACCAGATCCCCGAGGAACTGGTCGTGGACCTGACCGGACGCCAGATCGGCGACACCATCCGCATGTCGGACATCACCCTGCCCAAGGGCGCCTCGGCCACCATCACCGACCGCGACTTCGTGATCGCCACGATCAAGACCTCGTCGGCCGCCCAGTCCGAAGCGGCTGACGAAGCCGCCGCCGAGACCGCGTCGGAAGGCTGATCGCCTCATTAAGTTCTGAGTTCGGCGACGGCCCATTCCCTTGCGGAGTGGGCCGTTTTCGTTTGAGGCCCGGTGCAGGAACGTCGCCATGATCATCATCGCCGGCCTGGGCAATCCGGGCGCGAAATACGAAAAGAACCGCCACAACATAGGCTTCATGGCCGTCGACGAGATCGCACGTCGCTGGCGGTTCGGGCCCGAGCGAGCCAAGTTCCAGTCGGTCATCTCTGAAGGTGAGGTCGAGACGGCCGATGGACCGGTCAAGGTCCTCTTGATCAAGCCCCAGACCTATATGAACGAGAGTGGCCGGGCCGTGGGCGAAGCGGCGCGCTTCTACAAGATCAAGCCGTCGGAGATCATCGTCTTCCACGACGAGATCGACCTGGCGCCGGGCCGGTTCCGCATGAAGACCGGCGGCGGCGCGGCGGGCCAGAACGGGGTGCGGTCCCTCATCAGCCACCTGGGTGCCGACTTCCGCCGCGCCCGCATGGGCATCGGCCACCCCGGCGAGGCGCATCTGGTGATGCCGCATGTGCTGGGCGACTTCCACAAGGCGGAACAGCCCTGGCTGGAGGCCCTGCTGAACGCCTGCGCCGACGCCCTGCCGTTCGCCCTGGCCGGGGACGACGAACGCTATCAGGGCGAGGTCCTGCGCCTGGCCCCGGCGCCGAAGTTCAGTCCGCGTCAGCAGGCGCGGGGCGAATAGGCTCTCGCCGGGGAGGAGACGTCCGCTCCTCAGCGCAAGCATAGTAGCCGTGCCTGCGCCACTCGCACTTTCGACCGCAGCTGTAGTGACCGACAGCGGCAAGCCCCCGGCGGCGCAGATCGGCCTCGGCGGCCGTGAGGCAGAGTTGCAGGCTCTCGAAGGTTCCGACCAGGGCGGGGTTGACCAGTTCGGATGTGGCGTAGGTCCGGGCCATCCAGAGGCCGCCCCGGCTTTCATGCCAGTTATAGGCTGTCGAGGCAGCCACGATGATGCCGAGCCAGATCAGCCAGGGGCGGGCGCGTTTCATCGGGTTGAGGCCAGCTTTCGTCCGGCCGACGGCGGCCTGTGGCCTGCTTGCCGCCCCGGAGTGGCGACGTCACTCCCGTAGAGCCTGTCGGTTCCTGACAGGCGGCCGTCAGCCCGCCGGCACGCCCGACTGGGCGTCATGCTGCGGCGGCGTCGTGATGACCTCGACATTGTCGTTCAGCAGATAGGACAGTTCCGACAAGGCCGTGGCGCGCAGGGCGGGGCTGGTTGCGGCCTCGACGGCGGCGATCTTCTTGGGGATGTCCTCGGAAATGCCGCGCAGGATGCACTTCAGGTCGCCGTCCGTGCCGCGTTCCTTGAGGATCAGGTGGCCCTGCATGTCGGTCTCGGCCAGGGCCTGGGCGCGGGTCTTGAAGTCCAGGAAATCGGCGCCGGTGAAGAAGCCCGGCGCATCGGCCGCGCGCGAGGCATGCCAGCCGTCCACCACGGCCTTGAGGACGCCCGAGCGGTTGACGATGTCGGCGAACAGGGGTTCGGACGCCACCGAGATCGGGGCGTCGGCGACGGCCGGCGGCTGGGCGGCGGCCTCGGCCACGGCGGGATTGCTCAGCATCAGGGCGATGGCCAGGGTGGCGCCGCAGGACATAACGGACCTCTTTCGCGATCACATCGGGCGACAGCACCCGATATTGGATTGAACCGGGATACGCCTGACCCGTAAACGATGCGTTGACCCTGATGGGCCGCATGGGGATGCCGATGACCGCCGACTGGACCGCCTTCGACGCCGCCGCGCGCGATGACGCCAACGCCCGCATCGTCGATCAGTTCGCCGCCGACCCGGATCGACTGGACCGGATGTCGGTCGAGGCGGCGGGCCTCTATCTCGATTTGTCGAAACAGAGCTGGACCCGCACCGGGTTCGAGGCCTGTCTCGACCTGGCCCGTTCGGCCGGGGTCGAGGCGGCGCGCGCGCGGCTGTTCGGCGGCGAGGCCATCAACTCCACCGAGGGCCGGGCCGTGCTGCACCCCGCGCTGAGGGCCGCGACAGGCGCGGCGTTCAAGGCGCTGGGCGAACCCGTCTCGGCCGAGGTCGACGCGGTTCGCACCGACATGGCCGCCTATGCCACGGCCGTGCGGTCAGGCGCCGAGACAGGGGCCACGGGCAAGGCCTTCACCGCCATCGTCCATATCGGCATAGGCGGCTCCGATCTGGGGCCCCGCGTGGTCTGGGACGCCCTGCGCCCGCTGAACCCGTCCATCGACCTGCGCTTCGTCGCCAACATCGACCCGCGCGACATGGCCGAGGCCCTGACCGGGCTCGATCCGGAGACCACCCTCGTCGTGGTCGTGTCCAAGACCTTCACCACCCAGGAGACCCTGGCCAACGCCCGCGCCGCCCAAGCCTGGCTGGCGGATGGCCTGCCGGAGACCGGGCGCGACAGGCATTTCATCGGCGTCACCGCCGCCCCGGAGCGGGCGACCGCCTTCGGCTGCGCCCGCACCTTCGCCTTCCGGGACTGGGTGGGCGGCCGCTATTCCCTGTGGTCTGCGGTCAGCCTGAGCTGCGTCATCGCCCTCGGCCCCGAGGTGTTCGAGGCCCTGCTGGCCGGGGCGGCGGCGATGGACGACCACTTCGTGTCGGCGCCGCTGGAGCGGAACGCCCCGGTCCTGATGGCCCTGGCCCAGATCTGGAACGTCGACGGTCTGGGCCGCCCCGCCCGGACCGTCGCCCCCTACGCCCACGCCCTGCGGCGGTTGCCGGCCTTTCTGCAGCAGCTGGAAATGGAATCGAACGGCAAGCGGGTCCATCGCGACGGCTCGCCCGTCACCCGCCAGACCTGCCCGGTGGTCTTCGGCGAACCCGGCACCAACGGCCAGCACGCCTTTTTCCAGCAGATCCATCAGGGACCGCAGGTCGTCCCCGCCGAGTTCGTGGTGGTCAAGGCGACCCACGGCGAGGCGACGGAAAGCCCACTCTGGGCCAACGCCCTGGCCCAGGCCCAGGCCCTGATGGTCGGCAAGACGACCGATGCGGCCCACGCCGAACTGCTGGCGGCCGGCGAAAGCCCGGGAGAGGCCGACCGGCTGGCCTCGCACAAGACCTTCCCCGGCAACCGGCCGTCCACCACCGTCGTCATGGATCGGCTGACGCCCGAAACCCTCGGCGCCCTTCTGGCCCTTTATGAGCACAAGACCTTCGTCGAGGGCGTCATCTGGGACATCAACTCGTTCGACCAGTGGGGGGTCGAACTGGGCAAGGTCCTGGCCAAGGCCATCCTGGCCGACGTCGCGGCCGGGGCGCCGTCCGCCGGACTGGATCCGTCAACGGCCGGACTGCTGAGGCGGCTCACTGACTGATTTCGTCAGATGACGCCGGCCTCCGCCGGGGCCTAGTGTCCGGGCATGGCGCAGGGATCGAACAGACGGGGTGCAGGCGGACCGACGGCCATGCTGGTCGCTGTGGCCATGGCTCTGAGCCTGCCCCAGGTGGATTGCGCCGCCGCCCAGACGACGGACGGTCCGCCCCCGACCCCCGCCGCGCGGCGCCCCTTCACGCCCACCGATCGCGGCATCGCCGCCTTCGAGCGCGGCGACTGGGTCGAGGCCGAGCGTGAGTTCACCGCCGCCCTGAAGCCCGCTCGCCTCAACGCGAGGACCCAGCGCGACACCCTGCTGATCTCCCTCGAGAACCTGGCCCTGACCCGTGAGCGGCGCGGAAACTATCGGGGCGCCGAGCCCCTGCGCGCCGAGGCCCTGACGATCCGGCGCGAACGGGACGGAGGCGCGCATGTCGACACCCTGACCGCCACGATGAACCTGGCCTATGCGCGCCATGCGGGCCTAGGCGACGCCTCGCTCCTGTTCCTGTCCGTGCTCAGGGCGCGTCAGGCCAAGGGCGACTGGGCGGGGGCTTCCGAGGCGTCCTTGGGCCTGGCCTATGCGCGGGCCAAGGCCGCCCGCTTCCCCGAGGCCGACCATGCCGCCGGCGTGGCGCTCGAGTTCGCCGAGCGGGCGGCGGACCCCGACGTTCGGCGGATCGCCCTTCTGGGCTTCGGCGCCGTCCTGACCGAGGCCGGACGCTACGCCGAGGCCGAGGCCCGCGCGCAGGAAGCCCTGAACGGCCTGCCTTCCGACGCCAGCCCCATCCTGCGGGGCCGTATCCTCGGCGTCATCGGCACGGCCCGCCAGCAACAGGGCCGCTATGCCGAGGCCGCCGAGATCCAGAACGAAGCCATACACACCCTGGAGGGGCAGGACGGCGGAGGACGCATCGAACTGGCGGGGGCGGTAAACGACCTGGCGATCATCCGTGATCACCAGTTGCGTCTTGCGGACGCGGAGTTTCTCTATCGCCGGGCGCTCGCCCTCACGACCGACCCGGTGGAGACGGCCGCCTACACCAGCAATCTGGGTTGGAACCTGCATCAGCAGGATCGGCACGAGGAGGCCGAACGCCTGCTGCGTCAGGCGGCCGAGAGCTATGATCGACTGAAAGGGCGGCTGGACCCGGACGGCGCCTCGGCCTGGACCAATCTGGCGGGCGAACTCCAGTCCCAGGGCCGGGACGCCGAGGCCGTGCCGATCTTTCGCGACGCCCTGGCCCGCTATGAGAAGACCCTGGGACGCAGCCATGCCACGGTCGGCTGGACCCTCAACGCCATGGCGCGCTCGATCGCCGCGACGGGCGGAGAGGCGGAGGCCGAACGCCTGTTCCGCGAGGCCCTGATCCTCAGCGAGGCCCGCCGTCCGCCCGGCCATCCCGAGATCACGCGCCAGAGCGGCGACCTCGCGGACCTGCTGATCCGGACCCGGCGCGCTGAGGAGGCCCTGCCCCTGTTGCGCCGGGTCGGCGCCGACGTCCTGACCCGCACCGGCGCCCAGCCCGAGACCGGCGCCGGCAGCGACGCCCGTCGCGAACTGGATCGCGACCGCAGACTGTTCCGGCTCCAGGTCCAGGCCGCCTGGGCGGCGCACGACGAGCGCCCATCGGCATGAAAAAGGCGGGCGTCCCCTTCGGAACGCCCGCCTCTGTTGTCATGTCTGCCTTGGACTACCAGCGACGCTCGTAGCGATAGTCGCGACGGTCGTCCCGGCGGTCATAACGCCGTTCATAGCGGGGCGGCTGATAGCGGTTGTCATAGCCGTAGCTGTAGCCGTAGTCGCGGCTGTTAATGCCGTGCTCGCGCTCCCAATGGCCCTGGTTTCGGTAGCAACGGCCGCCGCGGTAGTATTCACAGCCCGAGCCACGGTTCGAGGCCGTGGCGCCGAGGGCCGCGCCGGCCAAGGCTCCGCCGGCCACATACGTGCCATCGCCGTTGCCGATCACGGCGCCGGCGATGCCGCCGACCACGGCGCCGAGGATGGCGTTCTGGGCGGTGTTGTCACGGCGGTCGTTGTCACGATAGCGGCTCTGGGCGTCGGCGGGGCTCGCCGCGGCCAGGGTCAGGGCCAGGGCGGGAACCACGGCGCCGATCGCGGCGGTCTTCTTGAAGTTCAACATGGCGGCCTCCTTGGCTGCAGGGCGTCGGCAAAGCGCCGATCAGTGATGTCGGTTCTAACGCCCCACACCTGAACAGGCTGCGAGACCCATGTTCATCAAGCGTTCATTCGCCGCCGCCGCCGGGCTTGCCGTCTGCTCGCCCCGCCCATACGGTCCTTGGCGGGGGAGAGCGCATGACGTCGATATTCGAAGCGGGACGGAGGCGTGGCGCGGCCGCTCTGGCCGGGCTGTCCGTCTGCCTGATGCTGCCGGGGGCGGCGACGGCCCTGACCCAGGCTGCCCCTGAGGCGGCGGCCGCCTCTCCCTCTGCGGACGAGGAGATCGCCGCGACCATCGCCGCTCACGCCGATCCGGCCGAGGCGTCGGATGCGCTGGTGGTCGTGGCCCGGCGACGGTTCTCCGAGGAAGATCTGCCCGGCGCCCGCCGGACGCTGGACGCGGCGGTCGCTCTGGCGGGAGGGGCGCCCGCCCTGGCCCTGGCCCGGGCTTTGGGTGTCCGCTCCCGACTGAATTTCGAGGCGGGCGACTATCCGGCCGCCCATGCCGATGTGGACCAGGCCTTGGCCATCCGTCGCGCCGAGGCCGAGCCGGACCAGGCCGAGATCGCCGCCCTGATCTACGACCGCGCCCGCGCCTTCGACGCCCAGGGAGAGAACGAGCAGGCCGAGGCCGCCGCGCGTGAAAGCTATGACCTGCGGCGCGATCACTTGGGTCAGGTGCACGAGAAGACGGCCGACTCTCTGAACCTCTACGCCAACGCCCTGACGGCCCAGGGCCGACACGCCGAGGCCGATCCCGCCTATCGCCAGGTTCTGGGCATGTATGAGGTTCTCTACGGACCCAAGCATTCTCGGGTGGCCATCGTCTTGTCGAACCTGGGCAACAGTCTCAGACGCACGGGTCGCGGGCGGCAGGCGAACGCCCTCTATCGCCGCGCGGTCGCCATCGCCGAGATTTCCGGCGACAAGGTTCTGCTGGCCCAATGTCTGAACAACTACGGCTGGTATCTGCACACCCAGGGCGACGGCCGGAAGTCCGAGGTCCAGTTCAGGCGCGCCATGCCCCTGGCCCTGCAGATCGTCGGGCCGGAACACGCCTTCGTCGGGGTGCTGCACGCCAATATCGGTTACGCCCTGCTCGATCAGGGCAAGGCCGCCGAGGCCGAACCGGAGTTCGCGCGGGGCCTGAACCTTCTCGAAAAGGGTATGGGAACGGACAGTCCCGATATTGTCGAGACCCTCGGGGGATATGCGGAGACCCTGGCGGCCCTGCAGCGGGCGGACGAGGCGGAAGCTCTGTTTCGCCGTGTACGGACGATCACCGACGCCCGGCTGGCCCCCGCCCATCCGGTGGGGCTGGGCGGGGCCGACGCCTACGCCGCCTTCCTTCTGGATCGGGATCGGCCGGCCGACGCCCTGGACCAGTTGCGCGCCTCGCTGGGTCCGTTGACCGCGCGCTCGGGGGGCGGCCGCGACTGGCGCACGGCCGTGAGGGGCGCCGGGCCGATGTTCGAGCGCCGCGTCGAGGCCAGCTGGCGACTGGCGACACTCGAACAGGCCGCCACGGTCAGCGTGCCGGATAGATCATCGACGCCTTGAGGCTGACGGCGCCCGCAGCGGGTGCGGTGAAGTCAACCTGATCGAACCGGGGCGCGGCGCGCAGGGTTTCGGCGTTCAGCATGGTCCAGCCCTCGGCGGGCATGACGCCGTTCATCTTCATCTGGCCGTCGCCGTCTGCGTCGTGCAGCACCGACAGCGAGTAGTCGCCGGGCGCCACGTCGCGGAAGACCACGGTGCGCGTCCCGGCGGCCGGGTCGGCGATGATCTCGCCATAGGCGCCCTCCTGTTTCAGGAACTGGTCGCGGGTCTGCAGGCCCACCAGCAGACGGCCCCCGCGCGCCTGAACCCCTTCCAGGGTCAGGGTGACGTCGGCGGCGAGGGCAGGGGCGGCGACCGTAGTCAGAGCGGCGGCGGCAAGGACGGCGAGGGGCGAAAGGCGGTAGCGGTTCATCGGAGGTCTCCAGGTCAGGCAGCAAGATCGCTGTGTGCAATGTTCTTTGCATATTAAAGTACATTGCGTCAACCGTCGATGCGCCGCGGCTTGGCTCGCGACCGCCGTCGTTGAAAATTCACAGGATCAGGAGGGGCCCCACCGCTTGACGCTGTCGCCCCCGGTCCCTACTTGCACGGCGCGTTAGCACTCGCAGGTGTCGGCTGCCAAAAGCCGATCCCGAGGGCGAGCGAGGAAACTTTTGAAGTCCCAAACGGAGAATACACAGATGGCGTTTCGTCCTCTCGGCGACCGCGTGCTGGTCAAGCGCGTGGAAGAAGAATCCAAGACCAAGGGCGGGATCATCATCCCCGACACCGCCAAGGAAAAGCCGCAGGAAGGCGAAGTCGTCTCCGTCGGCCCCGGCGCGCGTGACGATAGCGGCAAGGTTAACGCCCTGGAACTGAAGGCCGGAGACCGTATTCTGTTCGGAAAATGGTCTGGAACTGAAGTCAAGATCGACGGCGAAGACCTCATAATTATGAAAGAGTCGGATGTGCTGGGCGTGCTTTCCTAAGCAACCGCGCCGAATACTCTAATCCAGAAAACTTATAGATAAGGAGCAGCCGCACATGGCCGCCAAGATCGTTCATTTCAACACCGACGCGCGTGACAAGATGCTGCGCGGCGTCAACGTGCTCGCCAACGCCGTCAAGGTGACGCTGGGGCCCAAGGGCCGCAACGTCGTGATCCAGAAGTCTTTCGGCGCGCCGCGCTCGACCAAGGACGGCGTTTCGGTCGCCAAGGAAATCGAGCTGGAAGACGCCTTCGAGAACATGGGCGCCCAGATGATCCGCGAAGTCGCTTCGAAGACGAACGACAAGGCGGGCGACGGCACCACCACCGCCACCGTCCTGGCCCAGGCCATCGTTCAGGAAGGCCTGAAGGCCGTGGCCGCCGGCATGAACCCGATGGACCTGAAGCGCGGCATCGACAAGGCCGTCGGCCTGGTCCTGCAGGAGATCAAGGACAAGTCCAAGCCGGTCTCGAACAACTCCGAAATCGCCCAGGTCGGCACGATCTCGGCCAACGGCGACAGTGAAATCGGCGAGCTGATCGCCCAGGCCATGGCCAAGGTCGGCAACGAAGGCGTCATCACGGTCGAAGAGGCCAAGACCGCCGACACCACCGTCGACGTCGTCGAAGGCATGCAGTTCGACCGCGGCTACCTGTCGCCCTACTTCATCACCAACGCCGACAAGATGGAGGTTCAACTCGAAGAGCCGCTCATCCTGCTGTTCGAGAAGAAGCTGACCTCGCTGCAGCCCATGCTGCCGATCCTGGAAGCCGTGGTCCAGTCGGGCCGTCCGCTGCTGATCATCGCCGAGGACATCGAGGGCGAGGCCCTGGCCACGCTCGTCGTCAACAAGCTGCGCGGCGGCCTGCGCGTCGCCGCCGTCAAGGCGCCGGGCTTCGGCGACCGCCGCAAGGCCATGCTGGAGGACATCGCCGTCCTGACCGGCGGCCAGGTGATCTCGGAAGACCTGGGCATCAAGCTGGAAACCGTCACCCTGGACATGCTGGGCAAGGCCAAGAAGGTCTCCATCACCAAGGAAGACACCACCATCGTCGAAGGCGTGGGTGAAAAGGCCGACATCGAAGGCCGCGTCGCCCAGATCAAGCGCCAGATCGAGGACACCACCTCGGACTACGACAAGGAGAAGCTGCAGGAACGTCTGGCCAAGCTGGCCGGCGGCGTCGCGGTCCTCCGCGTCGGCGGCTCGACCGAGGTCGAGGTCAAGGAGAAGAAGGACCGCGTCGACGACGCCCTGAACGCCACGCGCGCCGCGGCTGACGAAGGCATCGTGCCCGGCGGCGGCATCGCCCTCTTGAAGGCCTCCAAGATCCTGGCCGAGGTCAAGGGCGACAACGCCGACCAGAACGCCGGCATCGCCATCATCCGCCGCGCCCTGCAGGCTCCGATCCGTCAGATCTCGGAAAACGCCGGGGTCGAAGGCTCGATCGTGGTCGGCAAGGTGCTGGAGAACGGCGACGCCGCCTTCGGCTTCAACGCCCAGACCGAAGAGTACGGCGACCTGGTCAAGATGGGCGTCATCGACCCCGCCAAGGTGGTCCGCACCGCCCTGCAGGACGCCGCCTCCGTGGCCGGCATCCTGATCACGACCGAAGCCGCCGTCGCCGACGCGCCCAAGAAGGCCTCGGCCGGCGCCCCCGACATGGGCGGCGGCATGGGCGGCATGGGCGGCATGGAATTCTAAGCGGAAGGGCGGGCGTCAGCCCGCCCGGACGCCCCGGCGCAGGCCGGGGTCCACGGCTCAGTCACTGGCTGAAATGAAGAGGGCGGGCCCGGAAACGGGCCCGCCCTTTTTCTTGACTAGCGCTTAAATAACCGAACTTTTTTGATTATAAATTTTGAGCTAAACAAACTTCAAAATCACATTTGCAGCCAGATCTGTTATCATATCATCGGCTTGATGCTGAGTAATCGACACGGATGATGGATGAGCGCCCATGTTACGCCGCCTAAGTTTTTCTTCGAGGATTTGGGTAGTATTTTTGTCGAATAGCTTCGCTACGCGGGCAACTTCAATGAATTCGGATTCTTTAAGTTCGTCAATGTCATCACGCTTGACCACAACGAGGGTCTTCTTCGGATATTTCGTCAAAAGGGCCGCATTGAACGCTTGAATGCGAGCCGGATCGACGAGCACCCATCGGACGAGATGATCATACGTGAGGTTCCACATCATCGTGACGGCCGCACGAAAAGCTCGAATCCTGTAACAACTGAGCGCTTCGGCGAGGAATTCTCTTTCTGTCAGGTCAGGGATTTTCGCTGGTAGATCCGACAACGCCTTCGTCACGGCAACCACGGTCGGGTCTCCACCAAATCGTGTATCCAAAGTTCGCTTAAGTGCGCCGGAGAGCCGATAGCCCCCTTTATCCTTGATTAGCTGTGGTGGTTTCTTCCCAGCCAATCGAGGAAGGTAGACACTCATATCCGGCGGTTCGAGACCCACGTCTTTGAAGCACTGCTTCATGTACAGGCCATCGAACACTGCACGCTGCTGTCGAGCCTCGATGAACCAAGCGAGGACTATAAGCTGTTCAACAGCGGACTTCCGATAGAACCCTGGAATGGTACCCGCGAAGTCGTGAATTTCGCTCACTCACCCCTGCCCAGCTTGTTAACTCGACCGATGCCCAGATGGTTGATTACGTACTCGCCCCTCGCCGGGCTGGACATGAGCTTGTCCTTCTTCAGCGATCGCAGCGGCCACCCAAAGTCTTCGATCGCGACGGACCAACCGAGGGACCGATACGCTGTATAGACGTGTGCAGTGGTGATTGAGGACGTGTCGCGATGTTCTTTGAACCAAGCGGCAATAACCAAATATCTTTCGGGCTCGCCCGTGGCGGGGTGTGCGTCGGCAAACGTCTGGAGCGAGACGTCGGACATAAGGTCCAATTCTAGAACATCCGGGGTCGTTGGTTTGCGAGGTTTCGACACGCGCGCGGGCTTCTGAGGCGCAGGAGCGTCGGCTGATTGATCAATATCTATGATATCGGCGTCAAACGTTTCCGCCGCGGCTTCGTTTGAAAGAGCTGAAGTTGTGGACTGTGCCGAGAAGCGCTGCTGTATGATCGTGGTAGGTTTGAGCGCGTTATGTATCGCGGCGGTTATTTGGCTGAGGTCCCCTTCAGGAATCTCTGCATCAATCATTATGAAGCGAATGCGCGAACTTCCAGATTTCGAAGATGGCTGCTTTGCCATACCGGCTCCATGATACCGCTCAGGTTGCGAACATTAATAGAACATCACAGGGAAAACAACTCGCGTCGACTTACCCCCAAGGAGGCGGCGACCTATCAGCCGCCGACATGAACGGTGACATCGTAGCCTAACGATCTGAGCGCCTTGCTCGTGCGCCCGTTTCGGGGCGGGTATCGATCAGGAAGAGCCCAGCCGACGATCTCGCCCAAGCTGCTCACGCCGAGCATCTCGGTTTTCCAAGTCGGATCATCAAGCGCATCCCAAAGGCGATGAGGTACGTCGTCGACGTGACCACCATGGAGGATGTGATGAAGGACTTCTTTGACCGGAGTCCCCCTCTGAGCCGATGATCGCCAAATGGTTTTGCCCATCGCATCCAGTTTTTCGGGGATGCTGTACGCTCGGTTGGATGGGAGATCGACCTTCGCGTTAGGAACCCGGCGGGCATACTCAACTGACGCATGGACCCCGCTGAGCATCTCTATGAACGCGCCCTCGTCCATGCGGCGTAAGCCGTCTTCCGACAAAAATGCTCGCAATGTCGGCGCTCTCACGTTGAGCATGTGCGCTTCCGGGCTGTCTTCGGGCCAACTCGACCACCACGTCGCGGCATCTGACAGGGCTTTGTCAGGCCTGGCGCGGTTTTCTTCGAAATGACGTTCATAATCAGCTCGCCGGCCATCGAACGTTCGCTGGTAATAATGCGCGTGGAGGAATTGATCGGCTTGAGCGCCCTTGGGCGCGGATGGAGATATCCATGACGGGCGATGGGAATCTTGAGCCACCTGCTCGGCAATGTCTCGGAGGGTTTGCAACGTAGAGAGCCACTCTTTGAGGAAGGCATCTCGCGCCCTTGTCCGTGCGTCTTTGCCCGAGATTTGAGTCAGACCCTCCCACGGCTCGACTAGGTTAGTTTTGAGGAAATCTTGATCCGCATCCCGGTCGCGCTCCCAGCGTCGTTGCAGCTCTCGTTCTCGGGCTCGCAGGCGCGCCATTAGCTCCTCAGTCAAAGGCGAAGCGACAGCATCGATCTGCGCGAAGAGCCTAATCAGCTCTTGGTCTTGGCCGGATGATTCGAGCTCGTCTTCGGTGAAGAAGACGCCGGCCTCGACGTTATTGTGCCAAGCCGATTGGGTAAAATTCGCCGATCCAACGTAGGCACCGTAACCGCGCCACCAAATTACCTTGGGGTGAAAACATCGAACGAGCTTGCAGGTGTAAAGCGGTGATCGGCGCGCCAGAAACCGTTCAAGAACGGGTAGGGCTACGGGAATGTCTTCGTCGAAACGACCCCAAAACCGGAGAGGAATCTTGTTCGCCCAGCACCAATTCAGGAGCAGATCATCGGTGGTGGCATAGGCTACTGCAGCGTCAACGCTTTCTGTCTGGGCCTCTGCTCGTTGGACAATATCCCTCAGGTAGACGCCGTTGATACCGTTCAACACCAACTTCATCCGATGACAGCCTCAGCATTTCACAACCTTAACGTCATCCCAGCAACTATGGGGCACCGTCAAGCTTTGGAGATACTGCGCCGTGATGAACGGCCTTGCGCGGGTTAACGGACACGGATTTGCGTTCATTGCAGTCCCGCGCCCGCTCTGACACGAAATCCGCCGACGGCAATCTCCCCCGGCGGTGAACCGCCAACACGGCCAATCTGATGGGTATCGGGCGGCTTTCAGCGCAATGACCGCACCTCGACCTTCGCCTTTTCAGGGGCTTGCGGGAAAATGAGGGGCGCGAGCGCGCCTTGGCCTGCGGGTCGCTGATAATGGGGGGATGGGAAACACATCACAGACGAGCGGGCGTCTCAGGCGCTCTGTGGTCGCCTCTCACCGGAGCGAGGATCCGGGGCCGGAGGGACAGAAGCGACATCGGACCGGGTATTTCGTGGCCGGGGAACGGGTTTGGAAACGGATCGAGATCGAGTTCTCGGCCGGGGCGACGGCGGAATGGCTGTCGGTCAAATACGGGCCGGCGGTGCGGACCATCGGCGCGCGGGCCAAGGCCGGGGGCTGGCGCAAGAGGGACGTCGCCCTGAAGGCGGATGCGGCCTGGGATCAGGTGGAGGACGAAGGGCGGCTGGCGGAGGAGACGCGGGCGGCTGTGCGGGAGGCGTCGGACAGGACTGCGGCGGGGCGGGCGGCGGTCAAGGCGGCGATCCGGGAGGCGGGAGAGGGGGACCTGGCGGAGGTCGATCTGGGGCGGGCCGTACTGGCGGCCCGGGCCAGGGCGGTGGCGGCGATGGAGGCCGGGGAGCCGCGTCTGGCGCAGGAGTTCCTGAAGCTGGCGCGGATGCTGGAGGGAGAAGACGGGGAGGAGGGTGGCGGGGCGCGCTCGCCGCAGGATGCGGCGGCGCTGGCGTTTGTGCTGGAGCGGCTGGGGGAGGGGGAGGAATGACGGTGGATGGGTGGCCTTGCCGCCCCAACCCGGTCTCGCTGCGCTCGACCACCCTCCCCATGAAGGGGAGGGAGAGGGTCGCGCGTGCGGCGTGGCGGATGGCGGCGCATGGGGCGCAGAGGGCTCCGCGGGGGGATTGGAATACCTGGCTGTTTCTGGGCGGGCGCGGGGCGGGGAAGACGCGGGCCGGGGCGGAGTGGGTGTGGGAGGTCGCCGAGGAACTGGGCGCCGGCGGTCGGATCGCCCTGGTCGGGGCGACGCTGCATGACGCGCGGGCGGTGATGGTGGAGGGGCCGAGCGGGGTGATGAACCTGCCGTTCCGGTCGGGGCTGAGGTTCGAGCCGTCGTTGCGGCGGGTGGTGTTTCCGGGCGGGGCGGTGGGGATGCTGTTCTCGGCCGAGGAGCCGGAGCGGTTGCGGGGGCCGCAGTTTCATGCGGCCTGGGGGGATGAGCTGTGTGCGTGGGGGCGGGGGAGGGAGGTGCTGGCGATGTTGAGGTTGGGGTTGAGGTTGAGGGCGCCCTTGGCGGAGATGTCGCCTCGCCCCCTCCGTCACGGCGCGAAAGAGCGCCGCGCCACCTCCCCATCGCTGCGCGACGGGGAGGACACTTGGACGCCAAGGCTTCTTCTTACGTCCACGCCCAAATCCACGCGGGTGTTGCGGGATCTGCTGGCGGAGCCGGGGCTGGTGCGGACGGATGCGCCGACGGGGGCGAATGCGGCGAATCTGGCGCCCGGGTTTCTGGCGGCGATGCAGGCCCTGTACGGGGGGACGCGGCGGGCGGCGCAGGAGCTGGAGGGGCGGGTGCTGGAGGCCGAGGGGGCGCTGTTCCGGGCCGAGGACATCGAGCGGGCGAGACTTCTTGGTGGGGGCTACCGCCCTTCGGGCTACTTGAGCCCCGAGATGGAGGCTGCGCTGGCCGATCCGTTCCCTGGGCCCTGCGCGCGGGTGGTCGTGGCGGTCGATCCGCCGGCCGGGACCCTGTCGGGAAGGCCCCGGGATGCGTGCGGGATCGTGGTTGCGGGAGTTTGCGGCGAGGGGATGGGGCGGCGCGCCCTGGTGATTGACGACCGCACCGTGCGGGGCCTGTCGCCCGAGGGCTGGGCCGCGCGGGTGAAGGCGACGGCGGAGGCGCACGGGGCGTCTCTGGTCGTGGTCGAGGCCAACCAGGGCGGGGCCATGGCCGAGGCGGTGCTGAGGGCCTCGGGGCTGGAGACGCCGGTGAAGCGGGTCCACGCCGTGCTGGGCAAGGCGGCGCGGGCCGAGCCGGTCGCGGCCCTGTACGAACAGGGGCGGGTGGCCCACGCGGGCGGGCTGGCGGCGCTGGAGGAGGAGTTGCTGGGGCTGGGGAGCGAGGACGGCGGGTTCGCCAGTCCCGACCGGGCCGACGCCCTGGTCTGGGCGATCAGCGAACTGATGCTGGGACGCGGGGCGGGGGCGCGGATCCGGGCCCTGTAGGGCGCCGTCCTTATGCGCCGCTTATGCGATCGGCGGCGCTTCGCATGGCGCCCTTATCCGGATCGGGCGTCTGATCCGGCCCTGTCGAAAACAGGGGATGCGGCATGGCCGATCTGATTTTTCTGGCGACCGGCGGCGGGGCGTTTTTGCTCTTCGCCGCGCTCGCCGCTGCGTTGAAGCGGGTGTGACGATGGGGATCGCCATGCTCTGGGGCGCCGGCGCGGTCGTCGTCGTCGTCTATATGGTCGCGGCCCTGCTGCGGCCCGAGCGGTTCTAGGAGAGCCGCGTCATGACCCTTCAGGGATGGGCGGAAATCGCCCTCACGCTCGGTCTGGCCTGCCTGCTGGGCTGGCCGATCGGGATCTATATGTCGCGCGTCTGGAACGGCGAGCGGACCTGGCTCGACCCGGTGCTGAAGCCGGTGGAGGGCGTCTTCTATCGCGCCGCCGGGGTGGACGCGACGCGCAGCCAGGGCTGGCTGGGCTATGCCTGGGCGCTGCTGGCGTTCAACGCGGCGGGGTTTTTGCTGCTGTTCGCGATCCTGAGGCTGCAGGGCGTGCTGCCGCTGAACCCGCAGGGGTTCGGCGGCCTGTCGCCGCATCTGGCCTTCAACACGGCGGTCAGCTTCGTCACCAACACCAACTGGCAGAGCTATGGCGGCGAGACGACGATGTCGACGCTGAGCCAGATGCTGGGCCTGACGACCCAGAACTTCGTCTCGGCCGCGACCGGGGCGACCATCGCCGCGGCCCTGGCGCGGGCCTTCGTGGCCGATCGTGGCCAGGGCGTCGGCAACTTCTGGGCCGACCTGACGCGGACGACGCTCTATGTGCTGCTGCCCGCCTCGATCCTGCTGGCCCTGGTGCTGGCGGGGCTGGGGGTGGTGCAGTCGCTGCAGTCGTCGGTGGTCGCCACGACGGTGGAGGGCGGTCAGCAGACGATCAGCCTGTTCCCGACCGCCAGCCAGCTGGCCATCAAGCAGCTGGGCATCAACGGCGGGGGGATCTTCAACGTCAACTCGGCCCATCCGCTGGAGAACCCGAGCCCCCTGACCAACCTGATCACCGCCGTGTCGATCAACCTCATGGGCTGGGCCGCCTTCTTCGCCTTCGGGCGGACGGTGCTGGCGAAGCGGGAAGTGCGGGCGCTCGCGGTGGCGGCCCTGATCCTGCTCGGGACGCTGACGGCGGCGATGTACGTGGCCGAGACCCAGCCGGCGCCGGCCCTGGTCGCGGCGGGCATCGAGCAGCCGCTGAACCTGGAGGGCAAGGAGGTCCGCTTCGGTGTGCCGTCGTCCGTCGCCTGGGCGGGGCCGACGACCGGGGCGTCGAACGGCTCGGTCAACTCCATGCACGCCAGCTACATGCCCCTGTCGGGCGGCATCCAGATGTTCCTGATGCAGCTGGGCGAGATCCTGCCGGGCGGGGTCGGATCGGGCATCGCGGTCATGGTGCTGATGGCCGTGCTGGCGGTGTTCGTGGCCGGTCTGATGGTCGGGCGCACGCCGGAATATCTCGGCAAGAAGATCGAGGCGCGCGAGATCCAGTACGCCATGATCGCCGTGCTGGTCCTGCCCCTGGCCATTCTCGGCTTCGCGGCGACGGCGGCGGTGCTGCCGACCGCGCTGGAGGGGCTGCTGAACGACGGGCCGCATGGGCTGTCGGAGATCCTCTACGGCTACACCTCCGCCGCCGCCAACAATGGTTCCGCCTTCGCAGGCCTAACGGCGAACGGGCCCTGGTGGGCGACCACGCAAGGCATCGCCATGCTGCTGGGCCGCTTTGTCCCGGCCATCGCGGTCCTGGCCGTCGCCGGGAGCCTGGTGGTCAAGCCCAGGCTGGCCCCGTCCGCAGGGACCCTGCCGACCCACGGGCCGCTGTTCATCGGCCTGCTGATCGGCGTGATCCTCATCCTGGGGGGGCTCCAGTTCTTCCCCGCCCTCGCGCTCGGCCCGATCGTGGAGCATTTCGACATGCTCCAGGTCGTGGCCCGCTTCTGACCCGAACGGACCCCACGACATGACAGACATGTCCCTCCAAGCCCCGCGCTCGCCGATCGCCGGCGGGCTGTCGGGGGCCATGCTGGGCCGGGCGCTCGGCGACGCCGTCGTCAAGCTGAACCCGGTCAAGCTGATCATGAACCCGGTGATCTTCACCACCTGGATCGTGGCCCTGCTGGCCACGGTCTCGGCGGCGGCGGCCATCGGCAGCGGCCAGTCGGCGGGCTTCGCCGTTCAGATCGCCCTGTGGCTCTGGGCCACGGTCCTGTTCGCCAACGTCGCCGAGAGCGTCGCCGAGGGGCGGGGCAAGGCGGCGGCGGACAGTCTTCGCGCCACCCGCGTGACGACCAAGGCCAAGCTGATCGTCGATCCGGCGACCGGTACGGTCGTTCCGACCCCGGCGCACCAGCTTGAGATCGGCTCGATCATCCTGGTGGAGGCCGGCGACGTCATCGCCTCGGACGGCGAGATCATCGAGGGCGTGGCCTCGGTCAACGAGGCCGCCATCACCGGCGAGAGCGCGCCGGTGATCCGCGAATCCGGCGGCGACCGCTCGGCCGTGACCGGGGGCACCACCGTGGTCTCGGACTGGATCAAGGTGCGCATCACCTCGGCCCCCGGCTCGACCTTCCTCGACCGCATGATCGCCATGGTGGAGGGGTCGAATCGTCGCAAGACCCCGAACGAACTGGCGCTGTCGGTCCTGCTGGCGGGCCTGACCCTAGTGTTCCTCATCGCGGTCGTCACCCTGCTGGGCCTGGGCGCCTATTCGGGCGTGAGGCTGGACCCCGTGGTTCTCGGCGCCCTGTTCATCACCCTGATCCCCACCACTATCGGGGGGCTGCTGTCCGCCGTCGGCATCGCCGGGATGGACCGGTTGCTGAAGGTCAATGTGCTGGCCACCTCCGGGCGGGCGGTGGAGGCGGCAGGCGACGTCGACACCCTGCTGCTGGACAAGACCGGCACCATCACCTTCGGCAACCGCATGGCGACCGAGGTGATCTCGGTCCCCGGCGTCCGTCCGGAGGCCGCCCTGCGCGCCGCCGTCACCGCCTCTCTGGCCGACGAGACGCCCGAGGGCCGCTCGATCGTGGAACTGGGCAAACAGGCCGGGATCGTCGTTGAACAGCCGGCGGGCTCCAGGGCCATCCCCTTCAGCGCCGTCACCCGTCAGTCGGGCCTGGAGGCGGGCGCGAATGTCTGGCGCAAGGGCTCGATCGACGCCGTGCTGAAGTCTCTGGACCTGACCGAGGCCCAGGCTCCGGCCGAGTTCCGCCAGGCCGTGGACCGCATCGCCCGCTCGGGCGGCACGCCTCTGGCGGTCACCGAAAACGGCGTCCTGATCGGGGTCATCCACCTGAAGGACGTGGTCAAGCCGGGCGTCAAGGAACGCTTCGCCGACCTGCGCCGGATGGGTCTGCGCACCGTCATGATCACCGGGGACAATCCGGTCACCGCGGCGGCCATCGCCAGCGAAGCCGGGGTCGACGACTACCTCGCCGAGGCCACGCCCGAGGACAAGATGCGCCTCATCAAGGCCGAACAGGCCAAGGGGCGGCTGGTCGCCATGTGCGGCGACGGGGCCAACGACGCGCCCGCGCTCGCCCAGGCCGACGTCGGCGTGGCCATGCAGACGGGGGCCCAGGCCGCGCGCGAGGCCGGGAACATGGTCGATCTGGACTCTGACCCGACCAAGGTCATCGAGATCGTGGAGGTAGGAAAGCAACTGCTGATCACCCGGGGCGCGCTGACGACCTTCTCGATCGCCAACGATGTGGCCAAGTATTTCGCCATCATCCCGGCGATGTTCGTGGTCGCCCTGCCGACGCTCGGCGCGCTCAACATCATGGGTCTGCACAGCCCGGAGAGCGCCATACTGTCGGCGGTGATCTTCAACGCCCTGGTTATCGTGGCG
>NZ_JBQVNM010000032.1:0-31152 GCF_052436175.1 Brevundimonas sp. | reverse complement strand
CCCCAGAGCTTCCGGCGCCCACGACGCCGATCATGGCCACCACCATGAGGCCGCGCACGACCACAAGCCGGGCTTCTTCACCCGCTGGTTCCTGTCCACCAACCACAAGGACATCGGCACCCTCTACCTGCTGTTCGCCATCAGGGCGGGCATCGTGGGCGGCGCCCTGTCCGGCCTGATCCGCTGGGAACTGGCCGAGCCGGGCATCCAGATCTTCAAGGAAGGCTCGCTGGTCAGCCTGTTCGGCCTCGTCGAGCAGACCAAGCACGGCTACAACGTCGTCGTCACCGGCCACGCCCTGATCATGATCTTCTTCATGGTCATGCCCGCCATGATCGGCGGGTTCGGCAACTGGTTCGTGCCGATCATGATCGGGGCGCCGGACATGGCCTTCCCGCGCATGAACAACGTGTCGTTCTGGCTGCTGGTCGCGGCCTGGGTGCTGCTGATCCTGTCGCTGTTCGTCGACGGCGGACCGGGGAAGGGCTTCGGCGGCGGCTGGACCATCTATCCGCCGCTCTCGACCAAGGGCCACACCGGCCCGGCGATGGACCTGGCGATCTTCTCGCTGCACATCGCCGGCGCCTCGTCGATCCTGGGCGCCATCAACTTCATCACCACCATCTTCAACATGCGCGCGCCCGGCATGACCCTGCACCGGATGCCGCTGTTCGCCTGGTCGGTGCTGATCACGGCCTTCCTGCTGCTGCTGAGCCTGCCCGTTCTGGCCGGGGCCATCACCATGCTGCTGGCCGACCGCAACTTCGGCACCAGCTTCTTCGACCCGGCCGGCGGCGGCGACCCCGTCATGTTCCAGCATCTGTTCTGGTTCTTCGGCCACCCCGAGGTCTACATCCTGATCCTGCCCGGCTTCGGCATCATCTCGCACATCGTCTCGACCTTCTCGAAGAAGCCGGTCTTCGGTTATCTGGCCATGGCCTACGCCATGGTGGCCATCGGCTTCGTCGGCTTCGTCGTGTGGGCCCACCACATGTACACGGTCGGCATGAACGTGAACCTGCGCGCCTATTTCGTGGCCGCGACCATGATCATCGCCGTGCCCACGGGCGTGAAGATCTTCAGCTGGATCGCGACCATGTGGGGCGGCTCGATCAGCTTCAAGACGCCAATGCTCTGGGCCATCGGCTTCATCTTCCTGTTCACGGTCGGCGGCGTGACCGGCGTGGTCCTGTCCAACGCCGGCATCGACTACAGCCTGCACGACACCTACTACGTCGTGGCCCACTTCCACTACGTCCTGTCGCTGGGCGCCGTCTTCGCCATCTTCGCCGGCTTCTACTACTGGTTCGAGAAGATGTTCGGGGTGAAGTACAACGAGTTCCTGGGCTGCCTGCACTTCTGGATCATGTTCGTCGGCGTGAACCTGATCTTCTTCCCGCAGCACTTCCTGGGCCTGCAGGGCATGCCGCGTCGCTACATCGACTATCCGGACGCCTATGAGCTGTGGAACCACGTCTCGTCGGTCGGCTATGTGATCACCATCGTCGGGGTCGGGGTCTTCCTCATCATGCTGCTGGAAGCCGCCATCCGTCGCCGTCCGGGCGTGGCCAATCCGTGGGGCGAAGGCGCCACGACCCTGGAGTGGACCCTGTCCTCGCCGCCGCCGCATCACCAGTTCAACGAACTGCCGGTGGTCAAGGACGACGATCACCACTGATTGCAATCCCATGATAGAGGGGGCCGTCCTTCCGCGATCGGAAGGGCGGCCCTCGCCATTTTGAACCCATGACCGCCAAGCCCGCCTCCCTTGTCACCACCGCCCAGCCGGAAGACTATTTCCAGCTGCTCAAGCCGCGCGTCATGTCGCTGGTGGTGTTCACGGGCGCGACGGGGCTGGTCGTGGCGCCTGGGTCGATCAATCCCTTCGTCGCCGCCATCGCCATCCTGTGCATCGCCGTCGGCGCAGGCGCTGCGGGCGCCTTCAACATGGCGCTGGAGGGCGAGACCGACGCCCTGATGCGGCGCACCCGGGGTCGGCCCGTGGCGGCAGGCCGCGTGCCCAAGGGCGACGCCATGGCCTTCGGGGCCGTGCTGAGCCTGTTCTCGGTGATGCTGCTGGGGATGAACGCCAACTGGCTGGCGGCAGGCCTGCTGGCCCTGACCATCGTCTACTACGCCGTCTTCTACACCCTGATGCTCAAGCGCAGGACGCCCCAGAACATCGTCATCGGCGGCGCGGCCGGGGCCCTGCCTCCGGTGATCGGCTGGGCGGCGGCGACGGGGTCAGCGCCCTGGCAGGCCTGGCTGCTGTTCGCGATCATCTTCCTGTGGACCCCGCCGCATAGCTGGGCCCTGGCCCTCTATTCGGCCGGCGACTACGCCAAGGCGGGCATCCCGATGATGCCGGTGGCGAGGGGCGCGAAGTCCACCCGGCGGCAGATCCTGATCTATTCCCTGATCTTCGTGCCCGTGGCGATCGCTCCGGCCCTGACGGGCATGGGCGGCTGGGTCTATCTGGCGGTTTCGGTGCTCGGCGGCCTGGGCTTCCTCGGCCTGGCCCTGCGCCTCTATCGCTCCCGCGCCGGAGACCCCGTGGGCGATGAGGGGCCGGACAAGGCGGACACCGTGGGGCGAGAGGCCGCATTGTATGACGTGAAGGCCGAGGCCAAACCGGCCCGCAATCTTTTCGCCTTTTCCATCCTCTATCTGATGGCTCTGTTCGCGGCCCTGCTGGTCGAGCATCTGACCGGCATGACGGCGCTACGTTTCTAGTTCCGGGACTTCCCAATGGACTCGACCATGACCCCCGACCGCTCGCGCTTCATCCGCCTGACCCCGACTGAACTGGCGGCGCGGAAGCGACGCAACCTCTTCATCGCCCTGGCCCTGGTGGCCTTCATGGTGCTGCTGTTCACCACCACCTTCCTGCGCATGCTGCACAATCAGGAGGCGGGGCGTCAGGCGCGCGCCGCCGCCGCCGCCGCCTCGGCGCCGCAGAGCCCGGTTCTGGAAAACCCGGCGCCCCAACCGGCGCCCGCCCCGGCGGGGGGTTGAGGCCATGAAGCGCCAGAACCTCATCGCCCTGGCCTGCGCCGGCGGGGTCGTCTTCATGACCGGCGCCGCCTTCGCCGCCGTGCCCCTCTATCAGCTCTTCTGCCAGGTCACCGGCTTCGACGGCACGGTGAGAAAGGCAGACAAGGCGCCCGACACCGTCCTCGATTCGACGGTCCTGGTTCGCTTCGACACCAATGTGCGCGACCTGCCCATGGTGTTCCGCGCCGAGCAGGTCAGCCAGCGTGTCCGCATCGGCGAGACCGGCATGGCCTGGTTCGACGTCACCAACACCTCCGACCGCCCGATCAAGGCGCGCGCCGGCTATAATGTCGTGCCCGAATACACCGGACCCTACTTCCAGAAGCTGCAGTGCTTCTGCTTCGACGAGCAGATCATCGAGCCGGGCGCGACGCGGAAATTCCCGGTCCAGTATTTCGTGGCCCCCGAACTGGCGACCGACGCCGAGGCGAAGGGCGCGACCGAGATCACCCTCAGCTACACCTTCTACCCGGCCAGGGACGGCGCGCCGGACGGGACGAAGGACCCGGGTCGCGCCGCCGGACGTGAGTCTGGCCGCACCTGATTTCCGCCGCTTTTCAAGCTCCCCCCGCTCGACCTGAGCGGAAAATGGGCTATAGCCCATCCAAAGCATCTCTCGACCGTTGCAAGAGACCCTGATGGCCGACAATCACGCCGCCCCGAAACACGACTACCATCTGGTCGATCCCAGTCCCTGGCCCCTGTTCTGCTCGGCCGCCTCGGTCGTCATGATGGTCGGCGCCGTCGCCTGGATGAAGGGCGTGTTCGGTCTGCCCGCCGGAACCCACTGGCTGTTCTTCCTCGGCCTGTTCCTGACGGTCCTCGGCATGGGCCTGTGGTGGGCCGACGTGGTCAAGGAGGCCAACAAGGGCGACCACACGCCCGTCGTCGCCATCGGCCTGCGTTACGGCATGGTCCTGTTCATCGCTTCGGAGATCATGTTCTTCGCGGCCTTCTTCTGGATGTTCTTCGACATGGCGCTGTTCGATCAGGCGCGTCAGAAAATCCCCGAGATCGGCGCCTGGACCGATACGGCCGCCGCCTGGTCGACCTGGCCGCCCAAGGGCGTCGAAACCCTCAGCGCCTGGCACCTGCCTCTGCTGAACACCGTGACCCTGCTGCTGTCCGGCTGCACCGTCACCTGGTCGCACCACGCCCTGCAACAGGGCGACCGCAAGGCCGCCCAACAGGGCCTGATCCTGACGATCCTGCTCGGCGTCTTCTTCACCTGCATCCAGGCCTACGAGTATTTCGAGATCCTCCACGAGAACCTCTTCTTCAACGAGGCGGCCGCCAACTCGGGCCTCTACGGGTCGATCTTCTTCATGGCCACGGGCTTCCACGGCTTCCACGTCCTGATCGGCACCATCTTCCTGGCGGTCTGCCTGATCCGCCTGATGAACGGCGCCTTCACGCCCAAGCAGCACTTCGGCTTCGAGGCCGCCGCCTGGTACTGGCACTTCGTGGACGTGGTCTGGCTGTTCCTGTTCGCCTTCGTCTATGTGGCCTTCGGCTGATCCCGGCCTGCGCCGGATGACGAATGACGCCTGAATCCACATCTGCGCCGGCCCGGATCGACCCGATCCGGGCCGGTCTGCTTTGCCGGTGCCCGCATTGCGGGGCGGGGCGCCTGTTCGATGGCTTCCTGAAGGTCCAGCCTGCCTGTCCGGCCTGCGGCTACGATCTGGCCTCGATCCAGACCGGCGACGGCGCCGCGACCTTCATCATGCAGATCTCCGGCTTTCTGGTGGGATTTTCGGCCCTGTTTGTCGAGATCGCCCGTCATCCGCCCCTGTGGCTGCATATGATCGTCTGGCCGCCGCTGGTCGTCGCCCTGGCGCTGGGTCTGATGCGGCCGGGCAAGGGGCTGATGATCGCCCTGCACTATCGCAGCCGCACGGAGGGCCGCAGGCCGTGAAGCGCTTTCCGTGGATCCTGACCCTGTTCGTCGTCCCGGCCCTGGCCCTGCTGATCGCCCTCGGCGTCTGGCAGGTGCAGAGGCTGGCCTGGAAGGAAGGGCTGATCTCGGCGGCCGAGGACGCCGCAGGCCGCCCGCCCGCGCCCCTGGCCGAGGTTCTGACGGCGCCCAATCCCGAGTTCCGCCGGGCTCTGGTCGTCTGCCCCGGTCTGGCCACCGCCCCCTATGTCGAGCTTCAGTCGATTCAGAACGGCGTGGGCGGGTCGCGGCTGATCTCGATCTGTCGCGCGCCGGACCAGACGCAGGTCTTCCTGATTGATCGGGGCTTCGTGCCCGACACCGTGTCGGCGCGCCCGCGCGTGGCGGCTTCGACCCTGCCGCTGTCGCTTCTGGTCGAGTTGAGGCGGACGCCCGAGCCGAGCATGATGTCGCCGCCCCCTTCCGAAGGCCGCTTCTACGCCCGCGACAGCGCCGCCATCGCCCGCGCCCTGCGCGCCGATACGCCCTCGGAGTTCACCTTGTTCGCTCTCGCTTCGACCAATCCGGAGCTGGGGGCGCTGCAGGCCTCCGCGCCCCCGGCCGCCTTCTCCAACAACCACCTCGGCTATGCCCTGACCTGGTTCGGACTGGCGATCGCCCTGAGCGGTTTCTATATCGCCATGCTCCGCCGCCGGATGATCCGGCCCACAGCGCCCGACGCGGCGCCCAAGGACCGCGTCCCCTGACCAGACTGCACACTCTCTCCAACGGCGTCCGCGTCGTCTGCGATCCGATGCCGGGCCTGCGCACCCTGGCGGTGACCATCGCCGTGCGCGGCGGGGCGCGATGGGAGAACGAGGCCCAGTCGGGCTGGTCCCATCTGCTCGAACACTTGGTGTTCAAGGGCGCCGGCGAGATGGGCGCGCGCGACATCGTCGAACGGATCGAGGCGGAGGGCGGGTCGATCAATGCGGCCACGGGCTATGAGCGGACCAGTTTCGACATCCGGGGGCTGGACGGCTCCCTGCCCCTGGCCATGCAGGTGCTGTCCGATCTGGTGTTCCGGCCGACCCTCGACCCGACCGACATCGAACGGGAAAAGGATGTTGTGGCCCAGGAGATCGCCGAAGCCTTCGACACCCCCGACGACCACGTCTTCGAAATGGCCCAGACGCGCGCCTTCGCCGGCCAGCCCCTGGGACGGCCGATCCTCGGCTCGGTCGACAGCCTGAAGCCGGTGACGCGCGAGGCCATCTCCGACTGGCGCGCCCGCCTCTATGCGCCCGATCGGATGGTGGTTTCGGTGTCCGGCGCGGTGGATGAGGATGAGCTGCTGGCCCTGTCCGAACGCTGGTTCGGTCAGGAGGCGGGGGCGCCGGCCGAGCCCCCGGCCGACGCCCGCTTCACCGGCGGCCATGCGAAACTGGCGCGTCGGATCGAACAGGCCAATCTGGTGTTCGAACTGCCGGGCGTGTCGGCCACGGACCCCGACTTTGCGGCCCTGCGGCTGTTCACCGAAATCCTCGGCGGGGGCATGGCGTCGCGCCTGTTCCAGAGCGCGCGCGAGGAGCGCGGCCTGGCCTACGCCGTCGATGCCTGGCACGAGGCGCATGAGGACGCGGGTGTCCTGGGGATCTATGCCGGGGCCGCCGCGGACCGCTCTGTCGAACTGGCCGAGGTGGCGGCGGATCAGACCGTCGCCCTGGCCTCCGAGGGTCCTACCGAGGCCGAGCTGTCGCGGGCCCGCGCCGTGCTGAAGGCCGGGCTGTGGATGTCGGACGAAAGCCCGGCCAGCCGCTCTGGCCGGATGGCGGCCCAGACCCTGATCCACGGCGCGCCGGTCTCGACAGAAGCCAGCGTCGCCCGGCTGGACGCCACGACGGCCGCCGACCTGAAGCGCGCCGCCGCCCGGGTTCTGGACCCCGGGCTCGCCGCCACGGCGGTGCTGGGGCCGCGCGCCGCGGCGCCGGCGGGCGTCGCATTCGCCAATCGGCTGTCGGCGGGTTAGGCTGGGCCGTCATGGCCCTGCTGGACTGGATGATCGATGCGGCCGGCCCCGTGATCCGGGGCGAAGGCGTCGTGCTGCGTCCGCCGCGCTCGAGCGACTATCAGGCCTGGGCCGATCTGAGAGAGACGTCGCGCGACTATCTCCAGCCGTGGGAGCCGGCCTGGCCCGACGACGACTTGACCCGCGCCGCCTTTCGCCGCCGCCTGACCGTCTATGCGCGGGAGATGGAGCTGGGCAACGCCTGGCCCTTCTTCATCTTCGACGCCACGGGCCGCACCCTGGTCGGGGCCGTGACCCTGTCCAACATTCGCCGCGGCGTGGCCGAGACGGGGACTCTCGGCTACTGGATCGGCCAGCCCTTCGCCGGGCGCGGCCATGGCACGGCGGCGGTGCGCGCCGTCGCGAGCCATGCCCTGGGCGCCCTGAAGCTGCACCGGCTGGAGGCCTCCTGCCTGCCGGTCAACGCCGCCTCACGCCGCGTCCTTGAAAAATCGGGCTTCCGTCTGGAGGGCCAGGCCAAGGCTTATCTGAAAATTAACGGTGAATGGGCAGATCATCTGCTGTTCGGCCTGTTGTCTGAGGACCTCGGCCGTCGCTCCGATTCACGAGGATATCCGACGGTTTGACCCCCACGCGATCCCGAAGTCTGGCCTGGGACGCGACGACGGCGATCGAGGCGCTGGCCGCCGCTGAATCCGCCCTGTGGGTGTGGACGCCGGCCGAGGACTCGCTGCGTCTGACCGGGGCGACGCGGGCTCTGGGTCTGGGGCCCCTGGCGCCCGAATGTTCGGCCGCCGCCTTCGTCGCCGTCACCCTGCCCCAGGATCGCGCCCTGGCCGAAAGCCTGCTGACCCCCCGCGCCGAGGGGTCCGAGGTCGTGCTGCGTCTGCGCATGCGGGGGTCCGAGACCTGCCTTTGGCGCGGTGTCTGGCTGGAGGACGGCCTGCGCGCCGCCGGGATCGTGGCCCTGGAGACCCGGCTGTCGGGCTCCGAGAAGGACGTCCTGACCGGACTTCTGGATCGGCGCGGGTTTCTGGCGCGGACGGGCGAAATCCTGACTGCGCCCGGCGACTATGAGCTGGTCGTGGCCGATGTCGATCGTCTACGCCGTCTGAACGAGGCTCTGGGTCACGAACGGGCCGATCTGGTGCTCTCGGCCCTGGGGTCACGTCTGTCCGCCGCCTTCCCGCCCGCCGAAGCCCCCGCGCGCATCGGCGAGGACGAGTTCGCCGTCCTGGTTCCCCGTCGTGGGGCGGCCGCCGCCGAGCGGATGCGCGACGCCCTGCAGCAGCCGCTGCGGGTCGCCGGGTTCGACATCTATCCCACCGTCTCCATCGGCTCCGTCGCCTGCGAGGGCGGGCCGGATGCGGCCGACCCGGCCGAGCTCCTGCGCCGGGTCGAGCTGGCCGTCAGTCAGGCCAAGACCGCCGGCCGCAGCGGCCAGGCCGTCTATGGCCGGGCCCTCGAAAGCGACAGCCTTTCGCGACTGGCGCTCGAGGCGGACCTGCGCAACGCCTTCGTGCGTGGCGAGATCGGGCCCTTCTACCAACCCATCGTCAATCTGAACTCCGGCGCCGTGGCAGGCTTCGAGGCCCTGGCCCGCTGGCGTCACCCCAAGCGCGGCCTGGTGCCGCCCGACGAATTCCTCGGCATGACCGAGGAGATGGGGCTGATGCACGAGCTCGGTCTGATGATGATGACCCAGTCGGCGCGCCAGCTGGCCGAATGGCTGCGCAGGCATCCGCGCGCCGGGCGGCTGTTCTGCAGCGTCAACCTGTCGGTCGGCGAGATCGAACGGCCGCATCTGGTCGAGGACGTCGAGCGGATCATCAAGGAGGCCGGCCTGCCGCGCGGCGCGCTGAAGCTCGAGGTCACCGAGGGCGACATCAAGCGCGACACCGAGGCGTCGGCGAAGGTGCTGCGCCAGCTCAAGGCCGTGGGCGCCTCCCTGGCGCTGGACGATTTCGGCACCGGCTTCTCGTCCCTGTCCTATCTGGCGCGCCTGCCGTTCGATACGCTGAAGATCGACCGCTATTTCGTTCTGACCATGGACAAGGACGAGGGCTCGGCCAAGATCGTCAAGTCGGTCGTCAACCTGGGCCGCGATCTGGCGCTGGAGGTGGTGGCCGAGGGGGTCGAGAACGCCCATCTGGCCGGGCTGCTGCTGGCCGACCAGTGCCACTATGGCCAGGGCTTCGGCTACGCCCCCGCCCTGCCGCCGCAGGAGGCCGAGGTCTATCTGAACGAATCCCTCGCCGACGGTACGGCGCCGATCAAGCAGCGGTCGGCGTAGAGGCCTGCGGGTTCTTGACAAACCTTGCCATCGCGCTCAGCCTTCTGTGCATGGCCACGATGAACATTTCCCTCCCCGATCAGATGAAGTCCTGGGTCGAGGCCCAGAGCACCGACGGCCGCTACAGCAACTCGAGCGACTATGTCCGCGACCTGATCCGCCGCGAGCAGGTGAGGGCGGAGAAGATCGCCCAGATGCAAAAACTGATCGACGAGGGCAGGGCGAGCGGGATCAGCAACCGTTCGATGGCGGATATTCGCGCCGAAGCGCTGTCGCGGATCGCTGCGCGTGAAGCCGCAACTTGAGCAGATTTCGTACGACCGATCAGGCGGACGAGGATCTGATCGCCATCTATATTCAGGGGTATGATCAGTTCGGACCAGAGCAGGCGGAGCGTTATCAGGACGGGCTCGAAGCCGCCTTCCAAAGGCTCGCTGACTATCCTGGGCTGACGCGACTCCGCACAGAGTTCAACCCGCCGGTGCGGGCGTTTTCTTACATGAGCCACGTGATCTTCTATGAAGAGGAGCCTGGCGGCGTTGTCATTTTACGTTTGCGACACGGGCACGAAGACTGGCAGGGCCACCTTGGCGACCGCCTGGAAGAACGAGGCGAGCCATGACCCATTCCATCTACGCCGGCATCGGCGGCTGGACCTATGAGCCCTGGCGCGGGGTCTTCTATCCCGAGGGGCTGACGCAGAAGCGGGAGCTGGAGTTCGCCTCGCGCGCCCTGACCTCGATCGAGATCAACGGCACCTACTATTCCGGGTTCAAGATCGACACCTGGATGAAGTGGCGCGACGAGACGCCCGAGGACTTCGTCTTTTCGGTCAAGGCCAGCCGCTTCTGCACCAACCGCAAGGTGCTGGCCGAGGCGGGCGAGAGCGTGGGCCGATTCCTCGATCAGGGGCTGACGGCCCTGGGGCCCAAGCTGGGGCCGATCAACTGGCAGTTCATGGCCACCAAGAAATTCGACCCGGTTGACTTCGAAGGCTTCCTGAAACTGTTGCCGGCCGAGAAGGACGGGGTGCGCCTGCGCCACGCCCTGGAGGTGCGCAGCCCAACGTTCGAGACCCAGGCCTTCTATGATCTGGCGGCGAAATACGGCGCGGCCATCGTCTATGCCGTGGACGACGAGTCGCCGACCTGGCCGCGCATCGACCAGCCGACGGCCGACTTCACCTACGCCCGGCTGATGTCGAGCCGCGAGGACGAACCGACGGGGATGACCTCGGCCGAGCTGGACGCCGTCGCGGATCAGACGAAGGTCTGGGCGAAGCGCGGCGACGTCTTCGCCTACTTCATCTCGGGCGCGAAGGTGCGCAATCCGGCGGCGGCCCAGGCCTTGATCGAGAAGTTGAAATAGCCCCGGCGACTTGCGGCCAGGCTGTCGCCGCCACATCTGAACGAGGTCGCCGCATCCCAAGGACATCGCCATGCCCATCGCCGCCCGTGCCTTCGCCGCCACGGATTCGTCCTCGCCGTTGGCGCCCTACAGCTTCACCCGGCGCGATCCCCTGCCGGACGATGTGGCGATCGACATCCATTTCGCGGGCATCTGTCACTCGGACCTGCACATCGTGAAGAACGATCTGGGCAACAGCGTCTATCCGCTGGTGCCGGGCCACGAGATCGCGGGGCTGGTGACGGCGGTGGGCGAGAACGTCACCCGCTTCAAGGTCGGCGACCGGGTCGGGGTCGGCTGCATGGTCGACAGCTGCCGCACCTGCGCCCCCTGCCGGGCCGGCAACGAGCAGTATTGCGTGCCCGGTTTCACCGGCACCTATGGCGCGCCCGACAAACATGCGGACAAGTCGGGCGAGCCGATCACCCAGGGCGGCTATGCCGACAAGATCGTCGTGGATCAGGCCTTCGTGGTCACCATCCCGGATTCCATCCCGCTGGACGCCGCCGCCCCCCTGCTGTGTGCGGGCATCACCACCTATTCGCCGCTGAAGCACTGGAACATCAAGCCGGGGTCGAAGGTGGCCGTGATCGGTCTGGGCGGCCTCGGCCACATGGCCGTCAAACAGGCGGCCGCGATGGGGGCGGAGGTCACCGTCCTGTCGACCTCGGACCGCAAGAAGGCCGACGCCGAGCGGATGGGCGCCAGGCACTTCCTCATCAACTCCGACAAGGCGGCGATGAAGGCGGCGGCCGAAAGCTTCGACCTGATCATCAACACCGTCTCGGCGACGCACGAGATCGCCGGCCATTTGCAGCTGCTGGCCCACGACGGGACCATGGTCATGCTGGGGCTGACGACCGAGGCCCTGCCGGTCTTCGCCATGCCCCTGCTGTGGCGCAGGCGCTCGGTCGCCGGTTCCCTGATCGGCGGCATTCGCGAGACCCAGGAGATGCTGGACTTCTGCGCCGAGCACGGCATCGCTTCCGACATCGAGGTGATCGCCCCCGACCAGATCAACGAGGCCTATGCGCGTCTGGAGAAGTCCGACGTGCGCTATCGGTTCGTCATCGACGTCTCGAAGTTGGATAAAGCTGCGTAACAGCGGGTGTTCGCGCGCAGATTGTCGGGTTAGACCTGTGGGGGAAGGCTCCGCACTGAGACGGGGTCCAACAGGGACAAGGAAACAGGCATGGCGCGCGTAGCATTCGTCACCGGCGGCACCCGAGGCATCGGCAGGGCCATCGTCCAGCGGCTCAAGGAAGACGGCATGGCGGTCGCCGCCGGCTATTCCGGCAATGTCGAGGCCGCCGAGGCGACGGCCAAGGAGCTGGGCGTCATGGTGGTCAAGGGCAATGTCGGCTCGTTCGATGACTGCGCCCGCGCGGTCGCTGAGGTCGAGGCGGCGCTGGGCCCCATCGACATCCTGATCAACAACGCCGGCATCACCCGCGACGGCTTCTTCCACAAGATGAGCCATGACCAGTGGTCCGACGTCATCCGCGTCAATATGGACAGCGTCTTCAACATGACGCGCCAGGTCATCAACGGCATGCGCGATCGCGGCCACGGCCGGATCGTCAACATCTCCTCCATCAACGGCCAGAAGGGTCAGGTCGGTCAGGCCAACTATTCCGCCGCCAAGGCCGGGATGATCGGCTTCACCAAGGCCCTGGCGCTGGAGAATGCGAGGAAGGGTGTCACCGTCAACTGCATCGCGCCGGGCTATATCGACACCGAGATGGTCGGCGCCATGGACCAGAAGGTGCTGGACTCCATCATCGCCCAGATCCCGGTCGGCCGCCTGGGCAAGGGCGAGGAGATCGCCGACATGGTGTCCTGGCTGTGCGGCGAGCGTGCCGGATATGTCACAGGCTGCACCCTCAGCCTGAACGGCGGTCAGTATCTGGTCGGTTGACGCCGGTTCGCCCAAAATCCGCCGGGGTGGGATTGCTACCCTGAGACCATGACATCGAGGTTCAGGGTCGAGACGGCGGGGAGGCCGATTTCGCCGACGGCGGCGTTTGTCGTCGCGGCGGGCGTCCTGTCGTGCGGTTTCGCCCTGATCCCCTCGGGCGCCGACGCCTTGGCCCTGTTCCAGGCGCGCAGCAACGCCCAGGCCGAGCAGTCGCGCGGCCTGAACGTGCGGCCGACCCGCACCCTGCCGCCCACGGGCCGCTATGTGTCTGAAAGCGGCGAGGCTTTCGTCTTCGACCGCTCCGGGCCGCGCGCCCTGTTCCGGTTCGAAAGCCGCGCGGAGACCTGGGCCCTGCGCCCGTTTCCGGCGCCGCGGGGGGACATCATCTATCGCAACGACGCCGGGGATCAGATCCTGCGCGTCACGCCCGACGGAGGCATGACCCTGTTCTCGGTGCGCGCGCCCGGCGGCAGTCCGGCCTCGCTGAGCGGATCGGCCTCAGCCCTGGCCGCGCCGGTCATGGGCCCGGTCGCTCTGGCCAATCTGATGATCCAGCGCTCGGCCCTGTTGAGCCGAAGCCTGGGCCGGACCGTGGTGGTCCAACTGGACGGCGAAGAGGACGAGGCCCTGTGCGTCGACGCCCTGCTGGTCACCACCGAGGCTGTGATCCGCATGGCCTCGTCGCCGCCTCTGCGGACGCGACTGGCGACCCTGCGCACCGTCACCATCATCGAGGGGCGCAATCCCGGTGTGACCTTCCAGCGCGGCGATCTCAGGGTCACCGTGCGTCCCGGGCGCGGGCTTTCGGGCCGGCCGTCCTCGGCCGTGATCATCCGGGCCGTCGCCAGCGACTGATCCGGCTCAGCCCTTGAAGCCGTCCTTGGCGGCGCGACGGGCGGCGAAGTCGGCGGCGTCGGCGGCCCGCAGGAAGGGATTGAACCGCTTCTCGATCGACAGGACCGTGGGTTCGGTCGGCTCGTCGCGTTCGCGGCGGGCGAAGATGTCCGCCGCATGGGCCGCCATCTCCGGCCGGTCGTCCAGGCTCAAGGCGAAGCGGGCGTTGGCCGCCGTGTATTCGTGGGCGCCGTAGAGGACAGTGGCGTCCGGCCAGGCGGCGATCTTCTGCAGGCTGTCCCACATCTGCTCCGGCGTTCCCTCGAACAGCCGCCCGCAGCCCAGCGGAAACAGGGTGTCGCCGACGAAGGCGACATCGTCCGCCGCCGACCGGAAGACGACATGGCCCAGGGTGTGGCCGGGGGTATGGGTGACCTCGAAGACGGTCTCGCCGAGCGCCACGCTCTCGCTGTCCGTCACCACGCGGTCCAGAGGCGCCGCGCGACGCACCTCTTCAGGGCCGACGATCTCGCTGCCGGTCGCCGCCTGGATCGCGGCGTTGCCCTGGGTATGGTCCGGGTGCCAGTGGGTGTTCATGATCAGGTCCAGCCGCCCCCAGCCGAGGGTCGCCAACTCGGCCAGAATCCGTTCGCCGTCCGGGGTGTCGACCGCCGCCGTCATGCCCGTGGCCTCGTCACGGATCAGGAAGCCGTAGTTATCGGTCAGGCAGGGGAACAGATGAACGGTGATCGACATGGCGGCTCCAGATGATGTCGGTCCAAGCGACAGGCGGCGACTTCCTCCCTATAGTGACTGACATGAGACGCGGCATCGAGGATCTTCGCGCCTTCTATGGCGAGCCGACCGGCGCCCTGGTGCGTCGGCTGGTGGCGCGTCGGCTGGACGACGCCTGGGGCGAGGCGACGAACTGCGACGTCCTGGGCGTCGGCTATCCCACCCCGTGGCTGGACGCCTTCGTCGGGGCGCGGCGCGTCGTGGCGGCCATGCCGGGCGGTCAGGGGGTGGAGACCTGGCCCTCGGTCGGTCGCAACCGCAGCCTTCTGGTCGACGACGGACGCCTGCCCTTCGCGGCCGGGGCCTTCGACCGCATCCTCTTGATCCATGCGCTGGAGGAGGCCGACGATCCGGCGGTGCTGCTGACCGAGGCCGTCCGCGCCCTCGCGCCGGCCGGGCGGATCATCCTGGCGGCGGCGGCCCGGGGCGGGATGTGGGCGCGGGCCGAGGCGACCCCCTTCGGCCATGGCCGGCCCTTCACGCGCGGCCAGATGGAGCGGCTGGTGCGTCAGGTCGGACTGGAGCCGACGGCCTGGTCCCAGACCCTCTACACCCCGCCCTGGCGACCGTTGATCGGCATGGCGGACGGGATCGAAAGGATCGGCGGCCTGATCGCGCCGGGCGCGGCCGGGGTCATCCTGCTGGAGGCCTCGCGCCAGGCCTATGCCCGCATTCGCCCATCCGGCTCGGCCCAGCGCGTGCGCGTGCCGGCCGAACTGGCGCCCCAGCCCGTCGGCCGGACCGTCGATCCGGTCCTTCGAAACGGCGATCCCGCCTGATCGGCTCTGGCCGGGCGGTGCGAACCTCAGTAAACGGCGAGCCATGCACCGACTGATCCTGATGCGACACGCCCAGGCCGAAAGCGCCGCGCCCACGGGCCTGGACCGCGACCGCCGTCTGGCCGCGCGGGGCCGTGAGGAGGCCCTGCTGATCGGCCGCACCCTGGCGTCCAGGGGTCTGCGTCCCGACCTGACCCTGGTCTCGACCGCGACCCGCACGCGCGAGACCTGGGAGCTGGTTCAGGAGGCGTTCGGCGATGTCGAGGTGCGGCTGGAGCCGGCCCTCTACAACGCGCCCGCCGACGTCCTGCGCGGCCATGTCGAGCGGGCCGAGGAGGAGGCGGGGTGTCTGTTGCTGCTGGCGCACAACCCCGGCGTCCACATGCTGGCCTACGACTATCTGGTCGAAAGCGCGGCCTCGCCCTCGATCCTGGACCGGATGGCCGGGGGATTCCCGACGGCGGCTGCCGCGGTGTTCGAGGTCGATGTGGCCGGGCGCTGCGCCTATGACGGCTGGTTCACGCCCCAGTCGGTCGGCGGCGCCGCCTTCGGGGACGAGTGACGCCATGGCCGCCGGAGACGCCTTCAAGATCGTGGCCGAGACCGAATGGGCGGCGGCCGAGGCTCTGGGCGCCTATGAAGGGTCCGCCGTCGATCTCAAGGACGGCTACATCCACCTGTCCACGGTTGAACAGCTGAGCGGCACGGCGGCGCGTCACTATGCCGGTCAGTCGGGCCTGCTGCTGCTGACCGTCGATCTGGCCCGGGTCGAGGGGGTGGTGTGGGAGCCGTCGCGCGGCGGCGCCCTGTTCCCCCACATCTACGGCCCCCTGCCGGTGTCGGCCGTGACGGCGCGGCGGACGATGTCGGTGGCGGCCGATGGCGTGATGACCCTGGGTCCAGTCCTGTCGTGAGCCTGATGTCGGACATCGGCGCGGTCCTGCTGCGTCAGGTGGAGCCGGAAACGGCGCATCGGCTGGCCATCCGGGCCCTGGCGACCCTGCCCCTGCCGAAACCGCCGGCCGACGATCCGATCCTCAGGACGACAGTGGCGGGTCTGGATCTGCCCAATCCGGTCGGGCTGGCGGCCGGGCTGGACAAGAACGGCGAGGCCCTGCGCGGCCTGTCTCGTCTCGGGTTCGGCTTCGTCGAGTGCGGCTCGGTGACGCCCCTGCCTCAGGCGGGAAATCCGAAGCCCCGCCTGTTCAGGCTCAGCGAAGACCGGGCCATCATCAACCGGATGGGCTTCAACAACGACGGGCTTGAGGCCTTCGCCGCCCGCCTCGACGCCCGGCCGCGACACATGGTCGTCGGCGGAAACCTGGGCGCCAACAAGGACACCGAAGATCGGGCGGCCGACTATGTTCTGGGGCTGAAGCGGCTGGCGGGTCGCGCCGACTATTTCACCGTCAATATCTCCTCGCCCAACACCCCGGGCCTGCGCGCCCTGCAGGGCCGGGCGGCTCTGGACGACCTGCTTGGCCGGGTGGCCGAGGCGCGGTCGGGGCCGCAACCCGTCTTCCTCAAGATCGCCCCGGATCTGAGCGAGGCCGAGATCGTCATGATCGTGGAGGCCGCCCTGGCGCACCGCATCGACGGCCTGATCGTCTCCAACACCACGCTGGAGCGGCCCGCGAGCCTGAAGTCGGGTCTGGCGGGGGAGGCGGGCGGCCTGTCGGGGGCGCCGCTTCGCGATCTGGCCCAGAACGCCCTGATCCACGCGGCGACGGCGTCGGAGGGGCGTCTGCCCCTGATCGCCGTGGGCGGTATCGCCTCGGGCGCCGACGCCTGGGCCCGCATTCGCGCCGGAGCCAGCGCGATCCAGGTCTATTCGGCCCTGATCTACGAGGGTCCGGGACTGGTCGCGGCGATCAAGCGCGATCTGGCGGCGAGGCTGAGGGCCGAAGGGTTTTCCACGGTTTCCGAAGCCGTTTCGACCGGCCGTTGACGCGGCGTTAGTCTAACTTCCCGATAGTGGGCCCCGTCGTGACGGCGTTCCAATACGCGCGTCGCCCGACGCAGGGAGCCGCATGCCTAACACCACCAGGACTGTTGCAACGGATTGGAACGAGGCGGTTCGCAACCGCCGCGAGACCGCCGTGCAACGCGTCGGCGTCGGCCTGGCGACCGGCATGATCGTCAGCCCGATTCTCGGCGCCGGGTTCAGCCTGGGCTGGGCGGTCGCCTATGTGGCGATCCAGCTGATCGAGATCTGGGTGTTCCGTCCGGTCACCGCCAAGCCGTCGCGTCCCATGGGCGGGGGGCGTAGCCTGCTGGGCTGCGTGATCCTGGCCCTGAACACCGCCCTCTACTGCCTGCCGGCGATCCCGCTGTGGATGGCGGGCGGTCCGATGGGCGGACTGGCGGCGACGGTCATGCTCTGCGCGGCCATTCTCTATTCCACGATCAACGCCCCCTCCTCGGCGCGGGTGCTGATCTGCACGGTGACGCCGGAGTTCCTGCTCCTCGGCTCAACCCCCTGGTTCATGGCGTCGCTGGGGGCGCCGAAGGCCCTGGTGGCGACGACCGCCGCCGCGATCGTGGTCTTCGCCATCTACTGCCTGGTCAGCTGGCAGAGGTTGACCGTGTCGCGCAGCCGGGAGCTGCGCAATCGCGCCGAGACCGACCAGCGCCTGCAGTTCGCCGAGCGGGACGCCGCCCGCCGCTCCGCCTATCTGGCCGCCGTCGCCCATGATCTGAGGACGCCGATCGGCGCCATCCTGACGGGCGCGGCCGAACTGGATCAAAGCCGGATGGACGGCGGCGCCCGAAACCAGGCGGCCCTGATCACCGATGCGGGCCTGATGATGAAGGCCCTGCTGGACGACCTGCTCGACCATTCCCGGCTCGAGGCGGGCGGCATGGCCGTCGAGGCGGCGGACTTCAACCTGCGGGCCCTGCTGGCCCAGACCATGCGGCTGTGGACAGGCCCGATCCGGTCCAAGGGTCTTTCCTTCCGCATCGAGGGCGCCCATCAGATGCCCGCCATGGTGCGCGGCGACGCCATGCGCCTGCGTCAGGTGCTGAACAACCTGATTTCCAACGCGGTCAAGTTCACGGACCAGGGCTCGATCACCCTGAAGCTGCGCGCCTGGGCCGAGGAGCCCCAGGGTCACGCGGTGCTGATCGAGGTGGCCGACACCGGTCCCGGGATGAAGCCCGCTCAACTGGCCCGGCTGTTCAATCCCTTCGATCAGACCGAGGAGGGGGTCAGCGCCCGGCACGGCGGCTCGGGCCTCGGCCTCAGCATCAGCCGAAACCTGGTCCAGCTCATGGGCGGCCGCCTGGTGGCGCGCAGCCAGCCTGGCCACGGCGCCGTCTTCACTGTGTCGGTGGTCTTCGCGCCGGCGCTGGACGCCACGGTGCGCAGCACGGCCCTGGACGCCCAGTCGCGGGCCGACGTGGCGCGGGCCCTGGGCCCCGTCGGTCGGATCGAAACCGCATCCCCGGACATGCCTGCCCATGCGCCGGCTTCGCCCGTTGAGGCGACGAAAGTCGCGTCCGCGCTTCAGGCCAACGACGTCGAGACCGATGAGGGCGGCGATGAGCAGGGCCGTCCGCTGCGCGCCCTGGTCGTCGACGATCACGACATCAACAGACGCGCGGTGGAGCTGATCCTCGCGCCCCTGGGCTGCGAGATCGCGGCGGCGGCCGACGGCATGGCCGCCCTGAACCTCTGCCAGACCCAGGCCTTCGACGTCATCTTCATGGATGTGCGGATGCCCGAACTGGACGGGCGCGAGACGACGCGGCGCCTGCGCGCGGGCGGCGGACCGAACGCGGGGGTTCCGGTCATCGCGGTGACGGCTGACACGGGCGAGGACGACATCGCCGCCTGTATGGCGGCCGGCATGACCTATTTCGTCTCCAAGCCCCTAACCCCCTCGGCCCTGTTGGGTGCGCTTCAGTACGTCCTGTCAGGCGAAGCCGACGAGGCCGAGGTCGCCGCTGCCTGAGGCGGGGCTTCAAGGATCATTTGAACGAGGTCGCGGGCGAAATCGTCGGACTTCATCCCGCATTCCCAAACCGTGACAACCGCCCAGCCCGATTCTGTCAATTCCGCCGAGGTGCGGGCGTCGCGGGCGCGGTTTCGATCGACCTTGGCGATCCAGTAGTCGGCGTTGGCCTTGGGCTTGCGCGCGCCTCGCGCACAGTCGTGGCCGTGCCAGAAACAGCCGTGCACGAACAGTGCGATGCGACGGCCCTTCATCACCAGATCGGGTCGGCCGGGCAGGCCGCAGCCGCCCAGCCGGTACCCGATCCCCGCCTCGCGCAGGATGCGGCGCACCCTTAGCTCCGGCGTCGTGTCCCGCCCACGCACCCGCCGCATGACGGCGCTGCGCTTCTCGACGGAAAAGACGTCGGTGGTCACGGGCTCCCCTTAGCCAACACGACCCGGGATGCGCTCAAGTAGCGAGCGACCGCGTCGCGAGCGGTATCGCCAAAAAATGCGCTCAAGCAGCGAGCGACCGCGTCGCAAGCGTTAGCGCCCAAAACGCGCTCGAACAGCGAGGCTCCGCGAGCCGAGCGTTAGCGCTCTTGCTGCCTAGAGCTGCGCCAGCAGGTGCTCGGCGGAGGAGACCTTGAACTCGCCGCCCTGTTCGATGTTCAGCTCGGTGACGACGCCGTCCTTGACCAGCATGGAATAGCGTTGCGAACGCTCGCCCATGCCGAAGCCGGTGGCGTCCAGCGTCAAGCCCAGCGCCTTGGTCAGGTCGCCCGACCCATCGGCCAGGAACAGGATGTCGTCGGCGCCTTCGGTCGACTTCTTCCAGGCGCCCATGACAAAGGCGTCGTTGACCGACAGGCAGGCGATCGTGTCCACGCCCTTGGCCTTCAACGCCGCGCCGTTGTCGACATAGCCGGGCAGGTGGCGGGCCGAGCAGGTCGGGGTGAAGGCGCCGGGAACGGCGAACAGGGCCACGGTCTTGCCCGCGAAGATATCGTCAGTGCTGATCGGCTTGGGGCCGTCGGCCGTGGCTGCGGCGAGGGTGGCGGCCGGGATCTTGTCGCCGATCTGGATGGTCATGACGCTCTTCCTGAGATTGATGTCTATCCCAGCGCAGATAGGCGCAGGCGGTTCAACCGCCAAGAGCGATTATCCGGCGGCGCACACGGCCTTGCGACGGGACGGCGTCTTGCCATTCCGCCCCGTCGCACCGATCATCCAGCCATGAACCCGTTTCAATCCCTCGTCGGGCGGCTGCTGGTGGCCATGCCCGGCATCGGCGACCCCCGGTTCGAGCATGCGGTGATCCTGGTCTGCGTGCACGAACCCGAGCATGCGATGGGATTGCGGCTCGACCAGCCGACCCCTGCGGTGGATCTGAAGTCGGTCCTGTCGAAGCTGGATATCCCCGCGCCCGACAGCGCCATCGGTCGGCCGGTCATGGCCGGCGGACCCGTGGATCGCGAGCGGGGCTTCGTTCTGCACACCGACGACTGGATGAGCGCCGACGCCAGCCTGCCCTTCGCCGAGGGACTGGCGATGACGGCGACCAAGGACGCGCTTCTGGCCATGACCGACGCTGTGGCGGGCCCGCGCCGCTCGGTCCTTCACCTCGGCTATGCCGGATGGGGCGAGGGGCAGCTGGAGGAAGAGCTCGGCGACAATGTCTGGCTGACGGCCGATCCCGACCTGGACGTCATCTTCGACCGCGACCACGACACCAAATGGAGCCGGGCGCTCAAGGGCCTCGGCGTGGACGCTGCCTGGTTGTCGAGCCAGTCGGGGCGGGCCTGAGACGCTTCAGAACACCTGGCCCGGCCGGCCGAAAGCGCCCGGAATGTCAGGCTGGACGGACGCTACGGAGTCTGAGCGGGTGGAACGGATATGGCCAAGGTCACGTTCGGTCTCGGTGCAGGGCGGCGATCGCCCTAGACCGGAGCGAGCGCGTGAAGCAGCAGGACGATTGGCATCTCACGGGGGATATCGATCACGAGCGGGGTCGGGGCGACCCGTTCGCCGCCGCCATTCGCGGGACGCGGATGGCGATGGTCATCACCGACCCCCGGCAGCCCGACAATCCCATCGTCTTCGCCAACGCCGCCTTTCAGAAGCTGACCGGCTATGACCGGGAAGAGATCATCGGGCGCAACTGCCGGTTCCTCCAAGGGCCCCTGACGGACCCCCGCACGGTCGTCGAAATTCGCGAGGCGATCGACGCCGAGCGCGATCTTCAGATCGACATCCTCAACTATCGCAAGGACGGCGAGACGTTCTGGAACGCCCTCTATCTCAGCCCTGTGCGCAACAAGGACGGCCAGGTCGAGTTCTTCTTCGCCTCGCAACTCGACGTGTCGGATCGCATCGAGGCGCATGAAACGGTGTCGCGCGAGAAGTCCCATGTCGAACGGGAGGTCGCGGCGCGGACCAAGGATCTCGAGGCGGCCCTGGCGGTCAAGACCGTCCTGCTTCACGAGGTCGACCACCGGGTGAAGAACAACCTGACCATGATCGGCTCCCTGCTTCGGCTCCAGGCGCGCGCCATTCCGGATCCCGCGCTGCGGGCGACCCTGGATTCCATGCTGGAGCGGGTGGACGCCCTGGCGACCGTGCATCGCCGCCTCTACCAGTCCGAGGACATCACCCGTTTCGACGTCGGCGCCCTGACCGAGACCCTGACCGAGGACGTCATCGGGGCCACGGGCCGCACGAATATCGACGTGATCAAGGACATCGAACCGATCGAGGTCCCCTCGGCCCATGCCTCGGCCATCGGCCTGGTGATCAATGAGCTGCTGACCAACGCCGTGAAACACGCCTATGCCGACGGTCGGCCGGGGCGGCTCCAGGTGTCCGCCAAATCGCGCGGCGGCCGGGCCGAGATCGTCATCGAGGACGATGGCCCCGGCTTCCCGCTCGAGGACCGCTCGGGTCTCGGTCGCAAGCTGATCGGGCGGCTGTCAAAACAGGCGGCGGCCGAGACGCTCTGGCTGCCTGCGAACCCCGGAACCCGGGCCGTCATCGCTTTCGAAGTGGAAGACTAGATGGTCCGTCCCCAGCCGCCCTTCACTGTCCTGATCGTGGAGGATGAGGCGCTCCTGGCCCTGGACCTCGAGGCCATGGTGACGGACTGCGGTCACACGGTCGTGGGCGAAGCCATGTCCCTGTCCGACGTCGAGGCCCTGGGTGCTCTGACGGCACCCGACATCGCCTTTGTGGACATGAACCTGGCGGACGGGTCGAATGGACTGGAGGTCAGCCACTTCATCCGCCGACACTGGCCCGATACGGCGATCGTTTTCATCACGGCCAATCCCGCCGCTATCCCGGTCGATTTCGCCGGGGCGCACGGGGTGATCGCCAAGCCCTTCTCCCACATCGGCCTGACCTCGGCGATGCGGTTCATTGAGGAGGGCATCAGCGACCCGCCGCCCAAGTCCGGCCGCCCGGCCAGCTTCGTGCCGTCGCCCAATATCGCCGAGGCCTGGAACGCCGCCTAACCGGCAGGCTCCGCTTCGAACACCACCACGCCGTCCACCACGGTCAGCACCGCCCGGCCCTTGGGGATGTCGGCTTCGGGCGCGGTCATCAGGTCGATGTCGAAGGCGGTGAAATCGGCGCGCTTGCCGACCTCGATCGTGCCCAGTTCGTCCTCGCGGAAGCTGGCGTAGGCCGGCCAGAGGGTGAACATCTTCAGGGCCGTCTCGCGCGACACCGCCTGCATCGGCCGCCAGTCGAAACCCTGGAAGCCGTTCAGGTCGCGGCGGGCGACGGCGGCGTAGAATTCGATCAGTGGCGCGCCCCGCTCGACCGGGGCGTCCGATCCGCCGACCACCGGCAGGCCCAGTTCCACGAAATCCCGCCAGGCATAAGCGCCGTCCAGCCGGGCGTCGCCGAGGCGGGCGGGCGCGAAATGCAGGTCGCCGATGGCATGGCTGGGCTGCATGGAGGGAATGACGCCCAGGCCGGCGAACAACATCTCGTCGCGCGGCCGCACGATCTGGGCGTGCTCGATGCGCCAGCGCGGATCGCGGACGGCGCGCTGTTCCGGCTGGACCTCCATCATGGCGTGCAGATACCAGTCCAGAACCTCTGAGTTTCCCCGGTCGCCGATGGCGTGGGTGGTGACCTGGATCCCCTTGCGCAGGGCGTCCTCATAGAGAGGCAGGACCTCGGCCTCGGTGGTCAGCATCAGGCCGCGATTGTGCGGGTCGTCCGAATAGGGATCGAACAGGGCCGCGCCGCGCGACCCGAGCGCGCCGTCAGCGTAGAATTTGATCGCGCGAGTGATGACCCGGCCGTCGGCCACGCTGCGCGCGCCGCCCTCGATCAGGGCCCGGGCGCCGTCGGGGGTGATGTTGTTGTAGACGCGCAGCGGCGCCTCGCCCGCCTCGGCCATCTGTTCCAGCAGGGGCACGTCCTTCCACGGCGCGCTCATGAAATGCAGGCCGGTCCAGCCATAGGCAGCCTCGACCCGGAAGCCGGCGCGATAGGCGTCGCGAAGGGCCTCAGGATCGGCCTGGGGGGCGAGGGTCTCGACCAGGCTCATGGCGGCGTCGACGAAGAAGCCGTTGGGGCGGCCATCAGGCGTCTTGTCGATGCGTCCGCCGGCCGGGGCGGGGGTCGAGGCGTCGATCCGGGCGGCGGTGAGGGCGGCGGACGAGACGGTCACCGCATGGCCGTCGGCCCGGGTCAGCAGGACGATCCGCCCCGGGGCGGCGGCGTCGAGATCGGCGGCGGTCAGAAAGCGCGCCTCGGGCCAATGGGTCTCGATCCATCCGCGGCCGACGATGACGCCCTCGGGATGGGCGGCGGCCCAGTCCGACAGCCGCTTCATGGCCTCGGCGATGGAGGCGGAGCCTTCGAGGTTCAGGGTCAGTTCGCGCCAGCCGATGCCGTCCAGATGGGCGTGGCCGTCGGTAAAGCCGGGAAACAGGGTCGCGCCCTTCAGATCCACGACGACGTCGTCGTCCCGCGTCTCCGTCGGGCGGTTGGGGCCCACATAGGCGATGCGGCCGTCGCGGACGACGACCATCTCGGCGGGCGGGGCGCCGTCCACGCCGGTGTGGATCGTCCCGCCGTGGAGGATCAGGCTCTGGGCCCGGCCGACGCCCGGCGCCGCGATCAGGACGAAGGCGGCGCCGGCGAGGAGGGCGGCCCTCATGCGCCGGCCGGCTTGCCGACCAGGGCGTCCACCGAGTTGACCGTTACGGCGTGATAGCCGGGGCGGGCGCGGGCGTAGATGCGGGTGGCGATCGGCCGGCCCCAGTCGCCCTCGGCCCACAGGCTGGCGAACAGGGGCAGGACGAACTTGCGACGGCCCATGGAGGTCAGGAAGGTCTCCAGCGCCGGGACGGCGGGCTGATAGCGATGGGCGACCGCCACCTGAAGCCAGGAGAAGAGGACCTCGGCGTTCCCCTGGGCGTTCAGGTTCAGGGTCTTCTGCAGGTCGTCCAGCTGCTGGGTCGTCAACCAGTCGGCGCCGTCCCTCAGATTGGCCGGACGCCAGTTCAGGAAACGCTGGCGCTGCTGGGTGTTCCAGCCGCTCCACGGGATGGCGGAGGCGGGGCCGCGATCGGCGAAGAAGGCCTTGGCGGCGTTGTCCACCTGGTCGAAGGCCTGCGAGGTCGGGGCCACGGCATTGGACGGCAGGCCGGGCTGATAGACCCACTGGTCCAGCATCAGCCGCTGTTCCAGGGCCGCGTCGCCCTTGACCAGATTGGCGCGGATGTCCTGGAGGAACAGGTCGGTGGTCATCGGCCGGAAGGCGTTGCGCTGGAAATAGCCCTTCAGCCAGACGTCGAAGGCCGGGCGGCCGACGATGCGTTCGATGGTCTCGAGGAAGGCCGCGCCCTTCTCATAGGCGATGTCGGTCATGCCCTCGTCGGGATCGCGCCCCTTGAGGTCGAGGTGCAGCCGGGTGTCGGCGGCGGGCAGGGCCTTGAGTTCGGATTGCAGCGAATCCCAGCCCAGAACCCGCTCCTGCTGGGCCCGGTCTGCGCCGTAGACCGCCTCCATGATCCGGTTCTGGAAGTAGGTGGTGAAGCCCTCGTTCAGCCAGAAGTCGTTCCAGGTGGCGTTGGTCACCAGATTGCCGGACCAGGAGTGGGCCAGTTCGTGGGCGACCAGGCTGACCAGCGACTTGTCGCCCGCCACCACCGTCGGGGTGGCGAAGGTCAGGCGCGGGTTCTCCATCCCGCCGAACGGGAAGGAGGGCGGCAGGATCAAGAGGTCGTAGCGGCCCCAGGCATAGGGGCCGTAGAGACCCTCGGCGGCCGTGACCATCTGGCCGACCTCGGCGAACTCGGCCTTGGCGGCGGCGAGGCGGCCGGGCTCGGTCCAGACGCCGGTGCGGCCGTCCTCGGAGGCGAAGGCCAGGTCGCCCACGCCGATGGCGATCAGATAGGGCGGGACCGGATTGGTCATGCGGAAGCGCCAGGCCTTCTGGCCCTGACCGGCGCTTTCGCCCTCGGGCGTCAGCATTTCGGCGCTCATCACGGCCTTGAGCGTGTCCGGCGTGACGATGCGGGCGGAATAGGTCTGGCGGATGCCGGGGCTGTCCTGGGTCGGGATCCAGGTGCGGGTCAGGATGGCCTGGCCCTGGCTGAACAGGAAGGGCAGCTTGCCGCCCGCCGTCTGGGCCGGGGTCAGCCACTGCAGGGCGGCGGCCGTCGGACGGGTCGAATAGTCGACGACGATCTTCTGCACCTTTCCGGCGACGAAGGCCGGGGTGGTGATGGTCAGGGCCTGACCCAGGATCGGGTCGGACGCGCCGAGCTGGAACGGCAGGGCCGCGCCCTTATCGTCGCGGACGGCGCGGATATCGAGGTCGCGGGTGTCGAGCACCAGGGTCGTCGCGCCCGGCTCGCCGGTGACGTCCAGGGTCGCGGTGCCCGACAGGGTCTTGGCGTTGAAGTCGGCGACGAGATCGAGGGCGACATGCTTGACCCGGGCGACCTGGGGCTGGGCGTAGGAGTGGACATCCTGCGGATAGGCGGCGATGGGCGCCGTGGCCGAGGCGGGCAGGGGCGGCATGTCCGACTTCGGATCCTTCGCCCCCATCTGGTCGCAGGCGGCCAGGGCGCCGAGGGAGACGGTCGCGGCCAGTAGGGCGGCGAGAGAGAGGCGGCTGCGGGTCATTCAACGCTCCGAACACTTCTGCGGGTCAGGGCGGTGAGACAGCACCCCGCCGCCGCAGAAATCAAGAGCGGGCGATCAGGCGGCCAGGTCGCGAGGCTGGGTCAGGCGGCGGGGGCGACCGCCGGCCGGTGCTTCGCCACGAACAGACGGCCGCGCTCGGCGAAGAGGACCGCGCACAGGGCGAGCAGACCCATGACCGTCACCCCGATCACCATGGGGGCGGCGCTGCCATTGAACTGCTGACCAATGGCGAACCCCGCGAGAGAACCACAGATGGTGGAGATGAAGCCCTGAACGGATGACGCCGTCCCGGCGATGTGACCCATGGGCTCCATGGCCATGGAGCCGAAATTACCGGCCAGAAGCCCGAAGCAGAACATGGTGCCGGCCTGGAGCATGGCGAAGGTCCAGATCGTCTCGTGGCCCGACAGCACGACCACGGTGTGGAGTGCGCCGAAGGCGATGAAGCCCAGCAGGGCCGAATGGCCGATCAGCCGCGACCCCAGACGCTCGACCAGTTTCGCGTTCAGCACCGAGGCGACGGCGATGCCGCCGGCGATCAGGGCGAAGACGGTGGTGAACAGGTGCGGGGCCTTGAACACGTCGAAGAAAATCTGCTGCGACGAGTTGATGAAGCCGAACAGGGCGCCCGTGATCGCCGTCATGGCCAGGGTGTAGCCCATGGCCTGTCGGTTGGTCAGGGCCTGTTTAAAGGCGCCCAGGATGCGCAGGGGCTGGATTGGCAGGCGATCCTCGGGGTGGAGGGTCTCGGGCAGGCGCAGACTGGTCCAGACCATCAGGGCGATGCCGGCGAAGGCCAGGACGCCGAAGATCTCCCGCCATTCGGCGACCAGAAGGATCAGCTGGCCCAGGGACGGGGCGATGATCGGCACGCCGAGGAAGACCAGGAAGCTCAGCGACATGACCCGGGCCATGGTCCGGCCCTGATAGCGGTCGCGCACGATGGAGACCGCCAGAACGCGGGTCGCGGCCGATCCCAGCCCCTGACCGATCCGCGCCAGGATCAGGGTGTCGAAGGTCGGAGCGAAGGCCGCCACCAGGCTAAACAGGATATAGACGCCGACGCCGATCAGCAGCACCCGCTTGCGCCCGAACCGGTCGGACAGGGGGCCATAGATGATCTGGGCGGCGCCGAAGCCCAGCAGATAGGCGGTGACCACCCATTGACGGCTGTTCTCGTTGACCACGCCCAGAGCGTTTCCGATGTCGGGCAGGGCCGGCAGCATGGAATCGATCGCCAAGGCGTTGAGCGCCATCATCAGGGCGATCATGCAGACGAACTCGGGGAAGCCCGGCCCTTTCACCTTATCCGGAGAAACAGGTGCGGTGTCTGTCTGGGAAGAGGCCATGCGGGCCAGATGCCCCGTGCGGCCGACGACCGCAACCTCGGCGGCGACAATTAATGTTGCAGCGCAACACGAATGAGCCGCCCCCGGAAAGGCAAAAGGGCCGCCGGATCGCTCCGACGGCCCTCATTGTCTGACCGCGAACGGCCGGACCGCAAACTCAGCCTGAAAGGCGCTCAAACAGCCCGAAGGGCGTAGCGCACCCGATTGTCAGGACCGAACCTCTCCGAGGCCCAGGCTCGCGGAAACCGCACGCGATGGATGACAATGAGACACTGGATCACCTCCTTTCGACTGTTGAACAGGGACGTCGAAGGTGGATCGGATCGTGGCCGGGCGAAAGGCCCCCTCCCGATGTCGTGATCGCCGCGAATATCCCTTTGCGCTCAAGCAGCGAGCGACCGCGTCGCGAGCGTTAGCGCGTCGCGTCAGCGACCAGATCACAATGCGCTCAAGCAGCGAGCGACCGCGTCGCGAGCGTTGGCGCGTCGCGTCAGCGACCAGATCACAATGCGCTCAAGCAGCGAGGCTCCGCGAGCCGAGCGTCAGCGCCACAAAAGAACTACGCCGCCAGCCCCTGCATGATCGACCGGTTGATGTCGATCAGGGTCTCGAAGTCGTTGTCGTCGCCGCGCATGATCTCGGACGAGTGGCGGTTCACGAACAGGCTCAACGACACGATCTGGGCGCGCACGGGCAGGGCCATGGCGTTGTCCGGGTCCTGGCAGGCGGTCGCTAGGGTGGACCACAGGCGGCGGTTCCAGTCGATCGCGTCGATCCGCGTCTTGAGATCCGACGGATCGACCGTCGACGCATGCATCAGGGCGCGCGTCACCTGGCCGAACAGGCGGTATTCGGTCTCGCGCGGAGATTCAGTCCGCGTCGCCGCCTGTTTGTAAGCGTGGTGCATGCCCCAGCCTTTGCTCTTCGTATTCAACCAGTTTCCGCGCACCCATCAGGGCCTTGTAGTACTCGCGGGACAGGACGTGTTTGGAGACCCCGACGCATTCGGCCAGGATCGCGGGATTGGAGATGGCGCCCATGAACTCGCTGAGCCTCAGCACGAACTCGTCGTACATCTTGGGCGCCGAGCTTTCGTCGAGATACATCATCATCACGGGGAAGTAGATGCGGCTGGCGGGCGTGGTGACGTCCTCCGGCTGCATGATGTCCTTCTCACGAAGGACGGAGGCCTTGTTCTGCAGCAGCAGAACCCCGCGCCGGTCGCCGTTCTGAACGACGGCGCCGTTCAGGACGAACTTCTCTCCGGGTTTCAGAGACAGCTTCAGGGCCATGGGGCGGGTCCTCCATTCGCGCCCGCCGCACATCCATACGGGTTCGGGACTGATACAGATTAAACAGTCGTGGTTAACCATCTGTTGTGACCGGTCGCCGGCCCCCGATGGAAGGCCCGAGGGAACACGGCGCGTGCGCGGACCGTTGAGCCTTCACACAGGGAGGCGACCATGCCCGAACAGGATTTTGAACGGGACGACCAGGCCGGAGCCGAGGCCTTCGACGAAACCCACATCGACGACGAGGGGGAGGGCGACCTGCTGCTCGACGAAGCCGACGGCGTGCTGGACGTGACCCAGGCCGACGGGGACGCCGACGAAGACGATTTCGACGAGGACGATCTGGATCTGGAGGACCAACTGGGCGCCGGCGGCATCGAGGCCGAGGCGGACGCTCTGCTGGGCGTGGATGGCGAACGGATCAATCGGCTGGACGACGAGGCCGACGCCCGATCGGCAGAGGACGAGGTCGAGCTGGTCTATTCCGGCCTGATGGAGAACGCCCGCGGCGCCCAGGCGAGCGCCGCCCACTGGGAGGCCAAGACCCTTTCGGACGACGACATCGCCGACCTCGGCTACGGCCCGGACGGGGACGGCTCCGATCCGGCCTCATCCGCCGAACAAGACAGGATTTGAACCCATGACCGACCCCAACACCAGGCGCGACCAGGACAGCGACACCCCCCACGCCCGCCGGGCCGAGGAATTGAAGGGGAAGCCGGACCATATGCGTCAGCGCGAGCGGGACGCCGAGGACCGTCAGGAGGCTCTCGTGGACGAGGGCGTCGAAGAGACCTTCCCCGCGAGTGATCCGGTTTCGGTCAAACGCATCACCTGACCCGGACTTGGCCCCCGGCGCTTCGTGATCGTTGTTAAGCGGCGCGGAGCCCGGTAGGGATTTCGGTCAGTTGTAAAGTGCAACCCACCGGAGCCTGGAATGACGCGGCCGACCGACCGGTTCGAGGGAACCTCGAACTACATCGCCACCGACGACCTGAAGATCGCGGTCAACGCCGCCGTGGCGCTGGAGCGGCCCCTGTTGATCAAGGGTGAGCCGGGCACGGGCAAGACGGTCCTGGCCTATGAGATGGCCAAGGCCTTGGATGCACCCCTGATCACCTGGCACGTCAAGTCCACGACCAAGGCCCATAACGGCCTCTATGAGTATGACGCCGTCAGCCGGCTGCGCGACAGCCAGCTGGGCGAGGAGCGGGTTCATGACGTCCGCAACTATCTGAAGTAGGGCAAGCTGTGGGAGGCCTTCACCTCCCCGGTCCGACCCGTCCTGCTGATCGACGAGATCGACAAGGCCGACATCGAGTTTCCCAACGACCTGCTCCAGGAGCTGGACCGGATGGAGTTCTATGTTCAGGAGATCGACGAGACGATCCGCGCCGAGATCCGGCCGGTCGTGGTCATCACCTCCAACAACGAGAAGGAACTGCCCGACGCCTTCCTGCGCCGCTGCTTCTTCCACTACATCCGCTTCCCGGACGAGGAGACGATGAAGTCCATCGTCGAGGTCCACTTCCCCGGCATCAAGCCGAGACTGGTGTCGGAGGCGCTGAAGACCTTCTACGGCATCCGCGAGACGCCGGGGCTGAAGAAGAAGCCCTCGACATCGGAGCTGCTGGACTGGCTGAAGCTGTTGCTGGTCGAGGACATCGACGCCGAGACCCTGAGGGAAAAGGCTCCCAACAAGCTGATCCCGCCCCTGCACGGCGCCCTGCTGAAGAACGAGCAGGACGTGCACCTGTTCGAGCGTCTGGCCTTCCTCAGCCGCCGCGAGGGCGCCCGTCCGGGCGGCTGAGGCCACGGTTCCGAACAGGTTTCGTCACGCCGATTACCGCGATTTCACTGGAATCCCGGCGGCGTCGGCGCAGGATGGAAATCTGGAGCGAGGATCTGGGTTCGAATGCGATCGCATTCGAACCGATCTCGCTCTAACGAGGACCGGTCATGTTTCGCCTGCTGCTCATTTCCGCCGTTTCCGCCGTCGCCCTGACTGGGTGCGACGACGGCGGCGTGCGCATCTCCAGCCGCACCACCGGCGAAGAGGCCGGGGTGATGAGGGTCGTCGACGCCCTCCAGTGCCCCGAAACCCTGGGCGCCCTGACGCGCAAGGGTTCGGCCAGCGGCGACGGTCTGGTCTGCAACTACACCGGCCCGCGCGGCGCCGAGGTTTCGCTGCATCTGGTCCGCCTGGACGGACAGTCGGTGGATCAGGTTCTGGCCGGGTTCGAGACACGGCTCGCGGCCGACCTGCCCGAGGCCGCCGCGCGCGTGAACGCCGAGACGGCCAGGGCGGACGCCGACGCCGCGCGCGCCGAGGCGGATCGGGCGAGAGCCGAGGCCGACCAGGCGCGCGTGGAGGCTGACGCCGCCCGGGACACGGCGGGCGAAGCCGCTTCGGTGACGG